>NZ_CP118955.1:1063750-1695000 GCF_029023785.1 Enterococcus faecium | reverse complement strand
TTTATTCTTTATTTTATAGATTGATAATAGTATAATGGCGGTATAGCCAAGTGGTAAGGCAGAGGTCTGCAAAACCTTCATCACCGGTTCAAATCCGGTTACCGCCTTAGTACTAATAAATCAACTTGCCGGCGTGGCGGAATTGGCAGACGCGCTGGACTCAAAATCCAGTGCCCGTTGAGGGCGTGCCGGTTCGACCCCGGCCGCCGGTATTGACTAAGATGTCTTCATCTTAGTTTTTTATTGAGAAATTAAATAACATCTTTTATGATGGCGAATGTGGCGAAGTGGTTAACGCACCGGATTGTGGCTCCGGCATTCGTGGGTTCGATTCCCATCATTCGCCCTTTATTCTTGGGGTATAGCCAAGCGGTAAGGCAAGGGACTTTGACTCCCTCATGCGTTGGTTCGAATCCAGCTACCCCAGTTATTATTTTTAAATTTGCCGGCGTGGCGGAATTGGCAGACGCGCTGGACTCAAAATCCAGTGTCCGTTGAGGACGTGCCGGTTCGACCCCGGCCGCCGGTATAATTATCAATATAGCAACTTTCTTATAGAGAGTTGCTATATTTTTTTTGTTTTTATGTAATTACCTCCAAATCAATTCGATACAAGTATTATCATAAAACGAGTAAAAAAGATATTGATAACGCTTTTATTATGTGTTAAACTATTTTTGTAAATTATGTAGGGTGCTACTATTCAATTAGGCACGACCTAAGAAAGGGTTCTTTCTTAGGTCGTTTTTTGTCTTTAAAAATTGTTTGGAGACAAAAATATGTATGAAGGAGTCTGCAAGTTGTTTTGTTTTATCATATAGAGGAGGTGAATTAACGGTGTATGTGATGAAAAAGCTGAATCATAATGCTGTATTGATCGATGACGATGGAATAGAAAAAATTGCGATGGGGAAAGGGATTGGCTTTTCTGCTAAAGTGAGTAAGCCATTTGATGTTGAGGATGCTGACAAATTATTTGTATTAGATTCTAAAGAAAAGATCAAACGATTCAGTGAGATAGTCTCGCAGATTCCAATCGAATTTATGGATTTTGCGGAAGAAGTGATTGAACTGATAACAGCTAGGATCTCCTCTCCATTAGATTCAAATATCTATATTACATTGACAGATCATATTTATTTTGCTATTCAACGAAAAAGAGAAGATAGAGATGTCACAGCAATTATGTTGCCAGAAATGAGATTCCTTTATCCAAATGAATATGATATAGCAGTAGAAGTGGTCGAGCGAATCAATCATCGATATCAAACCGAGTTAGGGTCAAATGAAGTAGGATTCATCACTATGCATATCATTAATGCTGAGCTAGGAGAGCCTAATAGTTTAAAGAGCTTAAAAATAGTAGAAATGACGACCACGATTTTGTCCCATCTAGAAAAATCCTATTCAAACGTTTATGATAAAGAATCACTGACTTATCATCGCTTAATGGTTCATATCAAATTCCTGGTTAAACGCTTGATTTATCAGGAAGAAACGCCAGTAGAAAATATTGGTTTTTTTACTGAAACATTTAAACATAGCAAAGCGTATTGTACAGCACTAAAGATTAAAGATATCATCGAACAGCAATTTCAACTTGCCATTCAAGAAAATGAAATCATCTATTTGGCAATTCATCTAGCAAGAATCTATTAAAATAAGGGCGTAACTATCTATAGGCGCAACCAAATGACACATAGTAAATGGACTATGATTATTTGGTTGCGCCTATTTTAGTAGAAAAAAGAAGGAGAATGAAATGGGAAAAGTGATTTTTAATTCGGATGATTTTGGCTATAGCCATGGTGTGAATTATGGGATTATGGATGCTTATCAGCGAGGAATTTTGACATCAACTACATTGATGGCAAATATGCCGGGTTTCGAGCATGCTGTGAAACTAAGAAAGGAAATGCCTAGGCTAGGTGTAGGAGTCCATTTAACATTGACGTGTGGCAAACCACTCCTCAAAACTGTCGATACTCTTATCGAAAGCGGAGAGTTCAGATCCTTATCTTATTATCAGCATCCATTTAACATTGACAAAGATCAACTGTATCAGGAATGGAATGCTCAGATTCAAAAAATTTATCATGCGGGGATCATACCAACTCATTTAGACAGTCATCATCATACTCATACTTTGGATGAAAATCAGGAGGTAGTTGTTACATTAGCAAAAAAATATGATTTGCCGGTTCGGAGCAACTTTGAACGAAAAGATGAAGTTCGTCATGTCGATTATTTTGAGCCTTGTTTCGATGTCGTAGGAGAAACTGATGAAAAAAAACGACAAATCAATACGAGTGTGGAAGAATATTTGGCAAGTTTACTCATGATATTGAGAGAAGATAAAACGATCGAAGTCATGTGTCACGCAGCGTATTTGGATCAGGAATTGTTAAATGGTTCAAGTTTTGTGTATCCTCGTACCCACCAAGTCGAATTTTTAATTCATTCAGCATTTGCTCAAAAAGTGAAAAATGATCCTTTGATTGAGTTAGTAACATATGAGGATATTTAATAGAGGAGGAATAAAAATGAATGTTAAATCAAATGTGCAGAAGCTTGGAAGAGCGATGCTACTTCCAGTTGCAGCGATGCCATTAGCGGGATTGATCATGCGTTTATCAGCTGATGATATGCTGAACATGCCAGTAATTGGTGCAGCTGGAAATGCCGTTTTTGGAAACTTGGATATCTTATTTGCTATAGGAGTTGCAATCGGTTTTGTCAAAAATAAGGACAAAGGAATACCTGCACTTACTGGTTTTTTAGCGATTGCTACCTTGAAAAAAGGCTTAGAAATCATGGACCCAGAAGTGAATATGGGGATTTTTGGTGGAATTATTTCCGGTTTAGTAGCGGCATGGACGTATAATCGCTTTAAAGAACAAAAATTACCAGTAGTTTTTTCTTATTTTGCGGGCGAAAAATTCCCATTGACTATGGTGATGATTCTACAAACAATCGCAGCTGTTTTTTTGGGCTTTATCTGGCCGCTCATCCAAATTGGGATTGATAATTTTGCAAAACTGCTCGTTGATATGGGGGCATTAGGTGTGGGGATATTTATGTTTTTGAATCGTTTGCTGATCCCCTTTGGACTGCACCATGTGTTGAATACGTATATTTATTACGATTTAGGAAGCTATACATCTCCTAGCAAGGAAGTTTTCAGAGGAGAGATGACACGCTTTATCAACGGAGATCCTCAGGCTGGACTGTTTTTATCAGGTTTTTTTGTAGTAATGATGTTTGGTATACCAGCTATATGTCTAGCTATCTATAAAGCAGCTTATAAAGAAAATAAAGAGATGGTCAAAGGAATCATGGGAAGCGGTGCAGGAACTTCATTTATTGCAAATATCACTGAGCCTGTTGAATTTAGTTTCATGTTTCTTTCTCCTATGTTGTACGTGATCCATGCACTTTTTGCCGGTTTAGCAGGGATTGTCTGTTACTTATTCAATATACGAATTGGTTTTACATTCGGAGCATGTATTGTTGATTATCTCATCAATTTTCGAATCGCTACCAATGCTATTTTGATTCTTCCAATCGGAATTTTCTTTTTTGCCTTGTATTACGTTACTTTTTATTATTTGATCAATAAGAGAAACATTCAGACATTAGGACGTGAAGCTAAGGCAGAGTTTGGCAATGAAGTAACCTTAGAAGAAACAGAGTTAGGGTTAGCAAGTAAAAATTATGAATATATGGCAACAAAAATGCTACAAGCGTTTGGAGGAAAAGCCAATATCCTGGATGTCTATAGTTGTAATACACGCCTACGGGTAGAGGTAGTGGATCCCACCATGGTCGAGGAACAGCGAATCAAGCAATTAGGGATAAGCGGGATCATTAAACCAACTGAAAAAAATTATCAAATTATCATCGGCTTAGAAGTGACTTATGTTATGGCAGAATTCAATAAATTATTAGAAGAATAGAAAGGAAAAGATGATGATGAAAAAACAGATTATCACTATAGCTGGAGGCGGGAGTACGTATACACCAGGAATCGTTCAAGCCATTTTGAACAATGAAAAACGGTTGCCATTATCTGAAATACGTTTATATGATATTGATGAAGAAAGAAATATGGATATGTACTTGATTGTTAAATTTATGCTGAAAAGAAAAGGTTTTTCAAATATTCGCATTCGTGCAACGGATGATCCAAAGCTTGCTTTTACAGGATGCGATTTTGTTTTCTCACAAATTCGTGTTGGAGGATTGGAGATGCGAGAAAAGGACGAAAAGATTCCACTTAAACATGGATTAGTAGGACAAGAAACGTGTGGACTCGGAGGATTTGCTTATGGGATGCGCTCAATCAAAGGTTTATTGGAAATTGTCGATCATATACAAGACTATGCCCCCAAAGCATGGATTTTGAATTATACAAATCCAGAGTCGATCGTTTCTGAAGCTGTTCGTCGTAAATATCCGAATGTAAAAATGATTAATGCCTGTGATATGACTATTTCAATTGAAGAAACGATTGCAGTGAATTACGGTTATGATCGTAAGAATTGGATCGTTACGTATTATGGTTTAAACCACTTTGGCTGGTATACATCGATTTATGATAAAGAATTGCAACGAGAAATTATGCCAGAGATTATTGAAAAACTAATAACAAAAGAAATGCAAGTCGCCGATTTTAATATAGGAGACAAAACTTGGCAAAAAACCTTTCAAATGATGTCAGTCATCACGAAAAATTTTCCAAGTAATATCCCGAATAATTACTTAGAGTATTACTTATATCCTGATATGGTCGTTGAGCATACTGACAAAGAGTATACACGTGCTAATATGGTCATGGATGGACGAGAGAAAAATACCAAAGAAATGGCTGATAAAATACGCCGCGGTATTGTGGAAGAAGTATTGAACTTTAATTTTGGGGAGCATGGACAATATATCGTCGATATAGCTATTTCCTTGTTGAATGATGATCGTCGTCGCTTTATGCTAATCGTTCCTAATCAAGGGGCGATTCCGAATCTACGGTCAGATGCAGTTGTTGAAATACCGGCATATGTTGGTGCAACTGGTGTGGAGCCAATTACACTAAGAAAACCAATCAGTGATTTTCATAAAGGATTGATGGAGGCACAAGTTGCAGCAGAGAAGTTACTAGTAGATGCTTACTTTGAAGGTTCTTATCAAAAAGCTTTACAAGCATTTACATTGAATCAAACCGTACCAAATGCCAGAGTCGCAAAAAAAATACTAGATGAAATGATCAAAGTAAACAAAAAATATTGGCCAGCATTAAAGTAGAGGTGATAAAAAGTGCATTTCTTTAAAACAAGAAACATTCTAAAAGCTGTAGCTAGTGGTCAAATTATTCCATTAACAGCAGTAAAAGACGAGGTCTTTTCTTCAAAAATGATAGGAGTTGGATACGCTATAACGAATCATGATGGATATATCCATGCGCCAGTTAAAGGAATAATCGATAATATATTTCCTACCCGACATGCCATAACGATCGAAAGTGAATCTGGCAGAAAAATACTGATCCATATGGGTTTAGATACAGTTGAACTCGAAGGAAGTCCGTTTCAGATACGGGTTGAAAGTAACCAGGAGGTAAAAGAAGGGACACTGTTAGCTATTATAGATTTGAAGAAGTTGGAGCAAGCACAAAAAGATACGGTGATCATTGTAGTTTCTCCAGGCATTTTTGAAGGAAATTTATTAAAACAAAACCAAGAAGTAAAGATTAAAGATAGTTGTTTTGAATTTTAGTGTACGATGAAAAAAGTTAAATAGGGTGATATTTATGGGTGAATTTACAAAATTTTTTTAAAATGATATGTTTCAATCACTAGATTTAATCATTTTGATTTTTGTTAATTATCGAATTTTTTTGTTGCTCCTATGATTTAGAAAACTTATTTTCAGGATTCTTAAAAATAAATTTGATTATTTAAGAGAATATATTGAAATAAAATTTCTTAATTATATAATTAGTTATGAACATTCTTTGCGTTGTCATGCAATGAATGGTTCATATTTTATTGAAAAGGAGTGGTTTTAGTGGAAAAGCTGATGAAATGGGTCGAAGAGAAACTTGTCCCACCAATGGCAAAAATTGGTACACAGCGTCATTTATTAGCAATTCGTAATGGGGTTGTTTCAACATTGTCATTGATTTTGATTGGGACATTTTTTATGGTCTTTATCAATTTACCGTTTCCTGGATGGAATGAATTTATTGCCCCTTATTCGGCAACGATTGTTTTACCCTTTAGGATGACGATGGGATTGATGGCTATTTATGCAACTTTTGTTATGGGTTCGGATCTAGCTAAATCATATGGATTAGATAGTGTGACAGGTGGTATATTATCTTTAGGAACGTTCTTTATGTTACAAGTTCCTGTAAACGTTTTAAATCCTGAAGAGGCACCTCTTGGCTGGGTCTTACCTATGAGTTCTTTGGGAGCATCTGGGATGTTTGCGGGGATCTTATCTATGATTTTTGCAGTGGAAGTATATCGTTTCTTTAAAAATCGAAATATTACTATCAAAATGCCAGAACAAGTGCCACCTGCTGTTGCCCGTAGTTTTGAGGCATTGATTCCAGGTGCAGTCATTTTAACAATTACTTGGCTGATTCGAAGCGTCGCGGGCTTTGATGTAAACGCTGCCTTATTATCGTTATTCGAGCCTTTAACCAATATTTTAGGGAATAATTTGCTTGGTGTTTTACTACCAATGTTTTTGATCCATTTGTTGTGGTCATTTGGTATCCATGGCATGAGTATTGTAGGGGCTGTTGTTCGTCCAATGTGGCTGATCATGTTGGATGAGAATGCAAAGGCATTGGCAGATGGTACAGCTGCCACCCAATTACCCTATATCGCTCCTGAACAGTTTTATCAATGGACGGTAACAATTGGTGGTGCAGGAGCAACGATCGTGGTATCTGTTTTGTTTATATTCTTCTGTAAATCAAAATTCTTGAAAGAGGTTGGTCGTTTTTCTATTATTCCTGGTATCTTCAATATCAATGAGCCCATGATTTTTGGAGCTCCTATGATGTTGAATCCTTACATGTTCATCCCGTTCAACTTAGTTCCTTTAGTTTTGACTATTATCAGTTATTTTGCAGTCAAATTAGAAATGGTCAATAGATTTACTGTTTTGCCAACATGGACATTACCAGCTCCAATCGGCGGTTATCTTTCAGCAGGAAATGACTGGCGTGTTGTTATCTTGATCATGATCAACACATTGATAGCATTTATTATCTATTATCCATTTGTAAAAGCTTATGATAAAAAGATGCTGTCAGATGAACAAAGTCGTGGAGAAAACGAAGTCCAGACTGTCTAAGTTTGGTTTTTAGAAGGTGGGAAACAATGTATTGGCTGATTTTATTTTTTGTTTTTATCTTTTTATTAACGGCTAGTCACCTTATATTGAATATGCTAGCTACATATCATATTCAAATCAATCGATGGATTTGGGCACTGGCATCATTTTTGATCGTGATTCTTCCAAAGATCATTGTACCGCATATGAATGTTTTGTTTTCATGGGGGACATATGTACTTTGTGGAATTTTTGCTATCAATTTTATGATCGAGCAGCATAGATGGTTTGTCACATCGAAGCTTTAAATGTTCTAAAAGTGGTTGTAACAGAAGTGGTTAGCTTCAAGAAATAAGAAGAAATTTACGAAAATTGCTTCTTAAATTTTTGTGAAATGTTGGCTTATTTTTCGTTTGGTTGAACTTATTACCGCAGATGCAAGCTTTTGACCACCGTTTATTCGGAATATGGGACTGTGACAAGGCTTTTGTCACAGCCCTTTTTTACATAAAGATTATTATTGTTTTAACTGTTTTGGCAGAAAGAAGGAGGAAAAAATGGAAATTTTATCAGCAATGGATTTAGAATTAGTAGATCTACTACCAAAGTGATCAAGTCAAATATAGATTTGGGAGCTTACAACCATATAGTAGGGGCTGCAGTATGGTGTATGAATGGTAATATGTATGATGTGAGTGTTTATTCAAATCATGAAACGTGTATAGAAATAATTGTGCTGGGAATAGCAATCAGTCATGGTGAACGTGACTTTTAGTGTATCGTTGCTGACGACATAGAACATTCTGACATGATCTACTCAATATGTGGGGATTGCTGGCAGTTTATATAGGAGTATGCATCGGATTGCGAGATCATTGTCTCAACAGAAGAGGGAGGTTGATTATCAAAGATAAAGTGGTAAATCCTACATTTGATTTAGTAATTGTTGAGGGGACTAGCGGCACAAATCTCTACAAAGCGATGCTTCTAGATCTATATGACACATTTTAAGAAAATGTATTTGCCTAATTATTATGGTCTTTCTTTTGAAGAAACGTTGAGATGATCCAACCAGAGAAAGGTGTCAAAGAATTTGACTAAGAATAAATGGCAGACGCTACCTATGCTCATTTGGATAGCGTCAGATCTTTTATTTTAAGGATGATTTTGTGTTTTTTAGACACCGTAATTTAAGTAACTCTAACTTTTCAATCCACTATTTACTTTTTTTGTATTTTCACTGTCTGGGTCTCGAATAGCGAAATTACTGATGAGTCTCTATTAAAAAAGCTTTTTCTACTTGAAACTATATTGGGTGGTTGCTCAGGAAGGTTTCGATTTCTTGAATTGCTTGTTGTGGACCATTTATTGGAAAAACGGCTTGCAGCGTGCGTGCCTGCTGACGAATCTTGGGTGAAGAAACTTCGCGCAGAGCAATCTGCAGTTTTCTTTCAGTCACTGGTTTTGTGAGGGCGATTGCGTTTCCGTATTTTACACAATAGTCAATATTACAGCTTTGCTCAAATTGCATCCCCACACCGATAAACGGTTTGCCGGATTCACAGGCAGTTTGGACGGTCCCTTCCCCGCCGTGGATAAAAGAAAAATCAATGAATTCATGCAAAAGATGACTAGACAGATATTCTGTTATTAAAAGATCTTCTGAGTCAGATTGAATGTCATCAAGCAGATAGTCAATAGGTGCAATAACCGCTAGATCCGGTTGTTTTTGTAAGAAGAACAAAATTTTGCGTAACATACGCGGATTGCCTGAACTACCCATTGCGAAATAGATAATACGTTTTCTTTCTTGTTGCTTTCGCTGTATAAAAGTTAGCACTTCTTCAGGCAAGGAAGTACTGAGCTTAGCAAAAATTGGACCAACGATTCGATAATTTTCCGGCAGCTGTTCTTCTTCCAAAAATAGTTTAGGCGTTGTGATGAGATTTAGATCAGCATCCATCATTTGTAAACTTGTTTTTGGTAAAGGAAGCATTTCTTTTTGTGCAGCGTGTTTGAAGGCATTGGGGATCCATCGGGTATTTACTATACGCTTTTTTGTCCAGTGCCAAAGGGGATTGCTTAAAGGGCCGAAGAAACGTAACTCGTGGGGCATCAGCGCATGCTCTGATTGAAAAAAAGGTTCACTCAAAGCATAGGGTTTAACATATACTAAAGGAATCTTTTTATTGCGGGCCGATAAAAAAATTGTCACATTCGAACCTGTCACAATCAGTCGAGGCTCAAACTTAGCAATCAGACTCTGTTCACTAGTGATACGAGAGGCAACCATTTCTTTGGTAAAAGGGTTTTTAAGTGTACGCAACTGGTCAAATTTTATGATTTGTTCTTCTTGTTTTTTCGTAAGGATCGGCGCTAGTAAATGATACTCAAAGCCACTTTCTGTGATCAAAGGAGCAAAAGTTTTAGAAAAGCCAAAGAATACACAGTAATAACGGTCTTTCATAGCTTTGGCAACCTCAATCATTCGTGTTGTCTCAGCTAAATTGAATACTGCAGGAGCAAAAAGAATTGTCTTCATGAAATCCTCCTTATTGGAATGAGTCTATCCCTTCGTTTCTTACTAGTATACTAAAAGACACAGCGTTCGAGTAGCCTATGTATATTTTGAATATTAAACTGTCTCTCGCTGTTTTCACAACTTCTAAATTTAAATTTTGTAATCAAGTTGAAACTCCAATTTTCAAAAAAACACGCAACAATTTTTTGATCGATTTATATGTTGTGCCAGATAAATACGAGAAGTTGTGTCATTAAAAATAAACATGAGAACATAAAAAAATAAAATAATTATATTAATTGATAGGTGTGCTGTCGTCATTATACACACGTAAGAAAGAAATAGTTATGTTTAAAAATATTCTTAGACTTTCTCGCCATGACAATTTTCACTATGTGTTATAACTGTAAACGATAATTATTCAGATAACACAAAAAGAAATCAAGGAGCAGATACGCCAGTTGTTTAATTTGAATATTATTTTAAAATTAAAATTTTTATTCTGTTCTAAACATTTTTGGTTGTTTAGAACTTTTTTTTGTGTATGATATAAAGGAGAAATAATTTTTTAAAGGGAAGGAAATTGTTTTGATTAAAGTAGATGGAGCATTACTAAAAGAATACCGAAAGAAAAAGGGGTTAACACAAGTACAATTAGCAGAAGGCATTTGTGAACAAGCAACTGTCAGCAATATCGAAAACAAGAATATGTCGCCAGGCATCAATATCTTAAGTGCGCTTTGCAAAAAGCTGAATGTCGAGATCTCCGATATATTAGTAGAAACAGAAGAAGACAAAATCAGGAAAAAAATAAATGAGATTCAATCATTGAATTCTGTATCAAAATACCAAGAATCTTATAAAATTTTACAAACGATCGATCAGGAAAAAGTAAGTAATTCTGATCTTTTAAATCAAATTTTATTTTATCAAGGACTGCTTGATCATCTTTATGCGAAAAAACCAGATGCAGCATTATTTTATTTTAATCAAGTGTTGGAACAAACGACCGAAACAGATATCCATCACTTACAAGCAGCTGCAAACGTGGCAATGATCTACTTGTCAAAAGGAGAATTAGATTTTGCGAAAGTTTATGTGGAGCGTACACTTAAAATATTGAGTGAGACTGATTTTGATAATCTGATGGTCTGCATTGTATATTATGATATCGCCACCTATTACCGTAAAATCGAGGATTATGATAAAGCAATCCAATTATGTGAGAAGGGTATTGAGTATAATAAGAAACATAAATCGACTTATGCATTGGAATACTTGCTTTATGAAATTGCTTCTTGCCATAAGCAATTAGGAGAAGATGATTATTTAGAAAGATATATGGACGCAAAAAAAATAGCGCGTTTCAACGGAAATGATTACGCGGTAAAGGTGATTGAAAACGACCTGAAATAAAGTGGTTGTGAAATCAGTGTTCTGATTTGAATACCGTTTATTCGAAAAAAGGAGGTGTGACTTTTGTCATACCTCCTTTTTTCGATATTGTTTGATTCCTATTTAGGCAACATATAACGGTTATAAAAGAAGCAATAGATTATGATGGTATCGATTGGATGGATACATCTTGGGATTCCTTTATCAATTTGAGCGTAGCGTGTTTTTCATTTATCGATAAATTTGTTATTCATTTTTTTGATAATCCTATTTACATATTTACGTCCTGGTTCTTAAAATGAATCTACTTGAATGGTTTTTATCCCCGTATTTCTGATCTCCTCTAATACTTTTTCAGAACAAAATTTATCAGTGATCAAATAATCAAAGACTGAAATATCAGCAATCTTGAACTTTGATGTCAGTCCGATTTTTCGATGATCAGCGACTAAAATCTTACATTTGATTGTCTTGTTGACCATCATTTCGTTGATCGTTGATTCATTTAATATCTTTGTTGTGACCCCATGTACTACATCGACTCCGCTACAGCCAATGATACAAATGTCTGCATTGACTGAAGAAATCGTATTTAATGCGATGTCGCCCACTAGTGCTTCTTTTGGAAAGCGCATCTCTCCACCAGTTAAAATATAACTACAATTATCTTTGTGCGGAGAGTAATTGATTTTCACGTTGTTTGTAATGACTGTCAAATGGTTAGATTGAAGAAAATCCAGTGTTTTCAACGCAGTCGAGCTAGAATTGATAAACAGCGTATCATAATCGTTAATGTATTTACTAGCTTCTCTGGCAATCGCTTGTTTAATCCTTTCAGGACCAGATTGATCAAAATCAGTCTGGTTTTTGTAATTATAAGAACAATAACCGTAATTGCGTATGATCTCGTTTTTTTCTTCTAATAAATTTAAATCTCTTCGTATCGTACTAATAGATACATCAAGGGATTCAGCTAATTCGAAAGTTGATAGTTGTTCAGTCTGCTGAAGCAGTTCCAAAATTTCTTTTTGACGTTTTTCAATATTGACAAGTGAGTTTTTCATGACTTTTGCCTCCTGAGGGACATCTTGATCCATGGATTTATTTGACTAGTTGTTCATTTAAACATTCATATCTTTCTTTATTATACTGAAACAATCATTGATTACTGAAAGAAAATCATATAAAAAACAAACGGTCATATAAAAGGGTTTTCATGGATGCTGATACACATTAATATTTACTTGTAAGTTGGAACAACGATATGGGGGGAGCAAGCAAATGAGTAAAACTGTCAATGAAGTAACAAAAGAAAAGTGGTTAGTAGAAACATTTCCTGAGTGGGGCACATACTTGAATGAAGAAATCGAAACAGAAGTAGTGGATCCTGGAACTTTTGCTATGTGGTGGCTGGGCTGTACGGGAATTTGGCTGAAAAGTCATGAAGGAACGAATATTTTATGTGATCTATGGTGTGGGACGGGAAAACGTAGTCATGGGAATGGCATGATGAAAAAAGGCCATCAGATGATGCGTATGAGTGGCGTTCAAAATATGCAGCCTAATTTACGTACTCAGCCTTTCGTAATCGATCCTTTTGCGATAAAAAATGTAGACGCTTTAATCGTTACACATATCCATTCCGATCATCTAGATATCCATACAGCCGCAGCAGTTCATCAAAATTGTCCTGAAGCAACATTCATTGGGCCAAAAGAAGTGGTTCGCACGTGGCAAAAATGGGGAATTCCTGAAGAAAAAACGATTACAGTAAAGCCAGGTGATGCAGTCAAAATCAAAGACATCAATGTAGTAGCTTTAGAAGCGTTTGATCGGACAGCGTTGGTCACTTGTGAAGATCCAGAAGAGGTATTAAAAGGAAAAATGCCTCAGGAGATGGATCAAATTGCAGTAAACTATTTATTCGAAACATCAGGAGGGAATCTTTATCATGCAGGAGATTCACATTACTCCAATTTATTTGCCAAACATGGTAATGAACACAAAATCGATGTCTGTTTAGGGGCCTATGGTGAAAACCCACGAGGGATAACAGACAAAGTTACTTCTGTTGATATGCTGCGCATGGCGGAGTCATTGAATGCAAAAGTAGTGATTCCTGTCCACTACGATATTTGGTCTAATTTTATGGCTGATCCAAAAGAGATCATTGAAATTTGGAAATTCAAAAAGGATCGCCTGAAGTATGGATTTAAACCTTATATCTGGCAAGTAGGCGGGAAATTCATCTATCCGACAAACAAAGATGATCTTGAGTTTAATTTTTATCGAGGATTTGAAGATGTCTTCTCGATTGAAAATGATACACCGTTTCCGTCGTTTTTATAAGAAAGAAGGGGAGTTTCTTGCTGAAATACTTTTTTGACCATCAATTGATTCATTACCCAGATAAAGAAATCACGGATTGGCGTGAAGCTATCGCCGAAAGCTGTCTTGTATTGATCGATAAGGAAATTATTGATGAAACGTATGTGGAGGAGATCATCCATTGTGTAGAAAAATACGGTCCTTATATTGTGATCGCACCTCAAGTAGCAATGCCGCATTCTTCAGAAAAAAGTGATGGTGTTTTTGGAACAGCTATTTCATTTACCAAGTTGAAACAGCCAATCCGTTTTGAAAGTGAAGGGGAGAATGAGGAGAAAACGGCTAGTTTGTTTTTTACACTCGCAGCAAAAGATCCAGAAGAACATCTAGAAAATATCCAAAAATTATCCGAATTATTAATGACAGATGGATTGGTTGAGCGTCTCATCTCTACGAACTCCATCGATGATTACCAAGTTGTGATGGCAGAATATAATTAATTGATAGAGGAGAAAAAAGATGGGGGAATTTTTGTTAAGCATTTGGACGTATTTTGCAACAAATATCTTGACGCAGCCAGCATACCTGATTGGTTTTATCGTGTTATTAGGCTATATTTTGCTGAAACGCCCGCTTCATGAATGCATCGCTGGATTCTTAAAGGCAACGGTCGGTTACTTTATTTTGACTGTTGGCTCTGGTGGTTTGGTCAATAATTTTCGGCCAATCTTGGTTGGACTAAAGGAACGGTTCAATTTGGATGCCATGGTTACAGATCCTTATTTTGGACAAAATGCTGTGGATGCTGGATTAATGGAGACATTTGGCCGTACCTTTGGAGATGTGATGATTTTATTACTGATTGCATTTGTTTTAAATATCTTATTAGTCCGTTTTCAGAAATATACGAAACTGCGTTCCGTTTTCACTACCGGAAACGTTCAGGTTCAACAAGCAGCTACCGCTTTTTGGATTTTACTGTTTTGCTTTCCTGATCTAGGTAGGATACAAGTATTGATTTTTATGGGACTGATTTTAGGTTGTTATTGGGCAGTAGCTTCTAACTTAACAGTAGGAATCACGCAGGAATTGACAGAAGGTGCCGGATTTGCAGTGGCACATCAGCAAATGTTCGGAATCTTTATATTTGCAAAATTAGCTGAGTGGATGAAAAAGCGGGATGAAAAGAAAAATAGATCAATCAAGCAAGACAAAAAAATTGAAGATATCAAATTACCAGGATTCTTGTCGATTTTCAATGAGAATATGGTTGCTACTTCGTTACTCATGCTATTTTTCTTTGGGATCATTCTGATTGTACTAGGCAAAGATTATTTGATTCAAGCGCAATTCATGCAAGAAGGGCAGAGTTTCTTATTCTACATTATGACGACTTCTTTAAATTTTGCGGTATATCTGGCGATCTTGCAATTAGGTGTTCGGACATTCGTCGATGAACTAACTCAATCTTTCCAAGGAATCTCAAACACGATTTTACCAGGAGCTGTTCCAGGAATTGACGTAGCTGCTACTTTTGGCTTTGGTTCGCCAAATGCGGTAACGATTGGGTTCTTGTTTGGTGCTTTGGGACAGTTTTTGATGATTGGTTTACTGATTTTATTGAAATCACCAACGATCGTCATAGCCGGTTTCATTCCGTTGTTCTTTGATAATGCCGTTATAGCAGTTTATGCCAATAACCGAGGTGGATTCAAAGCCGCTTGCCTGTTCCCGTTTCTTTCAGGAATCATACAAGTAGGCGGTTCAGCATTATTCGCTACATGGATTGGGATGTCAACATACGGTGGTTATATCGGGATGTTCGACTGGGCAACAGCTTGGCCATTGTTTACAGTAATCATGAAAGTCCTAGGTTATGCTGGAATTGCCGTAGTTGTCATTGGTTTATTGGCTATTCCGCAGTTACAATATCGGAAAAATCCTGATGGTTATTTTTTGATTGTAGAAGACTATGACACATATGCAGAAAAGCAGAGAGTATAAAAGAAAATCTGATTAGACAACACTCATAATGGAGGGATTAAGATGAGAATTTTAGTATCGTGTGCAAATGGATCAGGAACAAGCTTGATGATGATGAGAAGTGTGGAAAAAGCAATGAAAGAACTAAACGTACCAATTACCAAAATCCATCATTGTGCCATTTCAGAGGGAAAAAGTTCAGCTGGCCAATACGATGTAGTTTTTACGCCAGTCAATTTTTTGAATATGTTTACTCAGGCAGAGAAAAAAGGAGTTACAGTTATCGGTATCAAAAATGTGATGTCAGTCAAAGAAATCAGTGAAAAATTTGCTGAAACAAAGTGGTACCAAAAAAACAAGTAAAGGAAGGAACTAAGATGAGCAGGCCGAATTTGCAAATTGCGTTAGATCACAATGACTTAGAACATGCATTAGGAGATGTTATGAAAGTTGGTGATGTAGTAGATATTATTGAAGTGGGCACAATTCTTTGCTTACAGGAAGGACAAAAAGCGATTCGCTGTATTCGCAGTATGTTCCCAGATAAAAAACTAGTCGCTGATACGAAATGTGCAGACGCTGGAGGAACAGTGGCGAGTAATGTTGCAAAAGCAGGAGCAGACTGGATGACAGTCATTTGTTGTGCAACGATTCCAACTATGGAGGCAGCACAAAAAGAAATAGGTGAATTGCAAGTAGAACTCTACGGCAATTGGACTTTTGAACAAGCCATGGATTGGCATAACATCGGTATCCGGCAGGTAATCTACCATCAAAGCCGTGATGCGCTGTTATCTGGTGAAACTTGGGGTGAAAAAGATTTATCGAAGATCAAAAAACTGATTGAACTAGGCTTTAATGTTTCTGTAACTGGTGGATTAAATCCACACACATTACACTTATTTGAAGGGATCGATGTGTATACCTTTATCACTGGTCGTGGTATTACAGCAGCAAATGATCCGATGAAGGCCGCACAAAACTTCAAAGATGAGATCATTCGTATCTGGGGGTAAGGAAATGGCTCAAATTGGGATTTATGAAAAAGCGTTACCCAAAGATATTTCATGGAAAGAACGTTTTTCCCTTGTAAAAGAAATGGACTTCGATTTTATCGAGATGTCGATTGATGAGACGGATGAGCGGTTAGCACGATTAGATTGGTCTGAAGAAAAGATAGCTGAGCTGAGAGAAGAGATGTTCAGCTCCGGTGTACGTATCCATTCGATTTGTTTAAGTGCGCATCGGCGATTTCCGTTTGGTTCTGCTGATCCAGAAAAGAAAAAAGCAGCGAAACAACTAATGAAAAAAGCAATCCATTTGGCGCATAATCTAAGCGTCAAAGTAATCCAAATAGCTGGATACGATGTTTATTATGAAGAGAAATCAATGAATTCCAGAGAAGACTTTATCGAAGGAATAAAAGAAAGCGTAAAGGAAGCTTCTAAATATGGCATCATTCTTTCCGTGGAAATCATGGATGATCCATTTATGAACTCCATTTCAAAATTTTTAGAAATCAAAGAACAGATTCATTCACCTTTTCTACAAGTATATCCAGACCTAGGCAATTTGTCCGCATGGCCGGAAAATAATCCGGCTCGAGAACTTGAGAAAGGGATCGATTATATCACTGCTATCCACTTAAAAGATACTTACCCTGTAACAAAAGAATATTCAGGCCAGTTTCGTGATGTTCCTTTTGGTAGCGGTTGTGTTGATTTTCTTGGATTATTAAGACATTTGAAACGTCTAGATTATGATGGAACATTTCTGATTGAAATGTGGAGTGAAAAAAGCCAAGACTTTCGAAGAGAAATCCAGCAGGCAAAAGACTACTTAAGTTCTAAATTGAAGGAGGCTGGCTATGATGTCTTGTGAAGAAAAAATTGCAGCAATGAAGCAACGTGTCCTTGAAGCAAATCTGGCATTGCCGCGATACGGATTAGTCAAATTGACTTGGGGCAATGTGAGTGAAGTGGACCGTGAGCTAGGAGTCATCGTCATTAAGCCAAGCGGTGTCAGATATGAATGCATGCAAGCAGATCAAATGGTGGTAACAGATTTGTCGGGAAATATAATAGAAGAAGATAGCTTAAAACCATCTTCAGATCTCCCCACACATGTTGTTTTGTATCAAACTTTTGAAGATATAACTGCTATTACTCATACTCATTCCACGCACTCCGTCATGTGGGCGCAAGCAGGACGCGATTTGCCAGCTTATGGCACGACTCATGCTGATGCTTTTTATGGTAAGGTTCCTTGTACACGCCAATTAACGAAAGAAGAAGTAAGAGAAGCTTACGAAGTTCATACAGGGAATGTGATTGTCGAGACGTTTAAGGAAAGAAAATTAGATCCAAACGAAGTCCCTGGAGTACTTGTCTATGGACATGGACCGTTCACATGGGGGGATTCACCTATGAAAGCAGTAGAAAACAGTTTGATCTTAGATGAAATTTGTCTGATGGCCAAAGAAAACGAGCTGATCAACCCCAATATATGTGAAATCCCGCAATATTTACTAGATAAACATTATTTTCGCAAACATGGAAAGTATGCATACTACGGGCAATAGAGATGCTAGGGTAAGGGTAGAAAATTAAAAGATAACACTTGATAGAGAGAAACAGAGGTTGTGAAGAAAATTTATCACAACCTTTTTATTTATCAAAAAGGATGCATTCTAAAAGGAAAGAGGAATTTTAAGGAATCGAGAGAATCTTTACAGGAGAGTTATATGTGATAGATTAAATAGTCAAAGAACTGTATTATTAGAGGGAGAATTGTATAAGAAAGGAAGAAAAAAATGAATATTGATTCCCTTATGATCGATGAGATTTCTGAATTATATAAGAGCGTTGGTTGGACGAATTACACAAAAGACACTGCAAGGTTAGCTAGAGCATTTGAACAATCTGAATCTCTGATAAAGCGTAATGGGGAAGGGAAGATTATCGGAATCGTTCGTTGGATCACTGATTTTGCGACGATCGCATTTATTCAAGATATCCTCATTCATCCGAGGTATCAGCGCCAAGGAATAGGCAAAGTGCTTTTGAATGAAGCTTTGGAGAAGATCACTAGTTATGGACCAGTCCAAATCGAATTATTGACAGATGATACTGAGAAAACAAAAAAATTTTATGAATCAGTAGGATTTGTTCAAGTAAAGGAAATGGGTGGTATTTCTTATGTCATAGATACTAGAAGAAAAAAGGTGCTTTTTGGTAATGACAAATAACATATAATAACGTACAAAAGAAAAAATTCTAGCTTAGTTCTTTAGAAAAACAAGAGGATAGACTTAGTATCACTCAATCTATCCTCCAATGCTCAGCTATTTTATTTTTTTACTCACCTCTTTATCAAATACAATTTTTTGCAAATTCGAACTAATATAAAAAATGAACACATGATTTTTTTTTAAAGCAAATGCTATGCGATAATTTTTTTTATTAATTTTGACTTTCATCTCGTATATTCCTTTTGCCGAACGAGTACGCACTGGCTTTATACGAAAAAAATTATGCTCCAAATACTCTGTCACTTTGTGGGAAATTGCTTCTTTATACATGAAATGTTCTTCTTGTGGAAATTGCTTAAGTAGTTCACTGTCAAATTCAACAGTATAATCCATGTTTTATTTCCTTTCTATACTGATACATTATAAAAATAAACAATTTTATAAGTCTCTATATTTCATGATGAATGACAAGTATATTTGATTCATCTTGATATAGCTCTACGAGATCTCCAATTCCAGGATACATATTGAAATAATCATATGGTATACAAACATTTATTTTTTTTCAATTGTCAACACTGCGTCTTCTTCTTCTAATTCTATAATCTTAGCAATTTGTACGTCGCTTTTCATGTGTGATCTTCCTTTCTATACATTGGATTTACTTTTCGATGATATCTACAACAGCTTTGCCACAAGTCAGTTCTTTTTCTAGCTCGTTCTTTATTTTTATGGCACATGGTTTGGAAAAAGGAGCAGCTTCTTTCCATGAACCAAGTAAAGGATATTCGTTACTGATACCTTTCACATATTGTTTGTTTTTGACGCCTTTTGTTTTTACTTCTACATAATACATTTGATCCTCTTCTTTCTTGCTGTTTTTAGTTAATATTCAAATATATGTAAGTGAAAATGATTATGTATCTATATCTTTATGATAAATAAAAAGAATCAATTTGAAAGTTTTTTTCACTCGATATAACTAATTTGAATAATATATATAATAAAAGGCTATTGTTCTTAAAATATAAATAGTATATAAAGAGATTGAAGGTAATGCTCGAATGAACATTACCTTCAATCTTAATGATGCTTATAACTAACGTAATAAAAACCTGAAACAAAAATAGCTCCGCCGATGATATTTCCAATATAAACGGGGATAAAATTCGAGAGAAATTCTAACCAAGTCGCTTGACCTTCAAATATGGCAGCAGGTATCACAAAACAGTTGGCCACACTATGCTGGAAACCGATTGCCACAAAAATCATGACTGGAAACCAAATCGTTAGTACTTTGCCGGCCGCATCTTTTGCTCCATATGATAACCATAACGCTAAACCGACAAACCAATTACAACCTATTCCGGAGCCTAATGCTTGCCACCAAGAAACAGCGATTTTATGATCAGCAATATGAATCACTTGGTCGAGATAGACACCTGAATGAGTTAAACCAACAAAGTGTCCAAAGAAATAGGCAACGAAAATTGCACCAATAATATTTGCAAAAGTAATCACTGACCAATTCTTAACCAGCTGTGAGAATGTGACTTTTTTATCCATAAAGGCAATCGCCACAGCCATCATATTTCCGGTGATCAATTCACCACCGCCAAGAAGGATGACCAGCAGGCCGATAGGAAAAACCGAGGCACCAACTAAACTAGTCAAGCTAGCCATAGATTCTGGGATAGAAGCAGAGACTCGTACGTATGCCAAATAACCTAGAGAAATCATGGCTCCTCCGATAAAACCTAAAATCAGTTTAGCTAAGATAGGTTTATGTATTTTTTTTGTTCCAAGATGAATACTGAGTTCCATAATTTCTTCTGGTGTGTGCATAATACTTCGATTCCTACTTTCTTAATGAATTTTCATGTGATAAAATATAGTGAAAAAAATCACATTTTCTTTGTTGATTATATCATCTTATTATTTATATGTGCATATTATTGTAAAATTTTCTATTTAATCACATTTGATTCTAAAAAAGAAACAAAAATAAAAGTCATGTATATGGTGGTCAAAAAGTAAATAATATCAGTTATCAAATTTCCTGTAAATTTTCTTGAAACTACAGCATATTATTACTTCAAAACAATCTACATTTTTTATAAAAAAGGAAATGAATAACTGAAAAAATTATTATAGGAGAGAAAAAATGTCAAAATCTAAAAAAAATATCACCATAATTGGTTTAGGCTTAACCGTATATTTATTTACAGAATTTGTTTATAGACATGTGAATTTATTTGCAGAACCTTTATTTGTATTATACGAATCAAATTCCTCAATCGTCAGTGAACTTGCTAATTTAATGATAGCATTGCTGTTTACTCCCGCGTTGAGAGTCATAACTATTTTGGTCTGTTTAGTGCTATTGTTTTTTGTTTATTATTTGTCAAATTAAGCGAGACAAAACTTTCCATTTACGTAACTCAAAAAAACTTCTAATGGTGTTTGGTAATTTAGTGATTTTCTAGGGATATGGTTTCTTTTAGACGCAACGGATGAGATGAATCCTTGATTGACTTGGTTGAATTCCATTTCTTTTGGTAGTCCATCTTTTCGGAGGAGTCCGTTTGAATGTTCATTTAATCCCCGTTGGGAAGGCGTTCCTGGGTCTGCGAAATAAATATCAATATCATTCGTATTACTAATACTTTTCCAATTAGAGAATTCTTTTCCACAATCAAAGGTAATTGATTTGAAAAGATTTTTGGGTACGGATTGAAGCCATTCATTAATCGAATTTTCAATATCAACTGCCTTACGGCCTTCTGGTTTCAAGGCGATAATGGCTTTTGAAAGTCGCTCAACGAGTGTGATGACGGCACTTTTATGGTGGATGCCGACAATCGTATCACCCTCTAAATGTCCAAATTCTTCTTCGAAAACGACATAATCTTTTTTACGTTCAGAAATATTTCTTTTGAATGCCTGTTTTCCACGTTTTTCCTTATAACCATTTGGTTTTCGTTTTCCTTGCATCGGTAAATGTAAAACATTGAATTCTCCCGTCTTAAACCGGCGATAGAGGGTACTTACTGAACAAGAGAAGGTTCGCTCTGCACGGCCAATAATGACGTCTGGGGTCCAACCTTCAGTTGATCTTTTTTCAATGTATTCTTTTTCCTCAGCAGGAAAAATGATTTCGGTTCTCCCACAACGTCGCTTATTTTCTTTGTATTGTTCAAAGTATTCAAGTGCTGTTCCACCACATTTGAGAAAGTTATAGACATTGTAAATTGTTTGGCGTCCACGTTTAAGCTGCTTCGCAACGATAGCAACCGGAGTTTCTTGATGAAAATATGCTTCTATCATTACAAGCTCGTTTGGTGTAAGATGGGTATAAGTCATTTATGTTCACTCTCCTTGTATGCTTTAGCGGGTATTACAATTTGAGTGTAACATAAATGGCTTTTTTATTTGTCTCGCTTAATTATACAAACGGCGATTTAAAAAATTTGAAAAAGCGTTTGATTATTTATATTACGACTTAGTGCAATAAAAAACGCTTTTTAACAGTACATGTAGTCGTCTTTATAATAGATAAACTCTGTAGTATTAGTTAAAAAGCTATAAGTTGCACTTAGTTAAGTGCAAACATTTCATATTGTCGTTAGTTTAGAAAACGCTTATATTAGCAATGTAAGGAGAGATGATAATGCAGCAGCTAACAAAAAGAGAAAGGCAGCTTTTGATTTACTTGGTGGAAATGTCTGAACCGGTAACAATCAAAAAGTTGGCTGAAAAAGAAAATGTTAGTGTTCGGACGATAAAATACGATCTAGATGATATAAGAGAGTGGCTGAATGAGCGGAAGCAAGTCCTATATAGCAAACGTAGTCAGGGAATTTGGATGAATATTAGTAGCTCTGATCGAATCAAATTAAAAAGCGAATTGATGGATGTTAATCGTTTTGAAATATTTGCAGATCAAAGTCTCCGAATCAAACGTTTACTAATTATGCTTTTAGTAACAAAAGAAGCTATTACTGGAATGAAAATGGCCAACGCATTAGATGTCAGCAAAGATACGATCATGAATGATTTAGATGTGCTGGAAAATAATTTTCTTAAGGAAGGATTGACCTTGAATCGTCAGGCGCGAAAGGGTTTTTGGATCACAGGAGAAGAACGTCTAGTTCGATTAACGATTGAAGAGATTCTTCAAAAAGAGTTCACGGATTATGACATTTATAAATTAATGTCATTGTTATTGAATGGCGGTGAGACTGAATACTTTGAAATGTATTCTGCTACTGCTACACCTATCCAAGAGGTATTTAATCAAGTAATCATTCGAATGCGGCACTTACTGGAATTTGAAAATCTAGAGAAACTGAATTACGCGGAATTACTAAATATTCTGATTCGAGTGACAATTGCTACCGTTCGCTTACGCAAAGAGGCTACGATTGGTCGTTATCAATTGGTTGCTGAACAAGAATTAGACAAAAACGATCTTTCTTATCGCGTCATGCAGCAGGTCTTTGATTATTATCAGTTGCCACTGTTCGAGGATGAATATCATTATATCTATAGTGATACATTCGACACGATTCACCAGCAAGACGTCATGAAACTAGTTGAGAATGTGATTTATAAAGTAAGTAAAGCAATCAACCATTCTTTTTATCAAGATCCACAATTGTTGACGAATCTGTATGCTCATTTATCCATGCGATTATCGAGAAAGAAAAAATTTGTCAATGAATATAATCCTTTTAAAGAAGATATCAAGCAGAAATACCCGGAATTATTTGATGCGATCAAGCAAGCAGTTCGACAAGAAATAAGTGAACAAAATATTCTGATCAATGATTCTTTCGTGGCATATATTGCCTTACACTTTTTGGTTTCCTACGAAAGAGAAGAAGATCTACGAAGCGTTAGAGCCGTCTACATTTGTTCAACAGGGTTGGGTGTGACTAGTCTGATCAAGCAAAAGATCAATGAAGAATTAAATAATATCACTATCGTAGCATTTGCTTCAGTATTGAATGCGCAAGAAATGATTGCCACCAAAGATCCTGATTTGGTGATTAGTATTTTTCCAATCAATGGCATCGATCGTCCTTTCATCAAAGTCCATCCATTACCCACTGAACAGGACTTGAAAAAAATTCAACAAATAATAAAAAAAATACTTGCTTCTTCCAATCAGCAGGAAAGGCATAACTTGAATCTTAGAGAAACGTCCATCAATAAAGATACTTTAGAAGACTTTAGCAAGGAATTGATTTTGAAAGCTTATACGATTTATGAACGTTTACTTGTCATTTTGGAAGCAGAATTGATCCAAGAATATCGAGAAGCTTTTTTGCTTCATGTATTCTTAATGGTTCATCGTATCACATTTGATCAACAATATATGGCAGAAGGTCGTCAAGCAGACCAGATTATTTTAGACAAAGGAACACTGGTAGGAAAAATCGAAGCAGTTTTTGCAGAAAATAATTTAGGAATCAATCAGTCAGAAATCAGTGCATTATTCTCATATATAAAAGAAGGAGCGTCAAGTTAGTGAAAATGTCAGACGAGGCTTTAAAAATTATCGAGGAAAGTCAAAATCGGGAAAAGTTAAAACAAGTGATTGATCTAATTGAAGAGCGATTAGTAGAACATGCTATTGTACCAACCGAGTTGCAGTGGACCATTCTAATTAATCACTTGAATGAGATGCTGAAACGTTCTCAAAGAAAGGAAACGATTCCCGTAGTCGATCGGGATTTGTTCAAAGAAGTATCCAAAGAAGCCATAACTATTTCTGATGAAATAGTTAGAAGTATCGGTAATTTAACCGATGATGAAATATATGTTTTGTCGATTCATTTTGAAACAGCAAAAAATAATTAATATTTAGGAGGAAACAATCATGATTAAAGTAGTTATTGCAGACCGTATGGGTAAAGGACAAAATGTGGCCAAAGGGGTAGAAGCAGCTGGTGGAAAAGCAGTTGTCGTACCAGGAATGGGGGCAGATATGCGTTTGGGCGATGTGATGCAACAAGAGCATGCAGATATGGGTATCTCTTTTTGTGGTAGTGGTGGTGCAGGTGCATTAACAGCAGCAACAAAATATGGCTATCCAGAACGACATGGTATGCGTTCGATTGAAGAAGGGATCACAGCTATCAAGGATGGCAAAACTGTTCTAGGTTTCGGCTTTATGGATCAAGAGGAATTAGGGAAACGTCTGACAGAAGAATTTATCAAAAAGCATGGAAAATAGAAAGAGGGACATGAAATGAGCGTTCAAAAGACAATTCAGCAAAAAGTTATCGTCTCCGGTAAAGGGGAAACAAAGCAACATGCTTTTGCATCAGCGTTAGCAGAAATTCAAAACAAAATAATGGAACAATCAAACGTATTATTGCGAATCGAACCAGTCAATGTGGATATTTTAAAGGCGGTCGAAAACAAATACACAGAACGCTTTCTATTTTTCTTCTTCCCACGGCAACGTATTAGCTATGAAGTCGAACTCTCTGTTACTGTGGCTGTAACAGAAATAAAATTGGCAGACATATCGTTCAGCCAGCAAATGATTGAAGATCCAAATGGGATTGCCATTCCATTTGTAACTAAAAAAATCTAATTTTGAATCATAAGGGGGAAAGAATAACGTGGATTTCGTAATCATTCTAGTCAAATCGGTCATTATCGGGGGATTACTTGGTTTTGCAGCATCTGTCGGGGCAGCTCGAATGTTTCATGCACCTAATACACAAGGTTTAGGAGCTTTTAGAACATTAGGCGAAATGAATGCCTGCATGGGTGATCCAGCTTCTCATTTTTCATTTGGTTTAGGCTTTTTCTTTAATGCATGGGCTTCTTCAGTTGGTGCTGGTGCATTCACACAAGATGTGACGCATCGAATCATTCCCAATTGGGCAGCGGCAGCACTTCTAGCAAAAAACAAAGATGTCACCCAGACCATGCATGATCCGAAAAAAATGGGGATCATTGGAGCGGTTATCGGGGCAGTGGTGGTAGCCTTCTTAAACACAACAGCTGCAGCAATTCCAGAGGCGTTACAAGTGACGGCGGTTTCCGTTTTGGTACCAGCAGCGACGATTCTGATCAATACAGTAATGCCAGTTATTTTTTGGTTGGCAGCTTTAGACGCAGGGAAACGAACTGGTTTTTGGGGCACTCTTTTTGGTGGTATCGCGCAATTGATTATGGGAAATGCGGTACCTGGTGTTGTTCTAGGAATCTTGATTGGTAAAGGCGTCGATGAGAGCGGTTGGAATCGCGTCACGAAGAGCATGATGATCGCTATTGTTTTATTATTTATTTTCAGTGGATTTTTCCGTGGATTTGATATGGAAATGATCAAGAGCTTCCAGCTTCAAGTGCCTAATTGGCTTGATAACTTGCACAACATCTTTAGTGTGAAATAGGAGGAGAATCATGGAGACAACAGAAGAACAAGCAAAAGTATTAGAAGCAAAGCGGCAAAAGAGCTTTTGGTTTGCAGACTGGTCTTTTCCGCTAATCGTAGGAATTATGTCCGCTGCTGTATTTGCAGGAACACACATGTATGTGATGTATGGTGTGGGTGCATTCAATGAAGTTTCGATCGTGGCGATGTTAAAAGCCGGGCTGGATGGCGGATCCTATGGCGCAGCGGCAGCGTTTGGTGCTAGTTTCTTATTTGCCAGAATTTTAGAAGGCTCTTTAGTTGGGATCTTGGACTTAGGCGGTTCGATCCTAACTGGGATCGGAATTGGGGTACCAGCAATTCTCTTAAGTATGAAAATAGCGGCACCAATCGATAATTTTGCACTCTCTTTATTGACTGGTTTGGTTCTAGGTTTGATTGTTGGTGGCATCATTGTCTTGATTCGTAAATTTACGATCAATCAATCAAATTCCACTTTTGGTGCTGACGTCATGATGGGGGCAGGAAATTCATCTGGACGTTTTTTGGGTCCATTAATTATATTAAGCGCGTGTGCAGCATCTATTCCAATCGGCATTGGCGCTACATTAGGAGCACTAGGATTCTATGCTTGGAAAAAACCAATTGCTGGAGGTGCTATTTTAGGAGCAATGATTTTAGGAGCAATCTTCCCGGCAGTAAATTAATAGAAAGAGGGTCATTAAATGTTTGATACTTTGATTAAAAATGGAAGGTTGGTTGATGGATCTAAAATAGAGGTCGCTATAGAAAAAGGCATGATTAAAGCAGTTGCAGCAGAAATAAATCAGCCGGCGCAAGAAGTAGTTGACTTGGAGGGAAAGTATTATTTATCCGCTGGGTGGATCGATGATCATGTCCACTGCTATGAAAAGATGAGTCTTTATTATGACTATCCTGATCAGATAGGGGTCGAAAAAGGTGTGACGACGGTCATTGATGCTGGAACTACGGGAGCAGAAAACATCCGTGAATTTTATCAATTGACGAAATCGGTCAAGACAAATGTGTATGCGCTAATGAATATCTCTAAATGGGGCATTGTCAAACAAGATGAACTTGCTGATCTAACAAAGATTCAAGAAGATCTAGTAAGTACTGCGTTAGCAGAACTGCCGGAATTTATTGTCGGGATCAAAGCGAGAATGAGTAAGACAGTTGTTGGTGAAAATGGCATTAAGCCATTAGAATTAGCTAAAAAAATCCAGTCAGAAAACAATGATCTGCCATTGATGGTTCATATCGGTTCTGCACCTCCTGAGTTAGAAGAAGTATTGTCAAGAATGGAAAGAGGCGATGTATTGACCCATTGTTTTAATGGAAAACCAAACGGTATTTTAGATCCAAAGACAGATCAAATTAAAAACTTTGTCTGGGATGCTTACAATAATGGTGTTGTCTTTGATATTGGACATGGGACGGATAGCTTTAATTTCCATGTGGCAGAAACCGCACTAAAAGCAGGAATGAAAGCTACCTCTATTAGTACGGATATCTACATCCGCAATCGTACAAATGGCCCAGTTTTTGATCTAGCAACTACTTTAGAAAAATTGAGGGTAGTCGGCTATTCTTGGGAAGAAATCATTGAAAAAGTTACAGCAGTTCCTGCACGGAATTTTCATTTGAAGAATAAGGGCCAGTTAGCTGTCAATTATGATGCAGATTTGACGATATTTGAGATTGTTGAAAATGAAAAGGAATTGAAAGATTCCAACGGATTTACACGTATAGCTAAAGAACAAATTTTACCGATTAAAACAATTATTGGAGGCGTCATATATGACAATTAGCTATGGAAAGTTTGATTTAAAAGAAGTCATTAATGCATCGGGAAAAATGACGATCCTAGGGGTTTCTAAGGTATCTGAAAGTGTCCTAGCAGCACAACGATTTGGAGGCGAGCATTTTTTTGAGATGAGTGATCTTGCCATCAAAACCGGCGCTTATCTTTCTCAATTACTGAAAGTGGAAGATGCGCAAATCGTTTCTTCTGCTTCAGCAGGGATTGCTCAATCTGTTGCTGCTTTAATCGGACAAGGCGACATGTACCATGTCTATCATCCCTATACAGAAAAAATCGCTAGACGGGAAATCATCATACCTAAGGGACATAATGTAGATTATGGGACACCGGTTGAAGTAATGGTTGCTCAAGGTGGAGGAAAAGTCATAGAAGCTGGCTATGCAAATATGTGTACACCGGAACATGTTTCCATGATGATTACGGAAAAAACTGCTGCGCTTCTATATATTAAAAGTCATCATGCAGTTCAGAAAAGTATGCTGACGGTGGCAGAAATGGTAGAAGTTGCCAAAGCTCATCGTTTGCCATTGATCGTTGATGCAGCTGCGGAAGAAGATTTATTCAAATATAGCGAAATGGGCGTTGACTTAGTGATTTACTCTGGTGCAAAAGCAATCGAAGGTCCGAGTGCCGGACTGGTCATAGGAAAAAAGAAGTATATTCAATGGATTCGGCTACAGTCTAAAGGTATTGGCCGAGCAATGAAAATCGGTAAAGATAATATTTTAGGCTTTACCCAGGCACTAGAAGATTATTTAAAAAATGGGAGCGAATCCGGTGACTCCATGAAGCAACGATTAGCGCCTTTTGTTAACGCAATCAATCAACTTCCTGACCTTTCAGCGAAAATAGTTCAAGATGGTGCCGGCAGAGATATTTATCGAGCAAGTGTAACGATTAATGGCGATAAAAGTGCGAAAGAAGTCATTCAGGAATTAAAAGCACGAAATCCAGCAGTCTACACCCGAGAATATCAAGCAAATAACGGAATCATTGAGTTCGACATTCGTTCCGTCAGCCAAAACGAAATGGAAAAAATTATAAAAAGATTGAGAGAAATCATGTAGGAGGCTTTTAAATTGTCAGTTATCCCAAATTATTATAAAAATCGTGTATGTTTAAATGTATTAGCTCATTCAGTTGAAAATGCAAAAGCATGCTATGAAGCAGCGGAAGGGCATGTCGTGCTAGGTGTGCTATCGAAAAATTATGCTAGCGATGAAGCAGCAATCGAAGATATGAAAAGGTACCAAGACGCAACCAATAATGCGTTGTCAGTTGGATTAGGCGCTGGAGATCCAAACCAAAGTCAGATAGTTTCGCGTTTATCTGGGGTTTTACAACCACAACATGTCAATCAAGTATTTACTGGCGTGGGGACTTCTCGTGCTTTATTGGGCCAAAATGATACAGTCATCAATGGATTGGTTTCACCAACAGGTAAGATCGGCTATGTCAATATTGCTACAGGTCCGTTAAGTTCACAAGCGCCAGCAGCTGAAGTGCCTATTGAAACTGCCATTCAAATGCTGCAAGACATGGGAGGTACTTCAATCAAGTATTTCCCGATGAAAGGCTTAGCACATAGGGAAGAATTTAAAGCAGTTGCGGAAGCTTGCGCAAAATATGAATTCTATTTAGAGCCAACAGGAGGAATTGATCTTTCAAACTTTGAAGAAATTCTGAAAATTGCAATCGATGCAGGTGTAAAAAAAGTGATTCCTCATGTTTATAGTTCAATTATAGATAAAGAAACAGGAGATACGCGTATAGGAGACGTAAAGATACTATTAAGCATGGTAAAAAAAATTATTCACTAACTCATTAGAAAATAAGAAGCTTATTCCAGAATGAAATTAAATGGAATAAGCTTTTTATAATTAATTACGGAAATTGTTAATGTAGATAATAATTTAGATGTACGTAAGCAGAAGTACAGAAATGTAAGATTTTCCAATATTATTTTATTCAACATAATAAATCGTATATCAATTTTTTTAGCGAAATTTCTATTTATTCCAAGAATTTCAGTTATTACGGAATCATTTTGTGCTTAATAAAAAGAAACCGTTTTTATATACTATAAATGTAGAAAGGCGGTAGGAAAATGAAAAAAATTATTGCAATCACATCCTGTCCAGTTGGTATTGCCCATACATACATGGCAGCAGAAAACTTAGAGAAAGCGGGGAAAGCAGTTGGCGCCGAGGTAAAAGTCGAAACACATGGTTCCATCGGTATTGAAAATGAATTGACTGCAAGAGATATCGAAGAAGCAGCTGGTGTAATCATCGCAGCAGATACTAAAATAGATAAATCACGATTCGGCGGTAAACCTTTGATAACCGTAGGTGTGCAAGAAGGAATCCACCATGCAGATGAGTTGGTGAGAGATATTTTAGCAGGAAAAGCGCCAGTCTATAAAAGTACGGAGGCAATTATTTCTTCCGAAAATAAAAGTGAATCAGAAAATTTAGGTAAAAAAATCTATAAGAGTTTGATGAATGGCGTTTCGTACATGGTACCTTTCGTAGTTACAGGAGGGTTATTGATCGCGATTTCTTTAACATTAGGAGGAACAGCTACACCTGAAGGGATCAAGATACCAGAAGGAACGATTTGGGCAACGATGAATAGTATCGGAAGTATCGCTATGGGGTTGATGGTTCCAATTCTATCTGCATTTATTGCGCAAAGTATTGCAGATCGTCCAGGACTTGTTCCTGGATTTGTTGGTGGGATGTTAGCGGCAAACGGAGCATTATATGGTAGTGATGCGAATGCGGGATTCTTAGGCGGGATCATCACTGGATTTTTAGCAGGATTCATTGCTTTAGGAATCAAGAAAGTGCGAGTACCGAAAGCTTTACAATCGATCATGCCAATTATTGTTATCCCAATTTTAGGATCATTGGCAGTTGGTTTTGTGTTTATCTATGTTATTGGAGAACCAGTAGCTCTTCTATTTAGTTCATTGACTCACTTTTTAGCAGGGATGCAAGGAGGAAGCGAAATTGTTCTAGCTATGATCTTAGGAGCGATGATTGCTTTTGATATGGGGGGGCCGTTCAATAAAGTAGCCTTTTTGTTCGGATCTGGCTTGATTGCAGAAGGCAATTATTCCATTATGGGGCCAATTGCTGTAGCTATCTGTATCCCTCCATTAGCATTGGGGCTGGCATCATTGATTTTAAAAACCAAATTTACGAAAACAGAACGAGAAGCTGGTAAGGCGTCCTTAGCAATGGGACTGTTTGGGATTACAGAAGGCGCTATTCCGTTTGCTTCAACAGATCCACTACGGGTGATTCCAAGCATTGTAATCGGGGCAATGACAGGAAGTGTGATCGCGATGCTTTCAGGAGTGACAGATCATGTAGCTCATGGCGGTCCGATCGTAGCGGTTTTAGGAGCAGTGGATCACGTAGCCATGTTTTTTGTAGCAGTGATTGCTGGTATTGCTGTAACCGTGCTAATGTTAAGAATCCTTAAACCGACATTACAACAAACTGCGGTTGCTGCAGCAAATGGTGTGACAGTAGCAGATCTATCAGAGACTGAAACAAGTGATGTTTATACGAAAACTGAAACTTTTGATTCTATCACGGATATTATGTCAGATGAAGCAATCGTTTTAGGTGAAACAGCAACAACAAAAGACGGAGTAATCGAAGATTTAGTCCAACGTTTAGAAAAAACAGCGGCGATCACAGATAAAACCAGATTTAAAGAAGTCATCTATGATAGAGAACATGAAAGTACAACGGGAATCGGTATGGGGATTGCTATTCCACATGGAAAATCAGCTTATGTTCTTAAACCAACAGTGGCATTTGCCAGAAGTCAATCTGGGGTAGATTGGCATTCTTTAGATGGAAAACCTGCACATATGATCTTTATGATTGCTGTACCTGAAAACAGCCAAGGTGATATGCACTTGAAAATACTGCAACGTCTATCACGTAAATTGATGGATGATGACTTCCGTCAAGCACTGATGGAAGCGCCAGATAAAACAGCAGTTCACCAATTATTAAGCGAAATGTAACATAAGATGAAAAATCGACCGTGATGAGACATAATAGATGTGTTATCATGATCGATTTTTTATTTAGAAGGGAGTTTCTGCACATTATGAATCAGCGTCAGCAATCTTTGATCTATCAATTAAGTGAGAACAATAATTATATAACAACAAAAAAGCTAGCAGAGCATTTCCATGTGTCAGAAAGAACGATTCATAGCGATTTGAATACCATTGAAACTTGGTTGAGAGACAAACATCTGCCTTTAATGTTTGAAAGAAAAAAAGGTACAGGTATCTTGTTGAATGGTCTGCCTCACGAAAGGGAACAACTGAAACGAGCGCTTAATGAAGAGACTCAAACAGAAATGGATAAAAAACAGCTTCGTCAGTTATTGATTTTCCATCTGCTAGTAGCAAAAGACGGATTTAGTCTTGAAGAACTTTCAGAAAAACTATATGTTGGAAAACGTACGATTCGTAAAGAATTGACAGAGTTGCAAAGCTTTTTTGAGTATCACCATTTACAGCTAGTATCCAAAACAAAACTAGGAACTTTTCTTAAAGGCGATGAACAAGAAAAAAGACAGTTGCTTGTTAAGACATTACGAAATATGCAGAAAGAAGATCCGCAAAGTCCGTCGTTGAAAGAATTCTTCGCTAAAGATACATTAAAAGTTATCCAACATACATTACAAGATGTTTTTTATGAAAATCATTTAGAACAGCCGAATGGACTGGCTAGTGTGGAGATTCACATCTACTTTATGCTCGAGCGAATGAAACAGTACCAGAAAGTGAAATTAAGTAAAGACGAAAACGAAGTCGTGGAACACACCCAAGCACAAAAGTTAAGTAGTCAAATATTAGCAAAACTAGCCACCATCTATCCAATTGAATTTTCTCCTGATGAAATCAATTATCTGGCTTTGCGTATCGCCAATCTTTTTACAAATTCACAAGCAGCCACACGTTTTCAAAAGGAATCTAGCGCACTTGCTGATCATTTGATTGTACAAGTGGAGCAGTTTTTAGGTTATTCATTGAAAGAAGATCAGTTACTGAAACAAAACTTAAGGTCTCATTTATCTTCGACCTATTTTCGACTCCATTATGGCTTGCAGATTTCTAATCCATTGACGAAAAACGTATTTAGTACGTACACACAACTTTTTTTAGTTTTACAGTTGATTCTAGAAGATTATTTTGAGAAAGAAAATTTTTATGTTCCGCAAGATGAGACAGCTTATTTAACGATCCATTTTCAAGCGGCGATCGAGCGACACAAACATCAGAAAAGTAGAAGATACCAAGCCGTTTTAGTTAGTGAATATTCGAAAGCTATGGCTACTTTTCTTGAAGCACGGCTGAACAGAGAACTTCCTGAATTAACGATTATAGATTTAATTGAATATAAGCCAGAACTAGAGAGGGAAGACTTTCCACCTGTTGATTTTATTTTGGCTACATTACCGTTTAAACATGAAAATATTCCAGTAATCGAGATTTCACCCATGATCACAGAAACTGATCTGGCCTATTTGACAAAATATATGCTGGAACATGTACCTATCAAGAAGAAAAAAACGTTTGATCTAGCAAGCTTTACTCATCCATTTTTGATCTTTCCTCAGCTTGAATGGACTGACCCAGTAGATATTTTAAACTTTATGGGGAATGTCTTAGCAGAACATCATTATGTGGAGCCGGAATTCGTCGATTCTGTCTTGGAACGAGACCGTCACGCCAGTACTAGAGTGGCACCATTTGTAACGATTCCTCACGGTAATCCGCTGTATGTAAAACATTCGATGATTTCTATTGCAACAATGAAAGAACCGATCCTATGGCATGGGGAACAGATACGTATCGTACTGCTGTTAGCAATAAAGAGAAAGGATTTGAAACATGCAGAGTTCAAAAAAATTTTTTCTGTTATTCATTATTTAGAAAAGCAACCAGAACAAATGGCACAGTTGATGCAATCCAATCATCCACTAGAGATTTTAACGTTGTTGTCTAGTTATGAATAAGTAGATATTAAAAAACTGCCTTTATATTTATAATAATTCTATCTATTTATTTGAAGTTGAAAAACTAAATACAAAAAAAGGGGATGTGGCCCAAGTTGGTCACATCCTTTTATTTTGAGTTTCTTATAATTTTTAATAGTTGCTTACATTGTCTTGACTACTGGTAAACGGTGTTCAAGAGACAATCTGTCGGCAATAAGGCACAATTTTGTAAAATATGGAAAACTATTTTCTAACCTTGTTTCTTAGTGCTTGAAAAATCATTTTGAATACTTTTTTATACAATCGATGTACGTTGATTTAAATCTAAAACTTTTCTTTTGATTACTTCTCTGACTTTTCTGAATTCCGCTAATATTTCTTCTTCGCTCCCGACAGCTTGTGCAGGATCTTTTAGGTCCCAGTGAAGGTGTTCGTGATTGTTTGGAACGGCAGGGCACTTGTCTTTGGCATCACCACAAAGTGTAATAATCAAGTCTGCCTGAGCAAAGTAATATCTATCAATCAAATCAGACGTTTGTTTGGAAATATCGATGCCGTCTTCTGCCATGATTTTTACAGCTCTTGGATTCAAACCATGTGTCTCGATCCCCGCACTTCTTATCTCAAACTTTGAAGGAGGCAGATATTTACGCGCGTAGCCTTCTGCTATTTGACTGCGGCAAGAATTGCCTGTACATAAAAAATAAATTTTTTTCATTTGATTTCCTCCGTTATATATTAGTAAATGTAACTGTTTATCTAAAGAAAACTCTATATGATGGAGCGAAAAAAACAATGGGTTTCTTAGTTTATATGTTTCTTGTTGTTCAGCGTATAAATTGATGTGTACAAAGAACTCATCCTGTCTTTTTTACCATAAATACACGTTAGAAACAATCATTTTGAGTCAAAAAACAACGATGGGAAAGACTATTAAAAGAGATTAAGACATGGCAGATGATGAAGAAAGCAGGGTGATTGTAAGCCGATAGATTTCTTGAATATGACGCGAGAACAATTATTCGTCTTTTAAGAAAAAAAGTAGTAGAATCAGTTCATATTAAAAATAAAAAACCTTCCATTTTTGTAGGGTTGGAGGAGGTCAATACCTTGAAAAAAATCGGCTTTTTAAGCTTTGGACATTGGATGGAGCAAGGATCGCTCGTGAAAACAGCTCAAGATGCTTATTTGCAATCAATCGATTTAGCAGTGGAAGCAGAAAAAATCGGAGTGGACGGAGCGTTTTTCCGCGTACATCATTTTGCCCCTCAGATTGGGTCGCCGTTTCCTTTGCTAGCGGCAATCGGCGCAAAGACAAGTAAGATTGAAATCGGTACAGGACTTATTGATATGCGATATGAAAACCCTTATTATATGGCAGAAAATGCCGGATTGACAGATATCATCACGCAAGGAAGAGTGCAACTAGGAGTGGGGCGTGGTTCACCTGAACAAGTTCTAGATGGCTGGAAATACTTTGGTTATGATTACAGTGAAGAAGAAATCAAAGTGGTAACACGGGAACGCAGCCTTGAATTCTTGGAATTACTTGAAGGAAAACCATTTGCAGAACCAAATCCTCAACCAATGTTCCCACAAGGATCAGGAAAATTACGGATAGAACCTTATTCAGAAGGATTACGACAAAGAATCTGGTGGGGAGCTGGTTCGCAGCAAACGGCAATCTGGGCAGCACAACATGGAATGAATCTGCAATCATCTACATTAGTCAATTACGAATCCCATGAGCCATTCCATATCCAACAAGCAAACCAATTACGTGCGTATAAAGAAGCGTGGAAGCAAGCAGGTCATGATTTTGAACCAAGAACATTAGTTACTCGCTCGATTCAGCCAATCACCACTGATTTGGATCGACGCTTATTTGGACAAGACGGTAGTCCGCAACAAGATGCTGTCGGCTATCTTGCTTATCACCGGAACCCGACGATTTTTGGAAAAACTTTTGCTGGTGAACCTGATCAATTAATCAAGGAGCTAGCTGAAGATGAAGCAATCAAAGAAGCAGACACAGTACTTGTCACGATTCCTAATACTTTGGGGGTAGAATACAACATGCACTTGCTTGAAACAATCGTAAAAGATATCGCTCCAGAATTAGGATGGCGGTAAAAAGGATATTTCTGTAAGTGCAGGATACTTGAGTGAAAAAATAAACACTTCTAACAATCAGTTAGAGGTGTTTATTCATGTTTTCATGAAGTTCATAGAGAAGGAAAGCGAGTTATCCGTTTGTTCAATGAGAATGTTCATAAGCTTCTTTTACATGTTGGGGTAAATCATCAGGAATCATTGTCAATACGGCTTCTTCATTGCCGGCTTTTATTGCTTCTTCATAGTACCAGCTTTTGTAGTTTAGCATAGCGAGTACTCTTTCTAATTTTGCTATTTCTTTTTCTACTACTTCTTTTTGTTTTTCAAATAGTTCTTTACGAACCTCAAATGTCTTACTGCCTTCTTTGCTCCATTCCATGAATTGCTTAATGTCTTTTATTTCTAAACCAGATTTTTTCAAACAGTCAATGACTCTTAAAGCCTCTAACTCATTCTCTGAAAATTTTCTAATACCAGAAACACGCTGGATATCAGGAAATAATCCCTCTTTGTCGTAATAACGTAAAGTAGAAACAGGCAATCCAAACATTTCAGACACTTGTCCAATGGAATACATAAAAAAATCCTCCTAAAATAAAATTTTTACCTTGACCTAAAGTTAAGTTTAAGTTTTATCATAATAATACATTCAAAAGCAAATGTCAATTTTGATCAAAGGAGAGTCTAGAATATGAATAAAGAATTAAACATCACACAAGAATGGGACAAAGTATTTCCAAAAAGCAATCAAGTCAATCATCGAAAGGTGAGCTTCCCGAATCGTTTTGGTATCACATTAGTCGCTGATTTATATGAACCAAAAGAAGTAAGTGAAAAGAAATTGCCGGCAATCGCTGTGAGCGGGCCATTTGGTGCAGTGAAGGAACAATCGTCTGGTCTATATGCGCAGACGATGGCTGAAAGAGGCTTTTTAACGATTGCGTTTGATCCATCGTTTACAGGAGAAAGCGGAGGAGTACCTCGATATGTTGCTTCGCCTGATATCAATACGGAAGATTTCCAAGCGGCAGTAGACTTTTTATCTGTACAAAAAAATGTAAACCCTGAGAGAATCGGAATCATTGGTATTTGTGGATGGGGAGGTATGGCATTGAATGCAGCAGCTATCGATACGCGGGTCAAAGCAACAGTTGTTTCCACAATGTATGACATGACTCGAGTAACAGCAAATGGCTACTTCGATGTTATGGATGAAAATGCCCGATATGAAATGCGTGAAGAATTAAATGCACAACGCATCATTGATTTCAAACAAGGGGACTACGCACGTGCTGGAGGTGTGGTTGATCCGTTGCCTGAAGATGCTCCTCAATTTGTCAAAGACTATCATGCGTATTATAAAACAGACCGCGGATATCATGTCCGTTCTTTAAACTCCAATGATGGTTGGAATAGGACATCAGGGTTGTCACTTATGAATGCAAAACTATTGCATTATATTCCAGAAATCCGTCATGCAGTCTTAGTCATTCACGGGGAAAAAGCTCATTCACGTTACTTTGGGGAGGACGCTTTCAAAGAACTAAAAGGTGACAACAAGGAACTCATGATCATTCCGGGAGCATCCCATACAGATCTATACGACCAGACAGACATCATTCCATTTGAAAAAATGGCAACATTCTTTGAAGAGAACCTTGTGTAACCAAAAGGATTTAATCTAAAAGAGATTATGAAAAAACTGCCCTGCATCAAGTAATAAGGACAGCCAAAAAAGCTCCTCATTTTTGACTTGGTTGGACTCATTAGCGCAGATGCAAGCTTTTGAGCACCGTTTAAAGAAGAGGTTGTGAAAAAGCCGCTTAGTTTCGAGTATTAAGAAAAATTTTGTGAAAATGGCTTTCCACATTTTTGCATAAATTTGGCTTAATACCGAGAAACTGGCTTTTGAACACCGTTTATACCAAGAGGTCGTGAGCCTGCCGTTTAACTCTGAGTCACAAGTAGCAATTTCAAAAAATAGCTTCTCATGTTTGTTGAATATTGTGACTTGTGACCGAGGAGTTGGCATGAGAACACCGTTTATTCGAAAAAAGGACTGTGACACTGTACCGACTCCCAAAAGTTAGACCAAAAAATCTAACTTTTGGGGGTCGGTACACACGTTTTTTGTCACAGTCTCTTTGTGTCTCATTTCATATAAACAATTATTTACTTTGTACTATTTATTTCATTTCTGTGATTTTAATGCTTTTTGCTAAATTTTTTACATCAGCTGGAATAACTTTCCCGACTTCTGATTGCTGTGCATTCGACATGCCGCAAGCCATTGCGTACCTTACACATTCTTTTAAAGGATAATTCTGTTCTAATGAATGAGCAAAACCTCCAACAGTGGCATCCCCAGAGCCTGTTGTATTAATGATAGGAATCTTAGGGATCTCAACATTCCAAAATTCTTCTTTTACTTTGACTACTGCACCATACGAGCCGCAAGAAATCATGATAACATCAATATCTTTAAATAGTGGATTTGTTTTTAGATGGTGTTTTATGTCGCTTTTTTGAGTAATTTTTTGATGGATGATATCTGAAAACTCATGGATATTAGGTTTGATGAACATCGGTTTATACTTATTTGCTAAGACTTCACGGAGATGTTGTCCAGATATATCCATTAATATATAGGTGGAAGGATCTATTTGTTCTTTGATATATTGTAATAATTTAGCATACAAAAAGGGATCTGGATTGTTAACAGAACCATTTATTGTAATGACTGAAAGGTAATTATTTTTACTGATTTGTTTGATATCATTCATTAATTTTTTGATAGTAGTATCTGCTATTTCAGGACCAGCTTCCACTAGCTCTGTCTGCGTTTCATCATCATGCATGATCGTGACGGCACCTCTTGATTCTTCTGCAATAGGTAAAAAATGCAAATCAAACAAATTTTCATTTTTCAGCATATCTTGAATCATACTGCCAAAATAACCGCCCAAAAACCCCGTTAAAATAACTGATGAACCTAGTAGAGCAGAAGCTCGTCCGCAATTGATTCCCTTGCCGCCTACATAGCGTACCGGAGAAGCAAAGCGTGTCATCGTACCTAATTCAAAGTGTTTTGTAAAATAAATGGAATCAATGGATGGGTTCATCGTGATTGTCAGTATCATTTTTTGGCTCCTTTAATATGGTTAAGTATTTTGAATAATGATGGAAATCTTGTTTTGATAAATGATTATCGGTTATTAGATAATCAAAATCGGTTAATTTTCTAAAAGTATAGACATCTGATTTATTTAATTTTGAATAATCTGCAACAATACATTTGATTTTTGCTGCATTGAGCGCTGCGTTCTGAATATTTCCCTCAATAAATTGAGCGGTTGTCACATTGTTATCAAATATGCCGTTTGTTGCAGCGAAAGAGATATCGACATTCAAACTTTCAAAAGATCTTTCTGCAACTTCCCCAATGAACTCTTCTGTAATAGGAGAAAATTCGCCACCAGTAAGTAAAATTCGATAACTTGTATGATTCTTTAAATAGTTGAAAGCAATCAAACTATTTGTAATTACAAATAGATTTTTCTTTTGAATGAAAGGGAGTGCATATAGGATCGTTGTTCCAGCACCGACATAAATAGTAGAATTATCGGGAATCATACTGTTCATGACTTGACCAATATATTTTTTTTCGGCTACATTCGTATCAATCTTTTCTTGAGTCGATAGTTCTCGATTATAAGGTTCCTTTCGTTCAACGCCACCATATAGCTTTTTTACTTTATTTTTTTTTGCTAATTCAGTGACATCTCGGCGTATGGTCATTTCTGATACGCCTAATTTGTTAGCGATTTCTGAATTAGTTAAATAAAAATCTTTCTCTAATAACGTAATGATTCGTTCTTGTCTTTCTTTTTTCAGCATATGAATTACTCCTTTAACATAAAAGTCAATTTTTGTTCGACTTTGTTCTTCTTAATTATATAGATAAACGATTTTATTTTCAAGTAGATCAAATTTAACAAAATAAATTTCTTTTGAAAGCGTTGACAAAACAAACTAACAGAAATATAATGTTCTTGTAAAACAAAGATGAACTTAGTAGAACAATAAATTAACAAACTTAATCAAAAAGGAGGAGGTTGGAATGAAATATAAAGAGATGTTCGTTCCTAGTTTGATTCAATTAGCGGTAGAAGTAAAAAATAAAGAAGAAGCTTTTTTAATCGCTGCACAACGATTAGAAAAAATGGGGTACGTCAATGAGAATTATTTGAATGGACTGATTGCAAGAGAAAGAGAATTTCCTACTGGATTGATTACTAAGTATTTAAATATCGCGCTGCCACATTCGGAATGTGAATATGTCGAAAAGCCATTTGTTTTTGTTATGCAGCTGAAGAACCCAATTTATTTTTATCAAATGGGGGATAGTCAGGAAATGACTGTAGAAAATCTATTTTTTTTAGGAATCAAAGAACCAAAAGAACAAGTAGGATTACTTCAAGCGTTTATGAATTTATTCATGGATGAAACATTCGTGGAAAATTATAAGAAACAAGAAACACCGCAAAACATATACGAACTTATTACAAATTATATTTAGGAGGAAGAAAAAATGAAAAATCGGTTAATTGTCGCATGTGGAAGTGGAGTAGCAACGAGTCAGACAATCGCTAGTAAGATCCAAAGTATGTTAGAGGATGACGGCATCGCATTTCCTGTAGAAGCAGTTGATTACAAATCGATTCAAAATGAGCTTCTAACTGCTGGAATCTATGTGTATGTCGCACAACCTGATGAGGAAGTACTTGAACAAGCAAAAGATTTGGGTATTGAAGTATTTCCAGGAATTCCATTTTTAACTGGAATGGGTGTAGAACCTATTTATGACAGTATCAAAGAGTTAGTACAGTAAAGGAGGATTGTTGGATAAAAAAGTTGGTTCATAGTTTTATTTACTATATTTCGAAAGAAAGAAGGTTTATTTATGGAAGTTTTCCAAACCATTATCAATTATGTTTTGAACTTAGGATCAGCCATTTTTGTTCCCCTGATTATTTTGATACTTGGATTGTTGGCAGGGATGAAATTAAAAAAAGCATTCATGTCTGCTTTGACTTTAGGGATTGCTTTTAGCGGAATGTCTATGGTCATTGGCTATATGTCTAACGCAGTAAGTCCAGCATCAGAAGCATTGGCTAAAAATACGGGAATCAGTTTGCCTGCACTTGATCTTGGGTGGACAGGTGCAGCAAGCATCACATGGTCGTGGAGTTATGCTTTTATATTTTTTGCAGTAACGATTGGGGTCAATTTTGTACTGTTACTTTTTAATTGGACGAAGACGTTAAATGTTGATATGTGGAATGTTTGGGGGAAAGCTTTAACTGCTTATTTAGTTTATTATGTTTCCGGTAGTTTGGCTGCAGGCTTTCTTACTGCAATGGTCCAAGTTATATTGGAATTAAAGCTTGGTGATATGTTTCAAAAACATATACAAGATCTCACAGGGATTCCATTAGTAACAGTGACTCATTTTATGACATCTGCCGCTGTCTTATTGCTGCCTTTCAATATGATCATGGATAAAATTCCTGCTTTAAATAAACGAGCGGATACGAATGCATTGAAGAAGAAAATTGGGATCTTCTCTGAAAACTCTGTAATGGGATTCATTATTGGATTGGGGCTTGGCTTTGCTGCTGCGTATGGCGTTTCAGGTTCTCTTAATCTAGCGATCCAAACAGCTACAGCATTAAGTTTGTTTCCTATGATCTCTAAAATGTTCATGCAATCTTTGTCTCCTCTAGCAGACGCTATGTCAGAATTTATGAAAAAGCGGTTTAAGGATCGTGAAGTATATATCGGATTGGACTGGCCGATATTAGCTGGTCGTTCAGAAATTTGGGTTACTGCTATTTTACTTGTTCCTGTGTTTATTGGTTATGCCATTATTTTGCCAGGAAACCAAGTATTACCATTAGCAGGGATTATCAACTATTCGATTGCGGTCGGCGGATTACTTTTAACAGGAGGAAACTTGGCTCGTATGCTGATCTTGGGAATCCTCACGATGCCTATTTATTTGTACGGGGCCACTTACCTTGCGCCAATACTCAGTGATTTAGCAGAAAAAAGCGGAGCAGTCGAGGGAATCAAGAAAGGACAGTTGATCACATGGTCATCCATAGAAGGACCGGAGTTCAGGGTTTTATTTGCGGAGGCATTTAATAGGAATATTCTCGCTATTGTAGGATGCGTGATTTTTCTAGGACTGTTTGTTCTACTTTATAAATATATGATAAAAGCGAAAGTACCGAGTGAACGTTATGCTGAACTACAAAAATAGCATTGAAATGGTGGGAAAGTAATGAAAAGAGAAGAGACAGATAAAATAAAATGGACAGTCGCTCTTTGTGGTACACTTCTGCTATTTCTATATGGACTCTTTACTCAGAATATCATCATCAATCTATTGGTCATTTTTTTCGCACTAGTGATCTATAAATATGGAAATCACGTTTTATTCAGAGAGTACGATGAAAAAAGAAAACGGAAAATAGAAGAATCAATGAAAATAAAAGAAGCTACCAAAGAAATATTGAGAGAAAAAAGTTTTATAAAAAGATAATGGAGGGGTCATTATGTCAGATGGACGTATGTTATTTGAGAGAGAACGACAGGACATGGCACGTATCGTAAGAGTGATTTTCGAAAGGAAAAACACAAATGTCGCAGGAGGGAATTTTTCCTTTAAAACCACTGATGATCAAGGGAAAGACTACATCATCATGACGCCGACCATGATGTCAGAAGCCTATCTAGGAGAGATTTCTCCTGCACAGGTTCTAGTAGTAGAACCAAGAACGCGTAGAATCGTTGACGGAGTCGGTCATTTAACTCGTGAAATCAATATGCATGAAGCGATGTATGAGACTAATCCAGCTATCAAAGCTGTCCTACATGCTCATGCGCCTAATGCAATGTTCTGGGCGACTACTGGGTTGCCTATGCCTAATTTGACTGAAGCCACAGCTAAAGTAAAAGAGATCCCTGTCATGGACTTTGAGCCTAATTGCTCTGAAGAACTTGCTGAATTGACAAGCGACTATGTAAAAAAACAGCATCTCGAATTACCGCATATGTTGCTGCTCAACTCTCATGGCGTATTGATCAACACAGGTGGAGAATCAGGAATCGAAGCTATCCATAAAGCACTGCAAATCCTTGATACAGTTGAATGGAATGCAGAAATTGCCTACAAGCAGACGATTTTTCAAGCATTAGGGATTACTGACGGTTTTTATTCAAAAGGTGAGAAAATCGGGGGATTGGAAGAGTTGAAACATAAAACGGCTATTTATAATAAATCTGTTATTGCAGCTGGTGGAGACTAACCTATCTGACACAAAAAACTACGACTTTCACAAAATCTGATCCAGATCGATATCTGCTTCAGGTTGTATTATGTAAGTCGTAGTTCTTTTCTTTTATTTAGTTAAGAGGTGGTCTGTCCATTCCCTCGCTTGCTCGATTTCGTCCATCGTCAACTGATGACCTGTTACAGTTAGCTGAATAGTCACATTTGCTTGGCGTGTTTCGAATTGATCGGCCAATTCTTTAAAGGAAGCAGGGGAAACGATTGGATCGTTATCACCATAAGAAATCCAGACGGTTTTATCCTCTAATGTGGAACGGCTTTGATGAACACCTAGAGACATCGGATGGAAAAACAACCCTTTATTTAGCTCGGTCTCACGCTCCAATAATAAATGAGCAGCGATGTTTGCGCCATTTGAATAGCCGACAAGCAGCCAGTCACTTAACGGTATCAGTTCTTTTTCGCTGATTTCTTTGATTTTTTCATGGAGTTTATCTGTTTCTTTTTCCAAACTGTCCAGGTCGAATTGATTCAATCCATTACGCTTGAAAAAACGATTCATCCCATCTTCTTGGACCGTGCCACGAAAAGAAAGCAATGTACTGTTTGGTGCAAGAAAGTGAGCGATATCCAGTAAAGAATGTTCATCGCCACCTGTGCCATGAAGTAAGATCAAATGCTTGCCACTTGTTCCTTTTTCAAAAATGTAGGTCATTTTGTTCCCTCTTTTCTGTTTCTATAGATGCAAATGAAGTAGCATGAAGAGATTATTCACGTTTTTTATTTGCATCACTTGTATCGAAAGGACGGACATAAGCTTCAATGGCTTCACGACGTTCTTCTAAGAATGGAGGAAGAGATAGTTTTTCTCCTGCTGATTCTGCTGGTTCATCTTCAAGGAATCCAGGACCATCAGTTGCTAATTCAAACAGTACGTGATGAGCGGCTAGGAAGTACTCAGATTGGAAATAGAAACGATCGACGAAACCAGAATTTGGCAATTCAATCTTATTGATTACTTGAATCCAGTATTCCAATGCTTCTTTGTCTGCTACACGCAATGCTAAGTGATGGATATTTCCAAATCCTTCGATTGCTTTTGGCAAGTCTGTCCGATGTTCAATAATGATGCTTGCACCATTTCCCCCTTCACCGATTTCAAATAAGTAGAAATCTCCTGAATGGTCTGTTTCTTTGAATCCTAAGATTTTTTCAAGAATCAAGCGGATATGCTCTAATTGACTGACACGGACAAAGACAGGTCCAAGTCCTGTGATCGCAAACTCTGTCGGTACATTGCTGTTTTTCCAAGGAATGCCAGCTGCTACACCTTGATTGTTTTCGTCAGAGATCAATTGATAATACTGATTATCGAAATCTTCAAATTCGATATATTTTTTGCCGAAACGTTCATTGATTGCTGAATGAGTAACGTCATATTTTTCAAAACGTTCCAACCAAAAGTCTAATGCTGCGTCACTTGGCACACGGAAAGAAGCACGAGAGATCGTATCTGTTCCTTTTTTTCCTTTTGGCTGATTTGGAAAATCAAAGAAAGTCATATCTGTTCCTGGCGCACCAGTATCGTCTGTAAAGTAAAGATGGTAAGTTTCGATGTCATCTTGGTTAACTGTTTTTTTGATTAAGCGCATTCCTAAAATATCTGTAAAAAAGCGGTAGATTTTTGTAGCGCTAGATGTCATTGCTGTGACGTGGTGAATTCCTCTGATTTGTGTATCCATGATAAATTTCCTCCTGTTAACTTACAAAAAGTAAGTAGTTGATTTAGACATAGTATAGAGGGTGCATCTCTATTTTGCAATTAATTTGTCTTCTAAAGTATCAGGAAGGAATCAAGAATGGAAAAGAGGAGGGACGGATCAATAAAATAAAAAGACTTACGACTAGCTGTATCGATTTCAAAAAAACTAGCTTTAAAAAGCTAACTTTAGAATCATTACGGGTGGTCATAAGTCTTTTTATGCTGAGTTATTTTTTCATTTTTGAGCTAATGCTTAGGATAGAATAGAATGTTGATTTCACGATCTCTTCTTGTTACTTGAAACTGCTTACCACTGTCACGATCTCTTGGTAAACGGCTTTTTCACAACCTCTTTGGTTAAGTTGAACGCACATCCAGCACAGAATAGTTCCGAACATCAAATCGGTTTCGGCTGGAAGAATATTCAATCGGCTGTCCATCTTTGAGATAGACGACTTGCTGAACTTCCAGTACAGGATCGTTTTCTGCACAGTTCAAATATTGCTGATCATATTCATCACTTTTATCTGCAGAAATAGCACGATAAGCCCCTGCAAAATGGACATTCAATTCTTGATGAAGATGATCATAGATAGAGGCTAACAAATGTTCTTTTTTTAAACCCGGCACAAGATGGACTGGCATAAAGGTATGCTCTAAAACATATGGCTCGCCATCTAAGATCCTTAACCGGTGAATATTGTAGACAGGTTGCTCGGCATCGATCATCAATCGTTCTTGGATATATTGATTAGGGAATTCAACATCAAAATGAATGATTTGACTCTTCAAAGAACGATGTCTGCGTTTCATTTGGAGACTCAAACCTTCATACTCGTTAGCGGGCGATGTGTCTTTTTGCATAAATGGATGATTCAAGATTTTCGTTCCTGATCCTCGCTGCGAATAGACAAGTCCTTCCATTGCTAAGATATTGATGGCTTTTTTGATTGTCATCCGGCTCGCACCAAATTCTTTTACCAAGTCGACTTGATTAGGCAAAAAACTATCGGGAGGATACTCTTTTGAACGGATACGTTCTCTTAAAATATTTGCGATTTCTTCGTATTTTGGCACGTTATTCACCTCTTCTAGAGTATAACGAAAGATTATGCTTCCGACAACTCGAAGTAGCATCTGGAACATTGTTTATTCGAAAAAAGAGGTCATGACAAGTTTTTGTCACAACCCCTTAATGATCTATTAAGCAATATCTAAATCTGGTTGTTTATCTAGTACTTTCAGGAATGGGTACCAGATAAAGGCAACGATGACAAAGTCGATGACTTGCAGCATACCACCAAGCCATGAATTTGTTGCTAAGACACCGCTTGCAATGATTGGCACAGTCCATGGAACAGAGACGCCAGTTGGTGCAGGGACAAGTCCAGCAGCCATTACCAAATAATTGAACGTCGTTACGATTAGAGGTGCCACAACCCAAGGAATAAGGATTGTTGCATTCAATACGATCGGTAGACCGAAGATCGCTGGTTCATTTACATTGAAAATACCAGGTGCTAAAGCTAATCGTCCAACATCACGATACTGTTTCTTTTTAAGAACAAAGGCCATCAATAAAACGACAGCTAAAGTCATTCCAGAGCCACCAATACCAACAGTGAAGGTTTCCATGAATGGTTTTGTGATGATGTGTGGTAATTCTTTTCCATGTTGATAAGCTTCTAAGTTATCAAGCATCAGTGTATTCCAAATCGGGTCCATTACAGAGTTGACGATGATTTGTCCGTGAAGTCCGAAGAACCATAAGAATTGGACAAAGAACAAAGCAATCAATGTTGCAGGTAAACTACTTCCCAAACCAGTTAATGGTTTTTGGATCACTTCATAAACGACGTCATGTAAGTTAGCATTGAAAATACCAGTCATCACAGCATTGATTACTAAGAAAATAGTTAGTGTCACTACAGCAGGGATCAAAGCGGCAAATGATTTTGTTACTGCAGGCGGAACTCCATCAGGCATTTTGATCTGCCAGCCGCGTTTCGTGATTCTGCAGTAGATTTCTCCAGCCAAGAAAGCAGCGATCATTCCAATGAACATTCCTTTTGCGCCAAGACGATCAAGTGAAAGCACACCAGTCACATCTTCACCGCCAGCGGTTTTCATTGCAAAAGGCGTAAGAATCAAGAAGCTGGCAAAAGACACGGCACCACCGAAAATACCTTCAACGTCATAAGATTTTGATAAATAATAGCCGATACCAAAAGTAACAAAAACCGACATGATGCTCATTGTTGCATTTTGCCCATTACCGAATAAATTCGATAAAGTTCCCTTTGTTGCGTCACTGAAAAAAGGCAAGTTATTGATAACGACAACGATCGAACCGAACATCGTTAAAGGGAAGGAAAGCATGAAAGCATCCCGCAGCACTGTAAGGTAACGATTTTGCCCTAATAAATTAGCTAAGGGCATGATTTTCTCAGAAAGCTTGTCCATAAAACCGTTCATTTTTATTCACCTCAAATTTATTTGCAATCGATTACATACAAAGTATAACGCCAAAAATTTTAAATGTCTAGTCATTTTCATAAAAAGTATTGATTTATTTTTTAGGGTTCGTTATGATTACGGTATCAAGAAAAAAGAGAGGAAGTAAAAAAATGAAAACCTACACATTCCCAGAAAATTTTTGGTGGGGTTCTGCTGCTAGCGGACCGCAAACAGAAGGAAGAGTAAGTGATGATGGTAAAGGAGAAAATATTTGGGATCATTGGTATGAATTAGAGCCTGAAAAATTCTTCGATCAAGTAGGACCTGAAAAAACTTCGCAAGTTTACACAAAATACAAAGAAGATGTTCAGTTAATGAAAGAAACTGGCCATAACACATTTCGTACATCTATCCAATGGAGTCGTTTGATTCCAGAAGGGACAGGTGAAATCAATCAAAAAGCTGTTTCTTTTTATCGAGATTATTTTACTGAATTGCTGGATAATGGTATTGAACCTTTTGTGAACCTTTACCATTTCGATATGCCACTACCACTGCAAGAAAAAGGCGGATGGTTATCAAGAGAAACGGTCGACGCTTATGTTTCTTATGCAGCAGCGTGCTTTGAACTGTTTGGAGATCTGGTCAAAAAATGGTTTACTCATAATGAACCAATCGTACCTGTAGAAGGAGGCTACTTGTATCAATTCCACTATCCAAATCATATCAATATGAAAGAAGCGGTCCAAGTAGGCTATCATGAGAATCTAGCAAGCGCAAAGGTAATCAAAGCCTACCATGAAGGCGGACATGATGGTGAGATCGGAATCATCTTGAATCTGACACCAAGCTATCCGAGAGATGAAACGAACCCAGAAGATGTAAAAGCGGCGAAGATCGCTGACGCATTCTTCAACCGATCATTCCTTGACCCTGCAGTGAAAGGAGAGTTTCCACAAGAGTTGATCGAAATTGTCAAAGAATTGGCTATAATGCCAGAGATCCATGAAGGAGACCTAGAACTCATCCGTGAAAACACGATTGACCTGCTAGGAATCAATTACTATCAGCCTCGTCGAATCAAAGCAAAAGAAACTCCAATCAATCACGAACATAGCCCCATGCCAGATGATTATTTTGATAATTACGACATGCCCAATAAAAAAATGAATCCATATCGTGGATGGGAAATTTACGAAAAAGGAATCTATGATATTTTAACGAATACAAGAGAAAACTATGGTAATATCAAATGCTATATTTCTGAAAATGGGATGGGGGTCGAAGGAGAAGAACGATTTGTTAACAGCGAAGGAATTATTGAAGATGATTACCGGATCGAGTTTGTTACGGATCATTTGAAATACGTCCATCAAGCAATCCAAGAAGGAACCAATTGTGTGGGTTACCACATGTGGACATGTATGGACAACTGGTCTTGGACAAATGCTTATAAGAATCGCTATGGCTTTATCGCTGTTGATTTGGCACAAGACGGTAAACGGACGATCAAAAAATCAGGTCGCTGGTTTAAAACGGTCTCTGAAAAAAACGGATTTGATGCCTGATATTTTTTGATAAAACGTTCACAAAATGTTTGTTCTAACACTGTAATCGTGCTACACTAACAGTGAAGGAGGCGTTTACAATGGTAGATACTTATCGTAATATTTTAGTAGCAATTGATGGTTCTGAAAAGGCAGAAAAAGCATTTCTTGAGGCAATCACGATTGCCAAACGAAATCAGGCAACGTTGCACATCCTGTATGTCAATGAAGTAACAGGCAATTACTTTGGTGATTTTGCATTTGTTACAACAAGCCTTCAGGAAGAATTGGATGAGGTTGCGGAAAACCAGATGAAAGAACATCGAAACTTGGCAATTGAAAAAGGCCTGACAGATATCGAGACATATGTTCTTTACGGTTATCCAAAGACACTGATTGCTAATTTCCATGAATCGAAAGAACCAATCGATCTGATTGTCATGGGGGCGACAGGTCTGAATGCGGTAGAACGTGCACTAGTAGGTTCCACTACTTCCTATGTAGTCAACCACGCATCATGTAACGTCATGGTTGTAAAATAAATAAATTAAGGGAACAGAAAGCAAAAAAGCATAACGCTTCTTTTGCTTTCTGTTCCTTTTATTTTTTTGTAAAAAATTACTTTACCTGATGAAGTAATCATGCTATTCTAATTACAACGACAGATGGAGTAATATGGAGGAAAGAAAATGATTTCAAGTGATGGAATACGCGGATACAATGATGCGATTATTTTATCGATCCTTAACAAAAACGATTCTTATGGATATGAAATTTCTAAAACGATTCGTGAGAGGACAAATGATTCCTATGTGATCAAAGAGACAACACTTTACTCCGTTTTTGCCCGTTTAGAAAAGAATCAACTGATTGTTTCGTATCCTGGAGAAGTGACTCATGGAAAAAAGCGGACATATTATAAAATCACTGAAATAGGGCGTAATCTTTTAGAAGAAAAAAAGCAAGAGTGGCTGACGACGAAAGACGTAGTCGATCAATTTTTGGAGGGAAATTAAATGGATACAATCCGTAATTATTTAGACAGTCTTTTTATCGGAGTACCTCAAAGTACCGAGATAGATAAGCTGAAAACTGATTTGTTGGCAAATATGGAAGACCATTATCATGAATTGATGGGAGAAGGAAAAAATGAACAGGAGGCCATCGGTACAGTAATTTCGACATTTGGTTCAATCGATGAATTATTAGAAGAACTAGATGTCGAAAAAAAACATCAAGCTGACGAGACGGAAACAAACACAGCTTCTATTTATTTAAGCGAAGCAGAAAACTACTGGAAAGAATACAGAGCGGCAAGTCTCCAAGTGGCATCAGGTGTTCTATTCATTAGCTTATCTTTTGCAAGTTTTCTTTTCTTTTGTTCAGCAGGATATGTGTTCATGGGTATTTCTTGTCTGATTTTCGGTATAGCATTAGCTGTCGGTTTTTTTATTGCTTCTGGTATGAAAATCACACGTTTAAATCACTTTTTGCACCATCGGAAAATACCTGAAAAAGTATTAGCAGAAGCAAAAGAAAAAGAAGAAGAGTATCAGCGAAGTTTTGGCTTCTCACTGATTGCAGGAATTGGATTATGTATTTTTTCACTTTTCCCACTTTTGGCTTCTTTAATGTGGTATATGGATGGTAGTATCGGTGCCTCTATATTTTTTGTTACGGTAGGAACGGGTGTCTTCTTGATCATTTATGGCAGTCTAGTCCGTCATTCTTATCGTCAATTCACTCAAAGCGCTTATTACTGGTGAATGTATTCAGATTTGTAAAAATATTCTATTTATCCGGCGTAGAAAAAAAGACTGTGACACGCTTTTGTCACAGTCTTTTTTATATATAATAATTTAAAAATTCATCATCTAAATCCGTAGAATTTTCTAGATTGCTTACCCATGTAAAATCGTTATAGACAGATTTCAGTTGACTTCTGCGCCATTGTACAGGGATAAAAAGACGCATGCTATCTTCATTGAATCCGACTAATAATTTCTTTCCGTCAGTAATGATGGGACGTTGTAACAAAGTAAAATGCGAGACGATCAGATCGACAAGCTCTGAGGTCGTACATTGGTCGATTTGGTCTTTCAAATTTTTATAATCAATCGAGCGTTTAGCTAATAGATCGTCAAATCCGTTTTCTGTTAATGACAATAAATAAAATATCTCTTTCCTTGTTAAAGGCTGTTTAGGTGTGAAAATTCGTTCTCTGTAAGGCATTTGATGGTCTTTCAGCCAGTTTGCCATCAGATGGTAACTATGTGTGCGAGAAGAATAGATCGTAAGCATAAAAAAACTCCTTAAATAGTCCATTAATTTGTTAGATCTGTTGAGATAAATAATAGGTAAGGAGCTGTGCATAAGCATTGATCAAAACAACCCAAACATCATTAGAAATAACTTTCTAAAGTCTTAAACTTGCGACGAGAAACAACTAGACTAATAGAAAAAATGTCTTAGCCATTTGGCTTCCTGTTTGTTTTTTTGCTTATGCTGCAGCTCCTCGGGAAAGGGTTCTAACAATTTGAAGAAGGTTGATGATTGATCTAGTTTAAATTGTGTGAAATTTGAAATCTGGTGTTTTTACTAGATGAATCACCTAACAACTATGATTATAACTTATAGAACTTCTGTTTTGTATTTGGTTTTGTTATAGTTGTTATAAAGTTTTATTTTATTACAGAACATTTTTAATTAATAAAGAACAGTTAGAAGTTAAAATTGCTGATTCACATAGAGTTTATGACTTCTTGGAAATTCTTTTTCAATCAGTTTTTTCATCTGTTTATGAAATTCTTTTTTTTCAGTAAACATAAAGGTTTGGGTATCGTAACCTTCTTCATGTAGGAAATAGATTATTCCTTTTTCTGTGTTTTGCGTATAAGCTTTTATACTCCTGTCTTTTTTGAAAGAACAGATCGTATAGCCATCTATTTGGTCTGGTAGTCGTTTGATTTTCTTCAAAATGACTTTTTTATCCTCAAGTTTCATTTTTTTCACCTGACTTTATTTTTTTCATATGGAAATCATAGCGCCTTTGGTTATATGAAAACAAGAAGGATACTGAAATATATATAAATCAAATAGTGGTTATTTATTATTAGAATAGCGAATACAAACAAATGACAACTATTTTCTGATTTATTACAAATGTTTTTTCAAATAAATTTGATTACCAAGAAAAGGTAGTGGTATATTTACTGAGGGATACTTTGAAAAACATATGATAGAAACAGTAACAGCATTATGAAAAATCTTTTTATAAAAATGGAGGAATCGATTTGATGGAAGATCAGTATGTACAAGCAATGACGATCGCAGGATCAGATAGCGATGGAAGCGCAGGGATGCAAGCAGATATGCATACATTCTTTACAAGAAATGTTTACGGTGTTTCTGTCATGACCGCATGTGTTGCAGGTAATTCTTACGGAATCGGAGCAAGTGTGACATTGCCAACAGATTTTATCGACAAAGAATTTGAACTGATTGCGAAGGACTTTCAAATACGTGCAGCTAAAACAGGTATGCTAGCAGATTCAAAGTTGATTGAGACAGTTGTAAAAAATTACCAAAAATATGAATTTGGACCATTAGTCGTGGATCCCGTAATCGTAACGAAACATGGAAATCTTTTACTAGAAGAATCTGCTTTGCAAAGCTTGAAAGAAAAGCTTGTCCCTTTGGCCGAAGTACTGACACCTAATTTTTATGAAGCAGAAAAGCTGACTGGACGGACATTAGCAGCTGAAGAAGATTTTGTGCAAGCAGCAAAAGAACTGCAAGATATGGGTGCAAAAAACGTTATGATCAAAGGACATCATGCTAAAGATGCGCAGCAAGAAACAGTCAATGACTACGTATTGCTCGAATCAGGAAAATCATTTTGGTTAAATGCACCATTTTATCCTACCGACCGGATCAACGGAACTGGCGATTCGCTATCTGCATGTATTGCAGCTGAGTTAGCGAAAGGAAAAACAGTTGAACAAGCGATCCGATTGGCAAAAGACTATGTAAACCGTGCAATTCGTGAAGAAATAAATGTAGGGCACAAATATGGACCCATCAATCATTGGGCAGCTGGTGAATTAGAGTAAAAGAAAGAGGTCGTGAGCCTGCCGTCCAGCTCCGAGTCACAAGGAACAAGTTCAAAAAACAGCTTCTCATGTTTGTTGAATATTGTGACTTGTGACCGAGGAGTTGGCAGGAGAACACCGTTTGTTCGGAAGAAGGGACTGTGACAAGATTTTTGTCACAGTCCCTTTAATCTTAGTATATTTTTCTCTACTTGAATAAAAAAATTATAGGATTGGAGAAAATAATCGAGAAATTTGTTGCTTGAATAATAGCCAGTTAGACATTTCCTTGACTGTTTCAGTTGTCATGGATGAACAATGTGTCTCATCTTCTTTGAACTGAGTAGCAAGTTCTTCTAAAAACTCAGGATCGTAAATGACAGCACTTGTTTCAAAATTCAATCGGTAGCTACGAATATCTTGATTTGCTGAACCTACCATGCAGATTTCATCATCCATTATCAATGTTTTTGCATGGAGGAAGCCGTTCTCATAGACAAGGATTTGTACATTTTCCTTGATCAGCTGCCGAGCATAATATTGTGTTGCTCGATAAATAAAAGGATGATCCGGTTTGTTGGGAATCATGATTTTCACATCTACACCAGAGGCAGTTGCGATTTTTAAAGCAGCAATGACACTTTCATCAGGAACAAGGTAAGGTGTCTGTATCCAAACACGTTTTTTAGCAGAAGTAATCAATTTGATAAATGAAAGCTTGATTTGTTCCCTTTCGTTATTCGGTCCGCTTGAAACAAGCTGGATGGATGTATCAGCAAGCTTAGATTCATCTCGATCTGCTTTTTTAAAGAAATAATTCAAATGATAGCCGACCTTTTTTTCTTCAGGTACCGAGACGTTCCAGTCTGTTAAGAAGCGAAGCTGGAGCAAAGAAGAAGCGGCACCGAAAATCCGTATATGCGTATCGCGCCAATAGCCGAATTTTTTTGTTGTATTTACATATTGATTGGCAATATTGAAACCACCGGTATAACTAATCTTTCCATCGATCACAACGATTTTTCGGTGATCATGGTAATTCAATCGGAAACGAAGTAATGCCTTTTGTGAGGTAACAAATGTATGGACATGTCCACCATTTTTGATTAGACGATTGAAATCTTTTGCTTTTGTGCCATGAGAGCCAAATGCATCATATAATATTCGAACTTCCACGCCTTCTGCGGCTTTTTCTTCTAAAACATGTAAGACTTGCTGGCCGATATTATCTGTCACAAATGCGTAATATTCGATATGGATCGAATGTTTGGCTTTTTTTAGATCTTGAAGCAGTGAATCCAATTTCTCTTGTCCGTCTGTGAGAAGAGTGACAGAATTCATTCTTGTCAGCGGCATACGATTTAATGAAGAGAAGAAGTCGACAAATTGCTGTTTGTCTTTATCGCCCATGTCAGGATCGTAATGTTCAATGGTATCTCCTCTAAAAGACTGAAAGTTTTCTAATTCTTTCAAGTCACTTTGTCGGAGATAGAATTTTTTCTTATCCGTTAATCCACGTCCGAAAAATAAATATAATACAAAACCCACCCCAGGAAGGGCAAACAATACTAAGAGCCATGCCCAAATGGCTGCTACATCTCGGGGTTTGATCAAAATAGCCACCAAAGCAATAAGTGCATTTAATAGATAAAGGGCGGTTATAATACTAGATACCACAAAAATGTTCCTCCTTACATACAATAACATTAGTATAGCATGATAGAAGAAAGAAGCCTACCAAGGTGAATATACTTTTCACTCCTTTCATGAAAATGTAGGTAAATCGGGCTAAAGTAGTTGCTTTTTGTAGGTTAATAAGGTAGGATATTAGTACAGTTGAATATCTCCTTAGGGGAGTAACCGGCAACGTTTGTTGCGATAATATCAACAGTAAGTTAACCAAATGGTTTTCTGGTATTGTATGAAATGGTGAGACCTAAGACAAATGCGTATTTGTCTTAGGTCTCTTTTTTTTCAGACAGGACTAGGGCCAAGATCAAAAAATGGGGGATGAAATTTGGAAAACAAGGAACAAGCACAACAAGCGGTCTATAAAGAAACGATCGACTCGTTGATGCAGCAAACGCAGAGCTCAACCGATGGATTGAGCACCACGCAAGCGAAGGAAAAATTAGAAAGAGATGGCTTGAACCAGCTAAAAGAAAAGCCGAAGAAGCCAACTTGGAAATTGTTCTTAGAAACTTTCAAAGATGCAATGGTTATCGTATTGCTGATTGTCGCACTGATTCAGATGGTCATGGGTGACTACATCGAATTCTTAGTTATTTTTGCAGTATTGATGTTGAATTCTATAATCAGTGTTGTCCAAACAAAAAAAGCAGAAGGTTCTTTAGAAGCGTTGAAAAACCTTTCAGCGCCCGATGCTCGAGTGATTCGTGATGGTAAGGAAAAAACGATTCCGGCAAACGAACTTGTGGTAGGAGATATCGTGTTGTTAGACGCAGGCGATTATGTACCTGCTGATGGACGTTTACTAGATGCGGGATCATTAAAAGTAGATGAAGGTATGCTGACAGGAGAGTCGACTTCTGCAGAAAAAGAAGTAACGGATATCACAAGTACGGTACCAATCGGAGATCGTACAAATATGGTATTCAGTGGAACGATCGTAACTTACGGACGCGGTAAATTCTTAGTGACTTCAACTGGGAATAATACGGAGATCGGACAAGTTGCTGGCCTTTTGGAATCAACAACTGAGCAAGTCACTCCGTTACAACGAGGTCTGGATAAATTCAGTAAAAAACTAAGTTTGGCTATTTTGGCATTGTCTTTATTGATTTTAGGTATCCAACTGTTTCGTATTTATCTTGGAGAAGGTACAGGAGATATGACTGCAGATATCGTCAGCGCAGTGATGTTTGCCGTAGCCGTAGCCGTAGCTGCTATTCCAGAAGCATTACAGTCTATCGTAACAATCGTGTTATCTTTGGGAACGAATAAAATGGCAAAACGTCATGCCATTATTCGGAAGCTTCCAGCAGTTGAAACACTTGGTTCGACAAGTATCATCTGTACAGATAAGACTGGTACATTGACACAAAACAAAATGACAGTTGTTGACTACTTTTTAGGTAATGGCGATACTGGGGATTTCACAAATGACCCTTCAAAATGGACAGCTGACGAACGTCGCTTGATCGAAATCAGTGTTTTAGCGAATGATGCATCGATCAGTGAAGACGGTACTAAATTGGGCGACCCTACGGAAGTAGCGTTTATCGACTTTAGTGAAAAATTAAACCAGCCTTATCAGGAAATCCGAAACAACTACCCAAGACAAGCAGAACTTCCTTTTGACTCAGATCGAAAATTAATGTCTACTGGACACACAATTGATAACAAAAATTACTTGTTTGTTAAAGGCGGACCAGATATCGTCTTCCAACGCAGTAAAAAAGTATTGCTAAATGGTGAAGTCGTTCCGATGACGGATGAATTGATGAAAAAATTCCAAGAGCAAAATGAAGCTTTTTCAACACGCGCATTACGTGTACTAGCTTTTGCTTACCGTCCACTTGATAATTTTGATTTATCATTTGAAGATGAAGACGATTTGATCCTTGTTGGTTTGCTTGCTATGATCGATCCTCCACGTGCTGAAGTGACTCAGGCGGTAACAGAAGCAAGAAGTGCAGGAATCAAAACAATCATGATTACTGGTGACCACAAAACAACAGCTGTTGCTATCGCAAAACAAATCGGGATTTTTGAAGAAGGAAACCTGGCTTTGACCGGGACGGAACTAGATGAATTGACAGAAGATCAACTAAACGAAGTTTTAGAAAAAGTCACTGTTTATGCACGTGTTTCACCTGAGAATAAAATTCGTATCGTTCGTGCTTGGCAAAATAAAGGTCATATCTCAGCTATGACAGGTGATGGTGTAAATGACGCACCAGCATTGAAACAAGCAGACATCGGAATTGCTATGGGAACGGGTACAGATGTGGCAAAAGATGCAGCAGCGATGGTATTGACGGATGATAACTTTGCTTCTATTGTCAGCGCAGTAGAAGTAGGACGTAATGTGTTTGATAATATCAAGAAAGCTATTTCTTATCTATTTGCAGGAAATTTAGGTGCGATCATTGCGATCATCTTTGCCTTAGTTGCTGACTGGTCCAATCCATTTACAGCATTACAACTGTTGTTCATCAATTTAGTCAATGATTCACTGCCAGCAATTGCATTAGGTACAGAAAAAGCTGAACCTGCTACGATGAACCGCCCGCCAAGAGATCCAAATTCAGGAATCTTTACGGACAAAACATTGATTTCTGTAACGTATCGTGGTGTGCTGATTGGGATTGCTGTTATCTTTGCTCAATGGCTTGGCATGCAGCATTCACCTGAATTCGGTGTAGCCATGTCATTTTCAACATTGATTTGGTGTCGGACATTGCAAACATTCCCAGCACGTTCAAACACACAAACAGCTATCCAAGCAGGGTTCTTCTCTAACAGAAGTGTCTTACTAGCTGTAGTTGTATGTAGCGCGCTTTACTGCTTAACAATGATCCCAGGACTGAAAGAAGTCTTCTCTATCCCATCAGCATTTGGATTGACAGAAGTCTTTACATGTATGGGAATCGCACTTGTGACAATTGTTTTGATGGAAATCACTAAATTGATCATTGTACGAGTACAAGGAAATAAATAAAACGAATCAACGAGGTTGTGAGCCTGCCGTTTAATTCTGAGTCACAAGGTGCAATTTCAACAAACAGCTTCTCATGTTTGTTGAATATTGTGACTTGTGACCGAAGAGTTGGCAGGAGAACACCGTTTAAGGAAGAAGTTGTAAAATCAGCATTTTGAGCTAATACTGAGGGTCATCTGATTGGACACTGTTTATTCGGAAAGAGGGACTTTGACACGACTTTGGTCACAGTCCCTTTTTTTATTTATGATAGACGGAAAGCCAATCATTTTATTATTCATCAAAAGAGATAGAATAGATAAAAGAGGAGAATGATTTATTCCGAAAAGTGAAAACATATAACAAAAAATTAGAGGAAATCAAATGAATGAAAAAGAATGGGATGAATTTGCTGAAGAATATTATGAAATCCAGCAAGAATCGCAAGTAACTATTGCTGAAGATGTAAAAAATTATCTGAAAACGGAGAAAGTCCTGCCTGCTGAAACAGCAGCAGACGTTGCTGGAGGATCTGGCAGATTTCTTTCCTTAGCAAAAGAAATTAATCGCTATGATTTGATCGATTTTTCTTCAGGAATGCTAGAAAATGCAAAAAAAGAAGCAGAAAAAAATGAGTTGCCAAATGTTTCCTTTATCAAACAGTCGTTAGAAGAATTTATCCAATCAAATGAGACATATGAAATGGTTTTTACAGCAGCAAATCCAGCATTGGTACATCTTATTCAATTAGAAAAATTGATGAAAAAGTCAAGCAAATGGTGCGTGATAATCAGAGTAGTGGAATCAATCGATGATGTTTTTTATCCTATCGAAAAGCAACTAGGAATGATAGAAGAAGATCCTAATACATCGCCAGTTGTAATGGATCAATTTGAAACATACTTAATTGATGAAGGATTCAAAGTGAAGAAAAAAGATTTTACTTATTTTACACAGGAATCAATTACTGAAGAATTGATGAAGCTATACTATGACGCGTACGCAAAAGATCCTGTTGTGACCAGGTACATTCGCAAACTATTCAGTGAAAAACGAGAAATCCTTAGTACGACTAAGCTGACCTATAGACTGCTCCTTTGGTCCGCAGATAAAAAAAGAACCTTTCACGACTCGTGAAGGGTTCTTTTTATGATTTTATTATATTTTGTAGTAACGAATATCATTTTCGATCTTTGTAATCGAAAAAGGTACATCTGAAGTATATTCTGCACATTCTCCGTGTTCAGGAAGCGTCTCACTGAAAATCGTTTCATATTCGTCAACAGTGATCCGTGTTCGAGAATCTAGCATCTCTTGATGAGATTGTGCGAAGAGATATTCTTGATAGTTTTCTTCCAGATAACCTGTAAAAAATTCACTTACTGCACCAGAACCGTAGCTGAATAGACCGATGCGATCTCCTGGCTGTAGTGATTTCGAATTTTCCAGTAGAGAAGTTAGCCCCAGGTATAATGAACCAGTGTAAAGATTACCGATTCGTCGGCTGTAACGGATGCTTTCTTCATAGCGAGCCATAAGACGTTCCTGATTTTCTTCGTCTGTTTGGTCTAATACGCTTTGCAATGCCTTTTTTCCCATCTTAGTATACGGAATATGGAAAGCAATCGCCTGATAATCTTCGAGTCCTCGACCCGACAATTCTTTATGTCGATTCCAAACTTTTTGGAATGATTCGATATACGTAGAATTAGATAAAGGACCATCAACAACAGGAAATTCGCTATAATCTGGACGCCAGAAATCATAGATATCTTCTGTCAGAAATACGCTGTCGTCTTCAATCGATAAAATACGCGGGTTTTGAGTGATCATCATCGCAACAGCACCGACACCTTGCGTCACTTCACCACCGCTTGCCAAGCCGTAACGAGCAATATCACTTGCTATGACTAGTACTTTTCGTTCTGGATGATTTTTGACATATTCTTTCGCCATGTGCAAAGCTGCGGTGCCACCGTAGCAAGCCTCTTTTACTTCAAAAGAACGAGCAAAAGATTGGATTTTCAGTAAATGGTGGATAATTACCGCACTCGCTTTTGAATGATCAATCCCGGATTCTGTTCCGACGATGACCATGTCGATTAGCTCACGGTCTTTTTCTGTTACGATTTTGCTGGCAGCATTTGCTCCTAGTGTAATGATGTCTTCATTTGCACGATTGACTGCCATTTGGTCTTGACCAATCCCTATATGGTATTTTGCAGGATCATCCCCACGGCTTTCTGCCAACTCTGTCATATCTAAATATAAATTAGGAATAAAAAAGGAAAGACGATCAATCCCTATTTTCATTTCAACACCTCTTTACTTATGATAAAAAACTTACTTTACTAAGGTATCATAAAAAGATTAAAAGAAATATAAAAAAGAGAATATTTAAGGATTGTTAAAATTTAATCTTAGAAAAAAATAACTGGAACAAGAGCTATTTGTTTTTACAGCAAAGAATGGTATATTTTTGTAGGAGGTGGCTTACTTGAAAGAAGTCGTTATGATAGATGCTGCAAGAACGCCGATAGGAAAGTATCGCGGAAGTTTAAGTCCATTTACTGCAGTTGAATTAGGCACACTTGTGACTAAAGGATTATTAGATAAAACAAAACTGAAAAAAGATAAAATCGATCAAGTAATATTTGGAAATGTCCTGCAAGCTGGTAATGGTCAAAATGTTGCCAGACAGATTGCTTTGAACAGCGGTCTCCCTGTAGATGTCCCAGCAATGACGATCAATGAAGTTTGCGGATCTGGTATGAAAGCAGTGATCTTAGCACGCCAGCTGATCCAATTAGGTGAAGCAGAACTTGTGATAGCCGGCGGAACAGAGAGTATGTCTCAAGCACCTATGCTGAAACAGTATCAGTCAGAAACAAATGAATATGGTGAACCAATTTCCAGTATGGTCAACGACGGATTGACTGACGCATTTTCAAATGCACATATGGGATTAACCGCAGAGAATGTTGCAACACAATTTTCTGTGAGCAGAGAAGAGCAGGATCGCTATGCCTTGTCGTCCCAGTTGAAAGCAGCACATGCTGTCGAAGCCGGTGTATTTTCTGAGGAGATCATCCCAGTCAAGATTTCTGATGAAGACGTGTTATCTGAGGATGAAGCAGTTCGTGGAAATAGTACATTGGAAAAACTGGGCACGTTACGTACAGTATTCTCAGAAGAAGGAACTGTAACAGCAGGAAATGCTTCCCCGTTGAATGACGGTGCCTCTGTGGTGATCCTTGCATCCAAAGAATACGCAGAAAATAATAATCTGCCTTATTTAGCAACCATCAAAGAAGTAGCGGAGGTCGGTATTGACCCAAGTATCATGGGAATCGCTCCAATCAAAGCCATTCAAAAATTGACAGATAGATCAGGAATGAATTTATCAACAATCGATCTTTTTGAGATCAATGAAGCATTTGCAGCTTCTTCTATCGTAGTTAGCCAAGAACTGCAGTTAGATGAAGAAAAGGTCAATATATATGGAGGAGCAATCGCATTAGGCCATCCAATTGGTGCAAGCGGTGCACGTATCTTGACTACATTAGCTTACGGATTGCTTCGTGAACAGAAGAGATACGGTATTGCTTCATTATGTATTGGTGGAGGTTTAGGCTTGGCAGTCTTGTTAGAAGCGAATATGGAGCAAACACATAAGGATGTGCAAAAAAAAAAGTTTTATCAGCTTACGCCATCTGAACGGCGCAGTCAATTAATAGAAAAAAATGTATTGACACAAGAAACTGCGTTGATTTTTCAGGAACAAACACTTTCTGAAGAGCTCTCCGATCACATGATCGAAAACCAAGTGAGTGAAGTGGAAATCCCAATGGGGATCGCGCAGAATTTTCAAATCAATGGCAAGAAAAAATGGATTCCGATGGCAACAGAGGAACCATCTGTCATTGCAGCTGCAAGTAATGGTGCAAAAATCTGTGGAAATATCTGCGCAGAAACACCTCAGCGGCTGATGCGAGGGCAAATCGTTCTATCAGGAAAATCGGAGTATCAAGCAGTGATCAATGCAGTTAATCATCGAAAAGAAGAGCTGATTCTTTGTGCAAATGAAAGTTATCCTTCAATCGTGAAACGCGGGGGCGGTGTTCAAGATATCTCTACTCGGGAATTCATGGGGAGTTTCCATGCATACTTATCTATTGATTTTTTAGTGGATGTAAAAGATGCAATGGGCGCTAACATGATCAACTCGATTCTTGAGAGTGTGGCAAACAAGTTACAGGAGTGGTTCCCTGAAGAAGAGATTCTATTCAGTATTTTAAGTAATTTTGCTACAGAATCATTGGCTTCTGCCTGTTGTGAAATCCCATTCGAACGCTTAGGGAGAAACAAAGAAATCGGTGAACAAATTGCCAAAAAAATCCAACAGGCAGGGGAATATGCGAAGCTTGACCCTTACCGTGCAGCAACGCACAACAAAGGGATCATGAATGGTATAGAAGCTGTAGTGGCAGCTACAGGAAATGATACACGTGCGGTTAGCGCTTCGATCCACGCCTACGCGGCAAGAAATGGATTATACCAAGGATTAACAGACTGGCAGATCAAAGGGGATAAACTAGTTGGAAAACTAACGGTGCCTTTGGCTGTTGCCACAGTAGGCGGAGCTTCCAATATCCTGCCAAAAGCAAAAGCATCTTTAGCTATGTTAGATATTGATTCAGCCAAGGAACTAGCACAAGTAATTGCTGCAGTAGGGTTAGCTCAAAACCTGGCTGCTTTGCGTGCATTAGTTACAGAAGGAATCCAAAAAGGCCACATGGGACTTCAAGCTCGTTCATTAGCGATCTCAATTGGGGCTATTGGTGAGGAAATCGAGCAAGTTGCGAAAAAATTACGTGAAGCAGAAAAGATGAACCAGCAGACAGCTATACAAATATTGGAAAAAATCCGGGAAAAATAAAAAAGCAATATCTTTAGAAGAATAAAGCAAGATTTACAGTTATTTTATTTACTGCAGATCTTGCTTTTTTCTCTATCAGAAAATATGTTTATTATTAGAATTTTTTATAGTTAAGGTTAGGCATCTTAAGAAATCAGGCAACTCCAAGATATCTTCAGGTAGAAGAGAAGTCGCCTAACATTGTAGGATCATAGGTGATTTGTTGGACAGGTCAAGCTGATATTTGAGCCTGATGTTAGAAGGAATTTCTTTTTACTTGCTGTAGAAATTATTATATGACTAAAAAGGCTGGGATTTTAAATCCCAGCCTTTTATGACAAATAGAATTTTTATCGATCAGTAATCGCTGTCGCTGCAAATTGTTCGATCAAAGGAATCAAAGTCAATTTGACTTTGTATTTCCGTTCGAGTGCTTTTTCGATAACGAACTCATTTTCAGTAGTCATAGAAATAGTTGCTAATTTACGAGGTTCATCAGCATTTTTTTCATTAATAACTACTTCATGTTCATTTTGTTCTGTGTAAAATTTAGGATACTCAGCAACGGCTTTTGAAAAATCAGCAAAACTTAAAGCGGCATTCGTATCAGTTGAGCGTGTATTTTCAGTTGTGTCCGCTTTTGGTTTTTCCGTTTTTTCTTCTGGCACACTGACTGTTTCTTCTGTAACTGGTGTCGCAACAGCTTGCGCAGTTGGTTCATCGTTTTTCAATCGTTGATCATTCCAGTAAGACACGATTTCAATAAGAAGATTGTCACGGAATCGTTCGAAAATCCCGTTTTCTCCTGAACGAATTCTCTTTAATACAGTATTGAAGTTGTCATCGATTGGCACGTTGATCCGTGTATCTTCATTTGTTTTCCCAGCTAATCCGATCGTTAAGATTTGACGGTTTTTGGGATCAAGCATGACTTGTAACGGCAAACCATAACGTCGCAAGCTCTCTTCTTCTAGAGAACGGAATAATTGTCCTCTTACACCATCCAATGAAGGACGGAATTGATTTAATAATTTTTGTTTCTGTTTTTTCTTCATATGTTCTCTCCTTCGCTCATACCCTTTCGATTATAAGAAAAAAACAGCCAAATGAAAAGGAGTAATGCAAAAAAACTTGCGTATACGCAAATTACAACAGAAAAATTTGCGTATTTTCCCGTTTTTTGAAAGAAAAATAAAAAATGGAACGGATTATGTATATATACATAATCCGTTCCATTCTTTCTATTTTTTCGGTATCAAGGCAAAAACAGGTAGTTCAGGTGAATAAATGACTTCATGTTCGTGCCAGGGTTTGACCATTAGCGAATGATCGAACCGTTTTTTCAGTTCTTCGATGATTTGATCATGTGTCCAGTTTCTTGCAGGAAAATGTTGGATTTTCTCTGCATCGATCAAAAAGACAAAATCGGAATGAAAAGTCTGGGTAACTTCTTCCGAGAGAGAATTCAAGCGTTCGATTGGATCCATAAAATCACCTTTCGACTTAAAATTGGGTAGTATCTGGGTCTTTTGCTTTGCCGACTACACCATCTAACTGATCGATTTGTTTCATTTCTTCTTCTGTTAATTCAAAATCAAATAATTCAGTATTTTCTTTGATTCTGCTTGGTGTCACTGACTTAGGAAGAGGAAGGAATTCGTGTTGCAGCGACCAACGCAAAGCAACTTGTGCAATCGTCTTGTCATGTGCTTCAGCGATTTGTTTCATTTCAGGCACATCGAAGATTTTACCAGTGCCTAATGGACTATATGCTTCGAGGATCATATCATGTTTTTTTGCATACTCAACTACAGTTGTCTGTAATTCGCCTGGTGCAAGGAAAACTTGATTGACCATCGGCATAATTTTTGCTGTTTTTGCTAGTGTATCTAGATGGTGGGGTAAGAAATTGCTCACACCGATTGCTTTGATTTTACCTGCTTCATACAGTTCTTCAAATGCTCGCCATGTATCTGCATTTGCTTGTTCCCAATTATCACGAAAAGCAACAGGGTTTGGCCAGTGGATCAAAAACAGATCTAAATAATCTGTTTGGAGCTTCTTCAATGATTCTTCAAAAGAAGACATCACAAGTTCATAGCTGTGGTTTGCATTCCATAATTTTGTTGTCAAGAATATCTCTTCTCTAGGAATTCCACTTTCCTTAATCGCTTGGCCGACGCTTTCTTCATTCTTGTATCCTTGGGCAGTATCGATATGGCGATAACCTGCAGCCAGCGCTTCTTTAACAGAGGAAACAGCGACATCCCCATCAGGTGTTTGCCATGTGCCGAATCCTACTACCGGGATTTCGTAACCATTTGATAGACGATAAGTGCTTGTTAATGAATTCATACTTTCAGCTCCTTTTTTATTCGTTCAACTATAAGTGTAGCGCATTTTTCGAAAAAAAGAATCCATTTTGTTTCTACTCTTGAAATTTTTGTTTAAAAGAAAATGATTTTGATTCTGGTATTTTTGATTTTTTTTCCGTAAACTAAGACAGAAGGGAATGAGAAAATGGATATCTATTTAAAAAAAGCAATTCTGCATATTATTGACAGAGAAACTGGTTCTCCAGTCTTTTCACAAAAAGAGCTGGATCTGACAAAAGAATATATTCGTGATTTTCTTCAAAAGAAGATCCAAAAAATCTCTTCTGCTCAAACAAAAACTGGACAACTAGCAGAAGAAAGCATGATCGTTGAATCACTTAAAATCGCTCAAGAAAATTTTGTGGAAGCAAGTGAAGCAATCGTTCAGCGGTGGTTCGATATCTACCAAGAAAGTGAAGAAGCACCTAGTGCAGATGTATTTGTTGTCTTGTATGAATTAGATACAGTGATGTACTTATCTTTATTGAAAGTCAATTATCGTGAGGCTTACACTCACTTTGTTGAAGCAGACGAAGCAGGGATCGACAACCGCTTGATTTTGAATCGAGCAATTCTAGGGGCGAAAACACAAAAAGCAGATGAAGCATTCGCTGTGAATTTGACTGATTGGACCTACGAATTAATTGAAAAAAAATATGAGTTTTCTGGCAAAAAAGAGCTTTATTTTTCTGGAAGAGTGATCGAAAGTGTTCCTGCACCTTCTTTAGAAGAAAATGTAAAAGTGATCCAAAAAGTAGCCAAGCATCTTGGAAAAAAATTTGAGACAGAAGAATTTGATATCATGGCTGATTTGAAAGAAGCTGTCTATGATACGATAGAAGAAAAAGGTCGGTTGGATCATGAGATGATTGCGGAAAAAGTCTTCAAGGAAAACATCACGGCAAAAATGGCTTTTAAAGAAGAAGTACAAGAGCAAGGATTTGTCCCAGAAGCACCTCCTGTAAAAGAAGTACAAGAAATTTCTGAGAAAAAATTTGGAAAACAAAAATTCAAGCTATCAAACGGGATCGAACTGATCGTACCAGTAGATGTATATCGCAACCCAGATTTGATTGAATTTGTGAATAATCCGGATGGTACGATATCCGTGATGATCAAAAATGTGGATGAAGTATTGAATCGTTTATAAAAATGACTAGAATATTAGGTGTTCAAGTACCAGTGATCAGTTAAATGAATTGTGTCAAGAGAAGGATCGGAAAAGACGAATATAACAAAAAAAGAGCGTGAGACAAAAGTAAAGAACACTTTTGTCTCACGCTCTAAACACGTATAAACGGCGGAAGCAGAAGCAACTCCTTCTTATTTCTTGGAGTTAAACGCTTCTGTCCCAGCCTCTTTTTATCTAATAAAATTTTAAGACCATTTACTAATTATCGATTTTTTCTGCCGCATTTTTAGGCACTTCAGAAGCCTTTATTTCTTCCCAGCTTAATACACCTTTACGAGGATTGACTTTGAGTTTAAGATACGCATTCATCTTTAATGGATGTTCTCTTTCTTCGCGAAGCGTCACCTGTTTTTTTTCACCATCTTTATTATAAGCCGCTTGCTTGTAGGTATAAGTCGTGAATTTCTCTCCGTTATCTGCTTGGGTAGCTGACATTTCGCCATTCGTCGTGATTTTTGTATAATAAGCTTCGCCGCCGTAAAAATAATGATAAGCTGCAAAACTTCCGCCGAGAAATATGCCTAAAACGACAAGTACGCCAATTAATTTTTTCATGTACTTCACCTCTTTCCTTATTATTAACGAAATAGAAGATTTCGTCTATTGAAAGTTGTTGGCAACAGCTGAATTTTAAACTTTTCCTCATTTTGTTCTTATTGCTTCAAAAGAAAGTTAAGGACTATCTTGAAGTTTTTCTCAAAAAACACATTTTTTTATTTATAAAAGGTACTTTTTTCGCGTATAAGACAGACGAGTGCTCTTAGTTGACTTTGACCAATATTGACGTATAATAAGCTTAGTTCGAATCTTACAAAAAGTAAGTCGGACGTATTCTTTTTGATTTAGTCAAAAAAAGACTATAATAAAAAGGTGAGAGCTGAAATTTTTCAGTGATCTATATTATTTAGGAGGTTTGTAAATTATGGCAAAAGAACATTATGACAGAAGTAAACCACACGTTAACATTGGTACGATTGGACACGTTGACCATGGGAAAACTACTTTAACTGCTGCGATCACTACAGTATTAGGCAAAAAAGGCCTAGCAAATCCTCAAGACTATGCTAGTATTGATGCAGCTCCAGAAGAACGTGAACGTGGGATTACGATCAATACCGCACACGTAGAATATGAAACAGAAAAACGCCACTACGCGCATATTGATGCACCAGGACACGCGGACTATGTGAAAAACATGATTACAGGGGCAGCACAAATGGATGGTGCAATCTTAGTTGTTTCTGCAACTGACGGTCCGATGCCTCAAACACGTGAACACATTTTATTGTCACGCCAAGTTGGTGTAAAATACCTGATTGTTTTCTTGAACAAAGTTGATTTAGTCGATGATGAAGAATTGATCGATTTGGTAGAAATGGAAGTTCGCGAGTTATTGAGCGAATATGGTTTCCCAGGCGATGACACTCCTGTGATCAAAGGTTCCGCATTAAAAGCATTGCAAGGCGATCCAGATGCTGAAGCTGCTATTATGGAATTGATGGATACAGTAGATGAATATATCCCAACACCAGAACGTGATACAGATAAACCATTACTATTGCCAGTGGAAGACGTCTTCTCAATTACAGGTCGAGGAACTGTTGCCTCAGGTCGTATTGATCGTGGTGCTGTTCGTGTCGGTGATGAGGTAGAGATCGTAGGGATCAAACCTGAAACACAAAAAGCAGTTGTAACAGGTGTAGAAATGTTCCGTAAAACGTTAGATTACGGGGAAGCTGGGGATAACGTAGGCGTGTTGTTACGGGGGATCCAACGTGACGATATCGAACGTGGACAAGTACTTGCTAAACCAGGTTCCATTACTCCACATACAAAATTCAAAGCAGAAGTGTACGTGTTGACAAAAGAAGAAGGTGGACGTCATACTCCATTCTTCAACAACTATCGTCCACAGTTCTACTTCCGCACAACTGATGTTACAGGAACAATCACATTGCCAGAAGATACAGAAATGGTCATGCCTGGTGACAACGTGACGATTGATGTTGACTTGATCCATCCAATCGCTGTTGAAAACGGAACGACATTCTCAATTCGTGAAGGCGGACGGACAGTAGGTTCAGGTATCGTTACAGAGATCGAAGCATAAGAAACGCGACTCGAATATTTTGGTAATGAAAAATGTTTAAAATAAAAGAGCGGTCCAAACAGGATTTCTGTTTGGACCGCTCTTTGTTCTTCAATTGTATAAGAAGAGATTGTAGAAGCATGAACTTTCGTTTTACTTCAGTCTCTTTTATTCATCATGAGAGTGTTCATCTATCGGTATGCAGTTTTTAATACTTTCTTCGTATCCATTTTTTCAAACCACTTATTCTACCTTGTGTCTGCTCAACTGGCGCATTATCAATAATCAGCAAAGCAATCATAACATATGCAATCCAACTATCTCTAGAATATAGAGTATAACGTGAGACCCAGTTTGTAGCGTACTTGCTTTTATATTCTCTTAATCCATGGAAAGAATAAAAATGAGAACCAAACTCGTAAACCAAGTATGCAATCCTTTCCTGTAAAAAACTCTTTCTGGAAGTTCCGACATTTGAAAGAGGGGCCATCCCTAAATTGAACCATTGGATATGTTCTTCTTTCATATAGGCAAACAAATGCAAGAACAAGAAATCCATACTGCCAGAAGGTGCTTTTTTAGAATCATATCGCATCAGATCAATCGTTCCTACTTTATTGTTCGTGTAAGTAGGCATGATCGTTGCAAAAGCGACAATTTCTTCTTGGGTATTTTTGACAACTGCAATAGGCGCTCTTTGTAGATAATCTTCAGAGAAAAAGCCTAAAGAAAACCCTTTTTCCTTTCGTGAACCCAACCAATTATCAGAGATATTTTTGAAAGTACTCATTTGCTCAGTAGAAAATGGTGGTTGTAAGACATCAAATGTAAATCCTTCTCGTTCGATCCGATTCAAGACAGCACGAGTGCCCTTCATTTTTTTCCCTGAAGTTGTAAAACTATTCAGGTCTACATAAGCTTCTTCCCCCATCTTAATGAAATCGTAGCCGAATTCATGCAAAATCATAACAATCTCTTCGCTTGTTTCGTAGAAAACTGGTAAATAGCATAGTCGATCTGTTTCTTCGATAAAAGCTTCGATTGCTTCTGGAAAATCTTCTTTCTTACCAGAAGGATCACCCATTACAATACATTTATTATTGAAGCAAGCGAATTGGAGAAGAACAGTTGGTTCACCGTCTTTTTCATAGGCAAACATCCGCTTATCTTTTAAGAAGATCAATTGACTATCGGAGTTTCCTCCATAAGTTGTAAGGATCTTCAGGGCCTTTTCTTCATTAAAGGCTTCGCCAATCTGTTTCTTTTCTCCTTGAAGGAAATGAACAAATAGAACGATCATGAAACTAACAGCGATGATGGCCAACAATCCCGAAAACCAAATCTTTTCAGAAGGAAATAAGAAAAAGGAAATAAAATGGTGACGCCGATGAGGGAAATCCGGCAGATTGTATACCCCAATAACGATGTAAAGCAAGGACAGTGCACCAATAATGATTCCATCGATCGTACGCCACTCCCATGAATAGATCAATTGTTCCCGAAATAATTCGTTTTTAGAAGCAAGAATGATCAGAAGCAGAATAGACAAGAAAACCACCGGTGTGAAACTAAAATCACTTAATAAAACATAAAGTAAAGCTAGAACAATCAAGAAGATTGTAGGCAAATATGCTCGTTTAACACGTGCTGCGATCCCTCTGCCCATAATGATTAAAAGAAATCCCAATAGTATACTAGGAAATTGGATAATAAAATGAAATTTCAATGGGTTCAAACTATGAAGCCAGCGAAACTCTGTAAAAGCTTGCGGGATAGTGGCAGAAAGTACTAGCATGATTCCAGAAAAGTATAATAAGACAACCACGATTTTATGCGCAATTTCTGTTGCTAATTGTTTAGGGATACCAGAATAACGCTGATCAAAAGTGGAACCGATATTTTTGAAGAAAAAGACGATTCCAATCAAAAACGGAATGATGTAGTAGAACAGGCGATAGAGCAAGATCCACACAACGACTATTTCTCTTGGCACACCAATAGCGGACAACCCGATAATCATCATTACATCGAAACTCCCAATTTCTCCTGGAATCATAGACACGATTCCTATCACTGAAGCAGCAATGAATAATGGAATTGTTTGCCACAGATCAATCCGGATTTCCATTAAATAACCAACAGAAAGGAAACTAAACAGGACACCGGTCCATTCCAACAATGAAACTAGCAATAGCTGTCCTTGAGTTTTAAGTGAGGTACCACCAAGGAATCCTTTCTTTTTGAAAGTAGTAAATAAAAAGACGACAGGAAAATATAGACCGCCGCCGATCAACCATATCCAATATTGCTTCAAAAAAGGAGCAACTGGCGTGAAGACTACAAGTAAAAAAGAAAGCAGACTGTAAATAGAAAGTCCAGCCATCAAAAACAAGAAAACTTTCGATAATGCTTGGATCACGTTTCTGCTCTCTTTCTTTTGTCCATATAGTTCAGAGCGAAGCCCCACACTAACAAACCCGCCGAAACCGGCAATATTGTTGATCGTATTGATCAGCCAGCTTGTCTCAAACAGGTAACGAGGATTCTGCTTTTGTTCAAGCATCCGATTCAAAATAATATCATAACCAACCATAGGTAACACAGAGATAAGACCAATCAATAGCATTAGTCCGCTTTTCCATACAGGTATAGTGGCAAACGTTTCTCCTAATTGCTGGATAGATAGAGTTTTACCGATGGACATCAATTCACCGACAATAATGACAATGACAGAAATCAAAAAGATTGTTTTGAACAGTCCTAGGTGGTTTTTCAGCCATTGTATGGTATTTTTTAACAAATAAATCACCTTCTATTCCTAATAGTTATGTTTCAGAAAGAAATTGAAGAACTTCTCGATTGAAGCGTTCAGGATCTTTTCTAGCTAATTCATGTCCTTGTTCTTTCACAAGCACAAAGGAAGCTTTTGGTATAGTTTTAGCTATATACAAAGAATGTTTTAGCTTGATTACATCTTTTTTTCCCACGATGATCAAAGTGGGGGAGTTGATTTTTTTTAAATCATTTTCTGTAAGCCCGATGTCATGCAGCAAAAGTTTGATAACTAAAAGATTTTTGCGAAGACTTGGGCGAAATAAAGAGAGTAACCATACCCATGCATAATGAATATTACTGATGACTCTGGCAGAAAAACGAACGCCTTTAACAAGCGTGTTTCCAGAATTTAAAATCAATCGATGAACTTTTTTAGGGAAGCTGCTGGCAAATACCAGTGCTAGATTTGCTCCATCACTAAATCCAAGAAAATCTGCCTGATCGATTTTTTCCAGCAACATGATCGTATTCAGATCCTCGGCCATTAACTGAAAATTCAACATAGATGCTTCGTTTGTCGAACGACCATGTCCTCGGCTATCTACTAGATACACGGTATAGTAGCGTTCGAGTACAGGGACCTGTTCTGAAAAAAAGCGGCCGCTGCCGTCATTGCCATGCAGTAAAAAGAGAGGGAAGCCTTGACCGCTCTTTTCATAGTAAATTTCGCTCCCATCTGGCATTTTTGCATATTTCTTTTCTTTTTTCACATAATCACCTACTGTGTAAAGTATAACGATTATATCAGTCATTGGGCAATTGTTTTTACTGAAAAACAACGATCATTTTCGTAAGATGTCAAAAAATACAGGAAAATTCATTTTTTCTTAAGGCGTACACAGAAATCAAGGAAGAAATAGCCAAGAAGATAAAGAAATAGTAAGATAAAAAAAGATGTCAAAATAACTAGGTGATGAAATGAAGCGAAAACGATTATCTATTATCCGTATTCTTTTTTACATGATCATTCTGACGGTTATTGGTGCGGTGTTGTTTTTAGGAGGAAGAACTTATCGTTCGGTAAAACGAGTGGAAAGCTATCAAATAGAAATAACAACAGCTGCAAAAAATTATCATATGGAAAACTACGAGAATTTGATCAAGGCGATAATATTGACCGAATCAAAAGGAAAAGGGACAGATCTCATGCAGAGCTCGGAAAGTCTGCATGGAGAAGCTGAGATCATTGATAATCCAGCTGACAGTATTGATCAAGGTGTCAAATATTTGGCGGAAATGATAGTAGAAGCAAAGAAACAAGGATGCGATTTATGGACAGCTGTCCAAGCATATAATTTTGGGAAAGATTATATTGCCTATGTAAAAAATCATGGCGGAGAAAACACAGTAGAATTAGCAGAAGCGTATTCTAAAGATGTGCTGAGCCCACTTTTAGGAAATGAGGAAGGGAAACAATACCGATATTGGCGGATCCAGTCCTTGCTTTACAATGGCGGCTATCTCTATCATAATGGAGGTAACATGTTTTATCCTGATATTGTCAAAATGAATGAAAAAATAATAGAGACCTATGAAAAAGTCTTTAAGTAAAATAGCAGGAAATGTTCAATCATGAATAAAATTAAATGAAAGAAGGAGTGCGCAAATAGTGGAAAAAAGGCAAAAAATGGAAAATCAAGAAGTGGGGTACACAACCAAAGACTGGATGTTACGGTTTGTGAAGGGAATGTTTATCGGTTCAGGATTTATCTTGCCAGGAGTCAGCGGTGGTGCATTAGCAGCTGTCTTTGGCATGTATGAGCGGCTGATTTCTTTTTTAGCCCACCTTACAAAAAATTTCAAAGAAAATGTTTTGTTTTTTCTGCCTGTTGGTCTAGGCGGAGTGACAGGCATCTTTCTACTTTCTTTTTTAGTCAGTTTTTTATTAGGTGCGTATGAAACAACGATATTATGGTTTTTTGTCGGATGTATCGCTGGAACTGTTCCTGCGTTATGGAAAGAAGCAGGGAAAAAAGGAAGAGATACTTCTGATGTGATCATCATGGTTGTTACTTTTGTTCTGGCTTATTTGTTTTTATTATACGGCGCTCAATTATTTGACGGGCAAGTCGATCAGAATTTTGGAACATGGCTGATTGCCGGCGGATTGATTGGTTTGGGTATGATCGTCCCAGGATTGAGCCCTTCTAATTTTTTGGTGTATATGGGATTGTATAAAGCGATGGCTGACGGATTTAAAGAAGTACGACTTGAAGTGATTGTGCCGATCGGAATTGGTGGGATTCTTTGTGTTCTTGGATTGTCAAAAATCATGGATTACATTTTCTCAAAGGCATATAGCAAGCTATTCCATTTCATTTTAGGTGTAGTTTTTGCTTCAACGATTATGATCATTCCTACCGATTACGCGGGATTGGGAGTTGCTGGGGTACTAGCTTGTCCTGTTCTTTTTATAGCCGGTACAGCACTAGGTTGGTGGATGAGCCGTTTGGAGGAAAAATATAAGTAAAGATAGATTGATAATAAAAACAGCACACGGGTGATTCAAACAAAAAGGTTGGCATCTTTTTTGTAAAATCATTCGTGTGTTTTTCTATAAATTTTATAAAAACAAGTTGTTTTTAATCTTGGAACACGCTAGACTTAAACACGTGATTATTTTTGAAAGTTGGCGGAAAATGGAGAAAAAGAAAATGAATGGACTTACACAGCAAGAGGTAGTTCAGAAAATGGCTTCTGGCCAGCAAAATGACTACCAGGAAGATGCATCAAAAAGTACAAAACAAATATTCAGCGATAATATATTGACGTTATTCAATTTTCTGAACTTTGGTATTGGGATTTGTCTGTTATTTGTAGGTGCGTATTCCAACATGGCGTATTTAGCAATTATTGTCGTCAATATCGTTATTGGAATTTATCAAGAAATACATGCAAGAAATCTTGTACGGAAATTATCGATTGTTTCCCAATCAGAAGTACTAGTGATCCGGGACGGTAAAGAACAATCGATTTCTACTAAAGAGCTGGTATTAGGAGATTTGGTAAAAATCGGAGCAGGAGAACAGATACCAGCCGATTTACAGGTTATATCTGGACGGGCAGAAGCAAATGAAGCTCTTTTGACAGGCGAATCTGATTTGATTGTCAAAGAAACTGGAGCTGAATTGCTTTCTGGAAGCTTTTTGACAAGCGGTTCTGTCATGGCTGAAGTTATCCGAGTAGGTGCAGATAATTATGCTGTCCGCTTGACTAGCGAGGCAAAGACTCACAAAGCTATTCGTTCTGAACTTGTAGATTCGATTCGCAAAGTATCCAAATTCACTAGTTTCGTGATTATTCCTTTGGGGATCATACTATTTTTGGAAGCACTGTTCATCCGCGATGCTTCTATCAAAATTTCTGTTATTGCATCTGCAGCAGCTTTGTTAGGCATGCTTCCAAAGGGTTTGGTATTGCTAATAAGTATTGCATTAACGACAGGGGTAACCAAACTGGCAAAAAAACGAATCCTTGTTCAAGACATGTATTCAATTGAAACGCTGGCCCATGTCGATACATTATGCTTGGATAAAACAGGGACCATTACTGAAGGGAAAATGAGTATCCAGCGGGTAGAAGCACTACATCCGCTGTACGAGAAAGCCATCCCAGAAATTATGGGGACGTATCTGGCAGAAAGCAGTGATAACAACATCACTATGCGGGCTATGAGAGATTATTTTGAGCTTTCTAATCGGTATGATGTGACAAACAAAGTCGCATTTTCTTCTGATCGCAAATGGGGCGCGATGGAATTTCCAGAACTGGGAGTCGTGTACGTAGGAGCGCCTGAACGTTTGGTGGAAGAAGATCGGCTTCCGGACAGTCTAAAAACAGCCCAAGCGAATGGCTATCGCGTACTTATGTTGGGGATCGCTCCAAATCAGCAATTGAACGAAGAAAAACCAGCATTTGTTGAGCCGGTTGCTCTGTTTGAAATCGATGATCCAATCCGAAAAAACGCTCAAGAAACACTAGCTTATCTTCATGAGGAAGGTGTGGATCTGAAAGTGATTTCTGGAGACAATCCTTTTACTGTCTCCAATATCGCTAGACGTGCAGGATTACCGAATTATGATGCGTATGTCGATCTTTCTCAAATTACTGAAGAAATGGAAGTGCGAGAAGCTGCTCATCGCTATACGGTTTTTGGACGAGTGAGTCCGCAGCAAAAGAAATTGCTGGTAAATGAATTGAAAGAAAGCGGCAGAACGGTTGCAATGACAGGCGACGGTGTGAATGATGTTTTGGCGTTAAGAGAAGCAGATTGCAGCATTGCTATGGCAGAAGGTGATGGAGCAACACGTCAGATTGCGAATCTGGTATTGTTGGACTCTGATTTTACTACATTGCCAGAAGTCCTGTTTGAAGGACGCCGAGTGGTCAACAATGTGACGAAAGTCTCAGGCATCTTTTTTATCAAAACGATTTATTCATTTATTTTATCGATTATATGTGCCGTTACAGCAATTGGATTTCCGTTTATCCCTATCCAAATCACGCTGATTGATTTAGCGATTGAAGGGTATCCTTCCTTCTTTTTATCTTTTGAACAAGATAAAAGAAAAATCACTTACCGTTATTTGCCTACAGCACTTATTAATGCTTTACCAAATGCCTTGCTTGTAGTAGTGAATATCATTGCGGTGTATCTACTTGGAAAAACATTCGCATGGGGAAATGCTGAAACTACTACTTTGATGTATTACTTGCTGATTGGGATCAGTTGCATGGCAGTTGTAAAAGCTTGTTATCCCTTCAACCCATTGCGCATCTTCCTAGCAGTAACGACGATCGTAGGGATATATGTAGCTGCAATGCTGTTCCATGGAATTTTGGAAGTAAACTTAGGGTTGGGAGAGAGCGTAGGATACTTCTTTGTATTCATGCTCGTAAATATTGTTCTTCGAGTATTGTACTGGAAGGCTGATATTCAAAATCAGTTACTGAAAAGAGTAGCAAATTGATGCTTAATGAGATAGAAATGTGTTATACTTGAAAAAGCAATGAAATATGATACAATCAAACATGTATAATTGTGTCCTTTAAAATCGCACTGATTTCAGTTAGTGCGATTTTTTACCGGTTATTCTCCTGAAATATCTTCTGTTAAACCCAAAAGATATCAATAGAGCAGGGGGTGAAAAAATGGCTCAACGGATTCCTCAAGAGGTTATCGAAACAGTACGCAGTCAAACGAATATCGTTGAGGTGATTGGACAATATGTCCAGTTGAAAAAGTCTGGTAAAAATTACTTGGGGCTGTGTCCTTTTCATGAAGAACGTACACCGTCTTTTTCTGTTGCAGAAGACAAGCAGATTTTTCATTGCTTTGGTTGTGGTAAAGGCGGAAACGTGTTTACTTTTCTTCAAGAACTAGAAGGTCTAAGTTTTCCAGAAGCAGTGGTAAAAGTGGCAGACTTCGAACAGATACCGTTAGAAGATCAATGGCGTCAGCGTACTATAGCTGTCCAAAATCCTGAATCTGCTACGGGGAAACTGATTGCTGCTCATGAAAAAGCAGCGGAAATCTATCATCACATGCTATTGCATACAAAAGCTGGACAGCCAGCTTTAGAATATTTGCAAAGTCGTGGGTTGTCTTTAGAATTAATTGAAGAATTCAACATAGGTTTTGCACCTAATGAGCGTTCTTTTCTTCAGCAAGTATTCAAGAATGAATCAATTTCAAATGAATTGTTAGAACGCTCTGGATTGTTTGTCACGCATGATGATGGCCGTATGTCTGATCGTTTTTATCAAAGAGTGATGTTTCCACTTCGTAATTCTCAAGGCCAGACGATCGGTTTTTCAGGACGCTGGCTTGCACCTGAAAAAGGGCAGGAAAAAGATCAGCCCAAATACTTGAATAGTCCAGAAACAGAACTGTTCAATAAAAGACAAGTTTTATTTAATCTTGATAAAGCAAGAAGCGATATCCGGAAAAACGGAGAAATTTTGTTGTTCGAAGGGTTTATGGATGTGATTGCTGCATGGCAGGCTGGTATCAAAACTGGATTAGCTTCTATGGGGACAAGTCTAACAGCTCAACAGATCCAACAAATGGAAAAGCTGACGAAAGAATTGGTCTTTTGCTATGACGGAGACAACGCAGGTTTTGAAGCAACCAATCGAGGGATTGAATTGCTTCGGCAAAACAGTCGATTAGCACTTTCTGTCGTAGTCGTTCCAGAAAAGCTTGATCCTGATGAATATCTCCGTAAGTATGGAGAAGCATCTTTCCAAGAATTAGTGGCTCATGGGCGCGAAACAGTCTTTACTTTTAAATCACGTTATTTAAAACAAGGGAAAAATTTAGATAATGAAAAAGACAAGATCGAATACCTCGAAGAATTACTAGTTGAACTTAGCCGAGTTGTTTCACCAATCGAACAAGATATGTATCTATCTCAACTGTCAACAGAGTTTCAGATCGGCAGAGAGACGATACAAAAACAACTGCGCGATCTTCGAAGGACAAATCAGCAAAATCGTCAAGAACCTCAGGAAAGTCAACACACTCAGGTTACGAGACAAGAAACTGCACGGAAAAAGAGACCTTTGACGCAAGTAGAAAAGGCAGAGCAGATTCTATTATATCGTGCATTTAAAGAAGTTTCTGTCCGTAATATTTTAAAAGAACGAGAATTTCAGTTTATTCATGATGCATATGCAGAAGTTTATTTTTTATTCGATGCATATGTCTCACAACATTATGAATTCAACCTTGCAGAGTTTTTAGACTTTTTGCAAGATGAAAATTTAAGGCGGTTGGTGGTGGAAATCGAATATTTACCGGTGGCAGAAGAAAGTTCGCCACGAGAAATCCAAGACTTGCTAGATGTGATCAGCAAATCTGGCTTAGCTGATGAAATAACATTAAAAAAACAAATGCAGCAAGAAGCCAGACGAACTGGAAACAAACAGCTTGAGCTTGAATTGACGATTGAAATCATCAATTTAACGAAACAGTTAAAACAAGCCAAATAGCTACTCAAGGGGGGCCTTCTTTTATGGCAAATGGAACAGATAAAAAAACGTATGAAGCAGCAGTAGCAGCTTTCATCAAAGAAAACAAACCCAAACGACAAGTTGTATATGATGATTTATCCAATCAGCTTGCTACACCATTCACTTTGAATGCAGATGAAATGGACAAATTGATCCAAAAGATTGAAGACGCAGGTATCAGTGTGGTGGATGAAAATGGTGATCCATCAATTCACAGCTTGAAGAGTGCTGAGAAAAAAGCTGAACAAGCAAAAACAGAAGATCTATCTGCGCCAACCGGTGTAAAAATCAATGACCCGGTTCGTATGTATCTGAAAGAAATTGGCCGTGTCTCCCTTTTAACTGCGGAAGAAGAAGTAGCGTTAGCATTGAAAATCGAAGAAGGCGACCAAGAAGCGAAACAGCGTCTGGCAGAAGCAAACCTTCGTTTAGTAGTAAGTATCGCTAAACGTTATGTAGGACGAGGCATGCAGTTCCTTGACTTGATCCAAGAAGGAAACATGGGACTGATGAAGGCAGTTGAAAAATTTGACTACCGCAAAGGATTTAAGTTTTCAACCTATGCTACATGGTGGATTCGTCAAGCCATCACTCGAGCAATCGCTGACCAAGCACGTACGATCCGTATTCCAGTTCATATGGTTGAAACAATTAATAAATTGATACGTATCCAACGTCAATTGCTGCAAGACCTTGGAAGAGAACCTACGCCAGAAGAAATCGGTGCGGAAATGGATCTTCCAACAGAAAAAGTCCGAGAAATCTTGAAAATCGCGCAAGAACCTGTTTCCCTTGAAACGCCAATCGGTGAAGAAGATGACTCTCACTTAGGTGATTTCATAGAAGACCAGGAAGCAACAAGTCCAGCAGAACACGCAGCTTATGAGTTACTAAAAGAACAATTGGAAGATGTACTAGATACATTGACTGATCGGGAAGAGAATGTCCTTCGCTTACGTTTTGGTTTAGATGATGGCCGGACGAGAACATTGGAAGAAGTAGGGAAAGTATTTGGTGTTACTCGGGAACGTATTCGTCAGATCGAGGCTAAAGCATTAAGAAAATTGCGCCATCCTTCTCGTTCAAAACAATTAAAAGATTTCTTAGAATAAGCGTGGACTATTGACCAGAAGAGAAATCAGTAAAACTGTTTGGTTTATTTTAAAAGAAAAAAAGCTTGAGACTACGCAGTCTCAAGCTTTTTTTTCTATAGGAAGGAAATTCATTCATTATTTTTAAGTAAATCCTAAAAATAAGCTATTGGCGTGACGTATAGAATATGATAGATTAAATGGTAGCGTAAACCTAGTAAAGGAGCCGATCGCTAAGTGATGAAAAAATGTCCAAATTGCGGATCGAAAAAAATGGAGCAGAATACTATCTGTCCAGACTGCGGTCATCAAATAACTGCAGAAGATCAGCAAATAAAAGAATCAATTGAAGAAACAAATACAGATGCAGCTATGCAGGATAAATCAACTGAAGATGCAGTCTTTCCTGATACAGAATTAAACGATCCAATCGAATGGTCGGAATTGAAAGATTTACCTCTAGAATCTGTAATGGAATTATTCGAAAAAGCAGAACCAGAAGACGAAGAACCACCTGCTCACGATCAAGTAACTAATATAGAGAAAAATGAACAGAAGAAAGCAACTGTTCATGAGACTTCGGAAGAATCAGGAAAGAATCAAGAAGAAACGCTTGAATCAAAACAAAAAAGAAGAGTAGCTGAACTGAAAGAAATCGTCGATAATGAGGAAGAAAATTCGATACTATCCGCTTATATCAAAGCACATCGTGAAGATACAAAAGAAGAGCACGCGAAAGAGCTGCTCAAAATGATCAGTGAAAAAATTGCACAGGAAAACAAAGTAGAGCCAGAAAAGGAACAAGAAACTGAAAAAGACTCTGATAGAGAAAACGCCACAGGTAAAGAAACAGTAAAAATAAAAGACGTAAAAACGGATATCACAGAAAAAACTGAAGTATTTACTGAAAAACAATTAGAAAAGGAAAAAACGAATAAACTGCCGGAAGCAGAGAAAAAAGAAATACTCGAAAACACAGACAAAAAGTCAACAGAACCCGATGAAATAAATAGTGAATCCGATGCTGAAAATCAATCTGTAAGCAAAGAGGGTACTGATCTTGAAGCAAAAATAGAAAAAGAAGAGAACCAGCCTAAGCTGTTTGAAGCAGAAGCGAAATCAATAACAATCGTGCCAGATACTGAAAAAACACATCAAGAATCAAACTTAGAAAAAACAGATCCAGATAAAGCGCAAAAGAAAAAATCAAAAAAAGTACCTTATCTCGTTTTAGCAGCAGTACTTCTACTCGGTGGAGGAAGCTGGGCTTATTATGACCATCATCAAAAAGTAGAAGCCGAAGTAGCAGCAGAAGCAAAAAGACAGCAACAAATGGAAGAACTTCATGAGAAACTTGCTGCCTTTTATACAGATGATCACCATCAATTTATTCGTGCAGATATGATTCATCAAGATTTATCAAAACTAAAAAATGATTTATCCAGTCTTAAGAATGAAAAAGGATATTCAGAGTTAGAAACAACTTACCAAGATATCCAATCTAAGATCCGAGATATCCAAAAAGTGAATGAGTGGTTCATAGCACCTGCCATCGTCGATGATCATCTAGCAGATGACATCAAGTTGAAAGCAGATAAAGAGATCCAAGCAATCGAAACGGATAACACAGATTTTGGAAAATTGATTCAACAAGCACAAACAGAAGCTAAAAATCAATATGCTGAATTGCAAACAGCTAAAGAAAAAACAGCTATAGTCTTTAAAGACGGAAAAGTAGTGGATTCAGCAACACGCGACCAATACAAGACGGCAAAAGAAGCAGTAGAAAAAGTGAAAAATACAGATCTATCTGCTCAGTTGAATGAACAATTGAAACAAGTAGATAAGATGCTCACTGATAAAGAGAAAAAAGAAGAAGAGGAAAAGAAAAAAGCAGAAGAAGCGAAAAAAGCAGCTGAAGAACAAGCAAAACAAGCCGCTCAAGCAGCAGCTGCAGCTCAAGCCGCTCAAGCAGCAGCTGCAGCTCAAGCCGCTCAACAAGCTGCGGTCGCACAAGCAGCACAGCAAGAAGCGGCATCCTCGACCCCTTCCTCTTCAAACTCAGCGAATCAGCCAATCAAATCTGCCAGAGCAAGTGATATTGCCGATGCATCTAATCCAGCATGGACGTGGGCACCAGGTGTCCAAAGCAAAGTGATTGCTACATGTATCCAACGTGGATATATCGTTGAAGGAGGTTACAGATTAGAAAAAGCCAGAATCGAAAATGGGGAAGGCTATTATAATCTATATGCCACTTCAACAAAATCTGCATTGATGAAAGGCATTGGAGAAAGTGCTTTGCCATTTTACATCGTAACCATCAACTGTAAAACTGGATGGTTCGGAGGAAATGGGAGCAATTAATTTTAGGCAAATGAAAGAGGCTGTGAGCCTGCCGTTTAACACCGTTTATTCGAAAAAGGGGAGTATGACACAACTGTTGTCATACTCCTTTTTTCACCTTTCCAAACCAAGGCTCAGCTATTCAAGTAGATAACATTATGTTATGATAGCAAAGAAATGTATTAAGAAAACCTTTCACTATAGAGGGAGAAAAAAATGAACGATTTATTAGCAACTATATTTACAGGTATTATTATTGATGAAAATGAAAAAAACTACTTTGTCCAAAAAAACGGACAAACCTTTGGCTTAAGCAAATCAGAAGGTGAACACAAAATCGGTGAAGCAGTTGAAGGATTCGGTTACCAAAATCAAAAACATGAAAATCGGATCACTACACAAATTCCTAAAAGCCGTATCGGTCATTACGCTTTTGGAATCGTTACTGCTACACGAAAAGATTTAGGTGCGTTTGTCGATATCGGTCTTCCAGATAAAGACTTTGTCGTATCTCTTGATGAATTGCCGACAATGACAGAGCTATGGCCTAAAAAAGGGGATCGCTTGATGATTTCCCTTAGAGTTGATGCAAAAGACCGTATTTGGGGCAGTTTAGCAGATGAAAAAATATTCAAATCTTTAAGCAAATATGGAACAGAAGAAATGAAAAACAAAGATGTGATAGGAACAGCATACCGCTTGAAATTAACAGGTACGTACGTTTTAACGGAAGATTTCTATCTTGGGTTTATCCATCCTTCTGAACGATATAATGAACCTCGTCTAGGCGAGCAGATAAAAGGTCGAGTGATTGGTGTCCGACCAGACGGTGTACTGAATCTTTCATTGAAGCCAAGAGCATATGAAGCTATATCAGATGATGCACAAATGATTTTAACCATTTTAGAACGTTCTGCAGATCAGCAAATCAACTTTACAGATAAATCGGATCCAGAAGAAATCATGAAAGCTTTTGGTATCAGCAAAGGAGCATTTAAGCGCGCATTAGGTAATCTTTTGAAACAAGGATTGATTACACAAGAAAACGGTGTGACAAAACTAGTCAAAAAATCTAATTGAGAATCCCTTGCATGTTTTTCTTAACTAGCTTATAATAATTTTAATTAACATAGTGTTATATCTTTTTTTATTTGTAATTATTATAAATTGTTGGGGTTGAGTAAATGGTCATGAATGCTATTTCGGCGATGAAAAAAACAAAACAGCAGCTACATGAAGCGGGGTTTAAGCTGACACCGCAAAGAGAAGCTACTCTGCTTGTGCTTTTGGAAAATGAGAAAGAGCATTTATCTGCAGAAGAAATCTTCTTTTTAGTGAAAAAAAAGAGTCCGGAAATTGGACTTGCTACTGTTTATCGAACCCTTGAAATCTTGACAGAATTGAAAATTGTCGATAAAGTAAGTTTTAATGATGGATTAGCCCGTTATGATTTGAGAAAAGAAGGCGCCAAACATTTCCATCATCATTTACTATGCTTGAACTGCGGCACGATCGAGGAAGTAGAAGAGGATCTTTTACTTGAAGTGGAGCAAGTAGTAGAAGAACGTTATCATTTTTTAGTAAAAGATCATCGGCTAACGTTCCATGGAATCTGTCAGGAATGCTATGAAAAAGAAAAAAGAAACCAGTCCGTCTGAGTGTCTAGACGGCTTTTTCTTTGCTCAGATTATGGAAAAAGACTATCAGAATGAAGCGGTATCTGATATGATAGAGAGGCATGAGGGGGATTATTATGAAAGAGCAAATCAACGATTATCTCCACTACTTGAATATTGAACGGGGATTGTCCGCCAATACACGACAAAGCTATGAACGTGATTTGGAACAGTACTTGCATTTTCTACAGGAGCAGAAAATTGCTTCATGGCAGGATGTCGATCGCTTTTTAGTCATCCGTTTTCTGGAGAAGTTGCATGAAGAAAAAAAAGCGACAGCAACTGTTACTCGGATGATCTCAAGTCTCAGAAGATTCCATCAGTTTTTACGGCAAGAGCGTATCACTGATCATGATCCGATGCAACATATCGATACGCCGAAGAAAGCACAGAAATTACCAAGTACATTGACTCTGACAGAAGTAGAAAAGCTGATTGAAGCACCTGATACGACAAAAACGTTAGGGATAAGAGATCGTGCAATCTTGGAAGTCATGTATGCTACTGGGATGCGCGTCAGTGAATTGATTGGATTGAAATTGGGAGATCTTCATCTTTCTCTTGGACTGGTACAGACAGTTGGAAAAGGAGATAAAGAGCGGATCATTCCTTTAGGTGATTATGCGATCCAATGGCTGGAACGCTACTTAGACGAAGCACGTCCATTACTTGTAAAGGACGCATCTGAAATGCATGTATTTGTCAATAATCATGGGAAAGGTCTTTCTCGGCAAGGAATCTGGAAAAATCTGAAGCAGTTAGTACGAGAGGCTGGGATTTACAAAGAAGTAACACCACATACGCTGCGGCATAGCTTTGCCACACATCTGCTAGAAAATGGAGCTGATTTGCGGACAGTACAGGAATTGTTAGGTCACGCGGATATCTCTACGACTCAGATTTATACACATATCACGAAGAAAAGAATGACGGATGTTTATAAGCAGCATTTTCCAAGGGCTTAGTCATAGGAAGGTGAGAAGATGTTAACACATTACCGGAAAGAAAACCGTAAAATTGCTATGGGACTATTGAGTTTCCATAAGAAACTGACAGGTAAAACTTCTTTGTTGAAGGAGATTGATACGTACGAATCTGAAGACGATTATGAACTTTTTTTCTTTACGCCAGAAGGTTCAACCAACATTCAAGGGATTATTGGTATTTACTGGGCAACGAACGATCAGCTGATCATCCATGACATTTCTTTGAATCCGTCTTATCGCGGTGAGAATATGGGCTTTCAAATGTTAGATGAATTACAGGAAAAGTACCCGGATGTCTCCATCCGTGCAACTGAAATCACAGAGCCTTACATTGGAAAATGGCTAGCAAAGAAAAAGAAGAAAGAGTGAATGAGTTGACGGAGATCAATATTAAATTAGATGTATTCGAGGGTCCTCTCGATCTGCTGCTTCATCTGATTCAGCAAATGGAAATCGATATATATGATATACCGATCGCTACGATCACGGAGCAATATATGAATTATATCCATACAATGAAAACACTAGAGCTAGCTGTTGCAGGAGAATACTTAGTGATGGCTGCTACATTGATGGCAATCAAAAGCAAGACATTGCTTCCTGTCCAAGAATTCGTCACAGACGATGAAGAATTATGGGAAGAAGATCCTCGAGAAGAATTGGTCACTCAGCTTTTAGAATACCGTAAATATAAATATGCAGCTGAAAGACTGACAGAAAAAGCAGAGGAACGAAGTCTTTATTACACAAAAGAACCTATGAACATCGATGGGTTAGCGGATGCTGAAAAGCCGTTGAAGCGAGGACAAGTCAAAAAAATCGATTTGATCCGTGCCATGCAGAAAATCTTAGAACGTAAGAAATTTTCTCAAAAAGTGGAAAAAACGATCACGCCCGATGACACAACGATCGAAGAACGAATGGTATTTATCGAAGAGCGTATAAAAAGAAATGCGCATGGCTGTACTTTCGATTCTTTTTTTGAGTCACCTTCTAAAAGTGAAGTTGTCACTACTTTTATGGCTTTGCTAGAATTGATGAAAAAAGGGCAGATCATTGCGCAACAAAAAGAAAACTATGAATCAATTATGCTTTATCCAGCAGTAGGAGATACCGAACATGACGAAATTAAGTGAACTTGAAGCCCTTCTTTTTATTGTTGGCGAGGAAGGGATCAGTAATGAAGAATTAAGCGGACTGTTAAATCTCAGCGAAGCAGAAGTCACAAGTTTAGTGAAAGAATTAAAAGAATCTTACACTCAAAACTCGCACTCAGCTTTGCATATTTTTGAAACGGAAAGCCATTATGTATTAACGACTAAAAAAGAGCTGGCTCCCTTACTTAAGCGATATGCGCAAGGGACATCAAACACATTATCTCAAGCCGCCGTCGAAACCTTAGCAATCATCGCTTATAAACAGCCAATCACAAGAGCTGAAATCGAGCAGATTCGAGGAGTTCAGGTTTCAGGAGCGGTACAGCGTCTAGCTGCCCATAAACTGATTGAAGAAAAAGGTAGAGTAGAAGGACCAGGTCGGCCGATATTATATGGAACAACTGGCTACTTCTTAGATTATTTTGGTTTGAAATCATTAGAAGAACTGCCTGATACACAAGAAATGGAAATTTCACTTGAAGAAGACGTGTCACCAGATCTATTCTTTGATGGAATGAATAAAGGAGAATAATTGTAATGGAGAGATTGCAGAAAGTAATTGCCCACGCTGGCATCACTTCTCGTCGAAAAGCAGAAGAATTCATCCTTGCAGGACGTGTAAAAGTAAACGGACAAGTTGTAAGGGAATTAGGGATAAAAGTTGGGAAACATGACACTGTGGAAGTGGATGAAGTCCCAATTTATCAAGAAGAATACGGTTACTATTTATTGTACAAACCTAAAGGAGTTATTTCTGCTGTTGCAGATGACAAAGGAAGAAAAGTTGTTACGGATCTTTTGCCGATGGTAAAAGAACGTATCTATCCTGTAGGTCGACTGGATTACGATACTTCGGGGATCTTGCTACTGACAAATGATGGAGATTTTGCTCAGCGCCTGACACATCCAAAACATGAAGTGGATAAAGTTTACGTTGCAAAGGTAAAAGGGATCGCTACAAAATCGATGCTTGCACCTTTGACAAAAGGAATAAAGATCGAAGGACGAAAAACATCTCCAGCTAAATTCCAAATTTTATCAGTGGATCCTAAGACAAACCACAGTATCGTGGAATTGACGATCCACGAAGGACGTAATCATCAAGTGAAAAATATGCTTCAAGCAGTTGGTCTTCCTGTGCAAAAACTAAAACGTGAAAAATACGGAGATCTGACTTTACAAGGCCTACGTCCTGGGGATTACCGTGAACTGAACAAAAAAGAAGTCAGCAGTTTGCTGAACCACTCAAAATGAACACTTACTTTTTATAAGTGTTAGATGTTGCGTTTTTTGAATAGATATGTATAATGAATATGTAAACAAAAATTATATAAGGTTCGTCTTCAGGGGCAGGGTGAAATTCCCGACCGGTGGTTATAGTCCACGACCTATTTTGCAAAAAAATAGCTGAATCGGTGAAATTCCGATACCGACAGTATAGTCTGGATAAAGAAGATAGAGCTTATTTGACGACGCTTGATCAAATAACTCTAACTCTATTTTCCCTGGAAAATAGAGTTTTTTCATTTGGAGAGAAACGTCAAAAAGTTCGCTGAAGAGGAGTCCTAACAGGAGGATTTCAAATGAAGAACACCCGTGTACAGAAAATGGTTGCAGTAGCGATGTTTGCTGCGATCGCATTAGTTTTACAGTATTTTGCTTTTCCGATCATGCCGGCTTTTAGTTTTTTGAAGATCGATTTTAGTGATATCCCGGTATTGATCAGCATGTTCTTATTCGGTCCAGCGGCCGGAGTTGCAACAGCGTTCTTGCGTTCAGTATTACATCTGCTGACTACAGGTTTTTCTCCGGATAATTTGGTAGGAGACACTGCTAGTTTCTTATCAACAACGATCTTTACATTCCCGATTTATTATTTCTTTAGTGTAAAGAAACAGCATAAAGGAAGAAACAAATTTTTAGGTGTCATTACAGGAACCATCGCTCTAACTATTTTTATGAGTATCGCAAATTATTTCGTTATTACGCCTCTTTACTTAATGTTTTTAGGGCTGAACGCAACACAGATGCTGGGCATGTCTTTAGCAAACTATGTACTGATTGGGATCGTTCCTTTCAACTTGATCAAAGGATTCATCGTGAGTGCTGTCTTTTTAGTGCTGCATGCGCAACTTCTTCCATGGTTAAGTCGAAAACAACATCAGTTCGAACAACGTCATACAGCAGTCAAATAAATATCAAAAAGATCAAGAAATTTCTTGGTCTTTTTTTTTGGAAAAAAATACAAGACATGCAATAATGTAAACGTTTTATTTGTTTGTTTTGAGTATTTTTTTGATTTATGCATAAAAATCAATCAATTCTTTGCAAATGTGAAATTCTTCTCCTTTTAAAAGACGAAAATGTTTGTTTATAAAAAAAAGGAAACGCTACAATGAAAAAGAAGAAAGCTTTAAAAACCTGAAAAAAGAGGAGGGAATAGGGAAAAACGAACTTTTTGAACAAAAGTTTTACAAAATGCGTGTTATTATTTTTGTTCTGATACTCTTTTTGATAAAATAACATTAGAGCCAAAATTGTTGTCTCTAACGGAAAAGAAAGGAAGAAGAAGATGGAACAAACAAAAAAGAAAAAATTTCAAATGCCTTCAGCGTATACGGTCTTATTTATTATTATTGCAGTAATCGCTGTACTTACTTGGTTTATACCAGCTGGGCACTATAGTGTAGACGATGCAGGCAACATCGTCGCTGGATCATATGAACGAGTACAACAAAATCCTCAAGGGCTGTGGGATATTTTCATGGCGCCAATCAATGGGATGCTAGGTGTACCAGCGGGGGAGCTAACTAAAGAAACACCTGCTGCAATCCCAATCTCTTTCTTCATTTTGGTTGTTGGTGGATTTTTAGGTATTATCAACAAAACAGGGGCACTAGATGCCGGGATTGCTTCAGTTGTGAAGAAATTCAAAGGAAAAGAAAAAATGCTTATTCCAGTATTGATGCTGTTATTTGCATTAGGCGGCTCTACTTACGGAATGGCAGAAGAAACGATTCCATTCTATGCTTTACTGATCCCAGTCATGATGGCTGTAGGCTTTGATACAGTAGTAGCTGTAGCAATCGTATTAGTAGGGTCTCAAGTAGGCTGTCTAGCTTCAACGGTAAATCCTTTTGCAACAGGCGTAGCTTCACAAGCTGTTGGGATTTCGATGGGTGAAGGTATTGGTCTTCGATTCTTGATGTTCGTTATTTTGTTAGCTATTTCTATTGTATATGTGTATCGTTATGCATCAAAGATCGAAAAAGATCCAACAAAATCATTAGTATACAACCAACGTAAAGAAGATATGAAGCATTTCGATATTGAAGCAATCGGTCGTCAAGAAGTAATCACGAAAAAACAAAAACATGTTAATGTATTGTTCTTTATTACTTTTGGTATCATGATCATCAGTTTGATTCCTTGGACAACCTTGAATGCGAATTTCACGATTTTTGAATCATTGACAAACTGGTTAACAAACCTTCCGGTACTAGGTACGGTTCTAGGTAAAAGCATGCTTCCATTAGGTGACTGGTACTTCCCAGAAATTACTATGTTATTCTTAGTAATGTCCATCGTAGTAGCAATCACTTATGGCATGAAAGAGTCTGAATTTGTCTCTGAATTTTTAGCTGGTGCTTCTGATTTGATCGGTGTAGCAATCGTAGTAGCTGTTGCTCGTGGTATCCAAGTGGTTATGAACAATGGATTAATCACAGACACCATCTTACATTGGGGCGAACAAGGATTAAGTTCATTATCTTCAAGTGTATTCATCATTATTACATTTATTTTCTATATCCCTATGTCATTCTTGATTCCTTCAACTTCCGGCTTAGCTGCTGCAACAATGGGAATCATGGGACCTATGGGTGAATTTGCCGGCGTCGGTAAGGATTTAGTAATCACTGCTTATCAATCTGCATCTGGTTTAGTAAACTTAATTACACCAACATCTGCTATCGTAATGGGTGCTGTAGCAATTGCTCGTTTCGATGTTTCAGTGTGGTGGAAATTTACCGGTAAATTAATTGCGATATTATTTGTAGCCATCTGTGTGATCCTAGGTGTAGCAGCAATGTTCTAAACCTAGACAAATACAGGTACAAGGTCTATCATAAGAATGAAGAAACCGATAAACGGCTATCGATAAGCACGTGGACAAGTCAATAGCTCCATTCAGTGAGTGTTTTTTCTTTCATCATTTGTTAAGAACATTCTGCTTGCTGATGGAGCAGGCTTAAAACGTCATTATTTGAGAAGAAGAGGTTGTGTCGGAGGAATTTGACATGACCCTTTTTAACATATTAGGAGGATAATATCATGAAAAAATTTGTGACAGAACAACATCATGAACAAGCATTAGAATCATTGAGCGAATTGATCCGAATTCCTTCCGTACTAGATGAAGCAGATTCAGGACAAGGACATCCCTTCGGTAAAAAAGTGATTGAAGCTTTGGATAAAGTATTGGAAATCAGTGAAAAGCTAGGATTTAGAACATTTAAAGATCCAGAAGGCTATTACGGTTATTCAGAGATTGGCTCTGGAGATGAATTATTCGGTATCTTGTGTCATATGGACGTTGTTCCAGCAGGGGACGAAAATAATTGGGAAACAAAACCATTCGATCCAACTATAAAAGACGGCTGGTTAGTTGGTCGCGGATCCCAAGATGACAAAGGTCCTTCTATTGCGGCAATGTATGCCGTCAAAGCTTTGATTGATGCTGGCGTGGAATTCAAGACACGTATTCGTTTTATCTTTGGTACAGATGAAGAAAATTTATGGCGTTGTTTAGAAAAATATAACGAAAAAGAAGAAGGAATTACGCAAGGATTTGCGCCAGATGCTGAATTTCCTTTAATTTATGCAGAAAAAGGCTTATTGCAAGCTTACTTGACAGGACCAGGAACGAACGAGTTTTCTGTAAAAGCTGGAGGAGCGTTGAATGTTGTTCCTGATGCAGCTCCTTACTCTGGAGAAAAGCTTTCTGAAGTAAAAGAAGCATTGAAAAAACACGAATTCGATTTCGAAGAACAAGGTGAAGGCATCGTCGTTCTTGGTAAAAGTATCCACGCGAAAGATGCAGCACAAGGAGTGAATGCTATTTCTCGTCTGGCAATTGCTCTTTCAGAAGTATTTGATTTTGGCCCAATCAATTTCTTAGGAAAATTAGTTCAAGAAAATGCAACTGGTGAAGCTGTCGTGGGCAAAACAGAAGATGAACAATCCGGCGAGCTAACGATGAACTTTGCAAGTTTGGAAATCACACCAGAACAAACAAAAATCGGTGTAGATATGAGAATCCCTGTTACATTCAAGAAAGATGATTTAGTAGCTAAATTAACTAAAACAGCAGAAAAATATGGGTTGACTTATGAAGAATTTGACTTCCTTGATTCATTATACGTGCCACTAGACAGTGAGTTAGTGAAAAATCTATTGGGGACATATCGCGATATTACTGGAGACATGACTGAACCGTTTGTATCAGGCGGCGCTACTTTTGCTCGTACGATGAACCAGTGTGTGGCATTCGGTGCGATGTTCCCTGATACTCCTGACTTTATGCACCAGGCGAATGAACGATGGGAATTAAGTAGTATGTATAAAGCAATGGAAATTTATGCAGAAGCTGTGTATCGTTTATGTGCTAAATAAAAATAAACATACAAAAAGGGCGGATATTCAAATGGATATTCCGTCTTTTTTTATTTGATGCTGGAAAGTTTGCATTTCTCTCTTATTTTTTTTAAGGTATAATCATACTTGATTAAGAAAAAGGGGTCACTCAGATAGAAAAGGTGGGAGAAAGTGAAAATATTTAGACGAATACTAATTGGCTTAGTCATCATTTTAGGATTACTCGGTGGAGCCGGTTATTACTATATACAGCAAAATACGTACGAACCATCGTCAGAAGTGCAAGTGTTGGTAAAAGAAGGAAAAAACAAAGAAGATTACTTATTTTTTGAAGGAGAGAAAAAGAATCATGGAAAGTCTCCATTACTTATTTTTTATCCTGGTGCTCTCGTAGAGCCAGAAAGTTATAGTATTTGGGCGCAAGATTTAGCAAAAAACGGCTTTTCAGTCGCTATTGTCAAAATGCCACTTGATCTAGCAGTGATGGGCGGAAACAAAGCGGATAAGGTCAAAGAAGATTTTCCAAATTCCGATTATGTGATCGGTGGCCATTCATTAGGTGGCGTAATGGCAAGTCGTTATGTCAATAAGAATCATTCAGACAAACATTTAAAAGGGGTATTCTTCATGGCAAGTTATCCCGACAAAAAAGGAACATTGACAGAATCAGCTGTTCCTGTTTTATCGATCACGGCGACAAAAGATAAAGTATTGAATCAGGAAGCTTATCAAGAAGCTAAGCAGTATTTACCGGAAAGAACAGAGTATGTATCAATCAATGGCGGAAATCATGGAGGTTTTGGCAGCTATGGTGAGCAAAAAGGAGATGGAGAGGCAGAAATTTCTAACGCAGACCAGCAAACTGTGATCGTCAATACATTGGAAAACTGGCTGAAAAAGTTGAAATAATATAAATGGGTCCTATAGGGTCCGTGAAAAAACTAGTCAATTAACTATAGATAGCAAATGAATCTTTCAAAATAAGTCGGGATTTCACGGAACAAGAGAAACAGATCCCGGCTTATTTTCAAGTTTAGAGAACTTAGTGTACGTTTTTAAAGTTTCGTTTATATTTATATTTTATTTTCTAATAAAATCGCTCGAACTGGACATTTTTGATACGCTTTTTTTACATATGTTTCTTCTTCCGGCATCACGAACTGTTGATGAGCCTCTGGTTCTTGGGCAAATAAAACGATTCCTTCTTCATCATAATCGAAAATATCTGGCGCTTCGATTTGACAAAGACCGCATGCAATACAGCGTTCAGGTACAAGTTTACATAGTAGTGACATTTCTAACCATCCTAACTTAAGGAGAATAATATGATTGTTTTTATTTTATCGCTATTTTCATCAGGACACAAGCTGCGGATTAGTTCTCTTTACCAACTCCTTGTGGGAAAACGAACGACTTCAGTACTTATTTATGGATTTACCCACGAACTTTTGTTTATCCATAACAGTTTTCCAGAATTGAAGCAGGATAAGTTTTATCAAATTTTGCAAAAAATTGCGCAGCAAGGTTGGATCGAAATAAATGAAAATGAAGCAAAGCTAACGCCTGCAGGGGCTGATATGTTGTCCGAACATCAAATAGAACATACTGGTTTGCGTTTTGACCGCTATGGCAGAACAGGGGAAACTAGTTGGCGGCTCATTAAATTTGCTGTTCAAGTAATTTCTAATCTGGCAACGGGTATTCAAGACTATCTTCCAGCAGAGACAAGTCCTTTTTATACTTTCCAACTAAAAAAATGGCTTAGTGAAAGCCAATTGCCACGTGAAATTTTGATTGATACTGCGTATGAGAGTTTGGTGCAGCTGTTTTCGGAGATACCAGAAGAAGCAGCAGATTTTTTAGCTAACCAATTATCTGGAAATGAGCGAACAGGGCTGCTTCCTTATCAGCTGGCAAAAAACAATGATGAGTCAACGGTTTATCTGCAACAAAGCAGATGTATCCACCTTTTGTTAGCACAAATCGAAAAACGGCCAGATTCGCTTTGGCACGCTTTGATCGATTCATTATTACAGCAAAATTTCAATCAAAGCATGATGATCACCAAGCAGATGTTTATGAATGGTCAGACAATTGACCAGATCATGGCAATCCGTCATTTAAAAAGAGGAACAGTAACAGATCATCTTATTGAGTGGGCCTTGTTTTTTGATGATTTTCCATACGAGTGGATTCTCTCTGCAGAAACAATCGAACGTTTGGAACCAAATAAGGATTCCGTGCGAGAGTGGCGCTTTAGCGAATGGAATGTAGATGGACAATTAGATTATGGAGAATTTCGTTTGTATCAAATCTATCTATTGAGAAAGGAAGCGATACAGAATGTTAATAAATGAATTAAAAAAATATTTTGGATTTGATTCATTTCGTCCCGGCCAAGAAGAAATTATTCAGGCGTTGCTTGATGGAGAAGATACTCTCGCTATTTTGCCTACAGGAACGGGAAAAAGCCTTTGCTATCAATTGACGGGGTATTTAATGGAAGGTCTGGTCATCATCGTGTCACCGCTGCTTTCTCTAATGGAAGATCAAGTGACGCAATTACAAAAACGAGGGGAGAAACGAGTAGCTGCTTTCAATAGTTTACTTTCGCAATCTGAAAGAAGATACGTCCTCTGTCATCTATCGCAATATAAATTTTTGTTTTTGAGTCCCGAAATGTTGACTAATCCTTCTCTTTTAGAGCATCTGAAAAAACAAAATATTGCGTTATATGTAGTAGATGAGGCTCATTGCGTGTCTCAATGGGGAGTTGATTTCCGTCCAGAATATCAACAGTTAGGAAAAATCCGAAAGCTTTTAGGAAACCCGGTCACACTGGCACTAACGGCGACAGCAACAGATTTAGTAGCAAGAGATATACGTCATGTACTATTTGATCGACCACCAAAAGAGATCAGACAATCAGTCAATCGGCAAAATATCTCGCTTTTTGTTCGGAAAACGCAGCAAAAAGAACAAGAACTTGAACACTTCATGGAAAGAGCACAAGGAGCGGCAATCATTTATTGTGCAACAAAAAAAGAAGTCGAACGATTGTATCATTTATTCAGGGAACGTTTTACAGTTGGATACTATCACGGTGGTCTTGATGCAGCTCAAAGAAGACAACTTCAACAGCAGTTTGTAAAAAATCAGCTGCAGTTTCTCATTGCTACGAATGCATTTGGTATGGGGATCGATAAATCTGATATCCGTTATGTGGTCCATTATGATTTGCCAGACAGTCTAGAAAACTATGTACAAGAAATCGGTCGAGCAGGCAGAGATCAGGAAGAAAGTGCAGCAATTCTTTTTTATCAAAGTGGGGATGAACGTATCCATTATTTCTTTAATCAACTTTCTAGAGAACAGCGACAAAGTTTTGAGCTTTATTTGGAATATGCCACAGAGCAAGCTCCCTTTGATGAGCTGCAAAAAAAATGGATGGAGCTGATCCAGCAGTCTGAAAAACCAGAAAATTGGGTGGAACGGCTCAAACGTCAGGAAAAAGAAAAAGAATTCCGCCTGCAGCAGATGCTTCGCTATATTAATGAAGAAAACTGCCGCAGAAAATTCATCTTAGCTTATTTTGGCGAAAAACTCTCCGAAAAGCCGCAGAATTGTTGTGATATTGATGGAGCAAAAGCAGAACTTCTGCCAAAGAGGAAGCTTTTTTCTAAGACTGAACAACTTCATTGGGAAACGATTTTACTAAATTTATTTAAAAAAAACATGGAACATTGATTTTTTAGGACAAGACACTTTTTCCTATGGTATAATACACACGATAGAGTTTAGGAGGTAAAACAGTGAGCAGAAAAGATAGACATCAATCTACAGAAAATAACGAAACACAAGAACCATGGGAACAACCAATCTACGATACAGATGATGAAGTTTCATCAAGAAGTTCTCAGAGACAACAAAAGAAAGGAAATACATTATTTCTTTCGCTATTTTTGATTTTACTGGTCTTATGTATCGCTATTCCAGCAGGTGCTTATTTCTGGATCAGAAATGGATCAAGCAACAATGCAACAGCAGCAACTTCTTCTGAAACTTCGACATCAGTAGTAGAAAGTTCTACAAGTACAACAAAAGAGGAGTCAACTGAGACTTCAACAGTAGAATCTAGTACAATCGCGGAAGAATCTACTGTGTCTCAAGATACAGGTGTAACGTCAGAAAGCAGTATTGCAGCAGAGACAACACCGACTTCCTCAAGTGAGGCAACTTATCAAGCAGGGGATTCAAGCAGCAATGCAGCAGAAACAACACCTTCTTCATCAGCTGCAGCCGGTTCAACAACGACTGTTCAAGCAGGCGAAGGTCCAAAACAAGTGGCTGAGCGTGCAGGGATCACCACTGATCAATTGTTTGAATTGAATGGCTTAGATCCAAACAACTTTATGCTTTACCCTGGTCAAGAATTAAGAATTAAATAATAATAGCCGCGCTTTGCGGCTTTTTTTCTGAGAAAAAGGAGTTATATCATGACACAAATCAGTATTGCAATCGACGGGCCTGCTTCATCTGGGAAAAGTACCGTTGCCAAGATATTAGCAAAAGAATTGAATTATATTTATACAGATACCGGTGCCATGTATCGCGCAGTAACTTATTTAGCTATTACGAACAATGTATCTTTTTCAGATGAAGAAGGGCTAGTTTCGCTGATCAAAAAGTATCCTATCTCTTTTTCGCAACAAGAAGATGGACAGCATGTATTCATAGCATCAAAAGATGTGACTTTAGAAATCCGTCAACCAGATGTCACAAAAGCTGTTTCTGAAGTCTCTGCACATGGAAAAGTCAGAGAAGAATTAGTTGCTATCCAACGAAAAATAGGGGAACGCGGTGGCGTTGTCATGGACGGAAGAGACATCGGGACAGCTGTATTACCGAATGCAGAAGTGAAAATCTTTTTAGTAGCAAGCGTAAGTGAGCGTGCAGAAAGACGTTTCAAAGAGAACCAAGAAAAAGGAATTCCGACTGATCTTGAAACACTGACGAAAGAGATACAGGAAAGAGACCATTATGATTCAACAAGGGACGTCTCTCCGCTGAAGCAAGCAGAGGATGCTGTTCGTATCGATACGACTGGCAAATCGATTCCAGAAGTCGTTGCAGCAATAAAAGCTGTTGTTTTGAAAAAAGGTTATCTTCTTTTTTAAATTAAGAAAAAAAATGAAAAACAATTGTTTTTTCAAGGAAAACGAACGAAATCGCTTTATTTTTTTTGAATAATCAATTAAACTAAAAACAGTACCGTACTTACGGCAGAATGTTGGTTAGGAGGACAAGTGTTATGACAGAATTTGATCAAAATCAAGAGAACAACCAGTCAATGGAAGACGCAATGAAAAGCGTACAAGAAGTAAAAGTTGGCGATGTTGTTAAGGGCGAAGTTTTAGTCATTGAAGACAAACAAGTGATTGTCGGAATCGAAGGGGCTGGAGTTGAAGGAGTCGTTCCGGCAAAAGAATTATCAACTTTGCCGGTAGAAGATATCAGCGAAGTAGTAAAAGTCGGTGATGTATTAGATTTAGTCGTTATCAGTACGATCGGCAAAGATAAAGAAAACGGCAGCTACCTACTTTCAAAACGCCGTTTAGATGCTAAAAAAGTTTGGGAAGATATCGAAAGAGATTTCCAAGAGGGCAAGGTCATCGAAGCACCTGTTACAAATGTTGTCAAAGGCGGTTTAGTCGTTGACGTCGGTGTACGTGGTTTTGTCCCTGCATCAATGGTGGAAGATCATTTTGTTGCAGACTTTTCAGACTATAAAGGCAAAACATTGAGCTTTAAAATCATCGAAATCGAACCATCAGAAAATCGTTTGATCTTATCGCATAAAGCGGTAGTGGAAAACGAAAGAGAAGAAAAGAAAAAAGAAATTCTTTCAACTATCCATGAGGGAGATGTTCTCAGTGGACGTGTTGCACGTCTTACTGATTTTGGCGCATTTGACGGTCTAGTCCATGTCTCAGAGATTTCACATAGTCATGTAGCAAAACCAAGTGATGTATTGGCTGTCAATGATGATGTAAATGTCAAAGTGTTGTCTATCAATCCTGAACAAGAACGTGTTTCCTTGTCAATCAAAGACACACAGCCTGGACCTTGGTCAGAAATCGATACAAAAGCTCCAGTTGGCACAGTATTAGACGGAACAGTTAAACGTTTGACAAGCTTCGGTGCCTTTGTTGAAGTGTTCCCTGGAGTAGAAGGGCTAGTCCATATCTCTCAAATTTCACATAAACATATTGCGACACCACATGAAGTGCTTCATGAAGGTGACGAAGTGAAAGTGAAAGTATTAGAGATCCATCCAGAAGAACATCGTATTGCATTGAGTATCAAAGCTTTAGAAGAAAAACCAGCTTCAGAAGAAGAACCAAAAAATGTTGAGTCTTATGAATTACCAGAAGAAAATACTGGATTTACTATGGGAGACATTTTAGGTGATGCGTTGAAAGAAGAAGTAGAAGAAAAAGCAACCGATGATTCTGAAAAATAATTGATTTTGTATCTGTGACTGAGATGAAAGCAGCTGCTTTTGTCTCAGTTTTTCTTTTGAAAAGCGATTAGTATTTCAATAAGGAATAAAAATACTTCGTTTAATTGACAATCTATGCTTGAAAGTTGGCAATGCATTCGTTAAACTAAGTGAGATTGGAAACTTGTGAGGAGGAAATAATATGGCAAATCCAACAATTGCAATCGTTGGCCGCCCGAACGTCGGTAAGTCTACGATTTTTAACCGCATCGCTGGTGAGCGTATCTCGATTGTCGAAGATACTCCTGGAGTAACTCGTGATCGTATTTATGCAAAAGGTGAATGGTTAGGTCGAGAATTCAGCGTGATCGACACAGGCGGAATTGATCTTGGCGATGAACCTTTTATGGATCAGATCAAGCATCAAGCAGAAATCGCGATTGAAGAAGCAGATGTAATCATTTGTGTAGTCAGCGGACGCGAAGGCGTGACAGACGCAGATGAGATGGTTGCGAAAATTTTATACAGAAGTAATAAACCAGTGATTTTAGCAGTCAATAAAGTAGATAATCCAGAAATGAGAAACGATATCTATGAATTTTATTCCTTAGGGCTAGGCGATCCTTATCCTATTTCAGGAAGCCATGGACTAGGGATTGGTGATATTTTAGATGAAGCAGTGAAGTATTTCTCTGAAGAGACTGAAGAAGAGGACGACGACACGATTAAGTTTAGTTTGATTGGTCGCCCAAATGTTGGTAAATCCTCTTTGATCAATGCGATTTTAGGAGAAGAACGTGTAATTGTTTCGGATATTGAAGGAACGACCCGAGACGCAATCGACACCCACTTCGTTTCTGAAAGTGGTCAGAAATTCTTAATGATAGATACAGCTGGTATGCGTAAACGCGGAAAAGTATACGAAAATACTGAAAAATACAGCGTGATGCGTGCAATGCGTGCCATTGACCGTTCTGATATCGTTTTGATGGTACTGAATGCTGAAGAAGGGATTCGGGAACAAGACAAGCGAGTAGCGGGTTACGCCCATGAAGCTGGTCGTGGAATTATTATCGTCGTGAATAAATGGGATCTTGTAAAGAAAGAAACCAATACAATGCGTGATTTCGAACAAGAGATTCGTGATGAATTCCGGTATCTTGATTACGCTCCAATCGTTTTTGTTTCTGCAGTGACTAAACAACGGTTGGAACGTCTGCCTGAAATGATCGAACAAGTAAGTATGAACCAGAATCTTCGTATCTCTTCGGCTGTGTTGAATGATATCATTATGGATGCTGTAGCAATCAATCCAACACCAACAGATAAAGGAAAACGCCTGAAGATTTTTTATGCTACACAAGTCGCTGTCAAACCACCTACATTTGTCGTTTTTGTCAATGAAGAGGAATTGATGCATTTTTCTTATGAACGTTTCTTAGAAAATCAAATCAGAAAAGCATTTACTTTTGAAGGGACGTCCATCCGAATTATCCCTCGTAGGAGAAAATAGGCATTTTACCATATCGACGTTTTTTTTTCAAAAGAAAAAGACAGTTTCGTTTGTTACGTTTCTATGACTAAAAAAAGCATGTGAAAATTGGTAAAAACCTTGCTATTAAGCGGTTCATATGATATCGTGATAACAGAATATTGAAGTTAATCAATATTTCTTTTTAAACTTCTGGACCACTCAGAAAGTTTTAACTAAATGATATTTCTATCATATCTCTTGTGGAGGAGGTGAATCTATCCATGGCAAACAAAGCAGAATTAATCGAAAAAGTTGCTTCAGCTACTGATTTAACTAAAAAAGATGCAACTGCAGCAGTAGATGCTGTATTTTCAACTATTCAAGATGCTTTAGCTAACGGCGAAAAAGTTCAATTAATCGGTTTTGGTAACTTTGAAGTTCGCGAACGCGCAGCTCGCAAAGGTCGTAACCCACAAACTGGTGAAGAAATCGAAATTCCAGCTAGCAAAGTACCTGCATTCAAACCAGGTAAAGCATTAAAAGACGCTGTTAAATAAGACAGTTGAAAAAGCGCTTGTGGCTCTAGGGCTACAAGTGCTTTTCTTTTTATTTCCTAGCAGAAAAGGAATAAATAAGAGACAGAGATTCCGAATCCGTATGTCATACATAGAAAACACATGTATTTTATTTAATTTTTATTTATTTCCAAGTTATGAGGTGAGCTTTGCTCTTATCTTTTCTAGAATTTGCTTACTAATGGTAAAATAAAAATAAGAAGAGGAGGGATGCGTATGGAACTTGATTATCAAGTAGAAGATGCGTTGACGAAAGTGTTTTACGGAGAAACGCTAGTCAGTCAGCTAAGAGAACTTTCCATTGATCAGCCAATCTTATTTTTAACGAATCAGCGCTATTATGATTTGTTTGCAGATAAGATCAACCCGTTATTTGCAAATCAAGCAAACAATGACTGGTATATTTGTGCCAACACTCAATGCAATCATTTAACAGAATTAAAGAACCTGCTTGATTTCGTCAAACGCTATCCCGAAAATCAATCCATGTTTATCATCGGATTTGGAAATGAAGGGATCATGGATCTGGCAGGTTTTTTTCAAAAACATACAACCCTTGATTCATCACTATGGATGATCCCTGTATCGATCCGTTCTCTAAGCCGAGCATTAACACCGCAGCGGACGATTTTGCAGCTACCAAATCGTGTAGTGCTGCAAACCATCAATCTGCCAGAACGCATCGTTTATGATCAAACAATCAGCGAGCGGCAGGTGGACGGAAAGCAGATTGACTTTTTGACTTTTATCTGTTGCGGAATGATTTGTGATCATCGTTTTTTGCAAAATCTGTATAAAAACTATCCAAATAAAAAGCAATTAACGACTCGGCCGTTTGCCGGGATGATCGAAGAAATGATCTATTTTTATCAATTAGAGGCAGAAAACCTGTCAAATTATGGTAAACTGTTTGAACAAGCTTTTTATCTGACCGAAAATGGCCATCTACTTTCTGCTAGTATGAAAAAATTTTTAGGAATGATGTTTCATTTCGTGTGGAATCTCCAAGCATATCCTTTTGATTTCCAACTAAAAAACTTTTTTGTGTGGCTGGACTTGCTTGGCTATCCAATCCACTGGCTGGAACAGATTTCAAAGATGGAGTATTTGGAAAAAGTTCTTTTTTTGGCAGAAAAAAGCAAAAAAATACTTGTTTTAGAAAAAATAGGTATAATAGACGGATACCAACATCCAAACGAAAAAGAATTATTGAGAACAATGACGGTATTTCAACAAATCGTCAGTGAGATAAGAGGGAATTGAAATGAATACAAATAGCGAAAAAATGTTGCAAGCTTTATCAGATGAAGACTTGTCACAAGCACAAATCTTTTTAGAAAAAGCATTAAAAGAAGACCCAGCAGATATATTAGCTGAACTAGGCGAAGAATTGCTGGCTATTGGCTTTTTGATCGAAGCAAAACAGATTTTTGAACAACTGATCAACCAATACCCAGAAAATGACGGACTGAACATCCCGTTAGCAGAAATTGCAATCGAAGATAATGAGATCGACTTAGCTTTTGAATACCTGGAAAAAGTGGATAAGCAAAGTGATTACTATCCGCAAAGCTTATTGGCGATAGCTGATTTGTACCAAGTTATCGGAATCCCTGAAGTGAGTGAAGCAAAATTGAAAGAAGCAGCTGGGTTGCTTCCTGATGAACCATTGATCCAGTTTGCGCTAGCTGAATTGTATTTTTCAGTTGATCGTTTCAAAGAGGCAGCAGTGGTTTATGAAACATTGTTGGCAAGCGGGATAAATGAAATTTCAGGAATCTCGATGCAGGAACGTTTAGGACAATCCTTAAGTATGCAAGGAGAATTCGAAGCAGCTATCGTACCTTTAGAAGAAGCACTGAAAGAAGAAAGGACAGATGATCGACTGTTCCAGCTAGCTTTTACGAATCTTCAATTGAAAGAAAATCAGCAGGCAATCAACTATCTGGAAGAACTTCGAGAAGTTAATCCGCATTATCAATCGTTATATCTATATCTAGGACAAGCTCTTCAAGAAGAAGAAATGATTGAAGAAGCACAAACAGTGTTAGAAGAAGGAATCAAAGAAAATCCTTACCAAGTCGAACTTTATCACCTGGCCTCGGAAAATGCTTTCCGTCTGCATGATAGACAGCGAGCAGAAGAACTTTTACTGAAAGCTTTAGAAGTAGGAGACAAACAAGATGAAACATTACTTACTTTAAGCAATCTTTACTTGGATGATGAAAGATATGAAGATGTGATACAAGTGATCAATCAGATGGAAGAAACTGCTAATCCTTATGCAGAATGGAACCTAGCCCATGCTTATAATGAATTAGAAGACTTTACCGTTGCAGCTGTACACTATGAACAGGCTTATCATGAACTATCACATGAACCAGATTTCTTGAAAGAGTATGCCTTTTTCTTAAGAGAAGAAGGGCAGCTGAAAAGAGCGCAAGAATTATTGACTTATTATTTAACACTTGAACCAGGAGATATGGAGGCACTGTCATTATTAGATGACCTAACAGAGAGGTGAGAAAAATGCTAATTGATGTACGGGAAAAGAAGAATTTTTTAACGTGGATGGTCAATCATGTATCTTTTAGCCGAAGAGAAGTTTTTTGGATCTTGAATTATCTTGCCAATCATGAAGCGATTTTAAGCAATGTCCACTTTGTTGAAGGGGCGAATTTTGCGGATCGAGGACTGCAGATCAGTGATCTATCTGTTGAAGGGGAACCCATGAAATTGTTTTTGCAGGGAAAAGAATTTACGGACACAGACCAGATTTTTCATGAAATCCGTTTGAATTGGAAAAAGCCTTTATATGTGGAATGTATATTCGAAAATGCTTGGCAGACAAGAGAATATCTATCTATCTTAGAAGACAATCCATTTTCTTCTTGGGATTCTTCAGTCAGTGAAGAAGATACTGAATTAATTGAACGATATTTTCAAGAAAAAGAAGAAGAGGCAAAACTAAAAATGCTTTATGCTCAAATCGATCAAGCACTAGAAGATGGAGATAGGGATGCTTTTTTGAAATTATCTGATGAAGTTAACCGAAAGATCCTTTTGCAGACACAAAAGAAAAGTAACCGGGTAAGTGAACATAACAATTAGTTAAAAATAGTATAGTACTAAAAAAGACAAAGGTCAGCTGGATGTGGAATCTTTCCTCATAGCCTATCTTTGTCTTTTTTCTTATAGTTTTTTCAGTAATCTTGTCTGTGGCTTCAAATAAGTAAAGCCTTGCCCTTCCACTTCATGCACATTGATGATTGAAAGGAAAGCTTTTTCGTCAATCTCGTGGACGATCCTCTTAGCTTCAGTTAATTCACTAGAGCTAACGACCATATAGATGATTTTTTTTGAATTACCAGAGAATGCGCCTTCTCCAGAAAGGAAAGTCACACCTCTTTGCAGACCGGTCATCAGTAGTGGTGCAATCTCTTCGCTTTTGTTGGAGACGACAAGTAGACCTTTTGCAGAATATCCGCCATCTAAGATCGAATCAATCACACGACTGAAAACATACGAAACAATCAACGTATACATCATACGTTTCAAGTCGATATAGGTTAATGAAGCAAGTAAGACGATGATATCAAATGCCAATAGGGAACGCCCCATAGTGATGCCGTAATTTTGTTCTAAAATCCGAGCGATAATATCACTGCCGCCTGTTGTTCCACCCATGCGGTAGACGATCCCGCTTCCTACACCTGCAACTAAACCCGCAAGTAGAGAAACGATCAGTAGATCATGCTGTAAATTGATTTCTAGTGGAACCCTTTGCCAGATCCATAAAAAGAATGACAAAGAAAGTGTACCTAGAACAGTATAGGCCAAGGAACGTTTACCGAGGATCTTTCCTCCTAGTAAAATCAATGGGATGTTGATTAATAAAGTCGTATAAGCTGGATCAATACCAAATAAAGCTCTTAAGATCAAGGTGATCCCTGAGACTCCCCCTTCTGCTAAATGATTAGCGATGTTCAAGTAAACAAGACCAAATGCATAAATACTTGTTCCTATAATGATAAAAAGAACTTCTTTTACTGTTTTTCGTTTGACCATATGAATTCCAGCTTTCAATTATGTATTTTCACAGAATTTCCATTTAGAAATTCCTTCCTAAATGTAGCATGGAAATTCGATTTTCTCAATTGCTCTTATCTAGGATTTGCGTTAAAGTTTTGGTAAGATAGTTTTGGAGGGAAAAAGATGGATAAAAAGCGTTCTTTATACAGTATGCAGCAGGAAGTGGATGAATATATCCAGCAATTCAAGGTGGGGTATTTCTCTCCATTAGCTCAGATGGCTCGATTAACTGAAGAAGTAGGTGAATTGGCAAGAGAAGTCAACCACACTTATGGAGAAAAAAGCAAAAAGGCTTCTGAACCAGTTAACTCGGTAGCAGAAGAACTTGGTGATGTTTTATTCGTTACGATGATCATGGCTAATTCATTGAATATCGACTTAACTGAAGTTTTTGAAAAAAACATGGAAAAATTCAATCAAAGAGACCATAATCGCTTTGAGCGTAAGGACGAGTAAACAAGATGAAGTGGTCCTGGCCTTGAAGACTCTGAAACGGACTTGTCAAACAGTCACCATGCAACTGAGTCTTTATCTCAGGACAAGAAACACGCAGGAAAGGTTGGAAAAATGAAATTAAAACAATTACCTCTGGAATACCAAAAGGCAATTCCAGTTCTGAAAAAATTAGAGAATGCAGGATATGAAGCTTATTTTGTAGGTGGAAGTGTTCGTGATATCTTGCTGAACCAGCCAATCCATGATGTGGATATCGCAACAAGCGCATTTCCAGAAGAAATCAAACAGCTTTTTCCAAAAACGATAGATATTGGGATCGAACATGGAACTGTGTTGGTATTAGAAAATGATGAACAATATGAGATCACCACATTTCGGACGGAATCAACTTATCAGGACTACCGTAGACCAGATCATGTCGAATTCGTTCGTTCGTTGGCAGAAGATTTGAAAAGAAGAGATTTTACGATCAATGCGTTTGCTTTGAAAGAAGATGGAGAAATCATCGATTTGTTCGATGGTCTGCAAGATCTAGAAGAACAGATCTTGCGAGCTGTAGGCAATCCTCATGAGCGGTTCCATGAAGATGCCTTACGAATGATGCGCGGGTTGCGTTTTGTCAGTCAACTAGGGTTCAAATTAGAGGAAGAAACCTTCTACGCCATCAAAGAAAACCACGAGCTATTAGGTAAAATATCTGTAGAACGTATAAATGTGGAATTCATCAAGATGCTCTTGGGAAATGAACGGGCCGCGGGAATCCATGCATTTATTGAAACAGAGTGCTACATTTGCTGTCCCGGTTTGAAAGAAGAAGGCGAAGCACTTTTACGTTTTGCTGAATTACCATCCGTCCCATTGAAAGAAGAGAGCCAAGCATGGGCATTATTGATCAGCCAACTGGATCTAAAAGAAAATGAGATTCGTTCCTTTTTGAAATCGTGGAAGTGTTCTAACCAAATGATTAAAGACGTTCAAGCACTTGTCCAAGGACTACGACAACGAGAAACTGGAGCTTTGGAACCATTCGAATTGTACTTCTTAGGCAAAAAACATGCACTGCAAGTAGAAGAATTGATGATCTATTTTGACGAAACACCTCAGATGGATGCCGTAGGAGAATCCTATGATCGTTTACCTATCAAGTCATTAAGCGAATTAGCAGTAGATGGTAAAATCTTGCTAGAAGAAACTGGAAAAAAAACTGGTAAGTGGGTTAGTGAAGCTTTGCAATTAGCTGAAAAAGCCGTCGTAGAACAAAGAATAAAAAATGATAAAAAACAGGTTTTGGATTTTTTATCGAAAGAAAAATTGATTTAAAAAACACTAGACTGTATCTGCTCAGCTTTGTTGGCTACTTAAAGTGGGCAGATACGTCATTAGAAGAAAAAACATAAGATGTGACCACTTACATAAATTTGTGCTAAACTGAGGTAGTACAAGAATAAATTACATCATAAAGGAGTCTTTTTAATGAGTAAAGAAATGACAGCGCTAAAATTTTATTTTAGAAATGGAGAAACCTGGACGATCAACCGCCGTCATATCGGCGATCTTTGGATCAAACAAATCACAACAAGTTTTGGACGAATCAATGGCAGTGAATTTGTTGAAATCCATCCGTGTGCTGGATTTAAAATCGAAATCTTCCATGAAGGAGACGCAGTTGCGACACATGATATCAACCTAGGCGGACTGGAAATGGGCATGTTTAATCGCGCATTGAAATACGAAGATATCGAGCGAATGGAAATCCTTTACCGAAATGGCACACCTGATCTTGTGTACTTCCCATATCTAGATAAAGGAACAGAAGGATTAGACAATCAATATCAATCAACAAAAATCAGCGAAAAAACAGGTAACTTGTATATCGTGATCAATCCAGATCAACGTGTAGAAGATGTATACGGGGAATTTTTCGAATAAATCGATTTTTACGCAAAAATGAGGCTGTGAAAGAGATGTGTCTTATTACTACTGATAGGCTGTCTCTTCCACACCGTTTATTCAGAATAAGGGACTGTGACAAGATTTTTGTCGCAGCCCCATTTTTTTGTTGTGATAAAAGAACAAGAAAGGCAGGAATGGGAAAGTAAACATCCTTTTGTCAGAAACTTTTATCTTTCTTAAGTTTTACTTGATATCTGATACTATTTGGAATAAAATGAGGCGTTGAAAAATTTATGGAAATTTCTAACTAGCAATAAACGATGAAACAATGAAATATTTTTCATCCAAAAAGAACTTTGCTATAATGATGGAAGTTTGTGTATAGGAGATCTGGAAAATGAGAGAGAGTTTTGAACAACAAAAAAAACTGTTGCATGATCGCTATGGCGCCCTTTCGATGGATGACCGCCGTCAAATACTTTGTAAGTTGCGTAAAAGAAATATATTGATGTATCGTCAGTTGGAACGTCTGAAACATGATCTGCTTCGTTTGGAGTCAAAACGTGTACAGTGTGAATTAGAGGGGAACCAAACACAGGTTGAAGTAGTCGAAACCAAAATTTTAAAGAAAAAAGAACAATTTTTAAAAATGCTTACACAAAATAAAAAATAAAGGGGATGGACGATGGAATTTGCTGAGTTAGTTATTGTATTTGCAGTAACGATCACCTTATCGAACATAGCTAGCCGCATTTTGCCAATGATTCCAGCTCCACTGATCCAAATTTTCCTTGGAGTGGTATTAGGTCTGACAGAGTGGGGACAATCAATCGATTTTGAACCTGAATTGTTCTTAGTTATGATTATTGCACCATTGTTATTTAGAGAAGGAGAAAAAGCAGATATTTCTTCGATTCTCAAAAATTTCGGGACAATTTTGTTCTTGGCATTTGGAGGAGTCATTTTGACCCTTGTCGGGGTAGGTGCGACGTTATCATTCCTGTTGCCAAGTGTCCCACTTGCTGCCTGCTTTGCTTTTGGAGCAGCGTTAGGTCCGACAGATGCGGTAGCAGTCAGTTCTCTTTCTGGACGAGTGAATATCCCTAAAAAGGCGATGCATATTTTGGAAGGAGAAGGTCTTTTGAATGATGCATCTGGTGTTACTGCCTTCCAGTTTGCTCTTGGTGCGCTGATCACCGGATCTTTTTCAGCAGTAAACGCGGGGATGAGTCTAGTAGTTTCTAGTATTGGGGGAGCTTTGATCGGCTTTTTGCTTGTCTGGTTCAAACAAAAAATAATTCATTTGATCGAAAAAGCATCAGCACAAGATGTCACAGGGTATCTGCTGATCGAACTTTTGCTTCCTTTTCTAGCCTATGTATTGGCAGAGGCATTTGATGTATCTGGAATCATTGCTGCAGTGGCAGCAGGTATTCTCCAAGCTTCTGGTTTTAGGAAAATCTCTGTGTTTGATGCAGAATTGTCGAGCTTGTCCCACAGTACATGGACAACTATTGCTTTTACACTGAATGCATTAGTATTTATATTTTTAGGAATCGAATTGACGCAAGTGTTCTCGCCAGTATGGGGAGACGGTTTATATCCAAACGGTCTTTTATTAGCGATTATCGTATTAATCTCTGTCATGCTTTTTGTGATCAGATTCATTTCTATCAGTCTTTTTTATGTATTCAAAGATGGCAGTAAAAAGTTCAAAAAACAGTTGAACGAGATCTTGATCTTAACATTTGGCGGTGTAAAGGGAACAGTCAGTTTGGCTACGATTTTTATTTTGCCATTTTCAATCAATAATATGATGTTTTACCAGCGGTCTTTGCTTTTGTTTCTGACGGCGGGTGTCATCTTAGTGACTTTGGTCATAGGGATCATTGTCTTGCCTATGCTGACGGAAACAGAGGAAGCGGAAAGCACGGATTTGAATGCTTTGATGATTTTAGAAGAGGTCGTTGAAGTTTTGCGAAAAGAAATAAAGGAAATTGATCGTAATACAAAAGAATTTTTAGCCACTGAAGCAGTGATAGAAAATTATCAAGAACGGATACGTGATCTGTACTTGGAAGATTTAACCGATGATGAAAAGCAAGAAGTACAAGAAATACAAGCACTGATTTTGTCGATCGAACGGGATGGATTGGATGAAAGTTATCGTTCGGGCAAGCTTTCTTCTAATGGTTATCGTTTTTACTCCCGTTTTCTTTCTCGATTCGAACATTCTATCACAAGCCAGATTTTGTCTTTTATCGGCTTTTGGTTCATTGTTGTCCGTAGGTTAATGCGAATCGTTCTCCATCCGAAAATGTTTTGGCAAAGAAGATATGCTGATCGTCAGACATTTATTAGTGATGAAGATATCCAAGAAATCAGAGAGACATATCAAAAAAATACTCAGTTGATTATTGAAAGTTTAGATAACTTGACTGATATTTATGATGAAACGATGGTTCAATTTTTTATCCAGCAACGCAAACTTGAAGGAATAAAAATGAACTCGGGGAATTTGATTTCTTCGTGGATGATCCAGCAAGATAGTCTGTTTACGAAAAAAATGCTAAGAGGTTATTATCTTGAAAGAAAAATCATTGATGAATACGAAGTTGCTGAAAAAATCACGACGTTTTCTGCGAACAGCTATCGCAGGAATATCAATTTGTTAGAATCTTATACTATGAACAAACCATCTGATAACTTTTCTTTCCGATTTGCGTTTCGAGCAAAGTCAAAAAAAACGAGTCCAATAAAATAAAAAGGTAAAAATTTTCAAGTTTTATAAAAAACAAAACATATCAGAACAGGATCGAATCGGTCCTGTTCTTTTTTTGAGAACACAAAAAGAACAAATACCAAAAAAATTTTCCTGAAGTTCACTATTTTTATGATACAATATCCAAGATAAGGAGGGAACATGTTGAAAGAATTAAAAGTAACTGACCTCAAAAAAACTTATGGTGAAAAAGATTTGTTTGACCAGATTTCTTTTTTGGTCCACGAAAAAGACCGTATCGGGTTGATTGGGACGAACGGGACGGGTAAAACAAGTCTCTTAAATATTATTGCCGGTATCGATAGCAGCGACGGTGATCGGCAAACAGTGTTTTATCCAACTGATTACCGTATTGGTTATCTTTCTCAAGCAGCTGAATTTTCCGATGAATTAACTGTTCTCCAAGCAGTCTTTCAAGGAAACAGCCCCTTGATCCAAACTGTTCGAGCATATGAGGAAGCATTGATCGAACTAGGGGAAAACGGAGAAGACCCTGATGTGCAAAAACGTTATGCTAAAGCAGAAGAACAAATGAATAAAGAAGATGCTTGGACTACAGATACCAACGCAAAGATTATTTTGCAAAAATTAGGAATCAGTGAATTAGATAAAAAAATCAGTACTTTATCAGGTGGTCAGAAAAAACGAGTTAGTCTGGCGCAAGTGTTGATTGATGAACCCGATTTACTATTACTAGACGAACCAACAAACCATTTAGATTATGAAGCGATCGAGTGGTTGGAAAACTATTTGAAACAATACCGTGGCGCACTATTGATGGTTACCCACGATCGTTATTTTCTAGATAGAGTAGCAAACCGAATCTTCGAACTTTCATTTGGAAAATTATACGAGTATAAAGGAAATTATGAAGCTTACGTCTTAGAAAAAGCAGAACGTGATCGTGTAGAAGTAGAACAAGAAGAAAAGCGCAAGCGGCTTTATAAACAGGAATTAGCTTGGATGAGGGCTGGCGTACAGGCACGTGGCACCAAGCAGCAAGCACGGATCAACCGTTTCGAAGATCTAAAGGAGAACTTGTACCAAGTAAACCAAGAAGATGATTTAGAGCTGAACCTAGCGACACAACGTTTAGGGAAAAAAGTACTGGAAATCAAAGATGGCAGTTACCGTATAAATGACCAAACACTGCTAGAACATTTAGATTTACTGATTCAATCTCGGGAAAGACTAGGTATTACTGGTAAAAATGGTGCGGGAAAATCGACATTGCTTAATATTCTAGCTGGCAGAATTCCCCTGGATAGCGGTACAATGTCTATCGGTGAAACGGTTCATCTTGCGTATTATACACAAGAAAATGAAGAAATGGCACCAGATAAACGGATGATTGCTTACTTACAAGAAGCTGCTGAAGAAGCAAAAACAGCAGATGGCAGTCAAATCGGAGTAGCAGAATTACTTGAACGATTTTTATTTCCAAGATTTATGCATGGGACACTGATAGGCAAACTTTCAGGCGGAGAAAAACGCCGGTTATTTTTGTTGAAACTGCTGATTCAGCAACCTAATGTTTTATTATTGGATGAACCGACCAATGATTTGGACATAGCAACATTGACGATTTTGGAAGATTATTTTAGAAGTTTTCCAGGTGCTGTGATCACTGTTTCCCATGACCGTTATTTCTTGGACAAGGTAGCAGATAAGTTATTAGTATTCCAAGGAAACGGAAAACAAGAACTTTATTACGGAAACATGTCCAGTTATTTACTGAAGCAAAAAGAGACCCAGCAGCCTGCTGAAAAAGCGAAACCAAAAATACAGAGCAAGGAACCTGCTGAAAAGAAGAAATTATCTTACATGGAACAAAAAGAATGGGAAACGATTGAAGATGAGATTGCAGAACTTGAAGAAAAAATCTCATTGCTCCAAGAAGAGATGAATCATCAAGGAGATAATTTCACTCGATTACAAGAATTGCAAAACGACGTATCTGAAACAGAAGCACAACTTGAAGAAAAAATGGCACGGTGGGAATACTTGAGTGAATGGGTAGAAGATTAGGAGGAAAAAGGATGGAACAAGCGTATCTTGACTTAGGAAGAAAATTGTTGGAAGAAGGGCATCGTAAAGAAGACAGAACAGGCACAGGCACATTAAGCTTATTCGGATACCAAATGCGGTTTGATCTGCAAAAAGGGTTTCCTTTGTTAACAACGAAACGAGTACCTTTTGGATTGATCAAAAGCGAATTGCTTTGGTTTTTAAAAGGAGATACGAATATCCGCTATCTATTACAAAATAAAAACCATATTTGGGATGAATGGGCATTTGAACGCTACATCAAAAGTCCAGACTATAATGGACCAGATATGACTGATTTTGGCCATAGATGTTTGACAGATCCTGAATTCAATGAAGAATATAAAAAGCAGAGCAAGCTTTTTTGCGAGAAGATCCTAACCGATGATTCCTTTGCTGAAACATACGGCGATCTTGGACACATCTACGGCTATCAATGGCGTCACTGGGAAACAAAAGACGGTGGCTTTATCGATCAAATCAAACAAGTGATCGAAGCAATCAAAAAGACTCCTGATTCTAGAAGATTGATCGTTTCTGCATGGAATCCGGAAGATGTTCCTAGCATGGCTTTGCCTCCTTGTCATACGATGTTTCAATTTTATGTTCAAGAGGGACGGCTAAGCTGCCAATTGTATCAACGCAGTGGGGATGTGTTTCTAGGCGTTCCGTTCAACATTGCAAGTTATGCGTTGCTGACTCACCTAATTGCACATGAAACAGGTTTAGCGGTTGGCGAATTTGTTCACACATTAGGAGATGCTCATCTTTATATCAATCATATCGAACAAATGAAAGAACAATTGAGCCGAGAAATACGCGCATTTCCGACTTTAGTTTTGAATCAGGAAAAGCAGTCAGTATTTGATTTTGAGATGGAAGATATCCAATTAGAAGGATATGACCCACATCCGGCGATCAAAGCTCCTATCGCTGTTTAGAATCAGAAAGGATGAGAAAATGTTAGCTGCAATTTGGGCACAGGATGAAAACGGATTGATTGGAAAAGAAGACCGTCTTCCTTGGCGTTTGCCAAATGATCTGAAATTCTTCAAACAAATGACAGAAGCAAATACACTAGTGATGGGACGAAAAACATTCGAAGGGATGGGTAGCCGTCCGTTGCCGAATCGTCAGACGATTGTTTTGACGAGAGATTCTTCCTATAAAGCAGAAGGCGTGCATGTCATGCATAGTGTGGAAGACGTGCTTGCTCTGGAAAAAGAAACAGACGGTATCTTTTTCATCGCTGGAGGGTCAGCTGTTTATCAAGAATTTCTGCCATTTTGTACGATATTATACCGTACAGTCATCCATCATGTATTCGATGGAGATGCTTATTTTCCACCTGTTGACTGGTCTGATTGGTCACTGATCAATACTAGTCAAGGAGAAATGGATGAAAAAAATCGTTATCCGCATCAATTTGAAACGTATCAGCGTAATGAGAATCCTGTAAAAAGCGGGACAGGCGAATTGACGATATAAAAAAGCTATGGATAGACTAGCTGTTATTTAGAGCTGTCCCATCCATAGCTTTATTTTTTTTATTAAGTAAAGAATAAAACAGAGAAGTACATAAAACCTGCACCTAACATAACAAACAAATGCCAAACAACATGCATATAGCGGATAGAATTCAAGCTATAAAAGAATGCGCCTATCGTGTAAGAAAGCCCGCCTGCTACCATCAAAATAACACCAGTCATTCCAAGAGAGTGATAAAGAGGAACAGCAGCCACGACACAGAGCCACCCCATAAAAATATAGATGATCGTAGATACTTTTGATACTCTCTCCCGTTTATGCAACGTCAACGCTTTATATATAATGCCAAGAATCGCAAACAACCAGATTAATACAAATAAAGTCCAACCTAGCCATCCTCGGATACTCAGCAAACAAAAAGGAGTATAACTTCCTGCAATCAAAAGAAAAATCGAACTATGATCGAATACTTGGAACACCTTTTTTGCTTTTGTAAAAATCAATGAATGAAACAAAGTAGACGTTAAAAATAAAAGAATCATCATCGATCCATAGATAGCATAAGAGACAATATGGAGGGAGGAATGCAAGTGGGCACCTTTTACTAAAAGAACCACTAGTCCCGCGATACTCAATCCAGTCCCAATTCCATGGGTGACTGCATTAAACACTTCATTTAATATTTCATACGTTCGATTAAATTTCGTTTTTTCCATGAAAACGGCTCCTTTACTAGGTGTAATTAATGAAAAATCATTATTTGTCTGTTATACTAAAAATAGAAATTGTCTTACATGTAGTTTAACATGAATAAGGCATCTTGTTAAAGAAAGAGAGAGAGAAAATAATGACAAATGTAAAAATCGTAACAGATTCTTCATGTACGATGGAAAAAAATGTACGCGATGCTTTAGGCATTCGTGTCATGCCGCTATCCATCATGATCGACGGAACAGTATATCCCGATGATGACCAACTAGACGGCGAAAGATTTATGGAAATGATGGCGAAAGCAAAAAATCTGCCCAAAACAAGCCAACCACCAATTGGAGAATTCATCTCGATGTATGATGAGCTAGGAGAAGACGGCAGTGAAGTGATTTCGATCCATATGACAAAAGGCTTGAGTGGAACAGTAGAAGCAGCAAGACAAGCCAGTAATCTAACAAAAACGAAAGTAACGGTTATCGACAGTGATACCACTGACCAAGGATTATCTTTTCAGGTAATTCGAGCAGCTGAATTAGCAAAAGAAGGTAAAACAGTAGAGAAAATCCTTGAAGAAGTCAAAAAAGTACAAGACAATACAAAATTATACATCGGAATATCCACACTAGATAACTTGGTAAAAGGTGGAAGAATCAGCCGAACAACTGGTTTGCTGTCTAGTGTTTTGAACATACGCGTGGTGATGAATTTCGCCCATTCTGAATTAATCCCTGTAACTAAGGGGCGAGGAAAGAAAACGTTCGATAAATGGTTTAATAATTTGAAAAATGAACTGAAAGAATTGCCAAATGTGCGACAAATCGGTATTTCACATGCGGATGCAAAAGAATTGGCGCAAGAATTCAAAGAGGGTTTGCAAGAATTATTCCCGGACATGCATATCCCTGTACTGCATACGAATCCGGTTATCGCTACGCATACTGGTAAAGACGCGTTTGCAATCATGTATTATGTAGATTAGTCGAAAAGAGGATAAGCCCTCAGCCTGAAAGGCTTGCAGCTTATTCTCTTTTTCTTTATAAAATTAGGAAAATAATTGTTTTCTTTTTTCATAAAGACTACCTTTTTGATAAAATTTTTGATAACATTAGAACCAATCGAATACAAGAGGTGAAAAAATGAAATTAACGAAACGACATTTGATCCTCGTTTTGTTCCCATTATTAATTGCGATCATCATCTATGCAGGTTTAGCTGCTTCTATACCGAAAGCTGGCCCACTAATGAAACCAGTAACTACTGTGAGAGAAGATCCAAATAAAAAAGAAAAACTTCACTACATAGCTATCGGAGATTCGCTGACTGAAGGAGTAGGAGATCAAACCAAGCAAGGAGGATTCGTTCCCCTTGTCGCAAATGATCTAAAAGACCGTTATAATTTGACCGCGGTTGAAACAGAAAACTATGGTGTAAATGGTGAACGAAGTGACCAGATCTTAAAGCGAGTAAAAACAAAAGAAGAAATTCGAAACAATATCAAAACAGCTGATTTTATCACACTGACTGTTGGCGGTAATGATTTGATGAAAGTTATCCAAAATAATTTATTCGGGTTAACGGTCAATTCCTTTAAAAAGCCACTGAAAAACTATCAGGAAAATGTCACAGAACTATTGGAAGAATTTCGATCCCTCAATAAAACCGCACCTATTTACATTTTAGGCATCTACAATCCATTTTATTTGAACTTTCCTGAGATCACTGACATGCAGACAATTGTTAACAATTGGAACAAAGGAACAGAAACGGTGACAAAAAAAATGCCGAACTGCTACTTTATCCCAATCAATGATTTGCTTTATCAAGGATTGAATCAGGAAGTAGGTGTCACAGAAGAAGGAACAGATCAAACAACTAGCACGACAGAAAATCTAAATGGCATCAAAAATAATGTGCTCTATGAAGAAGATCATTTCCATCCAAATAATTTAGGTTATCAATTGATGGCAAATGCAGTGAGAGATCAGCTGATCGAGACACAAAACCAATGGTTAGAGAAGGAGGATGATCAATAAACATGAAAACAAGATCTGACGTATCTTCAAACAAAACAAAGAAAACAAATTACTGGAAATTCGCCTTCCTTATCCTTCTTGGGGTAGTACTTGGTTCGACCGTATTTTTAGGCAGCCGTATTTTTGCTAATCGGGAACCAGAACTCCCAGAAATACCAGCTCTTACGGAAAGACAAGGAGATCCTGTCTTAACGATCAATTCAAATAAAGAAAAAGTCAATCAAATCATCAGCTTTTTCCTTAGTGAGTATCAAAAAGATAGTGATATTGAATATAAATTTTATTTGGAAAATGAAGCACTACTCAATGGTACTTTCGAAGTACTAGGTTTTCCTATCGATTTCTATTTATATTTTGATCCGTATGTGATGGAAAACGGAAATGTCCAACTAAAAGCTAGAAGTCTTTCTATCGGAACATTGAGTTTGCCAATCAAAGATGTGATGAATATGATCAAGAGAAACTATAAATTACCAGATTGGATCGAAGTCAATACAGATGATCTGACTATCATGCTTAGGTTGGATCAATTCCGAATGCAAAACGGGATGTATATTAAAGCAGATAAAATCGACTTAGTAAATGATGACATTCGGTTTAGTCTATATTTGCCAAAAGATACCTCTGATGCTTCAAACAACTCAAATACCAACAAAACTAGCACCAGCAGTACTGAAAGCAAGACAAAAGAAAATAAAAAATCATCGGATGAGTAGTATTAGAGGGGGAATCATAATGGAACGAGCAATATTTGCAGGAGGCTGCTTCTGGTGTATGATCCAGCCTTTCGACACGCTTCCTGGTATCCATACAGTGATGTCAGGATATACTGGAGGGCATGTACCAGATCCGACTTATGAACAAGTAAAAAGCCAAACGACTGGACATACAGAAGCAGTGGAGATTATCTATGATCCAACATTGATTTCATATGAACAATTAGTAGAACTTTACTGGCAGCAAACTGATCCAACTGACGCTTTCGGACAATTCGAGGATCGCGGTGACAATTATCGCCCGGTGATCTTTTATTTGACAGAAGAACAGCGGATCATTGCTGAAAAAAGTAAGAAACAGTTAGCTGAAAGTGGACGTTTCGAACAGCCAATCGTTACAAAAATCGAACCAGCCCAACCATTTTATCTAGCAGAAGAAGACCATCAAGAGTATTATAAAAAGCATCCTGAAAATTTTAAAAGAAACCATGCACGCCGGGCTGCCTTTATCGAAGAAAATTGGAGGAACGAAGGGTGAATCGAAGCTTTTTTCATTATTTAATGACACTGCGAGGCGGTGGCACACATGATGCTTTATCTGTTTTCGCTACAGAAGCCGGTAAAGACATCCAATTTCCTAAGCACAGCTCTAGCTACGAAGAAATTTCTAATTATCTGGAACTGAATGTCGACTATTTGCCGTCCATGGATATCTTTGACGAAGCATGGGAAAAATATTTAGAAAATAATCATGACATATAAGAGATAGTTTTGTACTTTATGATCAAAAAAGTTTTTTGTCCAATAGCCTAATTGAAAGAATTATTTTTATTTCAGCTATCTAGTCGCATTTTTTTGATATTTTTCTTATAATAAAGAAAGAATGAAAAAAAGAGGGATGGATTGATAGAGATTGACAAAAAAACAACGCTATATTAATCGCTTCTGGCTTGTATTCAAATACTTACTTGTTTCTGTATTCCTTGCGTTCATGTTGCGGGGATTTTTATTCATCCCGGTACCAGTGGAAGGCAATTCAATGGAAAACGTGTTGAAGCAAGGTGATATGGTTGTGATGGAAAAATTTTCGGAGATCAGACGATTTGATATTGTTGTTTTTCAATTAGCAGATGGCACGATTTATATCAAACGAGTAATCGGTCTTCCAGGAGAAAATGTCAGCTACCAAAATGATCAATTGAAGATCAATGGGAAAGTAGTTAAGGAACCTTATCTAACTAAAAACCTGAAATCAGATCATGCAAATGCATCCTATACGACGGACTTTACACTACAAGAGCTAACGGGACAATCCAAGCTTCCGGAAGATAATTATTTTGTACTTGGAGATAATCGAAGAGTTTCAAAAGATAGTCGTTCGTTTGGCACGATCAATAAAACTGATATTCTAGGTAAAGCAAGATTTGTCTATTATCCACTTGATGAAATAAAATGGATCCAGTGAGAAACAATAAAGCGTGCAGTCTGTTGAGACTGCACGCTTTATTGTTTAATCCAAAATCAGTTTACTACCTTAGTACGTAAAATCAAACAGCTCGTTTAAACACTTTTCTAGCCTCTAAAGTTTTGATAAATGAATAAACAACCATTATTTGAATAGGGATTTGGATCATATTCCTGATGAATCTACCTAGAAAAATTACTTTGAAATCTGCACCAAACAAAACAGACATCAGCCAAGAATTGATAAAAAGGCTGACTGGGATCATAATCAATAATTGGGCAGCGATGACGGAAGGCAGGTTTATCTTTTTATGATCGCCGTTTGTATAATTAAGCGAGACAAATAAAAAAGCCATTTATGTTACACTCAAATTGTAATACCCGCTAAAGCATACAAGGAGAGTGAACATAAATGACTTATACCCATCTTACACCAAACGAGCTTGTAATGATAGAAGCATATTTTCATCAAGAAACTCCGGTTGCTATCGTTGCGAAGCAGCTTAAACGTGGACGCCAAACAATTTACAATGTCTATAACTTTCTCAAATGTGGTGGAACAGCACTTGAATACTTTGAACAATACAAAGAAAATAAGCGACGTTGTGGGAGAACCGAAATCATTTTTCCTGCTGAGGAAAAAGAATACATTGAAAAAAGATCAACTGAAGGTTGGACCCCAGACGTCATTATTGGCCGTGCAGAGCGAACCTTCTCTTGTTCAGTAAGTACCCTCTATCGCCGGTTTAAGACGGGAGAATTCAATGTTTTACATTTACCGATGCAAGGAAAACGAAAACCAAATGGTTATAAGGAAAAACGTGGAAAACAGGCATTCAAAAGAAATATTTCTGAACGTAAAAAAGATTATGTCGTTTTCGAAGAAGAATTTGGACATTTAGAGGGTGATACGATTGTCGGCATCCACCATAAAAGTGCCGTCATCACACTCGTTGAGCGACTTTCAAAAGCCATTATCGCCTTGAAACCAGAAGGCCGTAAGGCAGTTGATATTGAAAATTCGATTAATGAATGGCTTCAATCCGTACCCAAAAATCTTTTCAAATCAATTACCTTTGATTGTGGAAAAGAATTCTCTAATTGGAAAAGTATTAGTAATACGAATGATATTGATATTTATTTCGCAGACCCAGGAACGCCTTCCCAACGGGGATTAAATGAACATTCAAACGGACTCCTCCGAAAAGATGGACTACCAAAAGAAATGGAATTCAACCAAGTCAATCAAGGATTCATCTCATCCGTTGCGTCCAAAAGAAACCATATCCCTAGAAAATCACTAAATTACCAAACACCATTAGAAGTTTTTTTGAGTTACGTAAATGGAAAGTTTTGTCTCGCTTAATTTGACAAATAATAGATATAAAAATAAGCCATTAATAAATCCACCAAGGAAAGCCGTGATAAGAAAAGCAGCTTGAAACGTTCCTGAACCAAATATCGTGAAATTTAAAGTGTTCGACAACATTTCAAGCAAACCAGCCCAGATCGGTCCATATAGATAACCCATAAGCGCCATACTTAAAAATCCGAATGTGATTTGAAAATAAGCAGGACCAATCGCTATCTTGTATAAGATGACATCAAGGGCTAATAAAAGAGCAGAGGTTGACAACAATCTTGCATTCATTTCGGGCAATCTAAAAACGTCTTTTGCAATCAAAGTGTTCAAAATATTCTCTCCTTTGTCAGTTAATAATAAAAGGATACCATAAAATCACCAATGTGTCATGACACATTGGTGATTTACATACACTGGCATCTAACAATTAAAAAAAGGGTGAGAAGACTGCTTTTATAAACTGTAAAAAAGAGATTGTACGAATAAAAAAAATAGAGGCGGAGAATACTTATCGTATCATCCGCCTTTGTTTTTTTGTTATAAAAAACGTCAGATTAGTTATCTGCTTACATCTTCATCCATACGGGTTCTAATGTATTTCCGTCTAGATCTTGGACTTCTAATGAAAACATTTCTTCTTCAGGCATTCCCATATCTACTTCGTGGAAAGTACCACCATTTTCTTTTGCAATTTGAGCAAATTTTTTTACTTCATCCGCGTTTTCAACACTAAACGAAATCAAAGCACCACTTGTTTTTTTATTATCAGCTATTTCTTTATCTTTTATAAATTTTTTATAAAAATCATGAGAGAGAAGCATTACCCAAAAAGTGTCATCCCATACCATTGAACCAGCTTCTTCAGTAGAAAATTCTTCATTTTTTTTAAAACCCAGCTTTTCATAAAAAGCAACGGAACGATTGACATCAGCAACAGGAAAATTAACAAAAACCATACTATTCATTTGTTTCGTCTCCTTTCTGTTTTGTTCGTCTATCATCTCTTATTTAGGAAACGCTGTCAAAAATTTAGATTCATATATAGAAACCAAAATAAAAATTTGCATCATCAAAAAAGTGAAGATGTGATAGAATGAGGACTGGTTCACTTTCACTTAACTAATAGATGGAATTTCTTTATAATAAAAAAGTGAATTTATATTGAAAAAGAAAAAAACAAGTAAAGCCGGGGAATATTCCGGTATGAAAGGAATGGAGAGAACAATGACCATCCAATGGTTTCCGGGACATATGGCAAAAGCCCGACGAGAAGTTTCTGAAAAAATGAAATATGTGGACATCGTATTTGAATTGGTAGACGCACGATTACCTTTATCTTCTCGTAATCCAATGCTAGATCAGATCATTCAGCAAAAACCTCGCCTTGTTTTATTGAATAAAGCGGATCTGGCAGATCCACAACAGACAAAGCTGTGGCAAGAATATTTTCGTAAACAAGGCCATCTTGCATTAGCTATCACGGCACAAGAAAGTAAAGGAATTAAAGGTCTAGTACCTGCGGCTAAAGAAGCATTGAAAGAAAAACGGGCAAGAGATGCTGCTCGGGGGATCAAGCCTCGCGCTATTCGGGCAATGGTCTTAGGTATTCCAAATGTTGGGAAATCTACGTTGATGAATCGACTAGTAGGCAAGAAAATTGCACAGACAGGAAATAAGCCTGGCGTAACAAAAGGTCAGCAGTGGCTTCGTTTAGGTAATGAGTTGGAATTGTTAGACACACCAGGGATTTTATGGCCCAAATTTGAAGATGAAGAAATCGGCAAAAAACTAGCGCTGACAGGCGCGATCAAAGACCAGCTTGTCCATTTAGATGATTTAGCGATTTACGGATTAGACTTTTTTGCCCGATATTATTCAGGAAGAATCAGCGATCGTTATGGTTTATCAATCGAGCAAGAAGAAAAATTGGCACCGGAATTACTGATGGATATTACAGCAAAACGTGGGTATAAAGAAGACTATGATCGTGGCAGCGAATTAGTCGTGCATGATATTCGTCAAGGAAAACTTGGACGATACACACTGGATCGTTGCGAAGAAATGGAGCAAAAAAGTGATGACTGAATCCATCCAAAGTATCAAAGAACGATTGAAAAGCATACAGAGAATAGATGATCCTACACTAGAATCATTAAGAAATGATCCACGCAAAGGCGTGCAGCAAGCACTGGCTTCTTTTGAACGACGATTGAAAAAGGAAGCATTAATTAAGGAAAAATATGAAGAAATGTTTTGCTTTGAAAAGCAAGGGTACGCACAAGGTCACCAATGGATTGCCGGCATTGATGAAGTAGGAAGAGGACCATTAGCTGGACCTGTCGTGGCAGCTGCAGTTATCTTGCCGAAAAATGAGATCATATTAGGGCTGAATGACTCCAAACAATTATCAGAGAAAAAGCGAGAACTTCTTTATCAACAAGTTCAAGAAAAAGCCCTGGCAATCGGGATCGGGATCGTTGATCAACAGACAATCGATGATGTGAATATTTATGAAGCAAGTAAATTAGCGATGATCCAAGCAGTAGAAAAATTGTCCATTGTACCAAGCTATTTGTTGATCGATGCGATGACCTTGGATTTGCCTATTCAGCAGGAAAAAATAATCAAAGGGGATGCACGATCTGTGTCGATTGCTGCTGCAAGTATCATTGCTAAAGTATATCGAGACCAATTGATGAAAGAATATGACGTGCTTTATCCTGGATATGGTTTCTCGCATAATGCAGGTTATGGAACAAAGGAACACTTAGAAGGACTTGAACGACAAGGAATTACGCCAATCCATCGTAAAAGTTTTGCACCTGTAAAAAAATATTTACAATAAAAAACAGCCGCTTTTACGTATCTTATTAGAAAGAGAGACGAAAGGCGGTTTTATGATGTATCAAATAGAAGAAAATTTATTGAAACTTGCTTATACAAAAGGAATCAGTAGTCAAGGAAAATGGGCACTTGCTAACTGGATGATGCAGTATCCTTATAAAGAAATCGGATTTGAAGACATCATTAAGATAGGTAAAATAACCAAACATCGGGAGCTGTTTCGCAAAAGTTGGCAGGAAATTCACGCTAACTGGGGCAAAATCCAATCGAAACAGTCGTTTATCACTTGCTTTGATCCCAAATATCCCCCTCAGCTGCTTCACTTGACCTATCCGCCAATTGTACTGTTTTATAATGGTGATCTATCTTTACTTTCTTGTAACATGTTAAGCGTTGTTGGTGGAAGACACACTTCTGCTTTAGCCAAAAAAACAGTTTATTATTTACTAAAACCAGTGATAGAAGCTGGATATGTGATCGTCAGTGGCTGCGCGAAAGGGATAGATACATACGGTCACCAAGCAGCAATCTCTCATGGTGGACGGACAATCGCAGTCATTGGAACAGGGATAGAGCAAGTCTATCCTGCTGAAAATCGTGACTTGCAAGAGGTGATTGCAAATGATCATCTTCTTTTGAGTGAATATCCTCCTCAATCCGGCCCGAAAAAGCATTGTTTTCCAATGAGAAATCGGATTATCGCAGCTTTGTCTAAAGTAACATGTGTCTTTGAAGCCAAGAAAAAAAGCGGCTCTCTGATAACAGCACAGCAAGCATTGGATCTTGGAAGAACAGTTTTTTCTGTTCCAGGAAATATTTTAACAGAACATTCTACCGGATGTCATCATTTGATCCAAGACGGTGCAGTTTGCACGGTTTCGGGTGAAGATATCTTGGCAGAATTTAAAGAATAACACCATACTTTTCATTTGCTTTTCTTGACAAACGTTTTCTGAATGGATATGATTAGCTACGATTTGTATGAATCCTCTTTTAATAGTAGGAACACGACAATGGAAAGGAGTCCATTCAGTAATGGCGTATAAATATTTAGTGATTGTAGAATCACCTGCAAAAGCCAAGACAATTGAGAAATATCTTGGACGAAACTATAAAGTAATGGCCAGTGTTGGCCATATAAGAGATTTACCGAAAAGTAAAATGGGTATCGATTTTGAAAACAATTATGAACCCCATTATATTTCTATACGCGGAAAAGGCGATGTCATCAAAAGCCTGAAAGCCGCAGCAAAAAAAGCTCAAAAAGTTTACTTGGCAAGTGACCCGGATAGAGAAGGAGAAGCGATTGCTTGGCATTTAGCGTACCTACTTGGGTTGGATCTGAAAGAAAAAAATCGGGTGGTCTTCAATGAAATCACAAAAGACGCAGTCAAAGCAGCTTTTAAGGAACCAAGAACGATCGATGTAGATTTAGTAGATGCACAGCAAGCTCGTCGTACCTTAGACAGAATCGTTGGTTATTCGATCAGTCCTATTCTCTGGCGTAAGGTCAAGAAAGGGTTAAGTGCAGGACGTGTCCAATCTGTCGCTTTAAAAATTATTATTGACCGTGAAAAAGAGATCCGAGAATTTGTTCCAGAAGAATATTGGAGCATCGACGGTAATTTTAAAAAAGCTCGCAAGAAATTCAAAGCAAATTTCTGGGGAATCGACGGTAAGAAAAAGAAATTACCAGATGCACAAAGTGTAAAAGAAGTCACTGCTAGAATTGATGGAACAGACTTCGAAGTTAAAAAAGTAGAAAAGAAAGAGCGCAAAAGAAACCCTGCGAATCCTTTCACTACAAGTAGCCTGCAACAAGAAGCTGCCCGTAAGTTAAACTTTCGAACAAGAAAAACCATGATGGTAGCACAGCAATTATATGAAGGAATCACTTTGGGTAAACAAGGAACAGTCGGCTTGATTACATACATGCGTACTGATTCTACCCGGATTGCCGATACAGCAAAAGCAGAGGCCGCAGCATTTATTGAAGATACGTATGGAAAAGAATTTTCTAGACATGATCACCGAAAGATCAAAAATGCTCAAGGCGCACAAGATGCCCATGAAGCTGTGCGTCCAACGAGTGTGCTTCGTACACCAGATGAACTCAAACAATATTTAGATAAAGATCAATTGAAACTTTATACATTGATCTGGTCACGTTTTGTGGCTAGTCAGATGACACCAGCTATTTTAGATACAATGAAAGTGACATTAGAACAAAATGGTGTCATCTTCATTGCGAACGGTTCAAAAATCAAATTCAAAGGATTCATGCAAGTGTATGTGGAAGGTAGAGATGACGGCAAAGAAGAGAAAGAAAATATTCTTCCAGAACTTGAAGAAGGCGATGTAGTCCAATCTGTTGATATTGAACCAAAACAACATTTTACTCAACCACCAGCACGTTTTAGTGAGGCTACGTTGATTCGTGCACTAGAAGAAAACGGGGTAGGGCGACCTTCCACTTATGCACCAACACTTGATACGATCCAAAGACGCTACTATGTAAAATTGACACAAAAAAGATTTGAGCCGACTGAACTAGGAGAAATTGTCAATTCATTAATCTGTGAATTCTTCCCTCAAATCGTCGATATCCATTTCACAGCAGAAATGGAAGGAGATTTGGATAAAATTGAAGAAGGCACGGAAGCGTGGGTCAAAGTGGTTGATCGTTTCTATAAACCGTTTGAAAAAGAACTGACGAATGCGGAAGAAAAAATCGAAAAAATTCAAATCAAAGATGAACCAGCAGGATTCGATTGTGATGTCTGTGGACATCCGATGGTGATAAAATTAGGGAAATATGGGAAGTTTTATGCTTGCAGTAATTTTCCTGATTGTCGGAATACGAAACCAATCGTAAAAGAAATCGGTGTGACTTGCCCAGTATGTCATGAAGGACAAGTCATTGAACGAAAATCTAAGAAAAACAGACTATTCTATGGTTGTTCCCGTTTCCCAGAATGTGAATTCACTTCTTGGGATAAACCAGTGGGCAGAAATTGTCCAAAATGTGACGGATATCTGGTCGAGAAGAAAGTCAAAGGCGGTAAACAAGTAGTCTGTGTAAATGGAGATTACGAAGAAGACATCCAAAAATAATAGAAAAGAGGTTCTTTCATTGAAAATGGTAAATGTTGTTGGAGCAGGGCTTGCCGGAAGTGAAGCTGCTTGGCAGATCGCACAAGCAGGAGTCCCTGTCCGTTTATATGAAATGCGTCCAGTCAAATCGACTGAGGCGCATCACACAAGTAATTTTGCTGAACTAGTATGTTCCAATTCATTAAGAGGAAACAGTTTGGCTAATGCAGTAGGGTTATTGAAAGAAGAAATGCGCCGATTGAATTCGGTAGTAATCACTTCGGCAGATGAAACAGCAGTGCCAGCTGGTGGTGCCTTAGCTGTTGACCGCGATTCTTTTTCTGAAACAATTACCCGAAAAGTCAAAGAGCATCCATTAGTAACAGTGATAAACGAAGAAATTACTGAAATACCGGAAGGAATCACCGTAGTAGCAACAGGACCTTTGACTTCTCATCCATTAGCAGAAAGCATCAAAGCATTCAATGGTTCAGATGGTTTTTATTTCTATGATGCAGCTGCACCAATCGTAGACAAAGCTACGATCGATATGGATAAAGTATATTTGAAGTCCCGCTATGACAAAGGAGAAGCAGCTTACTTGAACTGTCCGATGACAGAAGAGGAATTCAAAGCTTTCCATGAGGCACTAATCAATGCCGAAGTGGCAGAACTTAAATCTTTTGAGAAAGAAAAATATTTTGAAGGATGTATGCCAATTGAAGTAATGGCACAGCGAGGATTCAAAACGATGCTTTTCGGACCTATGAAACCAGTTGGATTGGAAGATCCTAAAACTGGCAAACGTCCTTATGCTGTTATCCAGCTGCGTCAAGACAATGCTGCAGCTTCTTTATACAACATCGTGGGCTTTCAGACTCACTTGAAATGGGGCGAGCAAAAACGTGTTTTCCGGATGATTCCTGGGTTAGAAAATGCTGAATTCGTTCGCTATGGTGTGATGCACCGAAACAGCTTTATGAATTCGCCAGAATTGCTGAAACCGACTTACCAATCAACGAAACGCGAAGATCTGTTCTTTGCAGGTCAGATGACTGGTGTAGAAGGCTATGTTGAAAGTGCAGCGAGCGGACTACTTGCTGGAATCAACGCCGCACGCTTAGCAAAAGAAATGGAACCAGTCGAGTTTCCACAAGAAACAGCTATTGGAAGTATGGCTTACTACATTACTCATGCGGAAGGAAAACATTTCCAACCGATGAATGCCAACTATGGTCTGTTTCCTGAACTGCCAGAGCGCATTCGAGACAAAAAAGCAAGATATGAAGCAATTGCACAACGAGCTTTAAAAGCTAATGAGGCAATAAAAACAGAATTAGAAAAAACTGCAATCCCAAATGAGTAAGGAAACTCCATGAAGAGGGTGAGACGGATAGTCTCGCTCTTTTTCTTGCGTTTTTCTTAAGAATTTCTCAAACAAAATGTGAGGAATTGCGCCAATTGTGAACAAACTTAGAAATATTGGTTAAATTCTGACAATTTATTTGTCTTTTTATAAACGCTGTGCTAAATTATTCTCTGGGACAAAAGGAAGGTGAGAAAATGACAGAAGCCACGTGGGAACAAAAATTTTTGCGTTATTTGATTGTCGAAAGAGGATATTCAGAAAAAACGAAAGAAGCATATGAAGAAGACATTCTCCATTTCAAACATTTTTTGGAGGAATCTGGAGACGCTGATCTGCTGAAGGCGGAATATTTTACGGTTCGTGTCTATTTGAGTGCATTAGCTGATCATCGTCCTAGCTATAGCAGAAATTCTATCAGTCGCAAGATAGCCAGCCTACGTTCGTTTTATCAGTATCTTCTCAAAGAAGAAGTGATAAAAGAAAATCCATTTTCTTACGTTCATCTCAAAAAGAAAAATTTGAGACTGCCACGTTTTTTTTATGAAAATGAAATGCAAGCACTTTTTGACAGCGTAGCAGGAGATAGTCCTTTGGATTTGAGGAACCGCGCTTTACTGGAAGTCCTTTACGGGTCAGGCATCCGTTTAAGTGAGTGTAGCAGTTTGTCGGTATCAGACATTGATTTTGATTCAGAGGTCATGTTGATCCATGGTAAAGGGAACAAAGAGAGATATGCTCCTCTAGGTTCTTTTGCTCAAGATGCTCTGCAAGAATATTTCAGGGAAGGCCGCCAGGTATTGATGACAAAATATCACGAAGAGCATGATATCGTTTTTGTGAATCATCATGGAAAACCAATCACGCCTACTGGAATTGAATATGTCTTGAATCAAATGATCAAAAAAAGCAGTTTGGATAGTGATATCCATCCTCACATGCTGCGCCATACATTTGCTACTCATTTATTAAATAATGGGGCAGATTTGCGGACAGTCCAAGAATTGCTAGGACATGCCAATTTATCGACTACCCAGATCTATGCCCATGTAACAAAAGAAAGTTTACAAAAAAACTATCGTTCTTTCCATCCAAGAGCGTAAAAATAAGGAAAAGAACAAATTTAGGAGGAAACAAACATGGTCGAATCACCATTTCATTCAACCACTATCTGTGCCGTCGAAAAAGACGGGAAATTTGCTATGGCTGGAGATGGCCAAGTAACAATGGGTGAATCTGTTGTCATGAAAGGCACTGCAAAGAAAGTACGACGTATCTACAATGGAGAAGTTGTTGTAGGTTTCGCCGGAAGTGTTGCAGATGCGTTTACTTTAGAAGAAAAATTTGAAGGCAAACTAAACGAATATAACGGGAATCTACAACGCGCAGCTGTCGAATTAGCTCAAGAATGGCGGACACAGCAATCTATGCAAAAACTTGAAGCGATGCTGATCGTAATGAATGATAAAGAAATGCTTCTTGTTTCAGGTACAGGAGAAGTTATCACACCAGATGATGGTATCTTAGCTATCGGATCAGGAGGGAATTTTGCGTTGGCTGCAGCCCGAGCAATGAAAAACTATGCTCAAAACGACATGAGTGCGAAAGAAATTGCAGAAAATGCGTTAAATATTGCCGCAGATATCTGTATCTTTACTAATCATAATATTATCGTAGAAGAACTGTAAGAGGTGAGTAGATATGTATGAATTAAAACAAACACCAAGACAAATCGTAAGTGAATTAGATGAATATATCGTAGGACAGCACGCAGCAAAAAAATCTGTTGCCGTTGCTTTGCGTAACCGCTATCGCCGTTTGCAGTTAGATGAAAAAATGCAACAAGATATTACACCAAAAAATATGCTGATGATCGGACCTACAGGGGTCGGTAAAACAGAAATCGCACGACGTTTGGCAAAAATCGTCAATGCACCATTTGTCAAAGTCGAAGCAACAAAATTTACTGAAGTCGGTTATGTCGGAAGAGATGTAGAATCAATGGTTCGGGATTTAGTAGAAAATGCGATCCAAATCGTAGAAAAAGAGCAGTACAGCCGTGTATACACAAGTGCTAAAAAAAATGCAGAAAAACGTTTGGTAAAAATCTTGGTACCTGGTATCAAAAAAGAACAGAAACAATCCACTAATCAATTTGAACAAATGATGAATCTTTTTAATGCTAGCCAGCAAAATACCGCTGAACCGCAAGAAGAAGTGACAGAAGATATTCGAATCAATCGCCGTACAGTCTTGGAACAACTACAAAAGGGTTTACTGGATAGTCGTGAAGTAACCATTGAAGTTGAAGACCAAAAGAAACCTGCACCAATGATGAACAATGGATTGGAGCAAATGGGGATCGACCTAAATGAAACTCTAGGTGCTTTGACACCGAAGAAAAAAGTGGAACGGACGGTAACAGTCAAAGAAGCTTTAGAGTTATTGATCAAGGAAGAATCAGCAAAATTAGTCAAGGATGCTGATATCCATAGTGAGGCAATCAAATTAGCGGAAGAAAGTGGAATTATTTTTATCGATGAAATCGATAAGATCACTTCTAAATCACAGCAATCTGGAGAAGTATCCAGAGAAGGCGTCCAAAGAGACATATTGCCAATTGTCGAAGGTTCACAAGTAAACACAAAATACGGGATCATCCAAACAGATCACGTCCTATTCATTGCTTCAGGAGCTTTCCATTTGTCTAAACCAAGTGATCTAATTCCAGAACTTCAAGGACGCTTCCCGATACGGGTAGAATTAGATGATTTGACAGCTGAAGATTTTGTGAAGATTCTGACCGAACCAAATAATGCTTTAGTAAAACAATACGTCGCGTTGATCGGTACAGAAAATGTGTCAGTTACGTTTACAAAAGAAGCAATTGAACGGATCGCTCAAATCGCTTTCGATGTCAACCGTGACACAGATAATATCGGCGCACGCAGACTGCATACCATTTTGGAAAAACTACTAGAAGATCTATTATTTGAAGCACCAGATATGCAAATGGGAGAAATAACGATCACAGAAGCATATGTGGATGACAAACTTGGCTCAATTGCGGCAAATGAAGATTTAAGTCGCTATATTTTATAAAAAATCGGAGGACGACAATGACAGACTTGCTAACGAAAACCCGCAAGATAAACACACTTTTGCAGCAAAAGAATACTTTTGACATGCAAGCAGATTTGCCTTACGATAAAATGGCTGTCACACTAGGTGGTATTCTTGACAGCAACACCTATATCATAGGAAGTGACGGAGTATTACTAGGTTATAATGAACGTCACGATGTGAACAATGAACGAATCAAAACAATGTTTGTTGAGAAACAATTTCCTGAATCTTATACTGATACAGTGGCACAGTTGATGAAAACTGAAGCTAATATCCCAATTACTAGTGATATTACTGCATTTCCGGTAGAGTCAAGAGAGAAATATCCATTTGGTCTGACGACTGTCGTTCCGATCTTTGGAGCTGGCGAACGTTTGGGTACGATTATCTTATCTCGTATGGAACAATCGTTTGCAGATGACGATCTAGTCTTAGCAGAATATGGAGCTACGGTTGTCGGTATGCAGATCCTTTATCAGAAGTCTCGAAGCATCGAAGCAGATGTACGGAGTGCAACGGCTGTCCAAATGGCAATCAACACATTATCTTATAGCGAATTGAAGGCTGTACAAGCTATCTTTGAAGCATTGGATGGAGATGAAGGTCGTCTGACTGCTTCTAATATTGCCGATAGTATCGGCATCACTCGTTCTGTGATCGTCAATGCTTTACGAAAATTGGAATCAGCTGGAATCATTGAATCTCGTTCGTTAGGCATGAAGGGAACTTATTTAAAAGTATTGAATTCCCGTTTTAAAGACGAGTTAGCAAAACACAGTTATTAGAAGTAAGGGGACTGGGGCAGATAGAAATGTTTGTTCCAGCCTTCCCATTTTAAAAAGTAAGTCGAAGTTGGAGGAATGGCAATGACTGTTATTATTCAAAATGACCAGCTGATCGCCGAAATCGCTGAACACGGTGCGGAATTGATCAGTCTGAAATCAAAAGAACATGGTTTAGAGTATATCTGGCAAGGTGATCCAGCGTATTGGGGCAGACATGCACCGGTTTTATTCCCTTTTGTTGGACGTTTAAAAGATGATCAGTATGTTTATCAAGGGAAAACATATCAAATGGGGCAACACGGATTTGCTCGGGATATGGATTTTGAAGTCATTGAACATGGACAAGAAATGGCTAGTTTCATCTTAAGGAGTACGCCGGAGACATTAGAAAAGTATCCATTTGATTTTGAATTAGTGATCAGCTATGAATTAGGAGGAGACGGCATCACGGTTCATTATCAAGTGGCAAATACCGGTGAAAAAGAAATGTTCTTTTCTATCGGTGGACATCCTGCTTTCAATGTACCTCTTGAAGAAGGATTGTCATTTGAAGATTTCTATCTGGCATTTTCTCCATTGAAATCAAGATTACGCCTACCATTGAAAGGCCCATTCATCGATATGGATCAAAAGACGTTAGGTCAGACAAATACGAATCTGGCTTTGAATCGTGAACTTTTTGAGCAAGATGCCTTGGTTTTTGAAACAAGGGGTCTAAATGCGTACGCCATTCGAAGTGAAAAATCTTCCCATAGCGTAACTTTAAGCTATAAAGATATGCCTTATGTAGGGATCTGGTCTCCTTATCCAAAAGAAGCGCCTTTCGTTTGTATCGAACCGTGGTGCGGAATCGCTGACACGGTGAACAGTAGTGGAAACTTGATGGAAAAAGTAGGGATCAATCAACTAGGTGCCCATGAAATCTTCAAGACAAAATATTCCATCACAGTGAAGTAAGAGGTTGTGACCGAGAAGTTAGCAGGGAACACCGTTTACCAAGGTGTGTAAAAAAGCTATCCTGTAAGTAATAAGGGAGTGTGACATCGATTTGTCACACTCCCGTTTTATCTCTTTGGAATGAAAAAGTATCAGGATTTTTTCTTGCTGCTATTCAAACCAAACGGGATTCGACTTTCAGTATGGTTTCTGATACGCTTGATATTGTCTTTATGCCGATAAAAGATAAAGGAAGAAACTAAAAAGGCAATGATCGTCAGTAACCAATTGGGCTTAGCCAAAATCACAGGAGCTACATAAGGAAGGACGATCGTAGATAAAGTGATCAATACTGCACTGATCATACTGCTCAAACTCACCATACTTGTACAAAATAAACTAACGATAAAGATGATACAAGAATAAACAAAAAATACAGGATTAAATCCTAAAAGCATTCCTGCACTTGTCGCAACAGCTTTTCCTCCTTTGAACCCAGCAAAAATCGGAAATGTATGGCCAAGAATGGCGCATACCCCAAACCAAAGAGGGTTAATCCCAGAAAGGTGGAAGATCATCGGCAAACAAGTAGCCAATGTACCTTTTAAAATATCCATAAGCAGGACAACAATCCCGGCTGTTTTGCCTAATACACGAAATGTATTGGTCGTTCCAGTATTACCGCTCCCGTGTTGTCGGATATCTTTTTTGAAAAACAATTTGCCAATCCAGACACCGGAAGGAATAGAACCTAAAAGATATGCTAAAATAAGTAATAAGATCAATTTCATTTTTTACCCTCTTTCAAGTTGAAAACTATCCTTTATTTTAGCATGAATAGGTAACAGGAACAATTGAAAAAATGAAAGATACAAGTATAATAGATGGAATAAAAAGAAAAGCAAGGGGTGGCAGAAATGTCTGTAAAAAATCCAACACAAGAAACGATTTTCAACTATTTGGAAGAAGCAAAAAATATTGCCGTCGTAGGCTTGAGCAATAAACCAGAACGAACAAGTTACATGGTTGCACAGGTATTGCAAGACAATGGATATAAAATCATACCAGTAAATCCATTATTGGCTGGTGAAGAAATTCTAGGCGAGAAAGTCTATGCGAATTTGACAGAAATCGATGATCCAATCGATATCGTAGATGTATTTAGACGGAGTGAATTTTTACCTGAAATAGCAGATGATTTTTTGAAAACTGATGCTAAAGTGTTCTGGGCACAATTAGGGATTGAAAACAAAGAAGCAGCTGAGATGCTAAGAAAAGCAGGACGTACAGATATCGTAATGGATCGTTGTATTAAGATTGAACTTGGTAAGTTGAAAGAAAACCAAAAATAAAAATGACCACAAAGAAGAGATGATCGATAGAGGGGAATGTCGAAAAAGCGGTTAGGAGATAATTAAAATTGATTTCTCGTCTACCCTCTTTTTTTTCACGACCTTTTCTAGTATGATAATCGTGGTGCGGTTTTGCCGCAAAGTATTATTGAAGGAGCGTTTGCCTTGGCAAAAAAAGTAAACAACGAATACAATGACTCGTCCATCCAAGTATTGGAAGGATTAGAGGCAGTTAGAAAAAGACCAGGGATGTACATTGGATCCACTGACAGCCGAGGCTTGCATCATTTAGTCTATGAAATCGTCGATAATGCAGTTGACGAAGCATTATCAGGTTATGGCAGTGAGATTGATGTGACCATCCATGAAGACAATAGTATAACTGTTGCAGATAGCGGACGTGGGATGCCTGTAGGAATGCATGCTTCCGGAATACCAACAGTTGAAGTGATTTTTACTGTGCTGCATGCTGGCGGAAAGTTTGGTCAAGGAGGGTACAAAACTTCTGGTGGACTGCACGGTGTAGGAGCCAGTGTGGTAAATGCCTTATCGAAATGGCTAACTGTAACGATCGTTAGAGATGGCGTAGAGTATCAGCAGAAATTTAAAAACGGCGGTAAACCTGACGGTACGTTGAAAAAGATAGGAAAAACAAAAAAAGCAAACGGGACGACTGTCCATTTTTTACCAGATGATACAATATTCAGTACAACGAAATTTTCATATGAAATTTTAGCCGAACGGTTAAGAGAATCTGCCTTTCTTCTAAAAGGCGTTAAAATCTCTCTTTCTGATCTTCGTGGAGAAGAACCAGTCAAGGAAATTTTTCATTACGAAGAAGGAATCAAAGAATTTGTTGATTATCTGAATGAAGAAAAAGATACATTGACACCAGTTGTTTATTTTTCAGGAGAAAAAGAAGGTATCGAAGTAGAGGTCGCTTATCAATACAATGACGGTTATTCAGAAAATGTTTTATCTTTTGTCAATAACGTTCGGACAAAAGATGGGGGAACCCATGAAGCTGGTATGAAAGCGGCGATGACGAAATCTTATAATGAATATGCGAGAAAAGTTGGTTTGCTGAAAGAACGGGACAAGAATCTGGAAGGTAGTGATTTCAGAGAAGGGTTAGCTGCTGTACTTTCTATCCGTGTACCTGAAAATCTTCTGCAATTTGAAGGGCAAACAAAAGAAAAACTTGGTACGCCAGTTGCTCGTACCGTAGTAGATAACGTCATCAGTGAACAAATGGGCTTTTATTTGCAGGAAAATAGCGAAATGAGCCAGATGTTGGTCCGTAAAGCAATCAAAGCCAGAGAAGCGAGAGAAGCAGCACGTAAAGCCAGAGAAGAAAGCCGAAATGGGAAGAAGCGTAAAAAAGGCGAATCTCTTCTTTCAGGAAAATTGACACCCGCACAATCCCGAAACCCTAAGAAAAATGAATTGTATTTAGTCGAAGGGGATTCTGCTGGCGGATCTGCTAAACAAGGAAGAGACAGAAAGTTCCAAGCAATTCTACCTTTACGAGGAAAAGTCATCAATACCGAAAAAGCTAAAATGCAAGATATCTTGAAAAATGAAGAAATCAATACGATGATCTATACGATTGGTGCAGGAGTCGGTCCTGAGTTTTCTATCGAAGACTGTAATTACGACAAAGTAATCATCATGACCGATGCGGATACAGACGGCGCCCATATTCAAGTATTACTGCTTACTTTCTTTTATCGTTATATGAAACCGCTGATTGAAGCTGGGAAAGTATATATCGCGTTACCGCCTTTATATAAAGTATCCAAAGGACAAGGAAAGAAGCAAGTCATTGAATATGCGTGGACAGATGACGAATTGGCAGCAATGATTAAAAAAGTCGGCAAAGGATATATGCTGCAGCGATATAAAGGACTTGGAGAGATGAATGCGGAACAATTGTGGGAAACAACGATGGATCCGACTTCCCGTACGTTGATCCGCGTCCGTATCGATGATGCTGCGCAAGCTGAACGTCGAGTAACCACACTGATGGGTGACAAAGTAGAACCTCGAAGAAAATGGATCGAAAATCACGTGCAATTTACGCTCGAAGAAGATGGCAGTATCTTAGATAAAAAAGAGGATACTGAAATCTCTCCTTCAGTTTCTAATGATTTATTAGATGAAGAACGAGCAGATAAAAATGAAAACAATCAGTTATTTGAAGTAGAATAGGAGGTCACCTGATGGAAAATCGACAAGAAGTACAAGAATTAACTTTAGAAGAAGTGATGGGTGACCGCTTCGGACGTTATTCCAAATATATTATCCAAGAACGTGCACTGCCTGATATCCGTGATGGATTGAAGCCAGTGCAACGCCGGATATTATTTGCCATGAACAAAGATGGCAATACGTATGACAAAGGATTCCGTAAATCAGCAAAATCTGTCGGAAATATCATGGGGAATTATCATCCTCATGGTGACAGCAGTATTTATGAAGCGATGGTCCGCATGAGCCAAGACTGGAAGTTGCGGGAAGTACTGATCGAAATGCACGGGAATAACGGGAGTATGGACGGTGATCCACCTGCTGCGATGCGTTATACTGAAGCCAGATTATCCAAGTTAAGTGGAGAGATGCTAGCAGATATCGAAAAAGAAACAGTCGATCTCGTGTGGAATTTTGATGATACAGAAAAAGAACCAACAGTCCTTCCAGCTCGATACCCAAACCTTCTCGTCAATGGATCGACAGGTATATCTGCTGGATATGCAACAGAAATCCCGACTCATAACTTAGCTGAAGTGATCGATGGCACAATCTATATGATCGATCATCCACAAGCGAGCCTTGAAAAATTGATGGAATATATTCCTGGACCTGACTTTCCAACAGGAGGGATCTTGCAAGGAAAAGATGAAATCAAAAAAGCTTATGAAACAGGGCGAGGAAAAGTTATTCTTCGTTCGAAAACAAAGATAGAGGCAATGAAGGGTAATAAACAGCAAATCGTGATCACAGAAATCCCATATGAAGTAAATAAAGCGACCTTGGTGAAAAAAATGGATGAGATCCGTTTGAATAAGAAAATCGATGGAATAGCTGAAGTACGAGATGAAAGTGATAGAACAGGTCTGCAAATTGTCGTCGAATTGAAAAAAGACGCCAATGCTCAAGGAATTTTGAATTATTTGTTCAAAAACACTGAGCTACAGATCAATTACAATTTCAATATGGTCGCTATCGACCATATGACTCCGCATCAAGTTGGACTGAAAGACATTTTAAGAAGTTATATCGAGCATCGAAAGCAAGTCATAACAAAACGTAGTCAATTCGATTTAGCCAAAGCTCAAAAAAGACAGCATATCGTAGAAGGATTGATGAAAGCTTTATCGATTCTGGATGAAGTAATCGCAACGATTCGTGAAAGTAAAGACAAAAAAGACGCCAAAAAGAATTTAGTCGACGTCTTTCAATTTACAGAAGAACAAGCAGAAGCAATTGTCACATTGCAATTATACCGTTTGACGAACACGGATATCACAGAGCTTCAAAAGGAATCCGAAAGCTTGATTGCGCAAATCACAGAGTTGAATAAAATCCTTTCAAATGACAAAGAGCTTTTCTCTGTTATGAAAAAAGAATTGCGAGAAGTGAAAAAAAATTATTCTTCCGCTCGTCTAACGACAATCGAAGACGAAATCGAAGAAATCAAAATTGATACGCAAGTCTTAGTGGCACAAGAAGACGTAATTGTCAGTGTGACGCGAGAAGGCTATGTGAAGCGAACAAGCCTTCGTTCTTATAGTGCTTCCAAACCAGAAGAAATCGGGATGCGAGAAGGCGACTACTTGCTATACTCAGGTGAATTGAGTACATTGGACCATGTTCTTCTGATCACAAATAAAGCAAATGTGATCTACCGCCCTGTCCATGAACTACCCGATTTGAAATGGAAAGATGCTGGTGAGCACATTTCTCAAACAATCTCCAATCTGTCTGTAGACGAATCGATTTTAGCTGTTTTCCCATATCAAAAAATTCAAGCAGAGAAAACATTTGTATTCATCAGCAAGAATGGATTGATCAAGCAAACACGAATGACAGAGTTCGAACCATGGCGCACCTATAAGAGCCGTCCGCTCAGCTGTATGAAGCTAAAGGCGGAAGAAGATGAACTGATTGCTGTGTATCTGAAAGAAGATCAGCCAGGCTTAGATGTTTTCTTAGTAACGCATCAAGGAATGGGTTTGCGCTATCCTTTAACAGATGTTCCCGTTGTTGGAGCAAAGGCAGCTGGAGTGAAGTCTATGAATTTGAAAGATGGAGATAGGATTATCAACGGGCTGCTTGTGTTAGCAGAAGGTGATACGCCGATCGTAATCGTTACTCAGCGAGGAGCTGTTAAACGCATGCTTGCTCAAGAAATCAGCCAAACTTCACGTGCGAAGCGGGGAGTGACGGTCATGCGTGAGCTGAAAAAAAATCCGCACCGTATTATCTATATGTCGGAAGGAAGATCAAAAGAAATAACCTTGATGAATCAAAAAGGGCAGCAGTTAACGATTGACCCAACTGATTTCCCTATAGGTGATCGAACATCGAATGGATCATTTGCGATGGATGAGAAAAAAGGTGGAGAAGTCATCGAAGTTATCGATGCTCCTGAGATTTTCATCGAGTCGTAACTGTTGTAGTATTTTAATGAAGAGACGCCATCTGTATTAATACAGGTGGCGTCTCTTTTTCATTCATTTTTAATAAATCCTTATACGTTTGCAAAAAAAGATGAAAGTGTTCACAATGCTTAAATGTTGGTATGTCAACGTTGATTTAAATATATGTAAATAAAACATAAAAATTGTTAAATAAAAAACAAGAAAACCCTTGCAAAGATAGGGTGCTGTGTTATACTAATCACGTAAAAACTGTTACATAAAACAGAAATTTAGGAGGTCCATACAATGGAGCAATGGAATGGATTTAAAGGTACCAAATGGAAAGAAGGCGTAGACACTAGAGACTTTATTCAAAATAACTACACTGAATATCGCGGTGATGACAGCTTTTTGGAAGGCCCAACAGAAGCAACAGAAAAATTATGGGATGAATTGCAAAAGTTAAATGATATCCAATTCGAGCGTAACGGTGTCTATGATATGGACACAGAAATCGTATCAACTATTACTTCACACGATGCAGGCTATTTGGATAAAGATTTGGAAAAAATCGTCGGTCTACAGACAGACAAACCTTTGAAACAAGCATTCATGCCGTTCGGCGGAATCAATATGGCTAACAATGCGCTAAAAAGCAATGGCTATACACCAAACGATGAATTGACACATATTTTCACTGACTGGCGCAAAACACATAATCAAGGTGTATTTGACGCTTATACTGCTGAAATGCGTGCTGCTCGTAAAAACAAAATCATTACAGGGCTTCCAGACGCTTACGGTCGCGGACGTATCATCGGTGACTATCGTCGTGTGGCATTGTATGGAATCGACTATTTGATGGAACAAAAGAAAAAAGATCATGATATGACTGGTTATCATACAATGAGTGAAGAAGTGATTCGTTTACGTGAAGAAATCACTGAACAATATCGTGCATTAGCGCAAATGAAAGAAATGGCTGCGAAATATGGCTATGATATTTCTAAACCAGCTGCAAATGCAAAAGAAGCTGTCCAATGGCTATACTTCGGATATTTAGCAGCAATCAAATCACAAAATGGTGCTGCGATGTCAATCGGACGTATCTCAGCATTCCTTGATATCTATATCCAACGTGATTTGGATAATGGAGTAATCACAGAAAAAGAAGCACAAGAATTGATCGACCACTTAGTAATGAAATTACGTATGGTCAAATTCGCGCGTACACCTGAATATAACCAATTATTCTCAGGATTCCCTATCTGGGCTACTTTATCCATTGCAGGTATGGGATTAGATGGTCGTTCATTAGTTACAAAGAATGATTTCCGTCTGCTTCATACATTAACAAATATGGGACCTTCACCAGAACCAAACTTGACTGTTTTGTATTCTGAACACCTTCCAGAAGGATTCAGAACATATGCTAGCAGAATCGCTATCGAAAGTTCTTCGATTCAATTCGAAAATGATAATCAGCTTCGTGAACAATGGGGTTCTGATGATTGTGCGATTGCTTGCTGTGTATCAGGAACAGTTGTCGGAAAAGACATGCAATTCTTTGGCGCTCGTGCTAACTTGGCTAAAACACTATTATATGCCATCAATGGCGGAGTCGATGAAGTGACTGGCGCCCAAGTTGGACCAGAATATCGTCCAATCACATCAGAAATACTAGACTTTGAAGAAGTGAAACATAACTTCATGAATATGATGGATTGGTTAGCAGAACTATATGTCAATACGTTGAACATCATTCATTATATGCATGATAAATATTCTTATGAAGCAGCTCAGCTGGCTTTGATGGATTCTGACTTGCAACGCACATTTGCTACAGGTATTGCTGGGATCTCTCATGCGGCAGACAGCTTGTCAGCGATCAAATATGCAAAAGTAAAAGCAATCCGTAATGAAAAAGGAATAGCAGTTGATTTTGAAGTGGATGGCGACTTCCCTAAATACGGAAATGATGATGACCGTGCAGATGAATTAGTTTCATGGATCTTGGAATACTTCATGGGACAAATCAAACGTCATAAAACTTACCGCAACTCAAAACCAACAACTTCATTATTGACGATTACTTCAAATGTTGTTTACGGTAAAAATACAGGAAATACTCCTGATGGCCGTGAAGCTGGAAAACCACTTGCGCCAGGAGCAAATCCAAGTTACAATGCGGAACAAAGTGGGTTATTAGCTAGCCTGAACTCAACAGCTAAAATGAATTACGGCTGTGCATTGGATGGAATTTCAAATACCCAAACAATCAATCCTTCAGGTCTTGGAAAAGAACAAGATACAAGAATCGAAAACTTGCGTAATGTCTTAGATGGATACTTCTCAAAAGGAGCTTATCATTTGAATGTCAATGTATTCAGTAATGATTTATTGCGTGATGCAATGGAAAATCCAATGAAATATCCGAACTTGACGATCCGGGTATCTGGTTATGCAGTTAAATTCCGTGACTTGACAAGAGAACAACAATTAGATGTCTTGATGAGAACTTCACACGACAGAATGTAAAAAGTTCGTGAAAAAAGTTTTTCGACTTAGCGTCGAAAGGACGTTGAATAGCCATCGCATCAAAATCGAATAATCAGTATGCTTATTTGAAAGAAACGATTTACAGGGGCAGGACTTGTATGTTCCGTCCCTGTAAATTTTACACATAACGAAGCGGCAATTGCGAAAAATTTTGTTCAGAAAGCTTCGCTTCGACAGCTAACTTGTACTTAAAATGAAATCAAAGAAAAGATGTGAACTTAAATGGAAGAAAAAACAATCGGCTATGTTCATTCTATCGAAACTTTCGGTTCAGTAGACGGACCTGGACTGCGCTTTGTCGTGTTTATGCAAGGATGCCGCATGCGTTGCCAATTTTGTCACAATCCAGATACTTGGAATATTGGCGGAGGGAAAGAATACACAGCAGATGAACTTTTAGATAAAGCAGAACGCTTCAGACCTTACTGGGGAGATAAAGGTGGTATTACTGTTAGTGGTGGAGAACCTCTATTGCAGATCGATTTTTTGATCGAACTATTTAAAAAAGCAAAAGAGCGGAAGATGCATACTACATTGGATACATGCGGAAAACCTTTTACGTATGAAGAACCTTTCTTTTCACGTTTTCAAGAATTGATGAAGTATACAGATTTACTGTTATTTGACATCAAACACATCGATAATGAAGAGCATAAAAAACTAACGCATTGGGACAATGAAAATATTTTAGAAATGGCTCAATATTTGTCAAAAATCAACAAACCGGTTTGGATTCGCCATGTACTAGTTCCTGAGCGAAGTGATTATGATGAATATTTGATCCGACTAGACAACTTTATTCAAACCTTGTCAAATGTAGACAGAGTAGAGATTCTTCCTTATCATACGATGGGAAAATACAAGTGGGAAACACTTGGTTTGAAATATCCATTAGAAGGGATCGAACCACCTACAAAAGAACGTGTCGAAAATGCTAAACGATTGCTTCATACAGAAGAGTATACAAAATATTTAACGCGATAGGTCGCATCGGAAAGAAGATAAGTATTGCTTCTTTCCGTTTTTTTGCTATTATTAAATAGGAGAAATCACAAAGGAGCGAATGACATGTCAAAAATTTTAGTTTTTGGTCACCAAAATCCAGATACAGATGCAATCGGGGCAGCCATTGCGTTTTCACACTTGCAAAATGAATTAGGTAAAGAAACAGAAGCAGTTGCTCTAGGTACACCTAATGAAGAAACACAATACGCATTAGACCACTTTCAGCTATCTGCACCACGAGTAGTAGAGTCAGCTAAAGCAGAAAATGCAGATGTCATGCTTGTGGATCATAATGAATTCCAACAAAGTATTTCAGATATCAGCGAAGTAAATATTTTAGCTGTAGTAGACCACCATCGTATTGCAAACTTTGAAACAGCTAATCCATTGTACTATCGTGCAGAACCAGTTGGATGTACAAGTACGATTATTTTAAAACTATATAAAGAAAACCAAGTAACAATTCCTAAAGAAATCGCAGGAATCATGCTCTCAGCTATCATTTCAGATACATTGTTGTTCAAATCACCAACATGTACGCCTGAAGATGAAGCAGCTGCAAAAGAACTTGCAGCAATCGCTGAAGTCGATCTAAACACTTATGGACTTGAAATGTTGAAAGCAGGAACAAATCTAAGTGATAAATCAGCTGCGGTTCTTCTTGATTTGGATGCAAAAAGTTTCCCAATGGGCAGTTCCAACGTTCGTATCGCTCAAGTCAATACAGTGGACCTTAATGAAGTGATGGATCGACAAGCAGAGCTAGAAGCAGCAATGGAAGATGAAATGAAAGCAAATGGCTACGATCTGTTCGTATTAGTTGTCACAAACATCTTAGACAGTGATTCAGAATTACTTGTTGCTGGTAAAGGAAAAGAAAAAGTAGAAGAAGCTTTCCAAACAACTTTGACCAACAACCGTGCTTTGCTTAAAGGTGTCGTTTCACGTAAAAAACAAGTCGTACCTCAATTGACGGCTGTATTTAGCTAATCAAATGGTAGTATGAAGCATTCAAAATGAATGGATAAGCGATTGATATAAAAAGAAACATAGAACATACTAAAGGCCGAAGAAATGGAGGAGAATAACAGTCAATTATGACTCTTGTTCTTCCTCCTTTTTACGTAAAAGCCTTTTAAGTAAAATAAAACGGATAGAAAAGAGAACATATATGAACTATTATTCAAAAAATAAGGAAAACTTTTATCAAAAACTGACCGATGATCCGCTTTTTTCTTCATTGACCGATTATCTATATGAACATCGAGAACAAGAAACGATTCTAAGAGAATTGAAAAAAGAATTTTCGCAAAATAAATTTTCCCATTTTCTTGATTTATTGATCGATGCAGGATTAATCAAGAGGGAAGAACGAAGATATCATTTGAACTTTCCAATATTTGATCCTAAAGATTACTTGCAACAAGCCACTTCGGCTGCTGAAACCATAGCTGAACAATTGAAGAGACTCTCTGTTGATGAACAAAAATTAGCGATGGGAGAAGTTATTTGGGCGTATTGTTTCGAAGATGAACGGAAAGAAGCGTATTTTTATGGAGTAAGAAACAGCCGAGAGACAGAATTGCTGAGGACAACTGCAGGAAATGAGAAGTACCGTTTTATCACACTTTCCTCTATAGAACACTTCCCGCTTACTTTGGCTAATTACTTTTTTGTACAGAAGAATCAGCTTCCTGTAACGAAGGCATTCAAAGAATTAGCCGAACTTATTGGAGACGTAAATGAATCGTACTTTTTTGATCAAATAGAAGTTATCGTTGACAGGATACGTAAGAATAAATATAAAAATCGCCGGCCTAGTATTTTCCATCAGTCTCTACTTGTGACGAATACTATAAAGGAAGAAGAATCATTCACATTAGAATTACCTATTGTCGAAAAAAACAATTTTGAGATTGAATTACCAACATTGGATCCTTCATTGACAATGGAGGAAATGGCCTTTCTTAAACGACAAATCTTTTCTGAGCTGAGCAAGAAATTTATACCGCATGCATTTTCTTATATCAAAGAATATGGAACAGTTTTAGTGAGTAAAACCTAAGAGAGCAGTAAGCAAAAATTATACTGACTCTTGCAGGAGGAGCCTTTCTCTTCCTTTATGGTTAAAAGAATTATTTGAGTATTTTGCCTATCTACCACCTATTAGATTCACTACATGGTCTGGAAACAAAGGAATGCAAAAAAATGGTGAGAAATGTGGAATGACAAAGGAAGTAGTGATAAGAAAAGTTAGATTTTTAAATAATCAATATTATGATTCAGTCAAGTATGGCATTTTATGGGAAGAACTAGCTGATTAGATTAGGAAGTCCATTTGATAATCCAGAATCACTAAGAAACGAATGGCGAGTCATTAATAATTTATCCAATCTTGGGTTATTCTTTTAGATTGAAGTGTTTAAAACTAAAAAAGCATTTATGAAGTCGTAATAGTCAGGCTTCAAAATGCTTTTTATTTTGTTTGTTTTTTCTTTGCCACATAAATACACCTAGACTGACGATGAAGAGCATATCCAACAGATTTCCTGCGACTTGGATCGTCGAAGGGTTGGTCAGTGGCATTAAAGCAAGGACAAAAAAGGAAAACAAGCTGTAAATAAAACAGGTGACAGGAACTAATCGAAAGAAGAGCGGACATTTCAATTGGCTAAAAATGAGTGAAAAAATAAAATAAGTAAAAATGGATAAAATCACGACTAAACCATTCATGATAAAGAAGAAAAGCGTATTGTGATTAAACGAATAAAAAAGAATTGCTAAAAAAGAAAACGTTTTAAATGCAATCAATACGCTTGAAGCTTCGTTTAACGTACCAGGATGTCGATGAAAAAAATAGGCACCGAAATAAACAGAAAACAGTAAGCCGCAAAGAGAAGAAAAAATCAAAAAAAACGGATTTTCTTCGGCTTCTGTGATATCAGAATGATCCAAAAGCAACCAGCCTAATGCACTAGAAGGCGCATGTGAGGTCTTAAGGTATGAATAACATAGAAAAAATAAGATCGTCAAAGTTGCAAAAAAAGAGCCTAAATGTAAAAAATTAGTGGTTCTACGTTGAATTTCCATAATATCTCCAAATTAAATTGATAAGTATATAAAGTATAATAACAAATTGATGAGTATATGTCGATGTTTTTTAATCAAAATAATAAATAAAAACTGTCTAACATTTAAAATTTAATTTAGATATTAGACAGTTTTTAAGTTTGTGAGTTATTTTCCTTGTCGTTTTCTCACTTTTTTAGTCCAGAAACCACCTGAAATATATTTTGGCTCATAAGAAATGATAAAAGCACGCTCTTCGATTTCTTTGATCAGGCGATACAGTTCACGTTCGCTTTTTCTAGGAGAAAGTATTTCGAGAACTAGCCGCTCACCTTCCAGCCCCATTGCAGAAGTCTGTGTCACACCATAACCGTGTTCTCTCAGTATACCCGGCAAACTTTTATCTTCTGCGCTATTTGCTGGCAAAATCGTTGTGACCATGATGTATCCTAATGCCAATTTGTCTTCAATCAAAATTCCGACACTGATACCTACTGCGTAACCTAACGCATAGACAAATAAATTCAGTGGATTATCTAAACGATCTAAAACAAGGGATAAGCCGACGATATAAATCGTGATCTCGACCATACTGACAAGTGGAGCAATCAGTCGATAGCCTTTCATTGTCAACATGAAACGTAACGTGTTCAGAGTGATATAAGCAAAATTAATGAGGAAGATCATCCCCAACATTTTTGGATCAATCATTTGTAAAACTCCTTTCATTTATATAACAACAATATCAAAAAAAATCGTAAGTGAAGAAAAATTGAAACTTTATACATACAAAAAAATGATAAAATGATTATAATAGAATTATAAAGATAGGTTAGGTGATTAAAATGAAAACGGTCAATCGTGTGTTTTGTGCCAGCCACGTGCTAAGTCTCCTTCTCAGTATATACTTAGGTGTCTATTCGATTCAACAGCCAATTGAGGTAGAGAACATTGTTTTTCAGATGTCGCTGACAGATGGTTTAATTTTAAGCGTTTTTTTCTTTTTGATACTGTTTATTGGTAATATTTTCGGTAGCGTTGCCAGTTTTTTGAATTTTTCTATTTATCCACTCCTTTCGCTAGCATTAGGAGTGGTGGGACTTTGTTCTCTGTGCTTATTTCCCGAGCCATTCAGTCCTGCATTTATATTATTTGGTACACTGAACCTGTTCCAGACAACTGTTGGAGCATGGTTGCTATGGCGATCAGGAAATTTAATGAAAATAGGTGAGTAACAATTGAATCCAATTATATTGAAACGTTCTGTCCATCATATTCCAGTGTTAGAAGTTGTTCTGAAAGAATTAAGAGAGGAACGTATTCCCGTTGTCATCTATTATCACGGATGGCAGACAAGTAAGGAGTTAGTTTTGACGCAAGGAAGAAAAATTGCGCAGCAGGGCATTCGTGTGATCCTGCCAGATGCGATGAATCATGGGGAGCGCAAACAGCCGGTTTCTTCTATTCCATCCTATACATTTTGGGATAGTATCTACGGAAATCTGTTTGAATTTGACACACTTATCAAGCATTTAGAAAAAAGAGGTCTTCTACATGATCAGCTTGCAGTTGGCGGGGTTTCGATGGGGGGAATGACAACATGCGCCTTGTTGGCTAAACATCCTCATATAGTAGCGGGCGTGTGTTTGATGGGTTCCCCTGCACCTTTGGAATATGGAAAAGAAATCGTAAGGCGCGCATCGGAATATAATTATGTCGTACCAAAAGACTATTTTGATTTGATTTCATGGGTTAAGAGCTATGATTTGTCATTGCAGCCGGAAAAGTTAGCTGGACGTCCTCTGTTCTTTTGGCATGGACAAGCTGACGAAAAAATCCCTTATATACAAACGGAACGATTTGTAGAAAAAAATCGGCATAAGTCTTACGGAAAAGAAATTGTTTTTCGTTCCTCAAAAACACAGCGACATATGGTACAAATACCACTAATGGAAGAAGCTTCCACTTTTTTAGCAAAAAATTTGATAAAAAAGTATAAATAATTGAAACGGAAAATCACTCATGACGATAGAGGATTTTCCGTTTTTTATTTTGGGCTATAATAAACTCTGTTAGGAAAATTTGGTATAATTGATAGTAAGAATGACAACATGTTAGAAAGGAAGAGAGCATGCCCACTTTAGCAGATGTTGCAAAACGTGCCAATGTTTCAAAAATGACGGTCTCTCGAGTCATCAATCATCCGGAACAGGTGACTGACGAATTGAAAGAGTTAGTTTTCTCAGCAATGGCTGAACTGGATTACCGTCCAAATATTGCTGCAAAAGCACTTGTCACGAATCGGTCGCAGATCATCAAATTATTTATACTGGAAGAAATCGACACAACTGAGCCCTATTACATGAATTTGCTGATGGGAATCGCTAAACGGATCGGTAAAGCGCATTATTCTCTCCAATTAGTTACAAATGATGCCTTCGACGTCGGTTCTTGTGATGGATACATCATCACAGGTGTCAGAAAAAAAGACTTCGATTGGATCGACCGTTTGGAAAAACCAGTTGTCTTGTTTGGGGAAAATTCTGAAGGATATGATTATGTAGACAGCGATAATGAATATGGTACAGCAAAAGCAACGCAATATGCCTTAGAAAGAGATTATCAAACGATTATTTATATCGGTATCGAAGTGGACGAGCCTTTTGAAATTTCAAGGGAAACTGGTTATTTATCTGTGATGAAGGAAGTTGATCTTCCTAGTAAAATCTTGCGGTTTCCAAATCATTCGACAGAAGTAGAAAGATATATGACAGAAAACTGGGCAGATTTTACAGATAAAACTTGTTTTGTATGTAGTTCAGATCGGCTAGCACTAGGAGCAGTAAGAGGGATTATAAATGCTGGAGGACACTTGCCCGAAGAATTTGGTGTGATTGGATTTGATGGGGTATTTTTAGACCAAATCAGTTCACCTAAATTGACAACGATCAAGCAAGATATTATACGTATGGGTGAAGTATGTGGAGAAATGTTGTTAAAAAAAATAGAAGAAAAAGGGGCGAGTCAAGGTTATCGTCGTTTTTTTCCTGAACTAGTTATCAGAGAGACAACGAATTAAGTCTTATTACTATATATATATTTATGAAATTCATCGCTATTTTCTTAAAATAATCAGCGCATTGCTACTGAAAACAATGAATCTGTGCTATTATTGAGAAAAGTTCCATTTTTGAGAAGGATGGTTTGAATGAAAGAAATCAGACGAAAACATTTCCGTTTTCCTGCGTACGATGATGAGTTAGGCGTAAAATTAACCAACGACAAGAAGCGAGTATTATTTGACGGACAAGAAGATCTTTTGACTGAACAGAATCAGTCCCCGTTTGAACAGATGAAAGAATTTCATTTCACGAACACGAACACCGAGAAAATCCGTCGCAAGCGTCGTGCAACAAATGGATTGAAGTCAGCTCCGCGTAAGGAAAATTTGGAAAAGCATAAAGGAAAATTACCGGATTATACCGGCCATTACCAATCAGAAATCACATCGACAGGACGAAAAAAACTTTTTGGTGATTCCTCTCGTTCTGTCAGACAAAGTGAAACAAGGACAGAGTCCAAGCATACTACACGAAACGCATCTGTTGACACGAAGGTGCGGGAGCGTTCTTATTTTGTTCCTAAATATGTACCCGCATCGATTATCCCAGACCCTAGAGAAAGCAAAATTTCTGAGGATCATTTAATCGAATCGATGAAAAAAACGGATGACTCTTATCTGTTGTTCGATACAGAACCGACGCCGTATCAAGAAAAAAGAAATGGTGAGCCGTCTGTACGAACATTCAATCGAACAAAAACGTTAGAGGAAACAAAGCAGTCAGAAGAAAAAAAATCGAAAAAAAGCCATGGTATCTTAGAACGCTCATTACAAGGATTGATCGATGATCAAGGAAACTCTTTGGGAGAAAATAGCTATTTTAAATAAGTGATATACAAATTTATATTCGGCTACAGTTGGAAAGGAAACGCTGCGGCGTTTCCTTATTTTATACTCTATCCGAAAGTTTATATCGTATCCTCAAATTTTTTTGAGTTTAAGCGAATTTTTTCTCCCAATAAGTAAGAAAATAATGGCAAAATAAAAAAACAAACTATTTTCGCAGATCGTTTGCAAAAATAGTTTATTTTTTTATAAAGAAGATTTTACTGAATAATATCATTTTAGTTTACATAATGATATTTCTGTAAATTAAATAAAGTAGTGAAAAATAAGAATCAGTGCTCTAACTGTTCAAGAGGATCAAGTGGTTCAAATGTTTCTGTAGTCTGTTTTGCTTCCAATTGGGGCAAAACAGATCCAATTTCCAGATACTTCACTTTATTCAATGTATAAGATAGAATAGAACAGCTAAGTAATGTATACAGAAAATGTGTGAGATCCAAATAAAGCAAGGAGACAACTAAAATACCAAAAGTAATCAAGAAAAGACTTTTGCCAATCTTAATATGAAAATATTTTTCAATGGCTTGATAAATGATATCTGTTCCGCCTGTGCTTCCGCCGAATCGAAAGACGAGACCGCAACCAATGCCAGAAAGAATACCTGTCATCAAACTATTGATCAGTAGACTATCTACAGCAAAATGTATATGAAGGCTCTCCCATAAATGTAAAAAGAAAACTAGCGCAAATGTTCCGACGATCGTCCGGAGAAAAGCGTGTTTTCCAAAAAGAAACAATGAGATAAGCAATAAAGGTAAATTAAAAAGCAGTGAAGTGACAGAAGGAGCGAATCCAAAAAGATTATGCAAAAGCAAAGCAATACCAGTAACCCCACCATCTGCCAGCTTAGATGGAATATTGATTCCTGTCACAGCTAATCCGTAGATTCCTGCGCCTAAAATGATTCCGCACAATTCTGTAAATAAATTTAATTTTTTCATTTCTAGCCTCTTTTCTTTTGAAAATTTTCAGCAACTTCTTTATTATACTGACTTATACTCTTACTTCAAGAGGAAAATGAAAAAAAATTATTTTTGGCTGTTTCTTTTTATTTATCAAATAAGGAGTGGAAAAATGCGAGCAGCAGACTTATTGACAATTCTTACAAAATCACCCAAAAAAACAGAGTATCAAGGAGTTTTTTTGGCTCAAGAACAAAAACTGGTGCCTGTGACAATGGTCCAGATAAATAAAGCAAATCAATTTATCTTTTTATTTGAACACGGCAAAGCACCACTTGCTATGAAAGACATCTTTCTTTTTTTGATGAAGAACCGTGAGAAAGCTGTTTATTATCAGTCAAAAGAAGAACTCATTCCGCTTTATGGAGTGAAAGAGATAGAAAATAAAGTGGTGATATAAGTAAAAATAAGAAAACAAGACGTTTATGATGTCAAAACAACCGTTTTTTACATTTTTGGCAAAAAAGTGTCATGATACAGTATAATATTCGTTGAACAGGCCAATAAAGGTGTTCTCCCCCACGAGATTTCTACTTTATTGGCTGTTTCTTTTTATTAAAATAAAAGTTGTGTGTGTAAAAAAGATATAGCTGATTCCAAGTGACAATTTCGTATAGATTTTTATGGTATTCGTAGTGAAAAAACGAGAACCAAAAAGTTGATCCGACTTTGTTGCTTGGATTCTTTTTTTGTCAGCATGTTTAGAGGTATTTTTTTCTTTTTTTTGTTCGTGCTGTAAGGTTAAGGCAAGACAAGTTAGTTGGGAAAAAGGAAAGAAATGTTTATACTTAAAGAATAACAGAAAGGAAGGTCGCATGAATAATTTTATACAAACATTAAGTGAAAGAAAAGGCGAGTTGCTGGAAGCTGCATTTCAACATCTGTCCATTTCTCTCATTTCTTTGCTGATTGCAGCACTGATTGCTATTCCTTTAGCGATTTGGGCAGCCAATCATAAAAAAATGGCAGAAGTCTTATTGCAGATCACGGGTGTGCTCCAAACGATTCCTTCACTTGCCTTATTAGGTTTACTTATCCCATTTGTAGGGATCGGAACTGTTCCAGCATTGATTGCACTTGTTATTTACGCTTTGCTTCCGATTTTCCAAAACACGTATATTGGTCTAGCTGAAATTGACCCGTCTATTGAAGAAGCAGCGGTAGCATTTGGTATGTCCAGAATGAGACGCTTGCTGAAAGTAGAGCTTCCCATCGCATTACCTGTCATTATCTCAGGTATCCGAACTGCCTTAGTTTTAATCATCGGTACGGCTACTTTGGCAGCATTGATCGGAGCAGGTGGATTAGGGACATTTATTTTGTTAGGTATTGACCGAAATACACCTGTTTTGACATTGATTGGTGCGATCAGTTCTGCCTTGCTTGCAATTATATTCAGCGGACTGATTCGCTGGTTGCAGCATAAGAAACCTCGATATTCCATCATTACTTTAGCAGCAGTGGTGTGTTTATTTGGCGGCGTTTCTTTATATCAGTCTGCCTTGTTTAAAAATGAAACCATCACGATTGCTGGAAAATTAGGAGCGGAACCTGAAATCCTGATCCAAATGTATAAAGAATTGATTGAAGACAACACAAAAACAGAAGTTGAATTAAAACCGAATTTTGGCAAGACGAGTTTTTTGTTCAATGCACTGGATCAAGGTCAAATCGATATCTATCCTGAGTTCACAGGTACTGTCCTAGAAAGCTTGGTGAAGGTACCTGAAGCAATGAAAAGTGCTGATTTGACAAAAGAAAAAACATATGACGAAGCAGAAGAATTATTGAATAAGCAATTCGATATGACATTATTAAAACCAATGGCTTACCAAAATACGTATGCCTTGGCAGTCAAGAGATCTTTTGCGAACGAACATCAACTTAAAAAGATTTCCGATTTGGCAGCTATCTCTGATCAGATCAAAGCGGGATTCACACTGGAATTTATTGATCGTTCAGATGGATATAAAGGAATCCAAGAAGCATATGGCTTGAATTTTTCAAGTGTACAAAGCATGGAGCCAAGTTTGCGTTACCAAGCAATCAATAATGGAGATGTCAATATTGTGGATGCCTATTCCACAGATAGCCAGCTCAAGGAGTACGATCTAGTGACTCTAGAAGATGATCGAGGGTTATTCCCAGCTTATCAAGGCGCACCGCTGATGAAAAAAGATTTTGCTAAAGAACATCCTGAAATCGTTAAAGCACTGAATAAATTAAGCGGAAAAATAACAGAGGATCAAATGATTGATATGAATTACCAAGTCAATGTCGAAAAGAAAAAGCCGACAGAAGTAGCACGAATCTTCCTGAAAAATGAAGGATTAGTAAAGGAGGAAGATCAGTGACTAAATTAATCGAGTTCAAACATGTGCAAAAAAAGTATGATGGAAAGTATGTCATCGATGACCTAAATCTGGCAATCAAAAAAGGAGAAATCTTTGTTTTGGTTGGTCCTTCCGGTAGTGGAAAAACAACTACTTTGAAAATGATCAATGGATTATCTAAACCATCAGCAGGAGACATCTACTTCAAAGGAAAATCGTTAAATGAATATAATCTGCAGAAAATGCGGTGGAATATGGGATATGTGCTGCAGCAAATCGCTTTGTTCCCGACCATGACAGTCAAGCAAAATATTGAAGTCATCCCTGAAATGTTAGGTTGGGAAAAGCAGAAAAGAGCAGACCGTGTAGATGAACTTCTTCAAAAAGTTGGCTTATCTCCTGATATTTATCGAGATCGTATGCCTAGAGAGTTGTCTGGAGGAGAACAGCAACGGATCGGGATCATCCGAGCTATTGCTGCAAGCCCAGATGTGATTTTGATGGACGAGCCATTTAGCGCATTAGATCCGATTTCAAGAAACTCATTACAAGAATTGGTTTTGTCCTTACACGAAGAATTGGGCACGACCATCGTTTTCGTTACGCACAATATGGAAGAAGCAATCAAGCTAGGTGATCGTATTGCATTTATGAAGGATGGAGAAATTATCCAATGTGACACACCAGAGCAGTTATTGATGAATCCTAAAAACGACTACGTTCGGCATTTCTTTGATGAACCGAAACAGACGAAAGAGTGGCGAGTAGAAGATTTAGTCGTCAATGGATATTTCTTAAATGAAATACCAGAAAATGCTCGTCAACAAGTTTGCTTTGATACGCCTATGAAAGAAGTATATTCGCTTCTTTCGGTGTATCCAAGCATTGTGATAGTAGAAAAGCAAAGAAGTATTGGGTCGCTGACAAGTAAAGAAATCTTTGCTTTTTTAAGTCGAGAGGAGGAAGGAAATGAAAACATATGATGCAATCATCATCGGTTCAGGTGTGAGCGGCTTAAGTGCTGCTTATGGATTGAAAGAAGCAGGTAAAACAGTACTAGTGGTCGAAGAAGATCTATGGGGCGGGACTTGTCCTAACCGTGGATGTGATCCTAAAAAAGTCTTGTTAAGTGCAGTAGAGGCACGTAATCGGGTAAAACAATTGAGTGGAAAAGGTTTTAACGAGATCCCAACTGCCAACTGGGAAGAACTTCAAAAATTCAAACGAACATTTACGGATCCAGTCCCAGAAAGCCGAAAAAAACAATTAGCAGAAGCTGAAATCGATCATCTTTCAGGAACCGCTCGTTTTTTGGATGATTCATCTATTGAAGTCAACGAAGAAGTCTTCCATGCGGATTACTTTGTTTTGGCAACCGGGCAAAGACCTACGATCTTACCAGTGGAGGGAAAGGAATACTTGAAAACTAGTGCAGACTTTTTATCATTGCCTGTACTGCCTAAAGAAATCATTTTTATCGGTGGTGGTTATATTGCTTTTGAGCTAGCTACGATTGCCAATGCTGCAGGGAGCAAAGTAACCATTGTCCATCATAATCAACGGCCATTAAAAGAATTTGAGGCGTCTTTGGTAGAGGAAGCCGTCCATCAAATGGAAGCATCTGGCATTCAGTTTGCTTTTGGTGTTGAAACCCAAAAGATCATTTCAGAAGGTACTCGCTATCGTTTAGTCGGAAAAGAGACGGAATTAGTAGCAGATATGATTTTTTGTGCGACTGGGAGACAGCCGAATACAGAATCTTTAGCACTTGAGCAAGCGAATATCGTCTTTGATAAACACGGAATTGCAGTCAATGATTATCTGCAAACGAGCAATCCAAAAATTTTTGCGTGTGGAGATATTGTTTCAAGGAAAACCCCAAAATTGACACCAGTCGCCACTTTTGAAGGAAATTATGTAGCTAAGCGGATAACGGATGCAACAAGCGAACCTATCAAATATCCGATTATACCTACGATCGTCTACGCCAGTCCTAAACTTGCTGAAGTAGGAGTTACAAAAAGTCACGCCTCTTCGTCAGATCAAGTGGTAGAGATGGATCTTACCAGTTGGTTCACCTATCATCGTGTCAATGAACCAGTTGCTAAGGCTGAATTGACCTTTGACCAGCAAAATTATTTGATTGGTGCTGCAGTGATTAGCGAGCAAGCAGACGAATTGATCGATGATTTGACACTAGTCATCAATCAAAAATTGACTAAAAAAGAGTTGGATAGCTATATCATGGGGTATCCGACATTGGCAAGTGATCTCTCCTATTTATTGAAATAATCAGCATGATAACTAAAGCGCTTGTTGCTTTTTCGTTCTTGTGCTACACTTTAAAAAATGAATACCTGTTTCTGGGGATGTCGTAGACGACATGAGAGTAAGTTGTGAACTTAGACCCATTGAACCTGTCAGTTAATACTGGTGAAGGGAGAAACATAGCAGACGCTTGAAGCGGGTTACTATGTCGTGCCCATTTCAAGCGTTTTTTGTTATTCATATTAGAAGAAAGGAGGTAACAAAATGAAGAAAAATCTTTATCCAGCAGTCAGTATGGCATTCATTTTAATTATTTGGCAGATTGTTGTCATAGTTTGGAAAATACCTGCCTTTATTTTACCCGGACCTGCTGCTGTATTTTCTGCATTAGCGGCAGATGCACAAGTATTACTTTCCCATTCTGTCACGACATTAAATGAAGCAGTGCTTGGTTTGGTAATAGCTAGCGTTCTTTCTTTTATTACTGCCTTGGCAATGGATTATTGGAAGTTTTTAGAAATGTCTTTTTATCCGTTACTAGTGATTTCACAAATGTTGCCAATCATGGTGTTAGGGCCATTACTTACCCTATGGTTTGGTTTCGGTATGCTTCCAAAAGTGATCCTTGTTGTCTTGATAAGCTATTTTCCGATCGTAGTTTCTTTTTCGGATACATTGAGGAAAGTATCAAAAGAGCAAATCATCTTTTTGAAAACGATGGGGGCAGATACAGGGAAGATTTATCGAATATATAAAATACCAGCGGGTTTATCCGGCTTCTTTTCCGGTTTAAAAGTGGCTGCTACTTATTGTGTCAGCGGAGCAGTCGTTGGAGAATGGCTAAGCGCTCAAGCAGGCTTAGGGTATTACATGATACGCGTAAAAAACAGCTACCAGATCGATAAAGTTTTTGCTGCGATCATTTGTGTCATTCTATTGAGTTTATTGCTGAATGGCGCTTGTTCATTATTGAAAAAAGGGTATTATCGTATGCTTTATATTTTTTAAGAGAAGGGGATCAAATGAAAAAATTATGGCTTTTATTACCGCTACTGTTGCTTTTATCCGCTTGTGGCACTGCAAAAGAAACAAGTAGCAAACAAGAAATAAAGGATTTGAAAAAAGTGACACTTGTTTTGGATTATGTACCGAATACTAATCATACTGGCATCTACCTAGCAAAAGAAAAAGGCTATTATAAAGAGGCTGGTTTAAATGTCCAAATCATCGAACCAGGAGATAATTCGACAAGTATTGGTCTAGTAGGTGCGGACAAAGCACAATTTGGTGTAAGTTATCAAGAAGATGTCACTTATGCTCACGCAGATGGACAGAATATACCAGTCAAAGCAATTGCTACAGTGATCAAACATAATACTTCTGGATTCGCCACCCTATCAGACAGTAACATCCATTCACCAAAAGATTTTGAAGGAAAAACATATGCAGGTTGGCAAAGTCCAAGTGAAGAAGCTGTCTTAAAAGCTGTGATGGAAAAAGACGGCGGGGACTTTTCAAAACTGACAATGGTAGGAAGCAATGGAGAAGGGCCAGAAAGCTTAGGAAAATCCTCAGATATCCAATGGTACTTTGAAGGTTGGGATATGATCAAAGCAAAAGAAGCGGGTATTGAACTAAACTATATCCCATTGAAAGAATTAGATGAACGGTTAGATTACTATACTCCGGTAATTATTACGAATGATCAACTGATCAAAAGTGATCTAGAATTGGTACAGTCTTTTATGGATGCCACGAAAAAAGGCTATCAGGAAGCTATTAAGGATCCAAATGACAGTGCTAAACTGTTGCAAAAATATGCAAAAGAAAATGATCGGACGTTTTTAGAAGAATCACAAGCATTCTTGTCAAAAAATTATACGGATGATCCTGAGAATTGGGGATTGATGGAAGAAAAAGTTTGGCGCAATTATACAGCTTTTATGCAGGAAAACGGATTGATCAAGCAAGATGTACCTTCGCAAGAACTATTCACTAATCAGTTTATAAAATAGGAGTGATAGATATGTCAATCCAAATCAGCCACTTGAATGTAGTCATTGAAAACCTGAAAATATTAGAAGACATCCATTTCACTATCCCTAAAGATACCTTTACATCGATTGTCGCGCCAAGCGGAGCCGGTAAGTCAACATTGCTGAAAACTTTAACAGGAGTCCAGCCTATGACTTCTGGAACGATCAAAGTAGACGATCAAAAAGTAACTGGTCTCCATACAGCATTTAGTTATATGCCGCAAGAAGATATGTTACTTCCTTGGCTGAGCGTCTATCAAAACGTTACGTTATATCAAAAAATCAATCATCTAACAATCAATGAAGAACAAGTAAGGGATTATCTGGATATCTTTGGGTTAAACGGCTATGAACATTTTTTGCCGGAACAATTATCTGGCGGGATGAAGCAGCGAACGGCCTTGTTACGAACAATCATGAATCCTTCTTCTTACTTGCTTCTTGATGAACCATTTGGAGCGTTAGATGCTATGACCAGAGGGCAGATGCAAGACTGGATGTTGAAGCTGCCTAAAAAAGCAAAGCGGACTACTTTACTTGTGACGCATGATATCGAAGAAGCAATTTATTTATCAGACAGGATTCTTGTGCTTTCCGCCCGTCCGGCACATGTGATTGCTGAGATTCAAGTGCCTGAAAAACGACGGTCACGTGAATGGCTACTGCAGCAATCAGAGTTGAAGCAAACGATTTATCAGTTATTGGCAGGTGAATTAGATGTTAAGTGATGCTCATTGTCATTTAGATGGGAGTCAGAGTTTAGCACTCCTTCAGCAGGAACACACGATTTTGACGATCATCAATTGTGATTCGCCAGAAGAATGGAAGGAAAACAGACAGCTTGCAGCAAGTAAGACTCAAGCCTTAAGTTACGGTATCCATCCTTGGAAAGCAGATAGCTATACGTTTGAACAAGTTGAGCCTTTTTTGAAAAAAGCAAGGATCATCGGTGAAATAGGGTTAGATAATATTTGGACGAATGTACCGATGACTACACAAAAAAAAGTATTTGAGCGACAGCTTGCTTTTGCAGCCATAAATGAGAAACCTGTTGTACTGCACACAAAAGGATGCGAAAAAGAGATCTTAAATTATATCCAAGCTTACCCTAATCACTATTTGATCCATTGGTATTCTTCTTTGGACTATCAACAAGACTATATTGATTTAGGCTGTTATTTCAGCATTGGTCTTGATTTGAAAAAGAATCCAGCAGTCTGGCAACTAGCTAAAGCAGTCCCAATCGACCACTTACTTATTGAAACGGATGGACTACATGCAGCAGAGTGGGCTTTAGGGGGGATTTTTTCAGAAAAAGATTATGTCTCACTGCTTGAAGAACAGTTAAAGACAATCGCTGAGATCAAAGAGCTATCAGTTGAAGAAGTTAAAAAAAATACTTATCAAAACTTGGAACGTTTCATTAGATTAGGTAAATAAAAAAGAGATGTGACACAACTAGTGTCGCACCTCTTTTTGGCTTTCTTTGTATAAAAGTAAACTGTTTGATTAATAAATGAATCTTAGTACCAACCGTTTGCTTCCCAGAATGCTTTCGCCGCTTCCCAAGAACCATAACGTGAAGTAACATATTGTTCTGCTACTCTTTCTTGGTTTGCAGCAGAGTAGTCACCATTTAAGTAAGAAGAATCTAATTGGTAACGTCCGATGTAACGTCCGTTCGTTGCTGTGTAAGAACCGCTTGATTCTTTTTGTGCGATCCATTCTTTTGCAGAGCTTGTGCTTGCTGGAGTAGCAGCAGTTTCTGTTACAGCAGGAGCAGGTTGTGTTTCAGCAACAGGCGCTGCTTGTTTTTCCGTTTGAACCGTTTCTTGTACAACAGGTTGTTCAGCTTGGACTGGTGCTTCTTGAACGGCTGCTTGAGGTTCAGCAGCTGCTTGTGCAGAGCCTTCTGTTGGGATTGTTAATTGTTGTCCTGAGTAAATCAGGTTAATATCAGAAATTGAATTTGATTCTGCAATGGCATTGATCAAGGAGTTATCACCAACGTATTTTTGAGAAATCGTTGATAGAGTATCACCTGATTGAACGGTATAAGCTTCGTCCGCATGAGCAGTCGTTCCCATGAAGAATGCAGCGCCGGCAGCCAAAGTTGTTCCAAAAAGTAAAGTTTTAAGTGATGTCATGAAAAATCTCCTTTATTCGTTAAAAAGTTTTATTTGTTGTGTTCAACGAGGAATACTTTAACACGTGAAAATATTTCATAGGTAAAAGAAGCATGACAATTTATGACAAATCCGCGTTTTTTGTAATAAATACAGTAATCTATGAAATGAAAAGGGTTGCGTTTAATAAAACTTGCTTTTTTGTTTTTGTTCACCATAAATATTTATTTAAGAAAGTATTAACCTGCATTTTTCTCTATAAAAAAGATTTTTTAAATAGATAAAAAAGGAGGATTAAATGAGTATTTGATAGTATTTATATTAAAATTACATATGTAATTTAAAAACGCTTGACATTGTGTTTGAGATCACTTACTTTTAGTATGTAAAAGTATTGGATTAAGGAGCTATGCAAATGAAAAAGAAATTTATTACTGGTGGGATTGTCGTTGCATTTCTATGTCTAATTGGCTACACAGGCACGCGGTACGCAAATGAAATTATTTTGTGGGGTGGAGAGACAGATATTGATACAATCAATGAGAATCTGACACAGCTTGATCATACATTGACAGATAAAGAGCAAGCGATTACAGATCTTACCGCTCGACTAGCACAAAAAGAACAGACATTGCAAGATTCAAAGGCAGATGTCCAAGAATACCAAACAAAAGTAAATGAATTAGAAAACCAAAAAAATCAATCGGCAGCAGAAAAACAAAACTTAGAAAGTCAATTAGTCAGCAAGGATGCACAACTACAAAGCAAACAAAATGAAATCAATGTCAAACTAGATGAGATCAACCAAAAAAATGATGAAATCAATCATCTGAATGCAGATTGGACAGCAAGACTACAAGAAGCACAAGCAAAACTTTCAGAATTACAAAATACTGTAAATGGTTTGAATCAACAAATCGCAACACTGACACAAGAAAAAACAAATGTAGAAACTCAGTTAACAGATACACAAAAGAAATTAGACGAAGCAACTGCTGAAAACTCAAGCTTGAAACAATATATTCAAAAGTTAGAAAAAGCAAAAGATGAAGTGGAAGATACAGCTGATAAATCTCAGCAAATTGTTGAAGAACATTTGCGTAAATAATCTTTCTTAACAAGTAAACCTAAATTAGTAAAGAAGCAACAGTAATCTATACTGCTGCCTCTTTTTTTTAGTACATGTCCTTCATCTTCGCAGGAAGTGCCAATATGATTTTAAGAAAGGTAATAGACAAAAAGTCAAAAAGATAAAACAGAGTTTCTTCTTTACAAAGGGAATGTATGTTCGTATAATGGTATTGAGGTGAAGGTTATGGAGAAAAAATATGGAACAGTAGATAAGATCCGTACTTTGCAAGTTAGTGCCAGACCGTTGATCCGTTTCAGTTTAAATGGGGTCAATTGTTTGATTGCTTCCCATAGTTTGAACTTCCTAGCTGAAGTAGACGAAGGGATGAAGTTAGTCGTTACAGGTTATTATAATAATAGAAAGCAATTTGTTGTGAGATCCTATCATGTGTTAGGGAAACCCAAAATTGTGGTAGAATATGAGAAAAGTCTATACCCAAGAAAAAAGGTCCGACAAGATGAAAGAATAAACTAGAAAACAAGCGGCTGAGACAAAAATGTCCTAGCCGCTTGTTTTGGAAAGATGGATGCAGACGATGGGATTTGAACCCACACGAGCATACGCTCACAAGAACCTCAATCTATATATAACTACATGTATTTAAGTATTTGTGATGAATCACTAAACTTTCCAAACTCATTTGAGGGATATTGCTTAAAGATTGAACAGATCAATTCGAAGCCCTATTAGTATTCGCTCAATGGGGGGATCAGAGGCCATAAAAAGAGACTAGTCATTACTAGTCTCAGGTAGTGGAATTGTAGGATTTTAAACGTTCCTGGAGAGTACCGGTATGTAACTCGAAGAGGTGATTATCATAGTCGTAAAAGTAAATTGAAGAAGCCTCGCCTTTCACACGAGAACGTCCTGGTTCGACAGTTAAACCTAACATTTGGATTTTTGAGACAAACGAATCTATATCTTGTTCGTCAATTTTAAAAGCAATATGATTGTATGTCTTTGGCAGTTTATTCGACGAATTCTGCATTACTGCAATCCATAGGTCCTTAACTAAGAAAAATTTTTCTGGATATAATGAAAATTTTTTTGTTGACTATCGTAGATTTCTTTTGCATCAAATAAGGTATTTAACAATTAAGTATTTAAAAGATAACTTTTAAGTTATCTTTAAGTAATGCTTAAAGCTATGTTATACTCTATTAGGAAATATAAGAAGGAGTATAAAAATGAACAAACATAATAGAAAAATAACGAATAACAAAGAACTGATCTTGTTACTAATAGGGATTTGGGGTATCTTTTTACTCTTTAATATGTATATGCCGACTATGAGAGCGGATGACGTAGTTTATGCAAGTAGATTAGATGAACTTGGCTATTTGGGTGCTTCGATAGAACATTATAAGACATGGAGTTCAAGAATTATTATAGAACTATTCTTAATGTTCTTTTCTAAACACTTTATGCTATGGAAATTATTAAATTCTACGATTATGTTAGGAATTGTAGTATTACTTTGCAAGTATGTTTTTGAGAAAATAAATGTTAAAAATTTATTATTGGTTTGCTCTATATACTGTTTAATACCATTGACAGTAATGGGGGAAACCGGTTGGAGAGCAACCACCTTGAACTATCAGTGGCCAGTAGCATTTAGTTTACTAACTTTTTATCCGTTTTTTCAACTCTTAAGAGGAGAAGAAATAAATAGAAAAATATATTGGGTAAGTATTCCTTTATTGATATTTTTAACTAATCAAGAACAAGTCAACGCCTGTTTTTTTGTTCTAACAAGTATAGTTAGTTTATATTTGATTGTCAATGGACGATATAATTATAAGTTATCAGTATTTTCAATAATAAGCTTAGCAGAATTAATTTTCTCTTTGACAACTCCAGGGAATGCATTACGTGCTGCACATGAAATTAATAAATGGTTTCCTGAATATAAAAATTTCAACTTTCTTAATAAGTTAGATTTAGGTATTTCATCATTTGGAAAGCCGTTTTTTTTAGACATGAATATCTTATTTTTATTGCTATTTTTCTTAATTTTCCTTCTAACATATAGGAAATGTCAAAACTATTATGTGCGTATATTGACTGCATTACCGTTTTTCTTAAACCTGATTATTTATTTTGGTAATACAATGGGTCAAAGCTTTACTTACGTCAATGGAAATAAAAGGGCAATGATTTGGAGTAGTAGTAACCTGAATAATCTCTTTACAGAGTTAGGAACGAAACTGTCACTTTTTTATCCAGGTACTTGGATAGCTACTTTAGTAGTCTTGGCATTATTACTATGTTTAATTGTTGGAATTTATTTAAGTTTTGACAATAAGAAAACTTCTATTTTTTTAGTTATTTTGATGATAATGGGATTTTGTTCAAGGTTAATTATGGGATTTTCTCCCACAGTATGGGCTTCCGGAATGCGGACGTACTATATACTTTATGTTGTTATCGCCATCTTAGTACTAATGGCAGTTAAAGAGCTAATGAAAAGCATGAGTGTACAAAAAAATGAATTTATGCAATTTGGATTAACCGTGCTTGGTATTTGTACCTTTATAATAACGGTGATAAACAGATAATATACAAAAAATCCCTCGCTTTAGTATTAGGTGAGGGATTTTACTCGTTTTTCGATTAATTGTTTTAACACTTGCAAGTTTCTACGAGTAGCTTGTTTCCGACCTTCATATACTCACCTCAGGCTGTTTACATGATTGTACGTTCTTTTTGTAAAGGATACAGTGATATGTATATAATGGCATAAAGAAACGTTCAAACAAAAAAACTCGTGAAGCAAAATTAACTTCACGAGTTGTAGTGCAGATGATGGGACTCGAACCCACACGAGCTAACGCTCACATGACCCTCAATCATGCTTGTCTGCCAATTCCAACACATCTGCGTAATAATAACACACTAATGATAGCGAGGTTTTACATAGTTGTCAAGCTCAAAAATGGGAGGACTTATTAAGATGGAGAAATATGACGGAGAATTTTCAGGACTGGGAATGATCTTAGGTGTATTGATTGGACTTGCATTCGGACGTTTTTTGCTTGGTTTTATGCTAGGAATCATTTGTGGAATTGCAATGGATTGGGCAGCGAATCTATGGAATGACTATCATGACAATTAAGTTCTCAACGCTTGTTTGTGTTTTTTTAATACTTACGTTTTTCCTAAATAAGTGGCAAAATTTTCTAGGATGGAGTATGATATTGAAATAGTAAATAACAAAAAATTTGGAAAGTTCTAACTTTTTGAAATGAGGGATTGGCTAAGTGATGAGAGAATTTGAAAAATCCAACAAATTAGAAGGTGTCAGTTACGATGTTCGCGGTCCCGTTCTAGAAGAAGCGGAGCGGATGCAAGAAGAGGGCATTAGTATTTTAAAATTGAACACGGGAAATCCCGCACCTTTTGGATTTGAAGCACCAAACGAAGTCATTCGTGATTTGATCATGAATGCCCGTGACTCAGAAGGCTACTCAGATTCCAAGGGGATCTTTTCTGCTAGAAAAGCAATTGAGCAATATTGCCAACTGAAACATTTTCCGAATGTGACGATCAATGATATCTACACCGGCAACGGAGTGAGCGAATTGATCACGATGTGTATGCAGGGGTTGCTGGACAATGGAGATGAAGTACTGGTTCCAATGCCGGACTATCCGTTGTGGACGGCTTCTATTGCATTAGCTGGAGGCACACCTGTTCATTATATTTGCGATGAAGAGGCAGAATGGTATCCTGATATTGATGATATCAAATCAAAAATAACGAGTCGGACAAAAGCTATTGTTATCATTAATCCTAATAATCCTACTGGGGCACTTTATCCAAAAGAATTATTAGAAGAAATCGTTGAAGTAGCTCGACAAAATAACCTGATTATTTATTCCGACGAAATCTATGATCGCTTAGTGATGGATGGTCTAGAACATATTCCGATTGCTACATTAGCGCCTGATTTGTTCGTTGTTACGCTGAACGGTCTATCCAAATCTCATCGTGTAGCAGGATTTCGAGTAGGCTGGATGGTCCTAAGTGGAGATAAGTCACACGTCAAAGGCTATATAGAAGGGCTGAATATGTTGTCCTCCATGCGTTTGTGTTCCAATGTATTGTCTCAGCAAATTATCCAAACCGCGCTAGGCGGTTATCAAAGTGTCGATGAGCTGCTCCTGCCAGGCGGAAGGATCTATGAACAAAGAGAATATATCTATAATGCAATCAATGATATTCCTGGTCTTTCAGCCGTAAAACCAAAAGCTGCTTTTTATATATTCCCAAAAATTGATACAAAGCGATTCAATATTTTGGATGATGAAAAATTCGTTTTGGACTTTTTACATGAACATCATATTCTACTTGTACATGGTGGTGGATTTAATTGGAACCAGCCAGATCATTTTCGAATCGTTTATCTTCCTAAAATGGATGATTTGAAACAAACAGCTAAGAAAATGAGAGAATTCCTAGCAACCTATCGCCAAAAATGATTTTAAAAACCAAATTTTTCAGTAGGAGGGCCACAGACAAACACACTGAGGCTCTCTTTCTAGTGGAGTTTTCTTAAATAACTAAAGTATATTATTTAGTTGCAAGTCTTTTCTTGAAGTTTGCGACTTCCTAAAGTAAAATACGAATAGAATGCGAATACGCATATTTTGGGGAGGATACTTATGGAAACGTTAATCGAGTCCTTTGGAACGATCATTAAAGAGATTCGAAAAGAACAAAAAATGACGCAAAAAATGCTTTCGCAAGATATTTGTTCACAAAGTGTATTAAGTCGGATCGAAAATAATGAGGAACTGCCGAATGTATTGGTGATGATGCAGATTTGTCAACGGCTAGGGGTAACGATTGATCATGTGATGAATCTCTCTCGAAAAACTACTCGGACAAACGATAAATTATTTGAACTGTTGGATAGTTGTTTCCAAAAACGTGATTATCGGAAGTTAGAACAAGTACTAAAATCTTCTGATATTTCTGAAAATCTGTATCAAGCAACTGACTTTCAACGCTATTATTATTATTTCGGTGTTTGCGAATTCACGTTGCGTCAAAATATCTCTCAGTCCCTTTATTATTTGAAAGAAGCATTAAGCTACTCTAGCCAAAAAGAAAGAATCCATGTTTCTGACACAGAAATACAACTGATTAGTTGTATCGGAAAAATATATGGTGTGGCAGGAAAAACGGCTGAAGCACGCTACTATTTGAGTCGAAGCATCCAACTGCTGCATCAATCAGCTGATGAACGATCAAAAAGTGAATTTTCGCAAATTTTTTATAATTATGGAAATTTCTTATTCCATCAAAATGAAATCGACGAAGCGTTAGAACAGGTGAATCAAGGAATCTATTGGGCTCAAGAGAAGAATAGCTACTATTACCTCAATGATTTATTTGTGCTTAAAAGCTTAATATACAAGCGTAAAGAAGAACCAGAAAGAGCAGCATTCTATGAAGGCTTAGCACAAGCTGTGAAACAAATTTCAAAAAATTTGTAAATGGTGTAGACCATTCTTGACTTCTTCTCTAAATAAGAGTACTTTAGAGGTAGAAAAACAAAGGGAGAGAATAGAATGAGAACTTTTATCTATGCTGACAAATTCTTTTTAGCGTCAGGTGTCAAACATGCAGGCTATCTTGAAATTACCGATGGACTTTTTGGTGAATACACCAAAGAACTACCTGAGGGAGAAGTCAACATCATTGACCAAAGCGGCAAATGGATTGCTCCTGGTTTGGTAGATACACATATTCACGGCTATATGAATCATGATGTAATGGATAATGATGCAGAAGGCATCAAAGTGATGTCTGAAGGTCTGTTATCTTGTGGAGTGACTTCATTTTTACCAACAACATTGACGTCAAGCAAAGAACGTTTAAAAGATGTAGCTGAGACAATCGGCAAAATGTATCAGGAAGCACCAGGAGCTAAAATCAAAGGAATCTATTTTGAAGGTCCTTTCTTCACAGAAGAACACAAAGGGGCACAAAACCCAAGTTATTTCGGGGATCCTGATTTGGATACTTTCCATGAATGGCAAGAAGCTTCAGGTGGTTTAATCAAAAAAATTGCTTTAGCACCGGAACGTCAAGGTGTAGAAGAGTTTGTCAAACAAGTGACTGAAGAAGGAGTAGTTGTTTCTCTAGGACACAGTAATGCTACACTAGAAGAAGCGCAAAAAGCTGTTGAAGCAGGCGCAAGTGTATTTGTCCATGCTTTCAATGGTATGCGTGGATTGAATCATCGCGAACCAGGTATGGTGGGTGCGTTATTATCTTTAGAACATGTCTTTTCTGAATTGATTTGTGATGGCCATCATGTACATCCAAATGCTGCGGGAATCCTAATGGAAAAAGCAGGACATGATCATGTCGCATTAATTACAGACTGTATGATGGCCGGTGGGATGCCTGATGGAAATTACAATTTAGGCGAATTTCCAGTAGTAGTAAAAGAAGGAACAGCACGTCTAGAATCTGGCAACTTAGCTGGAAGTATATTGAAATTGAAAGAAGCAATTAAAAATGTTGTAGACTGGGGATTAGCAACACCAGAACAAGCAGTCATGATGGCTAGTCTGATTCCAGCAATCAGCTGTAAAATCGATGATACATGTGGAAAAATCGCTCAAGGACGCGATGCAGACTTTATCGTATTGAACCCTGATATGACATTGGAAGCAACTTATCTAGATGGCGTGGAACGTTTCCACGCATAATATAATTTAAGTTAACCTTAAAACTAAACTTCTTAAGTTTGGTTTTAAGGTTTTTTTTGTGTTCTAGTAAAAATCACTTTACATAAGTTTCAAAAGTTTCTTTAATTTCCTATTGTTCAATAAGTAACAATGTAAAGATAAAATTAAAAATGTTAATACGTATTAGCAAAATAAAAGCGTTTTTTTATTGTGAATAAATGAACATAATTAGGAGGAGAAAGATGAACTTATTTGACATTTTTCGATCGACTTTGACAGATATGTCGATTGTCAGTGCAATCACTTCAACAGTTTTTATTATATTATTAGGGTTTGTTTGTAGAAAAAAGGGGATTTTTTCTGAATCTGTTGGAAAAATTCTATCGAAAGTCGTCTTAACAGTGGCTTTGCCAGCACTGGCATTTCGAGCTTTCATGCAAGATATCAATACAGAATTACTGATGCAAGGAATCAATGTCTTGATTTGGGGATTAGTTATTTATATTATTCTTATTCTAGTTTCAAAACCTTTTTTCTTAAGCTATAAAGGGGATAAGCAAACAACGTTGCGTGTCCTGACGATCTTTGGTTCTACGACCTTTTTCGGAACGCCTATCGTCAGTGCGATTTATGGTCCTGTCGGCGTGATGTATTCCTCAATTTTCAATATTGGCTACCGAATCTTTTTGTATTCTTATGGATACATAAAAATGAGTGGCTTGAAGATGGAAGCTAAAAATATCAAAGCGATGTTCGTCAATCCAATCATTATCGCTACTTTTGCCGGCCTTTTCATTTGGCTGTTCCAAGGGTATCTGCCACAAGTGTCAGTTACAGGTGCAGAAGGAGAGATAAGCCAAGTAGCGTTTTTGCGAATTGACCAGACTGCACCGTGGCTATTTCAGCCGATGGATTATTTAGCTGGTTTAAGTTCACCATTGGCGTGGCTAGCAATCGGCGCAACATTAGGTGAAGTAAGCTTCAAAAAAGCTGCATCTGAAAAAACTTCATGGTATTACAGTCTAGTCAAAGTGGTATTTGTACCTGCATTGAATATCGTGATTCTAGCAGTTTTGACGGCAACGAATATTCTACCAGTCAATTTTGAAGCACTGGCAACAATCGTTATCATGATGGCTACACCAGCTGCAACAGTGGCAGCAGCCTATGCTATCAGTTTTGATAGGGAGGCACTTTTAGCCTCCAATGCATCCTTACTGTCAACTATTTTTGCTGTGGTACTGACACCTGTATGGATCGTTGTATTACAAATGATTCATGGCATAGGTTTATTTTCATAAGAAATGGAGGAAGAAAGTATGAGAATCGCATGTTACGGTGTTCGTCCGAACGAGATAGATTTTTTTGAAAAATTGAATATTTACCATTATGATCTCAGTCTTTATGAAGAACTGTTGACACATGACAATATCGTGTCAGCAAAGGACCATGATGCTGTATTGTTGAGGGGAAATTGTATAGCAGATGAGACCAATCTTGCAAAAATGCAGGAATATGGGATTCGTTATGTTTTTACACGGACTGTGGGAGTCAATCATATCGATCTACAAGCGGCAGCTGATTTTGGTATGACAGTAGCCCGTGTACCATCGTATTCGCCAAATGCGATAGCAGAGTTATCTTTGACTTTTGCCATGATGCTTTTGAGAAATACTGCGTATACGACGATCCGAACATCTTTCAAAGATTTTCGAGTGGATGAGCAAATGTTTAGTCGTGAAATCAGAAATTGCACAGTAGGGATCATAGGAACAGGCAGGATAGGGTTGACGGAAGCTGTTTTGTTTAAGGGACTAGGAGCCAAAGTGATCGGCTACGATATTCATCAGACAGAAGCTGCTAAAAAAGTATTGACGTTCCACTCGCTTGAAGAGTTATTAGCCAAAAGCGATATTGTCAGTATTCATGTACCTCATATCCCAGGTGAAAACGATCAAATGATCAATGAAGGATTTTTAGCTCAAATGAAAAAAGGCAGCATCTTGATTAATACAGCCCGTGGAGAGCTTCAAGATAATGAAGCTATTTTAAGAGCTTTGAAAAGCAATCATTTAGCTGGTTTTGCAACCGATGTTTTTGCAAATGAAACAGAGGTTTTTTTCCGATCCTTCAAGCCATGGGAGACGATTCCAGACCCTGCTATCCAGCAATTAGTAGAAATGTACCCTAGAGTTCTTGTAACCCCGCATGTAGGTTCAAATACAGATGAGGCATTATCAAATATGATTTCGACAAGTTTCGAGAACTTTCGTGAAATAATAGAAACTGGAAAAACGAAAAATGAGGTATCTCTTCCTAAAGCCCGTCAATTAAGATAAGAAAACATGGATATTCGTCAATAAAATGTTTAAAAATAGTCCAAGTAAACAGTTGTTACTTCTGTATACTTGGACTATTTTGTATGGGATAATTCGATGACTCAACAGTAATCTGTGAGCTTTTTCCGCCCATTCTTTGTCAATTCATAACAGGTTAGCGGCCGGCCGATTTCCAAATATTTGATTCTTTCGTTCAATATATCTTGTTCTACTAAAAAATTCAAATATTTCTTGACGGATATACGTGACAGTGAGCTTTTTTGAGCCAGTTCTTTTGTTGAAAAAATAGTATCTTCTTTTAGAATAAATGCACTTATTTTTTTTAAAGTCAGTTTTGACAGACCTTTAGGCAAATCGATGAATGATGGTATTTCGTGAATGGGAGTGGTGTGGTTGAATACTTGATCGATCAATTTCTGATCGGCTTTTTCAGTCGTTTGGATTGTCTGAGAGAAAGCAAGATACTTTTCGATCGCCAGCTGAAAACGTTGCAAAGTGAACGGTTTGATCAAATAATCTAAGGCACCGTAGCGGATCACATTCTTTATGGTTTCGATATCATCTGCAGCAGTGATCAAAATCACTGGGATATCATTTCCTTGCTGTCTAAGCCAAGATAAAAAATGGATACCACTTTCGCCAGGCATGTATACATCAAGCAGCAGCAGATCTGCGTTTTTTTGTCTGAAATATTTTTTTCCTTCTTCTACATTTCTGAAACTTTCGATTACGTTCATATTAGGGATGCTTTCCACAAAAGTACGATTCAATTCTGCAACCATTGGATCATCTTCGATTATCAGGACATTTGTCATCATTTTGATCTTCCTTTTTTGGTAATTCTAGATAGACGATTGTACCGCCATTTGTTTGTTTGGAAAATTCTAAAAATCCACCGTGGCGTTTGACGATTGAATGGATGAGATTCAATCCAAACCCACGATTGATTCCCTTCGTCGAAAAACCTAGCGTAAATATTTTTTCTGAGATTTCTTCTGATATCCCGACACCGTCATCGCAGACGGTCACGATGAATACTTCAGCTTCTGTGTCATAGTTTAAATGAATCCGGACCTGTCCGTTTCTTTCATGTTTTTGTAGCACGGCTTCTTTTGCATTATCAAGTAAGTTCCCTAACACTTGCAAAAGTGAATGGATGGAGTCATCCATCTCCATTTTAGGGATAAAAGAATCGCTTTCTAACAGCATTTCAACAGATTGTTCTTTGGCTTCGTTTATTTTGCCTAATAAAAAACCGGCAATTGCAGGTACTTTGATCAGACTTGAGACTTGGCCAATCTCTTTTTTATAATTTTGATTTAGCTGCTGGATAAAATGGGTGACTTCTTCATACTTCTTCAAATCAATCAAACCAGAAATGACATGAAGTTTATTCATGAATTCATGGGTTTGAGCTCTCATGGAGTTTATATATTGTTTCGTCCCCCCAAGCTCCTCCATTAATTTCATTACTTCTGATCGATTTCGTAAAGTTGCGACTGCTCCTAAAAAACGGTCATTGCTAAAAAGAGGTGTAACGCTAGAAATAGTTTCTATCCCATTTAAATACATGGATTGAGTCCGAACGGTCGTTTGATGCTCAATCGTCTCTTTAAACAAAACGTCATATAGATTATCACTGATTTTTTTTCCTACTTCGAAATCCAATAGCTGCTCTGTTTGGTAGAAAATGTTTTTTGCAGGTGTATTGATCAAGAGGATAGTTTTATCAGAAGAGATGGCTAAGATTCCTTCATCTACTTCATTTTCGATAATCGTTTTTTCACTTAACTGTTCTGCTATTTCTTGTGGTTCAAGTCCAAGCAGTACTTTTTTCATTTTTTGTCCATCTTTGACTTGATTGTCAATCGTGTTGTTTGTTAAGCCAACACAAACTGCACCAATAATCTCTTGATCATAATAAATAGGGACGAAATAGCGGAAGCCGAACCCTAACATTCCTTCTTTTTCAGAGAAAAATTCTTGTCCTCCAATCACTTTTTTCACATCTTCATGACTTGAGAAAGGAAGACCGATGTAACTTGGGTCTGCGTGAGAATATCGAATGCCTTCAGGGTCCATGACAACGATAAAATCTAAATTCGATGCAATCATGATTTCATTTGTTATTCCTTGAATCGCATGTGTCGGGTCACCAGTCTGCAGCTTTTTTTGGATGAGTTTATCATTGGCAACGATTTTAGCAATGCTAGAGATTTTATCTGACACACTAGATCGGTTCATCGAAAGAATAAAATTCCTGATCAATATGGCAGAAACAATCAAAGAAACGAATGTGGAGAAACAAACGACAAGGATGATCGTGTTCTGGAGCTTTAATGGTTTTTTCTTAAAAAAAGGAAACATAGGCTACCTCGAAAGAATTTATTGTGAAAATTTTAACATGAAAACAAAAATTTAACAAATTGTCAACGATAAACACAACCTTCCTATAAAAAACACCACTGAGTCGGTAAAAGAAGCTATACAGAATTTTCAAACATTGGTATGATAGACGTAGAAATGGAAGGAGGCGTGTATATGATAGGGGGAATCGCACTTGAGACGATTTATTGGTATACATTGCTGATTTGTGCAGGATTGGCAGTCCTATTGATTATTTTTGGAGATGTATTCGATTTTGATGGCCCGCTTGATCCGATGCTTATTATCCCTTGGTTAACTTTCACAAGCTTATTTGGTTTTCTAGGTGAGCGTTTAACAGATCAATCATCTTTATTTTTATTTATTGCTAGTGGAGGCATATCGATAGTGTTGGTATTTTTGCTTAATTTCTATATATTGATGCCGATGAAACATGCCGAATCAACGATGTCGTCTTCTGAAAAAACTCTGGAAGGACAAGTAGCTGTTGTGATCACACCGATCCCTGTACGAGGTATGGGAGAAATTCAGTTGAAAAGTGTTACCGGTTCCATTAGTCGTCCAGCTTGTTTTTACAGCCCCCAAGAACAGACAGCTGAGCGGGGAACGAAAGTATTGATCATTGAGATCAAGGAAAGAATCTGTTATGTCATGCCTTATGAAAGCATGATAAAAGCTTAAAGGAGCGTGTGTTAAATGGAAATACCAGTTGTTTTTATCGCGATCGCAATCGCAGCTTTGATTTTACTGATGTTGCTGATCGTCTTTGTAGCGAAGTACCAGACAGCAAAACCGGATGAAGCGTTGATCATCAGTGGAAGTTATTTAGGAAGCAAAAATGTGCACATTGATGAAAGCAATAACAAAATCAAAATTGTGCGTGGAGGTGGCGCATTCGTCTTGCCAGTTTTTCAACGTTCGAATCGGATCAGTCTATTATCGAGTAAATTGGACGTCTCCACCCCTGAAGTGTATACGGAACAAGGCGTACCGGTGATGTGTGATGGTACTTCGATCATCAAAATCGGTTCATCTGTAGAAGAGATTGCTACAGCAGCAGAACAGTTTTTAGGCAAGACAAGAGAAGAACTGGAAAATGAAGCAAGAGAAGTATTAGAAGGACACTTGCGCTCGATTCTTGGTTCTATGACTGTAGAAGAAATCTATCAAAATCGCGATAAGTTCAGTCAAAGCGTACAAGAAGTCGCTTCTGTAGACCTTGCAAAAATGGGGTTGATCATCGTTTCTTTCACTATCAAAGAGGTCAGAGACAAAAACGGTTATCTTGACTCTTTAGGGAAACCAAGAATCGCCCAAGTCAAAAGAGATGCAGATATAGCAGAAGCGGAAGCTCTAAAAGAAACGCGTATCAAAAAAGCTCAAGCAGAAAAAGAATCACAAGCAGCTGAATTACAGCGACAAACAGAGATCGCAGAATCATTAAAAGAAAAAGAACTGAAATTAGCAACCTACAAACAAGAACAAGATGTTGCTAAAGCAAAAGCAGACCAAGCCTACAATTTAGAAAGTGCCCGAGCACAACAACAAGTAATCGAACAGGAAATGCAGATTAAAATCGTAGAACGTCAAAAACAAATCGAACTGGAAGAAAAAGAAATCACACGTCGTGAAAAGCAATATGATTCGGAAGTGAAGAAAAAAGCAGATGCCGATCGGTACGCTAAAGAACAAGAAGCACAAGCTCAAAAAGTCAAAGAAGTGACTGAAGCCGAAGCAGAACGATTCCGTGTGGAAGCACTGGCAGAAGCGGAAGCCAATAAGACACGTTTAGCTGGACAAGCAGAAGCCGAAGCAGCACTAGCAAAAGGAAAAGCAGAAGCCGAAGCAAAACAAAAGATCGCCAATGCCTTCAAGGAATATGGCGAAGCAGCTGTCTTGAGTATGGTTATCGATATGCTACCGCAATTGATGCGCGAAGCAGCACAGCCGCTAGGAAATATCGAAAAAATCTCTGTTGTCGATACAGGAAGCAGTTCAGGAGAAACCAGTGGAGCGAACCGAGTGACAAATTATGCCACAAATTTGCTTTCTTCTACTCAAGAAACACTAAAAGCGACAACAGGACTTGACTTGAAGGAAATCGTAGAGAATTTGTCGACACGTGGGACTACTAGCCAAGTAAATATGTATGAAGCGCCAAAAGAGGCAGAACAAAACTCGATGAAGGAAGAATAAAGTAGTACACTTCACCGTTCAATCAAAAATGGAGGAAGACTTTTTAAAGTTCTTCTCTCCATTTTTTTATTTTATTGCAAAAGAAAATTAGTCCTCGCTATTTTTCTTTTGTTTTTGGATCTTAGCTTCTATCTCTTGTAAATTTGTTCTTAGCAATCGTTCTTTCTTTTGGAGTTCGACCAAATCTTCTGATAGTTCTTCCTTCTTTTCTGTTTCAGGAGGACGAAGAAAGAAATTGATACCGATTGCAATGAATGTCCCTATAAAAGTATCTAGTACACGTTGGATAGCATACAAAGCGGATTCGCCTTGAGGGATGCTCAACGCAATCAGCAACAACGTAGCGATTGCGGAAATGATACCGGAATTATTGTTAATACCATCTGACACGACGATCACAATAATAACTAGAATAGGAAGCAAGATCAATTCTACCAAAAAATCATTGTGAAAATAGCTTTTGACAAAAAAATAAATGATAGCTAATGTACCACCTAATGTATTGCCGATGATCCTAGACTTTCCAAAAGAAACGGTTGTAGTCAAGTCCTGACGCAAAGAAAAAACAGCAGATAATGCAGCAATCATCGGGATTCCTCGTTGAGTCAAATGAAAAAACAAGATACATAAAAAAACAGCTAAGGCACTTTTGATCGTACGCATACCTAGTCGAAAACGGCCAAATTGCATAGAGATTCTCCTTTTTGGTCTTTTTACTATCATACCTAAACTTTTGTCTGATAGCTAGTTTTTCATTATTCAAGTATAATTAAAATAAAAAAGGGGGAAGTAAATGCGTATAGGAATGCGAACAGTCAAAACAGTGATCAGTGTCTTCTTTTCGATGGTCACAGCGGGTAGCTTATCGCTGTTGTATTGGCCAGCTGCAGGGATCATTGCATTATTAAGTGTAGGAAATACCAAGCGCTCTACATTGCGTACGGGCATGAATCGAATCGCAGCCTTTATATTAGCTACGGCAACAGCACTGTTCAGTTTTTTTGCTGTTGGGTATACTATTTTTGGCTTCAGTCTTTTTTTATTCCTGTTCATCCCGCTTGCCTCTCGCTTCAAATTAACCGAAGGGATAGTAGTAAATTCGGTTTTGGTCACTCATTATTTAGTGGAGGAAAACATGTCTTGGCAGCTGATCGGCAATGAAGCGGGATTAATGGCGATTGGATTAGTATTTGCTTTGCTTGCAAATGTTTACATGCCAGATCGTACGAAGCAGCTGAAGGAAAACCAAATACAGATCGAAAAAGAATTTCGAAATATTTTGAGACAAATGGCAGAATTTCTTTTATCAGAAAATAAAGAAGATGTGCAGATCAAATGCGAACATTTACTGACATTCATTCGCGAAAGCCAAGAAGATGCCAGAGAACATCAAGAAAACTACTGGCTCAGACAGCCGCTATACTACGAAACTTACTTCTCTATGAGAAGAGCACAGGCCAATGTGATTAAAGACATGCTGGAAAATCTAGAGAGAATCCAGCAACCAGCTTATTATGGAAAACATATCTATGGTTTATTGATTTATACTGCAGAAACATTTTCAGAGTCAAATGATGGCAGACAAATTTTAGCACGTATTGAAGAAGTTTATGTATTGTATCGGCAAATGCCTCTGCCGACTAGTCGCCCTGAATTCGAGGATCGAGCAGAATTGTTCCAGTTTTTGCAGTCTTTTAAAAGTTTTATTGAAATCAAGGCAGAATTCTCCCAACAAAAAATCCAAAAATAGAGGTTGTGAATTCAGCTAATATTCAGGTCAAAAAGCTGATTTCACAACCTCTTCTTTAAACGGTGTTCTCCTGTCAACTCCTCGGTCACAAGTCACAATATTCAACAAACATGAGAAGCTGTTTTTTGAAATTGCTCCTTGTGACTCGGAGCTGAACGGTAGGCTCACAACCTCTTTCTTAAACGGTGTTCAAAAGCTTTCCTCTGCGGTAATAAGTCCAGCCAAACGAAAAATAGGAGGAGCTATTTTTGTTTGGCTGTTCTTATTACTTGATGCAGAACAGCTTTTTCACAACCTTTTAAAATTACATATTTTTCCATAGAACTTGCATTTGATCCAAGATTTCGATGACATCTTTTGTCAAGAAGAGAGAGCGATTGGGCAAGTCACCTTCAATCATGTGTACCATATTCTTTATTTCGTAATTCATTGCTTCAGATGTATTCCCGCTTTCGATGAATTCCTTTGTACCATCTGTAAATAAGATCTCCGCACGATCAGCACGCGGGTAATCAGCAATCGTCACATAACCGTTCTCAAAGGCAACGATACCGACTTTTGGCATTTTTGCCTGAAAAGTCAAGCTGACAGCAGCAAGTTCATTTTCTTTGTTACGCAAGATAGTGACGGATTGTTCGTCCACGCCTGTTTCAAAAGGAACCATTGTAGAGGCAACTACTTCAGGTTGAGAGCTCAAAAAGAAACGAGCGAAAGATACAGCATACGTACCGATATCCAACAGAGCTCCTCCAGCTAATTCTGGATTGAAGAACCGGTTTTTAGGGTCTGGTTCTTTGTAACTGCCGAAAGGTGCTTGGATCATTTTTAAAGCCCCCAGTTTTCCTGTATCCATTATTGAGCGTAACTGCTGATAAAGTGGCATGTTGAAGATTGTCATCGCTTCTGCTAAGATCAAATTCTTTTCTTCTGCTAAGCGCATAGCGTCAGCCAGTTCTTTTTTATTCATCGTGATGGCTTTTTCACATAGAACGTGTTTGCCTGCTTCCAATGCTGCCAAGATATGGTCGATATGCTGTCTATTTGGTACAGCAATGTACACGATGTCGATTTCAGCATCGTCTAACATTTCTTGATAGCTTCCGTAAGCTTTTGGAATATTGTAACGGTGAGCGAAGTTTTCCGCTTTTTCTGAAGTTCTGGAAGCAACTGCTGTTAGTTCGCTCGTCTCTTGATTGAAGCTTTCGGCAAACTCATGTGCGATGGTACCAAGACCAACGATTCCCCATTGATATTTTTTCATCTGAAAACGCTCCTTCATAGTTGGATTGAGTTTCTTGTCTGTCTATTATTATAACAAAAATCACGAAGAATAAAGAGGAGAGGACTTGAAACATTAAAAAAAATGAAAGCAGCGATTTAAGAGGTGCTTTTTGATCAAAACTTAAGTAGAATAGTTAAAAGGAGGGGATAAACGTGCATCAAGTATATATTGATCTTATTATGAGTGTATTATTAGAACAGTTTGAAACTGAAAAAAATTTTTTAGATGAATACTTGCTGATCAGTCCAGAACAATGGCAAAAATGGAAAGATGGCGAGAAAAATCTGCCATCTGAAGCGATGCAGAAAGTAAAAAATCTTTTCACTGATTATGAATGGATGCTAACGCAAAAGATTTTGCGTCAAACGATTATTTTTCCCGAAAAACGAAACGTTGCCGTTGCAGAGTACAAGCAAATCAAAACACGCATCGCGCAAAAATGGCTTAGCAGCAAAGCAGCAAAAGTCGAGCTGATCCCTTTGAAAAATAATCAGCAGGCTGGTAGATACCTTGACTTGAAAGTAAGTATTCAATATGATGAATGGGGCTATGATGATATTTTGAATTTTCGTCTGCCAGCAGATGTTCAAAAACAGATCGAAGGAGAAAAAATCGAACTTCTCGATTGGGTGAATGAAAATCTGGAAGAAACTTACGTTCATGAGGCGAATGGGGAACGTGAAGAACAACGAAAGGATTTTTCAAGTGAATAAATTTTTAGGATTTGGAGCAGTTGTGATTATGATCGCAGCAATGGGCTATGTTATTTTTAGCGATGATGATTCGCATGTTCAAGCCGGCAATCAAGCAGTCGAACGAACAAGCACCAAAACAACTGCTAGTAAAGAAAAGAACAGTCAAACAACCAGCAGCAAGGTAAAGGACAAAGAAACAAAAGATCGTACGTCCAAACAATTGCCAGATGTTAAAACAGACGATTGGAAGCTAGTTTTGGTTGGTCCAGATCACAAATTAGAAAAAGAAATCGATGAGTCTACTCAATTGGCATCATTAAGTAACGGATACTTGATCGACAAACGCATTGCTCCAGAATATGAAGCATTTGCCAAGGCTGCTGAAGCAGCTGGATTTCCATTAGTGATGGTCTCAGCTTACCGGTCTGTATCATCCCAACAACAAGTTTTCGAACAAAATGTCCAAGATGTGATGAGTCGTCAAGGTGTATCAGAAGAGGAGGCGACAAAGATTACTAAAGAAACGATTACGGAGCCAGGATACAGCGAACACCACACAGGTCTGGCAGTCGATGTCGTCGATCAAAACTGGTACAACAGTTATCCTTCTACTGTATTGGATGCAAGTTACGGAGATCATCCTGGAGCTAAATGGATCGCAGATAATGCTGCGCAGTATGGATTTATCGTTCGTTATCCAAAAGGACACGAAGATATAACTAAGATCACATATGAACCTTGGCACTTACGTTATGTCGGTAAAGAAAACGCTGAGTATATCACCAAACACCAATTGACGCTAGAAGAATATCTGAATGAATTAAATGAAAAGTAGGAATTGATCATGGCGAAAAAAAAGTGGAAAAAGCAAAAGCGCAAGAATATCCGTTGGCCAGCAGTGGTTGCCGGTGTAGCAGTGATACTCTTAGCCTTTGTTTTTTCCTTGAAGAATCTGTCTTCTCCTTTTACTGATAATCAGCAAGAAAATGAAGCGCAATCCCATCAGCAATTTATTGAACGGCTTGTTCCGCATGCCCAAGAACTACAAGATGGTTATGGAGTGCTTCCTAGTATCATTTTAGGACAAGCTATATTAGAATCAAATTGGGGAAAAAGTACCTTGGCTAGCAAATACAATAATCTTTTCGGGATCAAGGCTTATGGGGATCAGAAGAAAGTAAGCCTGGAAACAAAGGAATTTGTTAACGAAGAATGGATAACTATCCAAGGAGACTTCAAAGTGTATGATTCATGGGAACAGTCCATGGATGACCATACACAACTGTTCGTCCAAGGAGTAGATTGGAATCCTGCGCTGTATGAAAAAGTGATTACGGCCACCAACTATCAGGAAGCCGCACAAGCATTGCAAGATGCAGGTTATGCGACAGACCCCGGTTATGCGCAAAAAATCATCCAGGTCATCGAGACGTATCAATTGAATCAGTATGACCGGAGATAGCAAAGGAGAAGTGGCTGATGGCAGAACAATTTACGCCAGAAATCATGACGGAATTGAGAAAAGATATCGTAAGAGTACCGGAAATCATTTTAGAAGCAAGCGGGATCAAGATATTTGGAAAATTGATCCGTTCGATCATCTTTACTACGGATATTGCGATCATACGTAATACAAATGCGAATGCAGTAATTGCTGTGTATCCTTTTACACCTCATCCAGCGATTACTAAAAGCATTATTGAGGCAGCTGACATTCCAGTTTTCTCCGGTGTAGGTGGTGGTTTGACACAAGGTGCTCGTTCTTCCTACATGAGCATGTTCGCAGAAGCGCAAGGTTCGTTAGGGGTCGTTTTGAACGGTCCTACGCCTTTAGAGACAGTAAAAGAAGTTTGTCGAGTAGTTGATATTCCAGTTATCAGTACGGTAACGTCGAAATATACAGAAATAGATGAAAAGTTAGCAGCTGGTATTTCGATTATCAATATCAGTGCAGGTAAAGAAACTGCAGAATCAGTACGCCATTTTCGTAAAAAATATCCTGAACTTCCTATCATTGCGACAGGTGGTCCAACGGAAGAAAGTATTGCTGAGACCATTCAAGCAGGAGCAAATGCCATCACATATACGCCACCAAGTAGCGGAGAGCTTTTTAGTCGTAAAATGGAAAAATATCGGGAAACTGAGAAAAAGAATCATGAATAACAGGTGAGAATCAAAAGACGAGGAAGAGCAGATAGTGGCTCTTCCTCGTCTTTTGTACTCCAGTACTATTTGTTCAGAATTCAAAAAAAAGAGAAATTTTTTTGTTTTTTTATCTGTAATGTACATAAGAAGAGTTAAAACCTTTTGTTATTATTAGCATTCTAACAAAAAAATGTCTTGATTTATTGAAGCGCTTTCTATAGAATGAAAAACGAATAAAAACTAAAAAAGGCACCCGACAATTTAGTAGCAGCTAAATTGTCGGGGCTTGAAAAGTCAGCGGGAACTGACCAATCAAGTTGCCATAGTCAATGCTTGTGCATCGACGTGTATATTGTACCTAATTTCATACAGAATTACTAGTTATTTTTCTGTTTTTTAGGGAAGAGCGCACACGAAGAAGCATGCTTATTTAGCTATGTCAAGGATATTGGGCAGTTGTCTGATATCCTTTTTTCTTTGCGTAATTATCCTCCCATCATTGAAGCAAGAAGTGTTTTTAGCGATGAAAGAAGAATCAGCACTATCTAATTTTCCTTGAAAGTATTGAGTTGTTCATCCTAGGCAGAACGATAAGGCAAGTCTTGGTTTTTATTCCCCTTGAAAAAGATCGTTTAATAAATATGTTCTGTATAAAAATACAGTATATTGAAAAATAACAATGGAAGTAGAGGTGCAGAGAATGAAGAAAAGAATGAGAATCATCTTAGCTTTAAGTGTTATGTTATTCTTCTTGACGGCTTGTGGGCAAGAAGATGACAAAAAAATCACGCTGAACATGGCTTGGTGGGGTTCGCAAGTCCGACACGATGCAACAGTAAAAGTAATCGAGCTTTATGAAGAAAAAAATCCCCATGTGACGATCGATTATGAATTTTATGATTATGAAGGATATTACACAAAATTAGGTACACTAGCAGCATCAGATGATATCTGGGACATTTTCCAACTGAACAATCAATTTCCTCAATACATCAATCAGATTGAACCATTAGATGAATATGTGGAGCAAGGGATAATTGATATTTCTAATGCAGATGAATCCTATTTAGCAACGACGACTTACGACGGGCAATTAGTTGGACTGTCTAACGGGGTGAATTCGTTTGCGATTGCTTACAATAAAAATATATTTGAACAATTAAATATCCCTGAACCAGCTTCAAATTGGACATGGGATGAATTTGAACAAATCAGCTATCAAATCACTGAAGAATTAGGAATCTATGCTATTTCAAGATTCGAAGATTTTATAGCTGGCTGTATTATTCAAATACCACAAGTTGAGAAAGGATTGAATTTTTATAATCGGGAAGATCTATCTAACAGCTTGGGATTTGAAAATCCAGACTATCTAACAGATTTTTTCCAGCTGCGTAAAAATCTGGTAGACAAAGGGGCCCATCCAGAACCAGGTGGTGGAGCTGCAAGTACGACGGATCTGTCTTTTCAGGCGGTTAGGGATAGAGAAGCGGCAATGGTGTTTCTATCAAGTAACCAGTTGACAGAAATATTGTCAGGGGCTCCTGAAGATATGGAGATTCAGTTGATTAATCCACCTCGCAGAAAAGCAGATGGAGAATCTGGTATCCCTTTACGTTCTTCGCAAATGCTGAGTATGGCAAAAAGCTCAGCCCATAAAGAAGAAGCTGCTAAGTTTATTGATTTCTTTCAAAACAGTGAAGAAGCCAATGAAATTTTAAAAGGAGAACGTGGTGTACCAATCATGTCGAATATTCGAGAACAGCTCGCTCGTGCAGATGATGCAACTTTGCAAGCGACATTTGATTATTTAGAAATGATTTCCGATATGGACAACGGCGAAGTGAATGTCTTTGATAGTGCTTTGAATCCGGAAATTCAAGACCAATACAATCTTTTAGTTGAAAAAGTCATTTATGAAGAAGTAACAGCAGAAGAAGCAGCAGAGAGTCTTTATGAGTTTGCGTCAAACATTCTAGGATAGCAGCAGGAGGAAGGCATGAAAAAAGAAAAACTAAAACGGTTCTTGGATCAAGACAATGTGGTCGGTTACGTATTTGCTTCTCCATTCATCCTAGGATTTCTATTGATAACAGTGATACCGATGATCTTGTCACTTTATTATTCGTTCACCGATTATCGTTTGGGAAATCCAGTCTCATGGATCGGCTTGGATAATTATATAAAGATGCTGAGTGATGCCCGTTTTTTGAACTCCATCCGAGTCACTTTTCTCTATGTATTTGCATCTGTACCTGTGAAACTGATCTTTGGTCTATTGATTGCTTATCTTTTAACGAGGAATATCAAAGGAACGACTTTCTTTCGTTCTTTGTATTATGTGCCTAGTTTGATCGGTGGCAGTATTTCTATCGCTCTAGTTTGGCGGGAGTTGTTTTCTAAAAACGGGTTAGTGAATATTTTCCTGGAACGATTAGGCGCACCTGCGCTTTCCTGGTTTAGCGATCAAAAACTGGTCATGATCCCTCTTGTTTTGATGTCTGCTTGGCAATTCGGTTCGGCAATGATCATCTTTGCTGCAGGTATCAAAGAGATCCCAGGCTCGTATTATGAAGCGGCAGAGATCGATGGAGCGAACAAATGGCAGACGTTTTACAAGATCACGTTACCTCTTCTTTCGCCGATCATTTTGTATAACTTGGTTATGCAGACAATCGCGGCGTTTATGACTTTTACGCAGGCATTTATCATTACCCAAGGTGGTCCGAATGATGCCACGAACTTTTATGCTCTTTATGTGTATAACCAAGCTTTTTCTTTTAATTCTATGGGGTATGCTAGTGCTATTTCGTGGATCATGCTGTTGATTATGGGAGCTGTCACCTTTCTGATTTTCAAATCATCAAAAAAATGGGTCGTTGTGTGAATGAGAGGAGGAAGAAATGAATAATACAGTAACGAAATGGTTTCAATACGGTTTTATTTTGCTATTAGGTCTAGTCATGATTTATCCGGTCTTATGGATGATCGCAGGTTCTTTTAAAACGGATCAAGAGATTATGAGTGGTTCGCTGAATTTGATTCCAGAGACTTTTCAATGGGAAAATTACGCAAAAGGATGGGCGGGGTTTGCTGGAATTTCATTTTTTACTTTCTTTAGGAATTCGTTTGTCATCTCTGCAGTTTCGACGATAGGGACAGTTCTGAGCTCGACTTGTATTGCTTACGCATTATCGAGAATCGATTTCAAAGGAAAAAGATTCTGGTTCGTCGTCATGTTAGTAACGATGATGATTCCTGCACAAGTGATTTTGATTCCGCAGTTTATTATTTACAATCGGCTGAATTTGGTTGGGACGTATGTGCCGCTGATTTTACCACATTTTTTTGGACAAGCATTTTTCATTTACCAGATCATGCAATTCATGGTCAACATCCCCAAAGAGTTAGATGAATCAGCGATTATTGACGGATGCAGCAAGTATAGTGTCTTTACCAAAATTATTTTTCCTTTGCTGAAACCTTCGATCATCACGACGATCATCATCCAGTTTTATTGGAAATGGGACGACTTCATGGGACCATTGATTTATTTAAACAAGCCGAGATCTTACACGGTATCGATTGCCATCAAATTATTTGCAGACGCTGGATCTAGTACGACTTACGCGAGTATGTTTGCGATGTCTACGTTGTCGCTGCTACCGGTTTTTCTGATTTTCTTATTCTTCAATAAATATCTTGTCCAGGGGATCAGTACAAGCGGTCTGAAGGGCTGAATATGAAAAAGCCAATAGAAGAGATGTTTCTTTACAAGCTCAACTACTATGTCTGTCTGATTTTTTTAACCAGTCTTATCAGTAATGCTCTTTTCGCTTTAGTTCTAGGATGTTTGTTCACTTTAGGATTAGTGCTGTCTGCTCGTGTTGTCTATCTGATTTATTTTTTGATGATGTATCCTTCTTATTATCTATCTGTCCATTACTTGGCAGAAAAAAAGGTATGTTGGAGGAAAGGAAAAATCAAACGGATGTGTTTCATCATTACGTTGTTTCAGCTGTTTGTCATTATTTTTGCAGTTGATTGGTATTTATTAGTGGGAAAGATTGGAGCTTGGTATCTGATTCCTTTTCTATTGTGTCTGTTGCTTTTTGTATCCCATAGTTTTTTTAGTACGCTAATTGATATCTGCAAAGAAGATAAAGCAGATAGTCTTGTTTATTTGATCAAAAGGAATATCTGGCTGTTGTCAAAAAACGTCAAGGGGTTTCTGTGGTATTTATGCCTTTTGTATGGACTGTTCTGGTGTATACAGCATGATTTTTTACTCACTGCATTACTGTATCCAGGGCTGCCATTTGTCACAGTATTTTGCTTAAAAGAAAAGGAGAATGACTTTAAATGAAGAAAAAATATGTACAAGTCGGACTTGGTGGGAGAGCGCGTTTTTTTTATGAGGCAATTGCCTCTACGTATCATCAAACTTGTGAACTAGTCGGTTTTTGTGATGTATCTCAAACAAGGATGGATTATGCAAATCGGATACTTGTGAACAAGTATGGACAGAAAAAAGTAAAGACATGTATGCCATCACAATTTGAGCAACTACTGGATGACGTACGGCCGGCTGAAGTCATTATTACGTCAGTAGATCGAACGCATCATGATTATATCATTCGTGCAATGAAAAAAGGATATGATGTTATTTGCGAAAAACCTCTGACTATCGATGAGGAAAAAGCTCAAGAAATAATAACGGTCCAAAAACAGACGGGAAGAAGCCTGCGAGTCACTTTTAATTATCGTTATGCACCGTATCACACGAAGATAAAGGAACTGATAGAAAGTGATGTGATTGGTGATGTGTTTTCTATCCACTTCGAATGGCTGTTAAATACGCAACACGGGGCAGATTATTTCAGAAGATGGCATCGAAATAAGCACAATAGCGGCGGGCTTCTTGTTCATAAATCTACCCATCATTTTGATCTAGTGAATTTTTGGTTGAACAGCCGTCCCCAAAAGGTATTTGCATTCGGTGGATTAAACTTTTATGGGATGCATAATGCGGAGAAACGCGGAGTAGAAATATTTTACAGTCGATGCTATGGAAGCGAACTAGCTAAAGCTGATCCATTTGCTATAGACCTGTCAGCCAATGAGGAATTGCGAGAAATGTATTTAGAAGCAGAAAAAGACAGTGGATATATTCGTGACCGCAGTGTATTTTCCGATGATATCTCTATTGAAGATACACTAGGCGTAACGGTCAAATATGAAACTGGTGCGATTTTGACGTATTCGCTAAACGCGTATATGCCGTGGGAAGGATTCAATGTTTCTTTCAATGGCAGCAAAGGACGGATCGAAATGAAAGTGATCGAAAAGTCTTACATCAATGCAGGTGGAGATAAAAAGGATGAAGGAGCAGCCGTTCTTCAGTCCATCCATGTCTATCCGATGTTCGGTGAGCCATATGAGGTAATCGTCGAACAAGAAGCGGGCGGACATGGCGGAGGAGATCCGCGTTTATTAGATGATCTATTTGGTGAAGAAAAAGAAGAAGATCCGTGGAATCGGGCAGCAACTCACGTAGATGGTATTTTGTCGATTTTGACAGGAATCGCAGCAAATCATTCTATTGCTTCAGGAAAAGCAGTAGTGATTGACGAGCTTGTCAGCTTAAAAGAATAAGAATAGATTTACGGAAATTACTTCCCGTAGTTTATAAAATCTTGCCTTATTGCCGATAGGCTGTCTTTTGAACACTATTTATTCGGAAAAAGGGGCTATGACATGCTTTTTGTCATGCCTTCTTTTTATGTGGGCTGCTTTTTTAGATAGGAGAAAATAAAAATAACTATTTAAACCCGAACAAAAAGGAATAATGCATTAAAAATCATTAGATTTTACAAAAAAATAAGTAAACCACGTTGTCAGTTTCAGAAAGTAGTGTTAGACTGTTTTCAATATTTGAAACAACATTTTTTATTCAAATATGGCAAACTGCCTTCACGTGCAAAACAGTTGCAAGAAAATGAATTTACACTATTATTAGTTTTACATACCTACTTATATATCGTCATAATATGGATGACAGTTTCTAGCCAGTACCGTAAATGCTGGACTATAAGTAAAAGATTGGCTATTTCACCCTTCTTTTCTTATGATAAAGTGGAGGGTGTTTTTCTTTAACAGAAACATAGTAGGTTTTTGCACAAAAGCGGTTATTTCGGTATTAATAAATGATAAAGGAGCAAATAAAGTGAAAGAATTAGTTGAACGTATTCAAAAAGACGGACGTATATTAGGCGAGGGCGTATTAAAAGTCGACAGCTTCGTCACTCACCAAGTAGACCCTGTATTGATGGAACAAATGGGAAAACGGTTTGCAGAAGTATTTAAAGAACAAGGAATCACGAAAGTTGTGACCATTGAAGCTTCTGGGATCGCACCAGCTTTATTTGCTGCAAGAGAATTAGATGTTCCAATGATCTTCGCTAGAAAAGCAAAAAGTTTGACGATGGATGAAGAATTATTGACAGCTTCTGTTTATTCTTTTACGAAACAAGTGACAAGTACGATTTCTATTTCTCGTAAATTTTTATCTTCAGAAGACAAAGTATTGATTATCGACGATTTCTTGGCAAACGGACAAGCGGCAAAAGGATTGATCGAATTATGCCAGCAAGCTGGAGCGCAAGTAGAAGGAATCGGGATCGTCATCGAAAAGTCTTTCCAAGATGGACGTCAGTTACTTGAAGAAATGGGATTGAGAGTCGTTTCTCTTGCGCGTATTGCTTCCTTGACGAATGGACAAGTTGAGTTTCTTGAGGAGGACGCATAATCGTGGAAAAAGAAACACAAAATGGAAAAGCTGCGGTTTTAGGGCTGCAGCATCTGCTAGCGATGTATGCAGGAGCAGTAGCGGTGCCTCTTTTGATCGGTACAGGACTAGGCTTTAATCAAGAACAGATGACTTATTTGATTTCAATTGATATCTTTATGTGTGGATTAGCGACATTATTGCAATTGACAGTTAACCGATTTTTCGGAATTGGCTTGCCTGTCGTTTTAGGATGTGCGATCCAAGCAGTAGCTCCACTGATCTTGATCGGAACCAATGAAGGAGTAGGAGCTATCTACGGATCTATTATCGCTTCTGGGATCTTTGTTGTGTTAGTTTCTGGTGTCTTTTCTAAAATTAAAAAACTATTCCCTCCTATAGTAACAGGAACGGTTATCACCGTTATTGGTTTGACTTTGATTCCTGTAGCAATCGAGAAAATGGGTGGAGGTAATGCAACAGCAGCTGATTTTGGTGACAAAACAAATCTGCTACTTGCATTTGTGACGATTCTCCTAATTGTAGGCGTGCAAATGCTGGCAAAAGGGTTCATTCGTTCAATCGCGGTATTGATTGGTTTAGTCGGAGGAAGCATCTTAGCTGCTTTCATGGGAATGATTGATCTGAGCGCGATTGGAGATGCGCCGTTGTTCCATGTTCCACAACCCTTTTATTTTGGTAAACCAACTTTCGACGTATGGTCGATTTTACTAATGATCATCATTTCCATGGTCAGCATGGTAGAATCAACAGGTGTATATTTTGCACTTGGTGACATTACTGGGAAAAATGTTGGAGAAGAAGAATTGAAAAAGGGATATCGTGCAGAAGGACTTGCCGTTATCTTAGGCGGTATTTTCAATACATTCCCTTATACTGGCTTTTCTCAAAATGTCGGATTGGTTCAACTTTCGGGAATCAAAACAAGAAAACCCATCTATTTCTCTGCATTCTTCTTGATTGTTTTAGGATTATTCCCTAAAATCGGTGCGTTAGCACAAATCATCCCTGAGCCGGTACTTGGTGGAGGAATGTTAGTCATGTTCGGGATGGTGGCAGTCCAAGGAATCCGTATGCTGTTGGAAGTTGATTTCAGCAATGATAAAAATCTATTGATTGTTGCTGTTTCTGTTGGATTTGGGCTGGGTTTCAATGTTACGCCGACATTATTCAGTCAAATGCCGCAAACATTGCAAATGTTCACTGGAAATGGCATCGTAATGAGTAGCATTACGGCTATCATATTGAATTTGATCTTTAATGGATTGAAAAAAGATGAAGAAATATTGGAAGAAGCCTTCAAGAAGTAATAGAGCAAAAGAAAGGTTGTGAAATCAGCGTTTTGACCTGATTGTTAGAGAAACAAACGGAAAAATAGTTCCTCGTATTTTGCCGTTTGTTTGAGCTAATACCGAGGGTCAGCTGATTGAACACCGTTTATCCATAAAAAGGAATGTGACCTAACTTTTGTCACATTCCTTTTTTTCATCTTTAATAAACACGAACAATAAAATGTTTTTCTTTGTTAACATTCGAAATTTCTTTGACATCAAAAAAAGTGATTGTTAAAATATGAATGTAGAAAAACTGGGAGGAAAAACAATGACAGCAAAAATCTCTGTGATTATGGGGAGTACTTCAGATTGGGAAACAATGAAAGAAGCATGTCAAATATTGGAAGAATTCGGTGTGTCTTATGAAAAAAAGGTCGTTTCTGCTCATCGAACCCCAGATTTGATGTTTGAATATGCACAAAACGCTCGAAAAAAAGGAATCAAAATCATTATTGCAGGAGCAGGGGGAGCCGCGCATCTGCCGGGTATGGTCGCATCAAAAACAACTTTGCCGGTTATCGGTGTACCGGTCCAATCACGAACATTAAATGGTTTGGATTCGCTTCTTTCGATTGTCCAAATGCCTGGAGGAGTACCTGTAGCTACTACAGCAATCGGAAAAGCGGGAGCAATTAATGCTGGACTACTTGCGATACAGATGCTTTCCATGTATGATTTAGAATTGGAGGCTAAATTGGCTGAAAGACGTTCAATGTTGGCTAAAACTGTTATAGAAAGTAGTGATCAACTTGGTTAAACCTTTGTTGCCTGGTTCAACGATCGGGATCGTCGGTGGCGGTCAATTAGGTCGTATGATGGCGATTAGTGCAAAAGAAATGGGCTTTAAAGTAGGTGTGCTGGATCCTGTGAGCGATTGTCCAGCCGCACAAGTTGCAGATTGGCACATTGAAAGTGTCTATGATGACACCTTTGCGCTGAAAGAGCTTGCCAGAAGAACAGATGTCATTACCTATGAATTCGAAAACGTCAGTGTAGAGGCGTTAAATGCGATTTTACCCATGTCATTTATTCCTCAAGGGACAGACTTGCTTGCGATTACGCAAGACCGCCTGTTAGAAAAATCTTTTTTGGAAACGAACAACATCGTGATTGCTCCTTATGCAACGATTGTCAGTCCGACGGATATCCAAGATGCGATTGACGGGATCGGCTATCCTTGTGTTTTGAAAACCACTCGAGGCGGCTATGATGGCAAGGGGCAGTATGTTTTGAAAAGTCGGGCGGATCTAGCTCCTGCCATGGACCTTTTAAGAGAAGGAACCTGTGTTTTAGAAGCATGGATCCCGTTTGAAAAAGAGATTTCGATCATGGTGGCAGGAAATGGTCAAGGAGATTTCACGACTTTTCCGGTCGTGGAAAACATCCACCACAACAATATTCTTCATGAAACGATTGCTCCAGCCGCGATTGATCAGGATGTGATCGAGGAGGCTGAGCGTATTGCCCGTGTGATTGCAGAAGCAGTGAGCCTTTCAGGTGTTTTAGGGGTAGAAATGTTTTTAACAAAAACAGGCGGGCTATATGTGAATGAATTAGCTCCTCGTCCTCACAATTCTGGACATTATTCTATTGAAGCTTGTTCTATGAGTCAGTTCGATGCCCATATTCGAGGTATTTGTGGTTGGCCATTAGGAGAAAAAGTACGTTTGATAAGCAATGCAGTAATGGTCAATGTTTTGGGAGAACAACTGCTGGAAAGCTATCGCTTGATTGAGAATAAGCCAGACTGGCAATTCCATTTCTATGGAAAAAAACAAGCAAAAAAAGGTCGCAAGATGGGACATATCACTATCTTGACAGAAGACATCCAGCAAACGCTGGAAGAAATCAAACAAACGAATATTTGGGATTAGAGGAGAAAAAACATGTTAGAACGTTATACACGCCCTGAAATGGGGAATATCTGGACGGAAGAGAACAAATACCGTGCGTGGCTCGAAGTCGAGATTTTAGCAGATGAAGCTTGGGCAGAACTTGGTGAAATCCCGCAAGAAGATGTGAAAAAAATTCGTGAGCATGCATCATTTGATATCGATCGGATCTTGGAAATCGAAAAATTAACACGCCATGATGTCGTTGCGTTTACACGAGCGGTTTCTGAAACATTGGGAGAAGAAAGAAAATGGGTCCATTATGGTCTAACAAGTACGGATGTCGTAGATACTGCTTATGGCTATCTCATCAAGCAAGCAAATGATATTTTACGGGAAGACTTGAAACGTTTTACGGAAATCATTGGCGAAAAAGCAAAAGAACACAAATATACAGTGATGATGGGTCGGACACACGGTGTCCATGCTGAACCAACTACTTTTGGATTGAAACTTGCCACATGGTATTCAGAAATGAAACGGAACATCGAACGATTTGAACATGCGGCAAAAGGAGTAGAAGCAGGAAAAATCTCAGGAGCAGTGGGGACGTTCGCAAATATCCCGCCATTTATTGAAGAGTATGTATGTAAACAATTGGGGATCCGTCCACAAGAAATCTCTACTCAAGTTCTCCCTCGGGATCTACATGCTGAATATTTCTCAGCGATGGCGCTTATTGCTACAAGTATTGAACGTTTTGCAACAGAGATACGCGGATTGCAAAAATCCGAAACACGTGAAGTAGAAGAATTTTTTGCGAAAGGTCAAAAAGGTTCTTCTGCTATGCCGCACAAAAGGAATCCGATCGGTTCAGAAAATATGGCTGGTCTAGCCAGAGTGGTGCGCGGACACATGGTCACTGCCTATGAAAATGTCACATTATGGCATGAAAGAGATATTTCTCATTCTTCAGCAGAACGAATCATCTTGCCTGATACCACGATTTTATTGAATTACATGTTAAATCGTTTTGGCAATATCGTTAAAAATCTAACGGTCTTTCCTGAAAACATGAAGCGGAATATGTCTGCAACATTTGGTTTGATTTATAGCCAGCGCGTTATGCTGAAATTGATCGATAAGGGAATGACAAGAGAAGAAGCTTATGATCTTGTTCAGCCAAAAACTGCGTACGCTTGGGACAACCAAGTGCAGTTCCGCCCGCTGTTAGAAGAAGATCCAACCATCACATCGGTATTATCTAAAGAAGAAATAGACGATGCCTTTGATTATCATCATCATTTGAAAAACGTTGACGTGATATTCAAACGAGTAGGTTTGGAATAAAGAAGAGTGAGTTGCAAAATTCAATTAAAATAGAATAGCAAAAATAACCAAAAAAGAAGCAGATCCGTTAGCGGTTCTGCTTCTTTTAGTTTATTATATTTTCTTATCAATAATAGGAACCTGATTTTAAAAGCGGCTACCTCTTTACCGTGCCTCTTTACATACAAAAAATAGAGGAATTAAGCGTAAATGGCTTGGCTATTATAACTAAAATGCTGGTTATGGAGATGTTGCAGCAAGTTTTCGAGAAAAGCGTATTCCATCTCTTGTCCATTGAATAAGATCTGGATACGATAATGATTTTTGAAACGCTTCTGTTCATGAATCTGACTGATTGAAAGTTCGCCTTTGTGTTCTGTCTGATAAAGAAAAGTCCTTTTACGGCATTCAGCACAGCGCTTGGTTGCTCGGCGGATTTTTCGGAATGTATAAAAACTAGTATCTTTATTGCATAAATAAACGTCTTTGATCGACAGCAAATCATTATATAGACAGGAACGTTCTTCAGCTGTTAATTCTGATAAAAAAAGCTGACCTTGTTTTATTGCATCTTCCATCGGCAAGTGCCTCCTCGAACCCATTATCCAAATTTTTAGTTAATTCTAATATACCATCATTAAGTATAAATGTAAACGCTTGTTGATGGTATAAGATTTTCGTTTCTGATAAAACACGAACATTAAAAGAATCTAATGCCTTAAATGTACATATTTTTGTTGATTTATAAAAAGATGATTGCTAAAATTTAAAGTGAAAACACGAACAAAAAACGATGTATTTGCTTTTAATGTAAATAAAAAGGAGAGACGTACATGGAGAAGAAAGAACTTTTGTATGAAGGAAAAGCCAAAAAAATATATCTTACTTCTGATGAGAACTTGATTTGGATAGAATATTTAGATCAAGCAACTGCGTTGAATGGCGCGAGGAAAGACCAGATAAGTGGAAAAGGAGAATTGAATAATCAAATCACAAGTGCAATTTTCCGTTATCTGACTCAAAGAGGAATAAAAAATCATTTTATTGAACAATTGTCTAAAACCGAACAATTAGCAAAAAAAGTACAAATTATCCCTCTGGAAGTGGTTATCCGAAATATTGCAGCAGGAAGTTTCTCAAAACGTCTAGGTGTTCCCGAAGGTAAAGAATTCATCAAACCAATCATTGAATTCTACTATAAGGATGACCAGTTGGATGATCCATTTATCAATGAAGAGCATATCTATTTCTTACAACTTGCAAAACCGGAAGAAATCAGTGAGCTGAAAGCCCAAGCGTTGGCTATTAATGAAATTTTGACCGAATTATTTGCTAAGGTCGGTTTGGTTTTAGTAGATTTCAAGCTAGAATTTGGCCGGTCGAATGGACAAATTTTGCTTGCGGATGAAGTAACACCGGATACTTGCCGATTATGGGATGAACGTACGAATGAACATATGGACAAAGACGTTTACCGCAGAGATCTAGGTGATTTGATCCCAGTCTATCAAGAAGTATATAACCGTCTATCGGAACTAACTGAAGAAAAGGAGCGAGTATGATGTATTTCGTAAAAGTATATGTAACCTATAAAGATTCAGTGTTAGATCCTCAAGGGGAGGCAGTAAAAAAAGCAGTCCATCGTATGGGATATGAAACAATCGAAGATATCCGAATAGGAAAATACTTTGAGATACAACTTGCTGATGCAGAAGAACCAATCGATACAGTGATTGAAACGATTTGTGACAAGCTGCTTGCAAATGTAAATATGGAAACATACCGATATGAAATCAAAAAAATGGAGGAAGTATAACATGAAATTTGCGGTCATCGTTTTTCCAGGTTCAAATTGTGACGCAGATATGTTATGGGCAGTTCGCGAGATCATGGGCGCTGATGCCGAATTTGTACGGCATGATGAGTCCTCTTTAGAAGGATTTGATGGGGTTTTACTGCCGGGAGGATTCTCCTATGGTGACTATTTGAGATGCGGTGCGATTGCTCGGTTTTCTACAATCATGGAAGAAGTGATTCGTTTTGCTGAAGAAGGGAAACCAGTATTCGGTACATGCAATGGATTCCAGATATTGACAGAAGCAGGACTTTTGCCAGGTGTACTGAGACGAAATGAGTCTTTGCATTTTATTTGCAAAACTGTACCATTGAAAGTCAACCCCAAGACGGCCTTTACTTCAGAGTATGAAGCCGACGAAATAATCTATCTTCCAGTTGCTCATGGGGAAGGAAATTATTTCTGTGACGAAGAAACACTTCAAGAACTAAAAAAAAATAATCAGATTGCCTTTACTTATAATGACAACATCAACGGCAGCGTGGAAAACATTGCAGGGATTACGAACAAAGCAGGGAATGTGTTAGGAATGATGCCTCATCCAGAACGTGCAGTAGAAGACTTGCTAGGATCAGAAGATGGGAAACGGTTCTTTGCTTCCATTTTAAAAAACTTCGGAAAGGTGACCGTATAGATGAAAACATTGAAAGAACCGACAGCTGAAGAGATCAAGAAAAAAAGAATCTATGCCGAATGGGGATTGACTGATGAAGAATATCGAATGATCGAAGAAGATATCTTAGGAAGAATGCCTAATTATACGGAAACTGGACTGTTTTCTGTTATGTGGAGCGAACATTGTTCCTATAAAAATTCTAAACCGGTTCTACGCAAATTTCCTACTAGTGGACCTCATGTGTTGCAAGGCCCTGGAGAAGGCGCAGGCATCGTCGACATCGGTGATGGACTAGCAGTTGTCTTCAAAGCAGAAAGTCACAATCATCCTTCAGCCGTGGAGCCTTATGAAGGAGCTGCGACAGGAGTTGGCGGAATCATCAGAGATATTTTCAGCATGGGGGCTCGTCCAATTGCGTTGCTAGATTCATTGAGGTTCGGCGAATTAGATAATCCAAGAACGAAATATTTACTAGAAGAAGTAGTTGCAGGTATCGGCGGATACGGCAATTGTATCGGCATACCGACTGTAGGCGGCGAAATTGCATTTGATCCTTGTTATGAAGGAAACCCATTAGTCAATGCAATGTGCGTAGGTTTGATTGAACACAAACATATCCAGAAAGGGCAAGCCGCTGGCGTCGGTAATTCGATCATGTATGTAGGTGCAAAAACAGGTCGCGACGGTATCCACGGAGCAACTTTTGCCTCAGAAGAATTTAATCAAGAAGAAGAACAGCAACGTTCTGCTGTACAAGTAGGCGATCCTTTTATGGAAAAGCTGCTGCTTGAAGCGTGTTTGGAATTAATCTTGCATCATTCGGATTCTCTAATAGGTATACAGGATATGGGAGCAGCAGGACTTGTTTCATCTAGTGCGGAAATGGCTTCAAAAGCTGGCTCAGGACTTATATTGACATTAGATGAAGTCCCACAAAGAGAAACTGGGATGACACCTTATGAAATGATGTTATCGGAATCACAAGAACGGATGTTGATTTGTGTTAAATCAGGAGAGGAAGAAAAAATCCAAGAACTATTTCAGAAGTATGATCTAGATGCAGTCACTATCGGTAAAGTAACAGACGACGGGCAATATCGGCTATATCATCAAGGAGAAGAAGTAGCAAATCTGCCAGTCGATGCATTAGCTGAAGATGCACCAGTTTATCATAAAGAAATGAAAGAACCAGCTCGAATCGTAGAATTTCAGCAGTTAGCTCCTTATCAGCCAGTTATCGAAGAACCTGGACAAGTATTGCTTGATCTGCTGCAGCAACCGACGATTGCTTCAAAACGTTCAATCTACGAAACTTATGATTCACAAGTACAAACCAATACAGTTGTCCGTCCAGGAAGCGATGCTGCTGTGATGAGGGTTAGAGGGACGAATAAAGCGTTAGCTATGACCACAGACTGCAACGCGCGCTATCTGTATTTGGATCCAAAAATCGGAGGACAAATAGCAGTGGCAGAAGCTGCTAGAAATATTATTGCTAGCGGTGGTAAGCCCTTGGCGATCACCGACTGCCTGAACTATGGTTCTCCTGATAAACCAGAAGTTTTTTGGGAATTATCGACTTCAGCTGACGGAATTGCTGCTGCGTGTGAAACGTTAGGAACTCCTGTTATTTCAGGAAATGTCTCTTTATATAATGAAACGGATGGTCAAGCAATCTATCCAACACCAATGATTGGTATGGTCGGATTGATTGAGGATCATAAACATATCACTACTCAGGAATTCAAAAAATCAGGGGATCTAATCTATATATTAGGTAAGACGTTTGCAGATTTTGATGGCAGTGAATTACAAAAGATGCAGCTTGGAAGAATCGAAGGTGTGATCCGAAACTTTGATCTATCCATTGAAAAGAGAAACCAAGAGTTAGTATTGACAGCCATCCAAAACGGATTGATTGAAAGTGCTCATGACTGTTCAGAAGGTGGCTTGGCAATTGCACTGGCAGAATCAGCTTTCAAACATCAGCTAGGGATATCTGTACAGTTTGAATTGTCCTCTGCTCAATTATTTGCAGAAACTCAATCAAGATTTGTGTTGACAGTCGCACCGGAAAATAAGACACGATTCGAAGAAATGATGGGAGATGCTGCTGTTTTAGCAGGTAAGGTGACGGATGAAGCGATAATCGAAATTTCAGCAACTGACGGTCAGATCAAAATAGAAACTGCAGTAGCAAGAAAGTGCTGGGAGGATGCAATCGTATGTCTTATGAAGTGAAGAGTTTAAATGAAGAATGCGGGATCTTCGGTGTTTGGGGTCATCCAGACGCCGCTAGTGTGGCATACTTCGGGCTCCATAGTCTTCAGCATCGAGGACAAGAAGGTGCGGGTATCGTGTCCAATGATCGAGGAAAGCTTAAGGGGCATCGAGATTTGGGGCTGCTTTCTGAGGTATTCAAAGATCAAAGAAAATTGCAGCAGTTAACAGGAGAAGCTGCAATCGGACATGTACGTTATGCAACAGCAGGCAATGGAAGTGTGGACAATATTCAGCCTTTTCTATTCAAATTTCATGATCAGTCGATCGGCTTAGCGCATAATGGTAACTTGATCAATGCTCGTTCCCTTAGAAAAGAGTTAGAGGAAAATGGGGCGATCTTCCATTCTAACTCCGATACGGAGATATTGATGCATTTGATCCGACGAAGTGAAGAAACAGATTTTTTAAATAAATTAAAAAGTGCTTTGAATGAAGTCAAAGGTGGCTTTGCCTATTTATTAATGACAGAAACGGCAATGATTGCCGCTTTGGACCCAAATGGTTTTCGTCCATTAGCAATCGGACAAATGAAAAACGGAGCATACGTGATTGCCTCGGAAACTTGTGCATTAGAAGTTATTGGGGCACGTTTTATAAGAGATGTCCAGCCTGGTGAGATAGTGATCATCAATGACGAAGGAATCCAGATTGATTGCTTTACGAAGGACACGCAGCTTTCTATTTGTTCGATGGAATATATCTATTTTGCCAGACCAGATTCAAACATCGCAGGGATCAATGTGCATACTGCACGGAAAAATATGGGACGGAATTTAGCGAAAGAATCGCCAGTAAAAGCAGATATGGTCGTTGGCGTACCTAATTCTTCTTTGTCAGCCGCAAGCGGTTATGCGGAAGCTAGTGGAATCCCTTATGAAATCGGATTAGTAAAAAATCAATACATTGCCCGAACATTTATCCAGCCAACGCCTGAGCTAAGAGAGCAAGGTGTTCGAATGAAATTATCTGCTGTACGAGGAGTAGTGGAAGGTAAAAAGGTGATTATGGTCGATGATTCAATTGTTCGGGGTACGACAAGCAGACGGATCGTCCATCTTTTGAAAGAAGCAGGGGCAAAAGAAGTCCATGTGAGGATTGCTTCTCCTCCTTTGAAATATCCATGTTTTTACGGGATTGATATTCAAACGCGTAAAGAACTCATTGCGGCAAATCACACGATTGATGAAATCAAAGAATGTATCGGTGCAGATTCTTTAGGTTTTTTAAGTGAAGAGGGTCTGATCGAATCGATCGGTCTGGAAAAAGATGCTCCGTATTCAGGATTGTGTATGGCTTATTTCAACGGAGATTATCCTACGCCGTTATATGACTATGAAGAAAAATATCAGGAATCACTAAAAGAAAAAGTATCGTTCTTTTAAAAGCAGACCAAGAAGGGAGTATATGAATTCAATGGCAAATGCATACGCAAAAGCTGGCGTAGATGTCGAAGCTGGATATGAAGTAGTAGAACGGATCAAGAAGCATGTCAAAAAAACGGAACGTTTAGGTATGATGGGCGCTATAGGAGGATTCGGCGGTTGTTTTGATTTATCGGTCTTTCAATTAAAAGAGCCAGTCCTTGTCTCGGGGACCGATGGCGTGGGGACGAAATTAGCAGTGGCAATCGAAGCAGACAAACACGATACAATCGGGATCGACTGCGTAGCGATGTGTGTCAATGATATCTTAGCACAAGGCGCAGAGCCGTTATATTTCTTAGACTACTTAGCAACGGGGAAAAATGATCCGTTACGTTTGGAAAATGTAGTAAAAGGTGTAGCAGATGGATGTGTTCAAGGAAATATGGCGCTGATTGGCGGAGAAACAGCTGAAATGCCTGGTATGTACTCAGGTAATGATTATGATCTAGCCGGATTTGCTGTAGGGATAGCTGAAAAATCTCAATTATTGACAGGAGAAACGATCAACCCAGGAGATGTGTTGCTTGGAATAGCATCTAGCGGGATTCATTCAAATGGGTACTCTCTTGTTCGCAAAATTTTCTTTGAGCAGCAGCAGTTTTCTTTATCATCAAAACTGCCAGAATTGAAAAAAACACTTGGCGAAGAATTGCTTGAGCCAACGAAAATCTATGTTTCTTCCTTGCTTCCGCTGATCAAAGAAAAGAAAATAAAAGGAGCTGCACATATCACTGGTGGAGGGTTTGTAGAAAATATCCCGCGAATGTTACCAGAATCTATGGCTGCACAAATCAAACTTGGCTCATGGCCGATTCTTCCAATATTCGGCTGTTTACAAAAATATGGTGAAATTCCTGAGATGGAGATGTATGAAATCTTCAATATGGGCATCGGTATGGTCCTGGCAGTCGAAGAATCGAAAGTAAAAGAAATAGTACACGAAATTGAGCAAGCTGGCGAAAAAGTTTATGAAATCGGGAAAGTGATCGCCAAAGAAAAACATCGTGTGGTGTTTATAGGAGAAGAACGATGAGAATCGCTGTTTTTGCTTCTGGAAACGGAAGCAACTTTCAAGCGCTAGCCGATTATCTATCGAAAAAAGGATTGGAATCTTCGATTGACTGGTTGTTTTGTGATCAGCCTGAAGCATATGTTTTGAAACGTGCAACTGCGTTGAGTGTACCGGCAGATTGTTTTTCACCTAAAGAATTTGATTCAAAAAAAGAGTATGAAGAAGCAATTTTGCATAAATTGAAAGAAAAAAAGATCGATTTGATCGTATTAGCTGGATATATGCGAATCATTGGACCGGTATTGCTGAAAAATTATGATAAAAGAATCATCAATATCCATCCGTCTCTTTTACCTGCCTTCCCTGGTTTGCATGGCATACGTGATGCCTTTGAAGCTGGAGTAAAAGAAACGGGTGTCACAATTCATTATATCGACCAAGGTGTAGATACTGGACCAATCATCCGGCAGGAAAAAGTGAGAATTGAACAGGAGGACACGTTCGATTCTTTAGAAGAAAAAATCCATAGAGTAGAGCATCGAATCTATCCAGAAGTGATTAGTGAAATTATTGAAAATGGAGGCTATCTGAAATGACAAGAGCATTGATCAGTGTATCAGATAAAAATGGGATTGTAGCATTCGCCCAAGGTTTGATTGAACAAGGAGTAGAAATCATTTCAACAGGAGGAACAAAGCATGCGTTGGATAAAGCTGGGATCAAAACGCTTTCGATCGAAGAAGTGACAGGGTTTCCTGAAATGATGGATGGCCGTGTCAAAACACTTCATCCTAAAATCCATGGTGGTCTTTTAGGAAGACGCGATCTCCCTAGCCATATGGAGGCAATGGAAACGGAAAATATCCAACCAATCGACTTTGTTTGTGTCAATTTATATCCTTTCAAAGAAACGATTATGAAACCAGATGTCGAAATAGCAGAAGCTATTGAAAACATTGATATCGGTGGTCCTAGTATGCTCCGTAGTGCAGCAAAAAACCATGAATTTGTCACCTCTGTTGTTGATCCATCTGACTATGAAGAAGTACTTTCAGAATTACGTCAGTATGGGCATACTTCACTTTCTTTCAGACAAAAACTAGCGGCAAAAGTCTTTCGTCATACTGCGGCATATGATGCACTGATCGCTCAATACTTAACGGATTGGGTGGAAGAAAAAGAACCGGAAAAATTGACACTTACGTATGAACGAAAACAAACGCTTCGTTACGGTGAAAATAGCCATCAAGCCGCTGCCTTTTATCAGTCCGCTCTTCTGGAAAAATATTCGATCGCAGCAGCAAAACAACTCCATGGGAAAGAACTTTCTTATAATAATATCCGAGATGCAGATGCTGCGCTACGGATCATGAAGGAATATGACGAGCCAACGGTAGTCGCCTTGAAACACATGAATCCTTGTGGTATTGGGACAGCATCTACGATTTTAGAAGCGTGGGAAGCAGCGTATGAAGCAGATCCTGTTTCAATCTTTGGTGGGATCATCGTTTTGAATCGAGAAGTAGATCTGCCAACAGCAGAACAGATGCATAAGCTGTTTCTAGAAATCATCATTGCCCCTTCTTATACACAAGAAGCTTTGGAATTACTGCAAAAAAAGAAAAACATCCGATTACTGACAGTAGACTTTGTGCAGGAAGAAAATCAAAATCGAGAAGAAACGGTCTCAGTCTTAGGTGGACTTCTTGTACAAGATCAAGATCTGGCAATAGAAAATGAAGAAGAGTGGAAAGTCGTGACAAAACGTAAGCCGACTCCAGCAGAAGCAAAAGCATTAGCGTTTGCTTGGAGAGCTGTCAAACATGTGAAATCTAATGCGATCGTACTGGCAAACGAACGTCAGACAGTAGGAATCGGAGCCGGGCAGATGAATCGAGTCGGTTCAGTAAAAATTGCGATTGAACAAGCGCAAGAGAAAATGGAAGGTGCAGTTTTAGCTAGCGATGCTTATTTTCCAATGGATGATTCGGTTGAATATGCAGCCAAACATGGTATAAAAGCAATCATTCAGCCAGGAGGAAGCATCAAAGACCAAGATTCTATTGATATGGCGAATAAATACGATCTAGCAATGGTCTTTACTGATGTTCGGCATTTTAGACATTAGAGAGGAGTCGGATAAATGAACATTTTGGTGATCGGTGCAGGTGGTCGTGAACATGCAATAAGTAAAAAACTTTTAGCCAGTCCGAAGGTGGATACGGTGTATTGTGCGCCAGGAAATCCGGGGATGACAAAAGATGGTATCAATTGTGTCGCTATCAGTGAGCGAGATCATTCAGCGTTAATCCATTTTGTTAAGAAAGAGGCTATTGATTGGAGTATCGTTGGTCCTGAAGTTCCTTTGTTAAATGGGATCGTCGATGATTTTATGGCGGAAGGATTGAAAATCTTCGGTCCGACAAAAGCAGCAGCTCTGATCGAAGGTTCGAAAAGTTTTGCTAAACAATTAATGGATACTTATCAAATCCCGACAGCTAAATCCAGAAGTTTTGAATGTTACGAAAAAGCAGCAGCGTATATCAAAGAAAATGGTGCGCCAATCGTAGTGAAAGCGGACGGCTTAGCAGCTGGGAAAGGTGTAGTCGTGGCTACCACAGTGAAGGAAGCGCTGGATGCGGCAGAACAAATGTTGAACCAGCATCGATTTGGGGATAGCAGCAAAAAAATCGTCGTAGAAGAGTTTTTGGCAGGAGAAGAATTCTCCCTTTTGGCGTTTGTCCGTAATACCAAGGTGTATCCGATGGTCATTTCGCAAGATCATAAGCGGGCATTTGATAACGATAAAGGGCCAAATACAGGCGGAATGGGTGCTTATTCACCAGTACCGCAAATTTCAAAAAAGATGATTGAAAAAGCTGTGGAAGAAGTTTTAAAACCAGCGGCTTTGGGAATGAAAGAACTAGGACGCTCTTTCACGGGTGTTTTATATGCGGGTTTGATTGCTACGAAGGAAGGACCAAAAGTGATCGAATTCAATGCGCGTTTCGGTGATCCTGAAACGCAAGTCGTTCTTTCTCGGTTGAAGAGTGACTTTGCGCAAGTAATCGATGATTTATTAGAGAATCGTACAGTAGAGTTAAAGTGGCAGCAAGAAGGATACAATGTAGGCGTTGTGGTTGCAGCTGCCGGTTACCCCGAAGAATATGAGACAGGAATGGTTCTACCAGATTTTCTGGAAGAAGAGCTTTCTGTTTACTATGCTGGAGTTTCCTCAAATAACGGCAAACTAGTTGGAGCAGGAGGACGTCTTTATTTAGTAGAAGCATACGGTGAGACGATCAAAGAAGCACAGAAAAAAATCTACACCGCGTTAATGGATAAAACGACAGATGGAACATTTTATCGTACAGATATTGGAGAAAAAGCTGCCAATAGCGAACTGATCGTGAAGTAAATCAGCTGCTTCCATTTATAAAAAATACAACAAACATAATCGGAAGCGCCGATTTTAGTGAAGCCTTTTCATAAAGAGTGTGGTACACTTTTGTTGTGTATATAAATAAGGAGGAGTTCAGATGAAAAAAATTCAATTAGGTACTTCTGATCAGAAAGCAGCTGCAGTGATCTTAGGCTGTATGCGTATCAACAATGCGGAAGATCCAGTAAAAGTGATTGAGACAGCTTATGAAAACGGCATTGATTTTTTTGACCATGCAGATATTTATGGAAACGGTGAATGTGAAGAAATCTTTGCAGATGCTCTAGCAAAAACATCAATCAAACGAGAAGATCTTTTTATTCAAACAAAATGTGGAATCGTTCCAGGTGTGATGTTTGATTTTTCTAAAAAACATATCATTGAATCTGTAGAAAAAAGTTTGACCCGTCTGAAAATGGATTATGTGGATGCTTTACTTCTTCATCGTCCAGATACATTGGTAGAACCAGAGGAAGTAGCTGAAGCGTTTGATGAATTGGAACGGTCAGGAAAAGTTCGTTATTTTGGCGTCAGCAATCAAAAACCAATGCAAATCGAATTGCTGAAAAAATATGTTCGTCAACCATTAGTAGCTAATCAGCTGCAATTTGGCTTGAAACATACTGGAATGATCGATCAAGGGATTCATGTCAATATGACAGATGAAGCAAGTATCGATCATGACGGTAGTGTACTTGATTATTCCCGATTGCATGATATGACGATCCAAGCATGGTCACCATACCAGTATGGATTTTTTGAAGGTGTATTTATCGGGAACGAAAAATTCCCTGAATTAAACCAAACATTAGAAGAACTAGCAGCTAAATATCAAACGACACCAACTGGCTTGGCTTCTGCTTGGATTTTACGCCATCCAGCCAATATGCAAGTGATCGCCGGTACGATGAACGTAGGGCGAATCAAGGAAATCGCTCAAGCTTCAGAAATTAATATGTCTCGGGAAGATTGGTACGAATTGTACCGTGCTGCTGGAAACATTTTACCTTAAAGATTGTCATAAGCAGGTCAAAAGGGCTATAAATTAAAAAGACAGAATAACTTGAAAGCTGTTTTCAGCTTCGAGATATTCTGTCTTTTTTAATTGCAAATGGAAAGAGTATCATTGTACGGATTTCGTTTATTAGTTATTTTTGTTTTTAAGGAAAAGCTGTGTCCGATATTCTTTTGGAGAAATCCCTTGTTTTTTCTTAAATAAATAACTGAAATAGTTAGGGTCATTATAACCAATTTCAAAAGCAATATCTGAAATACGATAGTCTGATTGCTGCAATAATTTTTTTGCTAATTCGATTCTTTGTTCTGTCAGATAATCGATGAATGTTTGGTTAAACGATTGAGAAAAAATCGTACTGAAATGAGAGGGACTTAATGCAACTTGTTGAGCAACCCAAGTTAAGGACATATCTGGATCGGTAAAATTTTCTTTGATAAAATCCAATGCATGGTTCAAAATTGGCTGATATTTGTTCCTTGAAGGCTGTGAGGGCAGAGCAGTTAAGAAAGAAATGAACATATAAACTGTCGAACGGTAAAGCGAGTCGTCGGCGCTGATTGCTAAGCGTTGACTGGTGGATGTGCAATGAACCATTTCTTGCGGGATTTTCTTTTCTTTCAGGCAGACATGCTGGAGTAGCTTAGTCAAGACAAATAAACGATATAATCGTGTTCGAGTTGGTGTGCCTTGTGGTTTCGTCAAGTGTTCGATGTACTTAGATACTTCGTTTTTCGATAATGAAGACAAATCAAGTGAGAGGTCAAAGTAAAAGACAGAATCAACTGGAAGTTTCGCTTCTTGAATCAAATCCTCATAGCTGATAATTTGTTCTTTAAGGGAACTGGCGGTTTCAAGTATCATCTGCGTGATCTCAAAAGATGCAGGTAATTCGCTGATTCTTTCTGCGACAGGACCAATGGCGACAGAAAAATTATTTTTTTGTCCCTTTTCTAATTCATGGACCAACGTTTGGGCTACCTGATAACTGGTCTCGATCACATTTTCTTCAAGAGAATCAACTATTAAAAATTTGATGAATCGAGAGGAAACAGCAGAGAAGATCACTTGTTGATTCTCCCTAAATAAAAACTTCAAATAATCACTGAGATGAGCGTAATCTTCAAAGTCTGTACTGACTTGGTTTGCTGCTAATAATACGGTCATTTTTTTCCCTGCTAAAGAGCGATTGAAAGATTCAGCAAGTTTCAATGTTTCACTGATCGTAAGTGAGCCTTTGAACAAACCGTTCAAGAAATGATTTTTTTTCAATTCGAAAACAAGATCAGAAGAAGTGTGCGTTTCTTTTTGCTGCAAATCTAAAGCAGTTACTGCTTTTTCTATTGCTTGTTTCAATTCGCTACTTTTAATCGGTTTAAGCAGATAATCATCTGCCTGTACCTGGATTGCTCCTTTCATATAATCGAAATCGTCGAATCCACTAATAAATATGAGACGAGTCCAAGGAAGTAGTTTCCTTGCTTCTTTTGAAAAAGTCAACCCGTCCATGAAAGGCATTTGGATATCAGTCAGAATGATGTCGGGCTGTAAGTTGATAATTGAAGACAGTGCCATCTCACCATCTCCAGCTTCGCCGACATAAGTGATTGGATAATAAGAACCAAGGACAGTTATTTGTTCCCGCAAGTTATTGCGAATGAGGTATTCGTCTTCGATGATAAAAACTTTATACATGTTTGTTTCCTCCAATTGTTTTGGGAGATAGAGGGATCATCAGTGTGACAGTTGTTCCTTCTCGGTATTTGCTGTCAATCGTGATAGGTTTTTGATCATTTCCGTAATAAAGAAGGAGACGCTTGTTTACGTTGTAAAGTCCGTAGCCGATACTGAAATCTGAATCGATCCCTTTGGCTAACTCTTTACGTATTTCTGCCAGTTTTTCTGCAGGGATGCCAATCCCGTTGTCTATAACTTTGAATTGGATCATCTCATCAATTTTGCATGCGGTAATACGAATAAATCCTTTGTGACGGACGTACTTCGTTCCATGGTATACAGCATTTTCAATCAATGGCTGCAAGATCATTTTTAAAATAGAAACAGGAAAAAGTGTTTCTGGTATATCGATCTTATAGTCAAGCATATGGCCGTATCTTATTTTTAAGATGACTAGATAATCATTGATATGGCTAATTTCTTTTTCAAGAGGAATCCAGTCTTGTCCTTTGCTTAAAGACGTACGAAAAAAGCCGGAAAGTGCATGGGTCATAGTCAGAGCTTCTTCAAAGCAGTCTTGTTCGATCAAAGAAATAATGGCATCCAAACTGTTATAAATAAAATGGGGAGTAATCTGAGCTTGCAATACACGAACTTCACTTTGTGCTAAATGGTATTGTTTCAAAGCGTTCTCCCGTAAAGACTGGTTTAGATCTTCCGCCATTTTATTCATGCTAGCGGTAAGTGTTTGTAATTCCAGTGTTTCCGGCAGGGTTAAACGAAAGCCAAGGTTCCCTGAAGAAAGTTGTTCTGACATCTCGATCAGCTGATTGATCGGTTCTTGGACCTTTCTCTCTAAAAAGCGACGATTCTTTTTCGCATAGAAAAAAATGGTACTAAGAACTCCAAGTTCCACTATTGTTAATAGAATGAGCGAGCGGACAAGTGTCGTATTTTTTTTGCTTGCTAAGTCGATCTCCACACGAACAAAATCTTGTAAGATATCTGACAGCAGTTGAGTGACAGAATCTACCTGATTGATGATCTCTTCATTGGTATCCATAAAATCTTTTGCCAAGATATTATTGATCAGCTCGTTTTGATAATCTTCCAGTGTATCGATCGTACGTAGCGATACATCTAACGTACTAATTTCTTTAAGTGTATTTGTATTATTTTTGATCTCTCGAATATCATTCCTAAGTTCTTCTAGGATATTTTCCTCATTGAACTCATCTACGGTTACTTGGCCAGAAATCAAGTCCCACATACTTTCCAAAACTTTTTGATCAACCTTCAAAGCAATTGCATCTGCTTTTTGGATATTTGCGATCGTCTGTTGATAAATCAAAAGCTGTTGCGAATATAACAGTATGCTCAGTAGCAAAGGGATAACAGCAAATAGAAGCATGGCTTTGTTTGCTTGGGCAAAAATCTGTTTTATGCTTAAATTTTTTGTCATGATACTTCTCCAGTCAATAATTTCTGGTTGGGATGTTAGCTATATTCTGCTGGGAAAAGACAGTCTCGGAAATAAAAATATCTTTAGGTAATGTTTTTCCTGTTTGAATATTTCCAAAATAACGAGTAACGGTATTGGCTACATACCAGCCGACATCAGGTTTACACTCGACTACACAATTGACGATTCCTGAGCGTAGCTTCTCGATCATATCTTCTTGTCCATCAATAGTTACAATGATCAAATCTTCTCCAGGTTTGATTGATGTTTCTTTTATCGCAGCTAAAGCACCGTGAGTCATTTCATCACTATGGCTGTATAATACATCGATTTCGGATAAATCATTTGTTTCTAAATATCGTTTCATCTGGTCTTTTCCTTTCATCCGAATAAAATCACCGACAATTCGGTGAACAATAGTCATCGGAGGTTTATGGTCGATGGTTCCATCTTTTTTTAGGGTTGGTTTACGATTGATTGATTCCAAAAATCCTTCGGAGCGTAGCTTGGTCGGTGTGGAGTTCTCTGAACCAGCAAGTTCTAGGATTCTGATTTCCTGTTTCTTTGAATTTGTGAAGTGATTGCTGACAAATAAACCCGCCCGATTTCCTTCTGCTTTGAAACTGGGGCCAATGTGGGTGACGAAAAGCTCGGGATCATTCGTTTGAATATGTCTGTCGACAAGTATGACAGGGATCCCTGCTCGCTTTGCTTCTTTTAATACAGAGTCCCACCCGGATTCTTGCAAAGGAGTAAAAATGATCATATCCACTTTATAGGCAATGAACGTCCGTATATCTTGGATTTGCCGTTCCTGATTCATGTAGCCATTTCGGTAGAGAACTTGGTAATCTTCTTTTTCAAGCGCAGTGATAATTGATTCAGTATGCTTTTTCCGCCAGCTACTCTCCGTTCCTGATTGCGAAAAACCAACGACTAGTGGGTCAGGTGCTTCCTTTGTATTAGGTGTACACCCCATCATTTGGTAAGCGATTACAACAAGGGCTAAAAAAAATAAAACACGTTTCACTTTAAATCACTCCATCTGGATTTGTTAGTACTATCTTATCAGATAAAAGGGAAAATCAAAGTCAAAAGGAATCAATCGAAAAAAATCCAAGAAACTTAAAAAAATCCAAGACAAAAAAAGTACACCTAAAAAATTTAAAGTAAATCCCATAAAAAAATCAATGTTAACGCTTTCTTTATTAGCTATACTCGGTGTATCAATTGAAATGGGGGATAAAAAATGAAAAACAAATTTAGAAAGATTGTTGGGACTATCGCTATTTTGACCGCAAGCATTCTATTAAGTGCGTGTGGCAATTCAGGATCTGCAGATGATAGTACGGGGTATGTAGGAATCGCTATGCCGACCAAATCAGCAGAAAGATGGATCGCTGATGGGAACAACATGGTCTCGGAATTAGAAAAACTGGGTTATAAAACAGATCTTCAATATGGAGAAGATAAAGTAGAAAATCAAGTAGCACAAATAGAAAATATGATTACAAAAGGGGTAGATACACTTGTGATTGCTTCTATCGATGGTTCGGCTTTAACTGATGTGTTAGCTAAAGCAAAAGAAGCAGATATCAAGGTGATCGCCTATGATCGTTTACTGATGAATTCAGAAAATGTCGATTATTACGCGACTTTTGATAATTTTGGAGTAGGTGTATCGCAAGCAGCTTATATTGAAGAGCACTTAGGATTGAAAGAAGGAAAAGGACCATTCACGATTGAATTATTTGGTGGCTCGCCTGACGACAACAACGCACTAATCAATTACAACGGAGTGATGTCTGTTTTACAACCATATATGGACAACGGTCAGTTGGTCGTGCCATCTGGACAGACGAGTTTCAGTCAAATCGCTACGCTTCGCTGGGATGGTTCTACGGCGCAAGCAAGGATGGATAATCTGTTAAGCGCAAATTATACTGACCAAACATTGGATGCTGTTTTGTCGCCATATGATCCAATAAGTTTAGGAATCATTTCGTCATTAAAAGGCGTGGGGTATGGGAGTGAAAGTAAACCTTTACCTGTGATTACTGGACAAGATGCGACAGTTGCTGGCGTTAAATCGATCATTGCCGGGGAACAAACACAAACGATCTTTAAAGACACACGTATCTTAGCAAAAAATACGATTGAAATGATCAAAGCAATCAGTGATGGAGAAGAGGTTCCGGTCAATGATACTGAAACTTATGATAATGGGGTGAAAACTGTCCCTACGTATTTAGCAAATACAGTATCTGTCGATAAAGATAATTATCAAGCAGAGCTGATCGACACCGATTATTATAAAGAATCCGATCTGAAAAATTAAGAGGAACCAAACAAGGAACTAAAGAGATCTAAGTCAGAGAGAGGATAAGAATTATGGCGGATTGTATTTTAAAAATGGCAGATATCACCAAAAAATTTTCTGGAATCCGAGCGTTAGATTGCGTGAATCTGATGATTGAACGTGGGGAAATCCATGCATTGTGCGGAGAAAACGGAGCGGGAAAATCAACATTGATGAATGTCTTGAGCGGCTTGTATCCATATGGCTCCTATGACGGGGAAATCTTTTATGATGGAAAGCTGTGTCAATTTAAAGATTTGAAAGATAGTGAAGAAAAAGGCATCGTCATCATTCATCAAGAATTAGCACTAAGTCCTTATCTTTCAATAAAAGAGAATATTTTTCTCGGAAATGAACAAGCAGAAAGAGGCGTGATTGATTGGGAACTGACAGAAAAGAAAACATATGAACTGCTGAATAAAGTCGGTTTGTCTATCGACCCGAATCTTCTAGTATCCCAGATTGGCGTAGGGCAACAGCAACTAGTTGAAATAGCTAAAGCATTATCAAAATCCGTCCGTCTGTTGATTTTGGATGAGCCTACCGCTGCATTGAATGAAGAAGAAAGCGCGAATTTGCTGAGATTGATCCGAGAGTTGAAAGAGCAAGGTGTAACCTCCATCATTATTTCACATAAGCTGAATGAAATCGTGGATATCGCAGATCGAATCACCATTTTACGGGATGGACAGACGATTGAGACACTAGAAAATGAAATGATCAGCGAAGAGCATATTATTCGCGGGATGGTGGGCAGAGATTTAGTTGATCGTTATCCTGAAAGAAAACCGGATATTGGAGAAGTTTATTTTAAAGTAGAAGACTGGACGGTCTATCACCCTCTTGATCACGAGCGAATCATAAACGACCACATCAACTTGCATTTGAAAAAAGGAGAGATTGTAGGAATAGCTGGACTGATGGGAGCGGGCAGAACTGAATTCGCTATGAGTCTATTTGGACATTCTTATGGAAGCAAGATATCCGGACGTATATTAAAGGAAGGGGCAGAGATATCAGTTAAGACCGTTCCTTCAGCCATTGCAAACGGACTCGCTTATGTCTCGGAGGACCGAAAATCTTTAGGACTGAATCTGCTGATGGATATTCGGGAAAACGTGACGCTGAGCAGTTTGGATAAAATAAGTCAAAAAGGAGTATTAGATAAAGAAAAAGAAGTAACTGAGGCAGAAAATTTCCGGAAAAAGATGCGTATAAAAACAAACTCCATCCATCAAATTGTCAGTAGTCTTAGTGGTGGGAATCAACAAAAAGTCGTTTTATCCAAGTGGCTGATGACACAACCCGATATTCTTTTTTTGGATGAGCCAACCCGTGGGATAGATGTTGGGGCAAAATATGAGATCTACACGATTATCGAAGAAATGGCAGCAAATGGCAAAGCTGTCTGTCTTATCTCTTCTGAACTTCCTGAAATATTAGGGATGTGTGATCGAATCTATACGATGAACGAAGGACGTATTACAGGAGAAGTCTCGCGAGAAGATGCAGATCAGGAAGTCTTGATGAAATTAATGACGAAAGAAGAGGTGGGTTAAGTTGGAACAGGCAAAAAATCTTACGGATAAAAAAGAGAAAAAACTAAATTTGAAAAGTAGAGCAGCTGATCTTTTTGGTCGCTACAGCATGGTGATCATTTTAGCGGGACTACTTATTGCGTTTCAATTGATGACGGATGGTATTTTCTGGCGTCCATTGAATATAACTAACCTTGTTCTGCAAAATAGCCATATATTAGTACTAGCTGCAGGGATGTTATTAGTTGTGCTCTTAGGTCATGTGGATTTGTCGGTAGGGTCAGTGATGGCGTTTGTTGGTGCAATTGCGGGCATGATGATGGTCAATCGCCAAATGAACCCGTGGATGACAGTTATCGCATGTCTTGCAGTAGGCGGGCTGATCGGCGCATGGCAAGGTTTTTGGGTAGCTTATGCAGGGATACCGGCGTTTATCGTGACTTTAGCAGGATTGCTGATGTTTCGTGGACTGACACAAGTTGTTCTAGGAGGCCAATCTCTAGCACCTTTTCCAGCTGTTTTCCAAAAAATGTCTACGGGTTATTTACCAGACTTAAGCGAAGGAAGCAGCCTTCACTTCTTGACATTGATTTTAGGAATGATCATCACGATCGTGTTAGTTGTTGGTCAATGGCGAACAAGAAATCGTCGGAAAAATCATTTATTTGAAGTGGAATCTCCAACAGCTTTCTTGGTAAAGGCGGTATTTACAGCAGTCGTTGTACTAGGAATAACTTATATCTTTGCCTCTTATCAAGGGTATCCGATTATTTTGATCATTCTTGGTTTGATCGTTGCAGCATATGGGTTTTTGACAAATAAAACAGTAGCAGGTCGACAGATTTATGCGACGGGCGGAAATCGAAAAGCGGCTGAACTATCAGGGATCAAAACAAAGCGAATCACGTTCTGGGTATTCGTCAACATGGGAGTCATGGCAGCTTTAGCTGGATTAGTTTTAGCTGCTCGATTGAATGCGGCAACACCTCAAGCAGGTACATCGATGGAACTGGATGCAATGGCGGCAGTATATTTTGGTGGTGCTTCGACTTCCGGCGGCATTGGAACAATCATGGGTGCGATTGTCGGTGGCTTGGTCATGGGTGTATTGAACAATGGCATGTCGATTTTAGGCGTCGGGGTAGACTGGCAGCAGGCAATCAAAGGATTGATCTTGCTTTTAGCCGTTGTGCTAGACTTGTATAATAAGAAAAAACGAACAACGTAGGAGAACGCCGGTTATTCAGAAAAAAGACTGTGACAAGACATTTGTCACAGTCTTTTTTTCGCTAAAAGCGAACATTCATTGTTTCGTTTGTATAGACTAAAAATAATATATGTTTTTTTACCATTCGTATAAATTCTCTTTTTGCTCTTGATTTTTTTGCTTAATTGAGTTAAATTACATAGGGCGCTAAAAAAAGCCTTGATTAAATTAATAATGTTCGTGTTTTGCTGGATGTGAACATCAGGAGGATAATGTAATGAAAGTATTTGATTACGAAGATATTCAATTAATTCCTAATAAATGTATCGTAAATAGCCGTTCTGAATGTGATACAACGGTCACATTAGGTAAACATACATTCAAAATGCCAGTAGTGCCTGCCAACATGCAGACGATTATTGATGAAACAATCGCAGAATTCTTAGCGGAAAATGGTTATTTCTATATCATGCATCGGTTTGATGAAGCAGCTCGAATTCCGTTTATCAAAAAAATGAAAAAGCGTGGATTGATTACCTCGATCAGTGTTGGCGTCAAGAAAGAGGAATATTCCTTTATAGAGAAGTTGGCAGAAGAATCGCTAAATCCTGATTATATCACTATCGACATCGCGCATGGACATGCTAACTCAGTTATTGATATGATTCAGCATATTAAAAAATATTTGCCTGAAACTTTTGTGATTGCCGGTAATGTTGGTACACCGGAAGCCGTCCGTGAATTGGAAAATGCGGGCGCAGATGCAACAAAAGTCGGGATTGGTCCAGGAAAAGTATGTATTACAAAAATCAAGACAGGCTTTGGGACTGGAGGCTGGCAACTGGCAGCTCTTAGATGGTGTGCGAAAGCAGCTCGCAAGCCGATCATCGCTGACGGTGGGATCAGAACACATGGCGATATTGCAAAATCTGTCCGTTTTGGTGCGACAATGGTCATGATTGGTTCATTGTTTGCCGGTCACGAGGAATCTCCTGGCGAAACAAAAGTCGAAAATGGAATCGTGTATAAAGAATACTTTGGTTCTGCTTCAGAATTCCAAAAAGGCGAAAAACGAAATGTTGAAGGAAAGAAAATCTGGATCCAACACAAAGGATCTTTGAAAGATACACTAGTGGAAATGCAACAAGACCTTCAATCATCTATTTCTTATGCTGGAGGAAGAGATCTGGAAGCCATTCGAAAAGTTGACTATGTCATCGTGAAAAATTCGATTTTTAATGGAGACACAATCTAAAAAATAAATAAAATATTAGGATGTTGTGAAAAAGTTGTCCTGCATTAAGTAATAAGAACAGCCAAACAAAAATAGTTCTTTATATGTTTTGTTTGGCTGGAATTATTATCGCAGATACAAGCTTTTGAACATCATTATTCAGAATAAGGGACTGTGATAAGATTTTTGTCACAGTCCCTTATGTTTTGCAAAAAAAGTTTTTCTTTTTTCTCGTAAATTCGGTAAAATCAAAAGAAAAAATAGACAATAGAAAAGAGAAGCTTATGTGGGAAAAAGTAGAGAAAAAAAAAGGACCGATTTATCGTCAAATTATGGAACAGATTATGAGAGAAATCGAAAACGGAAGGATCAATCCTGGAAGTCAACTTGAATCAGAACGAAAACTAGGGCAACTTTTTGGTGTGAATCGTTCCACCGTTGTCCATGCATTGGAAGAGCTTAGGGAGCTTGGGGTACTAACGAGCAAACGTGGCAGCGGATGGTTTGTTAATCAGACTGAATGGGGGAAATTCGCTGTTCCAAGAATCGATTGGCGGCAAATGATCTCTCCTCGTTATGAGCAGACGGACTGGTATGAGCAAAAAATAAGAGAAGCAAAGCAGATCCAAAAAACATCGTTTCTTGATTTATACGCTAGCGAGATGCCAGATGAGCTTTTGCCGAATTTTGAGTTTCCTTCTTATTCTCTTGAAGAAATCTTAGCGGAAGAAAAAGAAATGGATCTTTTAGGCTATACTCCGTTACGTAACAAAATCAAACGGTATTTGGAAAGTAAATTTGAATTGGCATTTTCCCCCAACCAGCTTCTTGTGACTGGTGGCGGTCAGCAAGCAATCTTTTTGATTTTACAAACGATTCTTTCAGCTGGAGAGGGGATAGCTGTAGAGTCACCTTCTTTTTTTTACCGATTACCTCTTTTCAAAGCTTCAGGAACGCGTTTATTTGGGATACCGATGGATGAAGAAGGGATCGACTTAGAAAAACTGAAAGAATCGATCCATAAAAATAAATTGAAAGCAGTGCTTATCAACCCGAATTTTCAAAACCCTACAGGAAAAGTGATGAGTCAAAAACGACGAGAAAAGCTAGTAGAATTGTGTCGACAGTATCGGCTTCCAATTATTGAAGACGATGTATTTACGGATCTTTCATTTCTAAACCAAGAAGAAGTCCTTCCTATACGAACGATTGATCCGGATAATGTGTTATACGTCGGTTCGTTATCTAGGGTTTTAGGAAAAACAACGAAAATCGGTTGGGTGATAGGACCTGAGACTTTTATCTCGCAACTAGCTCAAGCGCAAGAAATGATGGAGTTTTCGATGAATATCCTTACACAAATCACAGTGGCTAATGTATTTAATGAAGCAATTGATTTGAAAATGCAAGATGTAAGAAAAAAGTTGAAAGAAAAAAGCCGACTGATAAGCGCTTGGGGAGATTCACAATCGTTTTTCAAGCTTCATTCAATTTTAGGTGGTTACTATGCCTGGATTACTTGGGATGGGAAAAAACTAGACCCCGAACTAGCAGAAAAAGTAGTAGATATGGGTCTTGGAATTGCACCAAGTCTACTTTTTGGGCAAGATATAAATGGAATCAGAATCAATTACAGTAGGCTGGATGAAAACCAAATACCGTTGTTTTATTCAAAGATGAAAATTCTAGAAAAGTGGTTAACAGAATAATTTCACAAAGTAAATAGATTAAAGAATATAACAGCTTGGATTTAAATTTCAAGCTGTTTCTTTTTTTTCGGAAAAAGAATACGATATAAAGAAACTAAGAAAAAACCATTATTTGTACGTCCGTTCACGATGTGTAAATAAAATAAATATTTGCAACAAAACTGTATAACACCAACGTTTTTAAATAGAAACAGATGGTTGTAAGTTTGATTAGAAAATAGAAAAAATGCAGATGAAATATAAAACGCTTTCCTTATTGTGATTTTATTCACTAATGCTGTTAATATGCGGATTGGCATAATTTCCTTTCATCGTGAAAATTTGTGCTTTTAGCTTGTATTTCTCATAAATCCATGATAATTTATTAATGAAGACGGTTAAATAGTGATACAGTTTTATTCACTGTTTCAATCGCAGAATGAAGAGATTTTCTTATAGATGAGAGAGGAATGTGTGACAAATGGCAAACAAAAAAGCACCGATCGACTTCCAAGCACTGCTAGATGAAGTCAATGCAGATTTCCCAGTATATCAAGCACTTGATCAAGATGGAAACGTAGTTAACAAAGATTTAGTACCTGATTTATCCGATGATGAACTCGTTGAATTAATGACTCATATGGTATGGTCTCGTGTATTAGACCAACGTTCAACAGCGCTGAACCGCCAAGGACGCCTAGGCTTTTTTGCACCAACTGCTGGACAAGAGGCAAGTCAGCTGGCTAGTGCTTACGCATTTGATAAAGAAGATGTTCTTCTTCCAGGTTATCGGGATGTACCTCAACTAGTAAAACATGGTTTACCTTTATCTCAAGCTTTTTTATGGTCTCGAGGACATGCTGCAGGTAATTCTTATCCGGAAGAATTGAAAGCTCTACCACCACAAATTATCATCGGTGCACAATATGTACAAGCAGCCGGTGTTGCATTAGGTTTGAAGAAACGAAACAAGAAAAATGTCGTCTTCACTTATACTGGTGATGGCGGTTCATCACAAGGTGATTTTTACGAAGCAATCAATTTCGCTGGCGCTTACCATGCAAATGCCGTATTTTATATCCAAAACAACGGGTATGCGATCTCTACACCTCGTGAAAAACAAACTGCAGCAAAAACACTTGCACAAAAAGCTGTCGCAGCTGGGATTCCTGGTATTCAAGTCGATGGAATGGATCCGCTTGCAGTATATACTGTATCTAAAATGGCACGGGAATGGGCGATCAGTGGAAATGGACCAGTCCTAATCGAAACACTGACTTATCGTTATGGACCACATACACTATCTGGTGACGATCCAACCCGCTACCGTACAAAAGACACAGATGACGATTGGCAGAAAAAAGATCCATTGATCCGCTTCCGTAAATATTTGACGGAAAAAGGACTTTGGTCTGAAGAAAAAGAAGAACAAGTCATCGAAGCAACTAAAGAAGAAATCAAAGCAGCTATTGCTGAAGCCGACAAAGTACCAAAACAAAAGGTTTCAGATTTCTTGAAAAACATGTTCGAAGTATCTCCACAATCAATCAAAGAACAAATTGCAATTTATGAAGCGAAGGAGTCGAAATAATCATGGCACAAAAAACAATGATCCAAGCAATCACAGATGCCTTAGCACTTGAACTAGAAAATGACGAGAATGTCGTTGTTTTTGGTGAAGATGTTGGGAAAAACGGAGGAGTTTTCCGGGCAACTGAAGGATTGCAGGAAAAGTTCGGAGAAGACCGAGTATTCGATACTCCTTTAGCTGAATCTGGAATCGCAGGATTGAGTTTCGGTCTTGCGTTAGAAGGATTTCGTCCAGTTCCTGAAATCCAATTCTTTGGTTTTATTTTCGAAGCAATGGACGAAGTAGTAGCTCAAATGGCTCGTACAAGATATCGAATGAGCGGCACTAGAAATCTACCCATCACAATTCGTTCGCCATTTGGTGGCGGTGTTCATACACCAGAATTGCATTCGGATAATTTAGAAGGTTTGATCGCTCAGTCTCCTGGTATTCGAGTAGTGATTCCTTCCAACCCTTATGATGCAAAAGGACTATTGATTTCTTCTATTAGAAGTAACGATCCGGTTGTTTTCCTAGAACACATGAAACTATATCGCTCATTCCGAGAAGAAGTGCCGGATGAAGCTTACGAAGTTCCTTTGGATAAAGCAGCAGTTACTCGTGAGGGAACAGATGTATCTATTATCACATACGGAGCAATGGTGCGTGAAGCAATCAAAGCAGCAGACAATCTTGCAAAAGAAAATATATCTGTTGAAATCATTGATCTTCGTACAGTTGCGCCATTAGATGTAGAAACGATCATTCAATCCGTGGAAAAAACTGGTCGCGTAGTTGTTGTCCAAGAAGCACAACGACAAGCGGGCGTTGCCGCGCAAGTAGTTTCTGAGATCTCAGAACGCGCTATCCTTTCATTAGAAGCCCCAATCGGACGAGTTTCTGCACCTGATACAGTCTTCCCATTTGGACAAGCAGAAAATGTCTGGTTGCCAAATGCAAAAGATATCGAAGACAAAGTAAAAGAAATCGCGGAATTTTAAGAAAAGAAGGGACGAAACAAAGTCATGGCTTATCAATTTAAATTGCCGGATATCGGTGAAGGAATCGCAGAAGGTGAAATCGTCAAATGGTTCGTCAAACCAGGAGATACGATCAATGAAGATGATACATTACTAGAAGTTCAAAATGACAAATCAGTAGAAGAAATCCCGTCACCTGTTACAGGAACGGTTAAAAATGTGATTGTTCCAGAAGGTACCGTAGCAAATGTTGGGGATGTATTAGTAGAAATCGATGCACCAGGACACGAAGACAATGAAGGGGACAGTGGTGTAGCCGCAGAATCCCAAACTCCAGCTAAACCGGCTGCTGAACCCACTGTTGATACAGAATCAGCTGGATCGTCAAGCGAAGGAGTCTTCCAATTTAAGTTACCGGATATCGGTGAAGGAATCGCAGAAGGTGAAATCGTCAAATGGTTCGTCAAACCAGGAGATACGATCAATGAAGATGATACATTACTAGAAGTTCAAAATGACAAATCAGTAGAAGAAATTCCGTCACCTGTCACAGGGACAGTTAAAAACGTGATTGTTCCAGAAGGCACTGTAGCAAATGTTGGGGATGTATTAGTAGAAATCGATGCTCCTGGACACAATAGTGCACCGTCAACTAGTGCGCCATCAGCTGAAGCACCAAAAGAAAAAGTGGAAACATCAGGTTCAGCAAGTGTCGTTGAAGCTGCCGATCCAAATAAACGTGTATTGGCTATGCCATCTGTTCGTCAATTTGCCCGTGAAAAAGATGTAGATATCTCACAAGTAACTGCAACTGGAAAAGGTGGCAGAGTAACAAAAGAGGACATCGAAAACTTCTTGGCAGGTGGTCCAAGCAGTGCACCAGCGAAATCAGAAGCGCCAGAAGCGGCAGCACCGAAAGAAGCAGCTCCTGCAGCAGAAAGCAAACCAGCTGCACCAGCAAAACCATTCAAGTCCAACTTAGGAGACTTGGAAGAACGTGTAGCAATGACGCCAACACGTAAAGCTATCGCTAAAGCAATGGTCAACAGTAAGCATACAGCTCCACACGTGACATTGCATGATGAAGTAGAAGTGTCTAAACTATGGGATAATCGGAAACGATTTAAAGAAGTTGCTGCTGCAAATGGTACGAAACTTACTTTCTTGCCATATGTCGTGAAAGCTTTAACAGCGACTGTTAAGAAATACCCAGTATTGAATGCATCTATCGACGATGCAAACCAAGAAATCGTTTATAAACATTACTACAATATCGGTATTGCAACTGATACGGATCACGGACTATATGTACCAAATGTGAAAGATGCAGACCGCAAAGGAATGTTTGCTATTGCAGACGAAATCAATGAGAAAGCAAAATTAGCTCATGACGGCAAACTATCTGCAGAAGATATGCGCAATGGAACAATTACGATCAGCAATATCGGATCTGTAGGTGGCGGTTGGTTTACACCAGTCATCAACTATCCAGAAGTAGCTATTTTAGGTGTAGGAACGATTGCACAACAACCAATCGTAAATGCTGAAGGCGAAATCGTTGTCGGTCGTGTGATGAAACTGTCATTAAGTTTCGATCACCGTATCGTAGATGGAGCAACTGCGCAACAAGCAATGAATAATATCAAACGTCTTTTAGCTGATCCAGAGCTATTAATGATGGAAGGATGATAAACAAATGGTAGTTGGAGATTTTGCTGTAGAATTAGATACAGTTGTAATTGGTGCGGGACCTGGTGGCTATGTAGCTGCCATCCGCGCTGCTGAAATGGGACAAAAAGTAGCAATCATTGAAAGAGAGTATATTGGCGGTGTTTGTTTGAATGTCGGCTGTATTCCTTCAAAAGCACTGATAGCTGCAGGACACCATTATCAAGAGTCACTAGATTCTGAAATGTTTGGAGTAACTAGTGAAAACGTCAAACTAGATTTTGCAAAAACACAAGAATGGAAAGAAAACAAAGTTGTCCATACGTTGACTTCTGGTGTTGGTTTCCTATTAAAAAAACATAAGGTTGAAACAATCGAAGGAGAAGCGTTCTTCGTAGATGATCACACACTACGCGTCATTCATCCAGATTCAGCTCAAACTTATTCGTTCAATAACGCAATCATCGCAACAGGTTCCCGTCCAATCGAGATTCCAGGATTTAAATTCGGAGGACGTGTGTTAGATTCTACTGGCGGATTAGCATTGAAAGAAGTACCTAAGAAATTTGTGATCATCGGTGGCGGTGTGATTGGTGCCGAATTGGGCGGAGCGTACGCAAACTTAGGAGCAGAAGTAACGATTCTTGAAGGCTCACCACAAATTTTACCAACTTACGAAAAAGATCTAGTAAAATTAGTAGAAGATGATTTCAAGAAAAAAGGCGTAACAGTCGTAACGAATGCAATGGCGAAAGAAGCAGTCGATAACGGTGACAGCGTGACAGTGAAATATGCAGTGGACGGGAAAGAAGAATCCGTTACTGCTGATTATGTGATGGTCACTGTAGGTCGTCGTCCGAATACAGATGATATGGGCTTAGAACAAGCGGGTGTCGAAGTAGGAGAACGAGGATTGATCACGGTGGATAAACAAGGACGTACGAACGTACCTAACATCTATGCCATCGGTGATATCGTTCCAGGGGCGGCATTAGCACACAAAGCCAGTTATGAAGCAAAAATCGCTGCTGAAGCAATCTCTGGCAAAAAAGTAGCTGTAGATTATAAAGCAATGCCGGCAGTAGCCTTCACTGATCCTGAATTGGCTTCTGTAGGTATGACGATCAAAGAAGCAAAAGATGCTGGTATCGAAGCAAAAGCATATAAATTCCCATTTTCAGGGAACGGTCGGGCATTATCGCTTGGTAAAACAGAAGGATTCATCCGTCTAGTTACGACGATCGAAGATAACGTGCTTATTGGCGCGCAAATCGGTGGAGTCGGCGCAAGTGATATGGTCTCTGAATTAGCTTTAGCAATCGAATCAGGAATGAATGCTGAAGATATCGCCTTGACGATTCATCCTCATCCATCTCTTGGCGAAATCGTCATGGATGCTTCGGAATTAGCATTAGGTTTACCAATCCATATTTGATTTGAATAATACAGGCGAAACGCAACTGAAAAATCAGTTGCGTTTTGTTTTTTAGAATTATCAATAATATTATTATGTAAACTTAAAAATATGACAACTTCTTGGTTTATTACCACTTCCTATGCTACACTGAAGAGGAATATGAAATAGGAGAGTTGAAGATGCAAGAATATCAGTATCCACTTGATTTAGATTGGACAACAGACGAAATGGTCATTGTAATGAAGATGTGGGAAGATCTGGAACGTGCGAATGAAAAAGGGATAAACAATGAAGCTTTTTTGAAGACTTATCAGCAGTTTAAAACTGTTGTCAAATCCATTGGTGAGGAAAAACGATTGGGACGGGAATTTGAAAAAGCTTCCGGTTATTCTTTATATCGTACAGTGCAGCAAGCAAAAAAAAATCCAAACAAAACTTTGAGAATGAACGGGTGAGATAAATGGAACAGATGATTGATCATATCAAGTCCTGGCTTGAAGAAGCTGGTGAGAAAATCAAATCTTCTCAACAAACATTAACAATCTCGCAAAAATCAAATCGAACGGATCTAGTAACAAATGTCGATCGAAACATCCAGAATTTTCTAATCGAAAAAATCCATTCCTTTGATCCAGAGGCGAAAATATTGGCAGAAGAAGAAGGGTGTAATCAATTATCGGATCTCGATGGAAGAGTCTTTATCATCGATCCTATTGATGGCACCTTGAATTTTGTGATTGAAGGGGAAAATTTTTGTATTATGCTCGCTGTTTATGAATCCGGCGTTGGAAAGCTTGGTTTCATTTATGACGTGATGAGAAATGAACTTTTTTGGGGTGGAAAAGGAATAGGCGTGTATAAAAATGATGAGCCATTGCCTAGACCAGCAAATAAATCCTTATCGGAAGGCTTACTTGGTGTGAATAGTTATCTTTTCGGTCATAATAAATATGGAATCCGAGAAATTGCGGAAAGCAGCATGGGGACACGTATGTACGGATGCGCTGGTCTTGAACTAGTGGCAATCTTGAAAGGAAACCACATTGCTTATATTTCAAACCTTAGCCCTTGGGATTATGCAGCGGGAAATGTCTTATTGGAAGAGTTTGGTATGGTAACAAGCGGTCTTTTTGGTACTCCTTTGACATTTGAAAAAAGGGAATACTATTTAGCAGGGACTTCTTGTGCATATGCAGAAATCGCAGACCTTTTGAAAAAAGAAGGCTGAAAAAAAGGTAGAAATCATTCACAAAAATGATAAAAACGAGCAAAAGATTAATTTTCTCGAAAAAATGAAAACATTTTACTATATTTCATGAAAAAAGTCTGCTATAATTAGCAGTCGAGTAAAATTTGCCCTGTCATAAAGAACCAATAAAAAAGGAGTTAGTTACATTGAATTATAGAAACGATATCCGTAACGTCGCAATTATTGCCCACGTTGACCACGGAAAAACAACATTAGTTGATGAACTATTAAAACAATCAGATACATTAGACGCACATACGCAATTGCAAGAACGTGCGATGGACTCAAATGCGCTAGAAAAAGAACGTGGTATCACGATTTTAGCCAAAAACACAGCTGTAGACTATAAAGGTATTCGCGTAAACATCATGGATACTCCAGGACACGCGGATTTCGGTGGCGAAGTAGAACGGATCATGAAAATGGTTGACGGCGTTGTGTTGGTCGTAGATGCGTATGAAGGAACAATGCCTCAAACACGTTTTGTATTGAAAAAAGCACTGGAACAACATATCACACCAATCGTTGTCGTAAACAAGATTGACAAACCTTCTGCTCGTCCTGAGCATGTCGTAGATGAAGTTCTTGAACTATTCATCGAATTAGGAGCAGATGATGATCAGTTAGACTTTCCTGTGATTTATGCATCTGCACTAAATGGTACGTCAAGCTTGTCAGATGATCCAGCAGATCAAGAACCAACCATGGCACCTATTTTTGATACAATTATTGAAAAAATCCCTGCTCCTGTCGATAACAGCGACGAACCATTACAATTCCAAGTTTCATTACTTGACTACAACGATTATGTAGGTCGTATCGGAATCGGACGTGTATTTAGAGGAACAATCAAAGTAGGAGACCAAGTAGCATTAATTAAATTAGACGGAACAGTTAAGAAATTCCGTGTAACGAAATTATTTGGTTTCTTTGGACTAAAACGTCTAGAGATTCAAGAAGCAAAAGCTGGAGACTTGATTGCTGTCTCAGGTATGGAAGATATCTTTGTCGGTGAAACAGTTACTCCTGTGGATCATCAAGATGCGTTACCTATCCTTCACATTGACGAACCAACATTGCAAATGACTTTCTTAGTTAATAATTCACCATTTGCCGGTCGAGAAGGTAAATTCGTAACCGCTCGTAAGATTGAAGAACGTTTGATGGCAGAACTTCAAACAGATGTATCCTTACGAGTTGAACCAACAAACTCTCCAGATGCATGGACAGTTTCTGGTCGTGGAGAATTGCATTTGTCTATCTTGATTGAAAACATGCGCCGTGAGGGATACGAATTGCAAGTATCTCGTCCAGAAGTTATTGAAAAAGAAATCGACGGTGTAAAATGCGAACCGTTTGAACGCGTGCAAATCGATACACCAGAAGAATATATGGGTAGTGTTATCGAGTCCTTGAGCTTACGTAAAGGTGAAATGCAAGATATGGTCCATACAGGAAACGGACAAATCCGTTTGACATTCTTAACACCTGCCCGCGGTTTGATTGGTTATTCAACTGAATTCCTTTCAATGACACGTGGTTACGGAATCATGAACCATACTTTTGACCAATATCTGCCAATGCTTCCTGGTCAAATTGGCGGACGTCACCAAGGGGCGCTTGTTTCGATCGATACAGGAAAAGCAACGACTTATTCTATCATGAGTATCGAAGAACGCGGTACAGTCTTCGTAGAACCAGGTACAGAAGTATATGAAGGAATGATTATCGGGGAAAACAGCCGTGATAATGATTTGACTGTCAACATCACGAAAGCAAAACAAATGACAAACGTACGGTCTGCTACTAAAGACCAAACATCTGTCATCAAAAAACCAAAACAATTGACGTTGGAAGAATCTTTGGAATTCTTGAATGATGATGAATATTGCGAAGTAACACCAGAAAGCATTCGCTTGAGAAAACAAATTTTAGAGAAAAATGCTCGTGAAAAAGCATCTAAAAAGAAAAAATAATCTGTAAAAGGATGAAGAGAGAAACCAGCTTGTTATAAAAAATAGCTGGTTTCTTTTTTTGTCCAACTCTTTTCTGTGGAGAAGTCATCTTTGTCAATGGACATAAATTCAGAAAATACGCCAAAAGACGTTTAAAAGACTTTTAAAAAACTTATTTCTAGAGAGTTTTTGTTTCATAATAAGATAATGTTTCACGAAAGGAGATCAACTTGTCCTTCGAAGAAAATCGAAGTAAAATGGCAAGAGAAAGGAGCGGGAAGATGAACGACTTATTAAAACAATACTTTGGCTATGATGAGTTTAGACCTGGTCAAAAAGAAATTATCCAGAAAGTCATTGATCAGGAAAATGTATTAGGAATCATGCCTACCGGAAGTGGGAAATCAATCTGTTACCAGCTTCCAGCTTTACTATTAGATGGGCTTACTGTGGTTGTGTCCCCTTTAATCTCTTTGATGAAGGATCAGGTGGACGCGGCGAATCAATTAGGTATACCCGCCACTTTTATCAATAGCTCGTTAGATGGTTACGAAACAGCTAGACGCTTCCAAGAAATCGATAGACAGCAGTACCGTTTACTTTATATCGCTCCTGAACGTTTTATCATGCCGGATTTTATCCAAGCAATGAAGCGATGGAACGTCCGTATGATCGCTATTGACGAGGCACATTGTATCTCTCAGTGGGGGCATGATTTCCGCCCAAGTTATTTACAGATGGCGAACCAGCTAGATCAACTGCCAAATCGTCCTGTAATTGTTGCTTTGACAGCTACAGCGACTGTGCAAGTAGCTGCTGACATAAAAAGACTTTTAAAAATTCCAGAAAACAACCATATTCAGACTGGTTTTGAACGAGAAAATCTACGATTTCAAGTAATTAAAGATCAAAAAAAAGAACAATATCTAATCGAATATTTAAAGATCAACAAAAATCAATCTGGTATCATTTATGCAGCAACGAGAAAAGAAGTAGACCGTCTCTATCATTTGCTTAAAAAATTCGATTTTTCCGTGGGTAGATATCATGGTGGTCTAAATGAGAATGAGCGAACAGAAATGCAAGAAGCCTTTTTATACGATCGCTTGCAGCTGATTGTAGCGACAAATGCATTTGGTATGGGTATAAATAAAAGCAATGTCCGTTTTGTTATCCATTATCAAATTCCTGGCTCTCTAGAAGCATACTATCAGGAAGCTGGTCGGGCGGGAAGAGATGGTCTTTCCAGTGAAGCCATCCTGCTTTTCTCTCCTCAAGATATCCAAGTCCAAAAGTTTTTTATCCAGCAGTCCCAAAGAGAAGAAGGGCAAAAGCAAAAAGAATATGAAAAATTAAAAGCGATGACAGAATACGTGTATATTGAGTCCTGTCTTCAGCAATACATCCTAAACTATTTTGGCGAGACAAGCAGTCCGTGCAACCGTTGTGGTAACTGTTTAGATGACAGAGAAATAGTAGAAGTAACGACAGAAGCACAGATGGTTCTTTCTTGCTTAAAACGTATGGGTGAGAACTATGGTAAACAAATGCTGATGAAAGTCTTAGCAGGATCGAAAGAACAAAAGCTGCAAGCTTTAGGTTTTGGACATTTATCTACCTATGGACTGATGAAAAACCAATCGCAAAAAGAAACGATGCAGTTAATTGAATATTTGATATCGAATGGCTATCTTCTGACCATCAATGGTGAGTATCCTGTTTTGAAAGTAACAGAAAGAGGGATACAAGTATTGAAAGGACAAGAATCTGTTTATCGAAAGGAACCCAAGAAAGTCCAGCAGCTATCGGATGAAGAAACCGATACACTATTTGAAGTGCTGCGGGAACTGCGAACGGATCTAGCATCAGAAGCAGGCGTTCCCCCGTATGTCGTATTTTCAGATTCCACATTGAAAGAAATGAGCCGAATACGTCCATCAAGCAGATTGGAGATGCTTCAGATAAAAGGAGTTGGCCAAAGCAAGCTTGATAAATATGGCGAAGCCTTTTTATCTCGGATAAAAAATGCGGACTCTAACGTTCTGGATAAGTAGAAAGAACGAATACGTAAAAATGAATAAAAACAACTGGTTAAATCTGTTTTTTTTGCTCCTTATGAAAATCAAATATGTTATAATTAAGGAATTAGAATGGGAGGTAAGCACAGATGGATTCTTTGTCGAAAAAACTTGCGATCCAAGTATTAAATGATGAAGCAGAACGGATCAAACGATTAATCCGAAATCAAAACAACAGTCTCTGTATCTCACAATGCAAAGCCTTCGAAGAAGTGGTAGATACACAGATGTACGGCTTTTCCCGGCAAGTCGGTTTTGCTGTCCGTATAGGAGTAATCGGAAAGAACGAGGGCCAGCTGATGTTAAGTGAGCTAGAACGAGAATTGAATCAGTTATATAGTGAGGTTTACCAAGAAATTTATGATAAAAAAGAAGTTGGCAAGGAGGAATAGACTTGCCTAAGAAAGTGAAAAAAAGGCATCTATTAGACTATAGCATCTTGATTCCCTATTTAATTTTATGTGTATTGGGATTGATCATGGTATATAGTTCTACGTCGTATCTATTATTAGAAAACGGACAAAATCCGTCCGCATCAGTCATTAACCAGAGTATTTTTTGGGTGCTTAGCTTGATTGCTATCGCACTACTTTATAAAATGAAAACAGATGTTTTGAAAAACCAGCGTTTGATCATGGCAGCCATCGCAGTTTTGACGATTTTGCTGCTGATTGTTGTGTTTTTTGGTAAGGAGATCAATGGGGCGAAAGGTTGGCTGCAAATTGCAGGATTCTCGATCCAACCTGCCGAATACCTAAAAATCATTTCTATCTGGTACCTGTCTCTGACTTTATCTAAAAGACAAAACAGTGTACAAAAAGATTTTCTTGGGACTGTGAAACGTCCACTTGCAATGGTTATCGGACTTACTGCATTAGTCGCTATTCTTCCCGATTTTGGTAATGCGGCAGTTATCTTTTTGATTATTTTGGTTCTGCTTTTAGCCAGCGGAGTCAATTATGTGTATACTTTGATTGTAGGAGTAGGAGGCTTTTGTCTAAGTACTTTTACGATCTGGCTGATCAATATCACAAACGGAAAGATCTTACCCGGACGTTTACAGTATATCTATAATCGATTTGCTATTTACCAAAATCCTTTCTCAGACGAATTAAATAAAGGGCATCAACTAGTCAACGGCTACTATGCCATGTTCAACGGAGGACTATTTGGCAGGGGATTAGGTAACAGTATCCAGAAAAAAGGATTTTTACAAGAAGCACAAACCGATTTTATTTATGCAATCGTAGTGGAAGAACTGGGAGTGATTATGGGGATTTTGATATTAGCGTTGCTATTCTTTATGATTGTGCGCATTGTCCTTGTAGGTATCCGTTCAAAAGATCCGTTCAATTCGCTTTTGTGCATTGGGATCGGCGCAATGTTTTTGATCCAAGTATTTGTCAATCTTGGAGGAATTACTGGTGTTATTCCTTTGACAGGGATCACGTTCCCATTTTTAAGTCAAGGAGGCTCCAGTTTGCTGATGCTTTCGATTTGTGTCGGCTTTGTCCTCAACATCAGTGCGGATGAAAAACGCAAGAGCTTAGGTTTATAATAAAAAAAGATGTAGGAGTGGTTCGATGAAAAAAGTTTTAGTTGCTAACAGGGGTGAAATCGCTGTACGTGTATTTCGTGCTTGTACAGAATTAGGAATTAAAACTGTTGGAATCTATGCAGAAGAAGATGAATATTCCGTACACCGTTTCAAAGCGGATGAAGCATATTTAGTAGGACAAGGAAAAAAACCGATTGATGCGTATCTAGATATTGAAGGGATCATTTCTATCGCGAAAGAATGCGGAGCTGACGCTATTCATCCGGGTTACGGTCTTTTGTCGGAAAACTTGAATTTTGCGCAACGGTGCGAAGAAGAAGGCATCATTTTTGTTGGACCCAAACTGCATCATTTAGATATTTTTGGAGATAAAATCAAAGCAAAAGCTGCAGCTATCGAAGCGGGGATTGCTTCGATTCCAGGCACAGATGGACCAATCGCTTCTATAGACGATGCCTTGGAGTTTGCGAAACAATACGGTTATCCGATTATGATCAAGGCAGCTCTAGGCGGCGGCGGACGCGGCATGCGTGTAGCTCACGATGAAAAGAGTGCAAGAGAGGGCTACGAACGTGCGAAAAGCGAAGCAAAAGCAGCCTTTGGTAGTGATGAAGTGTATGTTGAAAAATACATCGCTAATCCTAAGCATATCGAAGTACAGATTCTCGGGGATACGCATGGAAACGTCATCCATCTTTTTGAAAGAGATTGTTCTGTTCAGCGCCGTCACCAAAAAGTAGTAGAAGTAGCGCCTTGTGTCTCTATGAATGAACAGCAACGTCAAAAAATCTGCCAGGCAGCTGTCCAATTGATGAAATATGTCAGGTATGTCAACGCAGGTACAGTAGAATTTCTTGTTGAAGGAGATGATTTTTACTTTATCGAAGTCAACCCTCGCGTCCAAGTGGAACATACGATCACAGAAATGATTACAGATATTGATATCGTAACAACGCAACTGTTGATTGCTCAAGGTTTGGATCTGCATAAAGAAATCGGATTGCCTCAGCAAGAAGGAATTAAATTAAATGGTTCAGCCATTCAATGCCGAATCACTACAGAAGACCCGTTGAATAACTTTTTACCAGACACAGGGAAAATCGATACGTATCGTTCACCTGGTGGTTTTGGCGTACGTCTGGATGTCGGAAATGCTTACGCGGGCTATGTAGTGACACCGTATTTTGATTCATTGCTAGTAAAAGTATGTACGCATGGTGCTACCTTTGAAACAGCCATTCAGAAAATGGAACGTTGCTTGAAAGAATTTAGAATCCGTGGAGTGAAAACAAACATTCCATTTATGCTCAATGTCATCACACATCCTGAATTCCAATCAGGAAATGCAAAAACAACCTTCATTGATAGTACAGCAACATTATTTGAATTTCCTCGACTACGAGACCGCGGAAACAAAACGATGAAATATATCGGTGAAATTACTGTGAATGGTTTTCCAGGTATCGAAAGTGGCGAAAAACCATTTTATGAAGAACCACGTATGCCTAAAGATCTAATCACAAGAACTGATTACGTAACGGCTAAGAATGTATTAGATGCGAAGGGTGCCGATGCTTTGGTCGAATGGATCAAAGGACAGGAAAATTTGTTGTTGACGGATACGACATTTAGAGACGCCCATCAAAGTCTGCTAGCAACTCGTGTTCGGACAAAGGATTTCAAGCAGATTGCACGTTTGACTGGAGAAGGTCTTCCTGAACTCTTTTCAAGTGAGATGTGGGGGGGAGCAACATTTGATGTGGCTTACCGCTTTTTGAATGAAGATCCTTGGCAACGGTTGAGAAAAATTCGTTCTTTAATGCCTAATACGTTGCTGCAAATGCTTTTCAGAGGTTCAAATGCCGTTGGGTATTCTAATTATCCTGACAATGTATTGGTGGAATTTGTCAAAGAAGCAGCAGCGCAAGGAATCGATGTATTTCGAATCTTTGATAGTTTGAACTGGACTCCACAAATGGAAAAAAGTATCCAAGCTGTACGGGATACTGGTAAAATCGCAGAGGCAGCTATTTGCTATACTGGCGATATCAACGATCCAAGTCGGGCAAAATACAATGTTCAGTATTATAAAGACATGGCAAAGGAACTAGAACAACTGGGTGCGCATATCATTGCAATCAAAGATATGGCTGGGCTGCTTAAACCGCAGGCAGCTTATCGTTTGATTAGTGAATTGAAAGAAACGACAGATCTGCCAATCCATCTGCATACTCATGATACCAGCGGGAATGGAATCATCACTTATTCTGCTGCTTCAAAAGCAGGAGTAGACATCGTTGACGTGGCAATGAGTGCAATGAGTGGGAATACTAGTCAGCCTAGCATGAGCAGCTTGTATTATGCACTGGTCAATGGTCCACGGCTGCCAGAAATCACGATTGAAAATGCACAGAAATTAAACCATTATTGGGAAGATGTGCGCATGTATTACAAACCGTTTGAAAACGGCTTGAATGCTCCTGAAACAGAAGTATATATGCATGAAATGCCAGGAGGACAGTATTCGAATCTACAGCAACAGGCAAAAGCTGTCGGATTAGGTCATCGCTGGGATGAAATCAAACAAATGTATCATACTGTCAACTTGATGTTTGGCGATATCGTTAAAGTAACTCCATCATCTAAAGTAGTTGGAGATATGGCACTATTTATGGTCCAAAATGATCTTACAGAAGAAGATATTTATGAAAAAGGCGAAACACTAAGTTTCCCTGAATCTGTTGTGACTTTCTTCCAAGGAGAACTAGGGCAACCCGTTGGCGGATTTCCTAAAAAATTGCAAAAGATTATTCTTAAAGGCAGACCTGCATTGAATGAACGTCCAGGTCTTTTGGCTGAATCAGTCGACTTCAACGAAGTAAAAAAAGAATTGGCAGAAAAAATTGGCTATGAACCAAAACAAGACGAAGTATTAAGCTATTTGATGTATCCGCAAGTCTTTTTGGACTATCAAAAAGCATATAATCAATTTGGCGATGTTACATTACTGGACACACCAACATTTTTCCAAGGTATACGTTTGGGTGAAACAATCAATGTACAAATCGAACGCGGAAAAACGCTTATCATTCGTTTAGATGAAATCGGAGAACCCGATATCGAAGGGAATCGCGTACTGTTCTTCAATTTGAATGGACAAAGACGTGAAATCACTATCAAAGATAATTCGATCATCAGTACGGTCCAAACCCGATTGAAAGCTGAACCGACAAACCGAGAACAAATTGGAGCAACGATGTCTGGTTCTGTTTTGGATGTATTAGTGAAAAAAGGCGATAACGTTAAAAAAGGTGATACGTTGATGATTACTGAAGCGATGAAAATGGAAACGGCCATCGAAGCACGTTTTGACGGAGAAGTCGCACATGTATATGTGTCTTCAGGAGACACTATTTCGTCTGGTGACCTTTTGATTGAAGTGACTGAGAAATAATAAGCGAAAGGTGGGGAAACATGAAAAGACTGGGTTTGTTTTGGCTGATTCTGCTATTAGTTATTGTGGCATTCTACATGGAACCAGTCTTGTTTCCGCCAAAACTTGAAGTGAAGGAAAACTCTGATCAACAAATATCAAACCAAATGACAACGTGGAAATACCAGGAGCTTAAAGCAACTGGTTTTTCTACTTATATCGGAAAACCGATCGATCAGCTGGAAAAGGATTTTGGCCAAGCCTATGATCGATTAACTAGCGGATTTGGTTTTGAAACAAGATATTATGAAAATAAAGCTAGTCATCTCACATTTGAAGCGAACATCCAAGACAGCAGAGTCACAACTGTTAAAGTACTGCAAACAGGGCCTGCTGATATCGCGCCGTTTTATTTAGGGATGACGATGCAAGATCTTACGAAAATCACTACTATCTATACTAATTTCACTTTTGAGTACCATGATACAGAAGTTGGAATCGAACTAATGGAAGAGGATATGAATTATCGTCCGCTAATTGCTTTTGATAACGACACTTTTGCTATTTTATTTTTTGATCAAACAACAAACGGCCTATTTTCAGTTGTGTATTTAGATAAAGATAGTCTTTTGAAACTATTGCCATATCAAGTGTTTGGTGAAGGCCTTCCACATTATCAAGCAGATAAATCGGCTGATTGGGAATCAATCAATCGCGTTAAAGAACGAAAAAGTACGACTTTATTAAATATGCTTAGAAGAGAAGACGAACTTCCCATATACAATCAAACACTTGCCTTTCAAAACCACAGTCAGCTGCTACTACATGATTTTTTGACAAGGCCTGAGGAAATATTGTCAGAGGAACGTATGGCTGATTGGCAAAAATCGCTAGGCAGTGCTCAAACGACAGTGAAATTCTCACTGACGAATGATGAATTGGAGAAGTTAATCAGTAAACAAAAATTAGAAAATACTAGTGGGCTATTTATTCATCCGGCGATTGACGCTACTTTTTCGTTTTTATATTGGTACAGCGATCCTTACAACCATGACCGTTTCATGGACCCGGGAACGGATTCTGTAGGCATTGCTTTTTCTAAAGAAAATATGTTAGTCTTATTGCAAGAAGAAAACGGAGAAAGTAGTGATAGCAGTGATCGTTAACGAAGAGCTGTTTCAACTGGAGGATCAATGCCTCCAAGTCGCTGAAATGATAAAAAAGAGTAAAACGATGGCTTCTTATCTTGAACATAAACAGTCAATGGAAGAATCTGCAAAAGTTTGCCAGTTGAAAGAAGCGTTCTTGTCTAAGAAAGAAGCATTTGAAAATGTAGCGGCATATGGTGAGTATGCACCTGATTATCGTGAAAAAAAACGAGCTGTTCGAAAAGCAAAAAGACAGCTTGATATGGATGAGCATGTTGCAGCTTTCCGATATAGTGAAACACAGCTGCAAAGTCTGTTGGATCAAATTGTCCAAGTACTTGCCGAAGAAGTTTCTAATGAAATCAAAGTAGATGCAGGTAGCCCGTTTTTTGAAACGAAAAAACACTTTGGATGCGGAGGTAATTGTCATGCAATTAGACAATAGTGAATTTGAAATAACAAAACGACGCGGGCTGATCGTATGGGTCTACAGCTTAAAACAATTAAAGAATCTGAAAAAGTTCGGCTTGTTGCATTATGTCTCAAGAAGAATGAAATATGTCGTGCTTTACTTAAATGAAGAGACATTTGAAGAAACAGAAGAACGAATCCGTAAATTACATTTTGTTCGAAACGTAGAACGTTCTTACCGACCGGATATCGAAATGAATTTTGCCGAAAAAATAGGAAACAAAACAGTATTAAAAGACGAAGGTTTCGAAATTGAAGAGCTAAATACAGAAATCCGATTAGCTGAACATCTTTAAAAATCTCTTATGAGCAGTTTTTAAATAAAAAATAACTTGGATAACGATCGATTTTTGATCATTGTCCAAGTATTTTTTTGGTATACTAGTACCAGTACCATTTCTAAGGAGTGAGTAGATGCGGATAATATCAGGAAATTATGGCGGGCGCCGTTTAAAAAGTTTAGCAGGGGCGAACACCAGACCAACTACAGATAAAGTAAAAGAATCCATATTCAATATGATTGGACCATATTTTGATGGAGAGACAGTATTGGATCTGTTTGCAGGAAGCGGTGGTTTAGCTATCGAAGCAGTATCTAGAGGCTGCAGTCATGCGGTATGCGTAGACAAAAATTACCAAGCGCTAAAAATCATCAAAGAAAACATCGAAATTACGAAAGAACCAGAGAAATTTACCACAATAAAACTTGATGCGGACAAAGCAATCGAACGGCTAGCAGCGGAGAAACAACAATTCGACTACTTGTTTCTTGATCCGCCATATGCAAAACAAAAAATAATCGATCAAATCCATAAAATGGAAGAACTGGGACTTTTTTCTAAAACCGCAGTTATCGTATGCGAAACGGATAAAACAGTCGAATTGCCAGAAACTGTGGCTGGATTCCATCAAATAAGAAAACAGATTTATGGCATAACGGCCGTAACTATCTATAGAAAAGAGGGAAATCAATGAAACGTGCATTATTCCCAGGAAGTTTTGATCCTTTTACAAAAGGTCACTTAGATACGGTGGAACGTGCGGCTAAATTATTCGATGAGGTAGTAATTGGTGTTTTTATCAATACTTCAAAGAAAAGTTTGTTTCCCCCAGAAGAAAGAATGACATTGATCACAAAAGCTGTTTCTCATCTTCCTAATGTAAAAGTCATGCATCAAGAAAATCAATTGACGGTAGAAACAGCAAAAGAGATTGGTGCAGATGCGTTGATCAGAGGCATACGAAGTATCAAAGACTTTGAATATGAACGAGAGATTGCTCAGATGAATCATCATCTATATGATGAATTGGAAACTGTCTTCTTATTAGCAAAACCAGAATATAGTCACGTGAGTTCCAGTATTTTAAAAGAAGTACTGCACTTTGGCGGAGATGTGAGCAGCTACTTACCGCCAGTGATCAACGAAGCTTTAGCTGGAAAGCGTGAATCAAATGAAAGCTAAACAATGGTTGAAAACAGTACTGATTATCATATTTGGAATGTTGATCATTGGATTTGTAGTAGTTCCCTTGCCGTATTATGTAGAATCACCGGGAGCCACGATCGATCTGAAAGAACTAATTACGGTCAATGATAAGGAAGATAAAGGTTCTGGGTCTTTCTCTCTTACCTCTGTTGGTATCAGGCAAGCTACAGGTTTCTTAGCTTTAAAAGCTAAAATGACCCCTTTTGAAGAATTGATCAGTGAAGAAGAATTGACTGGTGGGGCGACAAATGAAGAATATAATCAAATGCAACAGTATTATATGGATTCTTCCCAAAATGCAGCAATCGAACAAGCGTTAAAACTTGCAGACAAGCCTTATAAAATGGAATTCAAAGGCGTATATGTCATGAGTGTAGAGAAAACATCGAATTTCTTTGGCAAGCTTTCAGTTGGAGATACAGTAACAAAAGTAGACGGGAAAAGCTTTCAAAGTACAGAAGCATTTATGGATTATGTAAAAAGCCAAAAAGTTGGACAAACAATCGAAATCAGTTATTTGCATAATGGTGAAGAAAAAACAGCTTCTGGTGATCTGATCGAGTTACCAACAGATAAAAAGGCAGGAATAGGTATCACGCTTACTGACCATACCGAGATCGAATCAGATACAGATGTTCGTATTAATTCTGGCTCTATCGGTGGGCCATCAGCGGGATTGATGTTCACTTTAGAAATCTATGAACAAGTCACTGGTAAAAACTTGCGACATGGTAAGCAAATTGCAGGAACTGGAACGATCAACAGTGAAGGAGAAGTTGGCCGAATCGGAGGAATCGATAAAAAAGTGGCAAGTGCGGATAAAGCTGGCGTAGAGATTTTCTTTGCACCAGATGATACGATTTCAGACGATGTTAAGAAAGAATATCCTGAAATAAAAACCAACTACGAAGAAGCAAAAGCTGCCGCTAAAAAATTGAATTCCTCAATGAAAATCGTACCAGTAAAAACAGTACAAGAAGCGCTTGACTATCTAGAGAAAATGAAATGAAACTAAATAATTAAAGAGGGGTTGTGACACGAGTTCTGTCACACCCCCTCTTTTTCGTCAAAAATCTTCACGATAAAAATAAAAACAAAAGAAAAAATTGACGTAATTAGATGTTGAAGGGACGATTTTGCCAGAGCTCACTGTTTCTTCAATTTCAAATGAAAGGAGTAATGAATGATTTTTACTGGTCATTCTTTGGAAAAAGAACAATGATAGAAAAAATCAGCAAGAAAATACTAGCTTCACCCAAATTGATCATTTGGATGTCTATGATAGTTCTTATCTTTTGTATCGCAAGTGGTTTTTTATTATCAAATTTGCTATTTTATAGAGAACCAGAAGAGACTGCTGCAAAAGAAATACTTTCTTCGTTTAGTTCCAGTGGAGAAGATCCATCAGCTGAAGGAAACGATGTAGAAGAGGATGCTCGCCCAAAGGTCATGTACACCGATATCAAAGGAAGTGTGAAGGAGCCTGGTATCTATTCCTTTTCTTCAGAAGAACGGGTCTATGATGTACTAAAGCGTGCAGGTGGATTATTAGAAGAAGCGGATAGCGATCGAATCAACTTTTCTGCGAAGATAGAAGATCAGCAAGTCCTATATATCCCTGCTGTAGGTGAAGAGCTGCCAGAACATCTTGATCAGTTGGCATCCTCGGAAGGAAAACAGCCTACAGCAGATTCCGAGCCTCCCAAAATAAATATCAATACAGCCACTCCATCAGAACTTCAGCAGATTCCTGGGATCGGATCAGTCAAAGCGCAAGAAATCATTCGATTTAGAGAAGAAAACGGATCCTTCCAGAAAGTGGAAGACCTGCAGGAGATTTCTGGTATCGGTGAAAAGACAGTTGAAAAACTAAAAAACTTCGTTACAATTAAATAGAATGATTCAAAATCGACTGGCACGAGCAATAAATGGACGCTAATGGATACTAAGAATAATCCAATTCTAAGAGCTTGGCAGGACGAGGAGGTAGTATTTTTGAATATCCTTCTAACAGGAAATAGCTTGATTGTTCGCAAAGAAACATTAAAAGAACCAATGCTGAATGTCTATCTCCAAAATAAAATATCTGGGATTCATATTATGAATACGGCTGTCAGCGGCAATAACAGTCAAGCTCTACGAGAACGCTTTGCCAAAGATGTACTTAGCTATACAGCAGATAAAGTATTTATTCTCATTGGGACGAATGATCTAGCAGAGCATAAACAACTTTCTAAAGAAACGTACCAAAAAATCTGCAGTGGATGATAGTTCAGCTGAAAAAAGACTATAGTTCTGATCATGCTTTCTTTATCACGCCACCAGCAGTCGATGAGACAAAACAAAAATATCGGAATAACAAGTTGATCAAAGAATATATCTCTGTTCTCACAGAAGTAGCAAAACGCCATGATTGTGAAGTATCGATTTTTATACGGAATTTCTTGAACAAATGGATTCGAAGAATTTTTATAATGGGCTAATGGATGACGGACTTCATTTCGGCAGTGAAGGGTAGGATCTTTTGTCAGACAGGATGATTCGTTATATTTAAAGAATATTTTGTTTAAGCAATGAGTACTTTTTAATCAACTTGAAAAAACGGAGGAATATAAAACATGTTAGAAAAATCTTCAAAAGCATGCGATACGAATAAAGAAAAAGTTACTGATAAGTCACATAATGAACGCATTCCTTGGGACCAGTACTTTATGGCTCAGGCAGTACTGTTATCTTTACGTAGTACGTGTACACGTTTAGAAGTAGGAGCGACACTCGTTCGAGAAAAAAGGATCATTGCTGGCGGCTATAATGGAGCAGTCAGTGGAGATGTCCACTGCATAGATGAAGGGTGTTACGTCGTGGATGGACACTGCTTGCGAACGATCCATGCAGAGATGAATGCACTCCTACAGTGTGCAAAACTTGGTATCCCGACGGAAGGTTCAGAAATCTATGTCACACATTTTCCATGTTTGGCCTGTACAAAGGCTTTGTTGCAAGCTGGTGTGAAAGGGATCAATTATCTCCATGACTATCGAAATGATCCTTATGCCCAAGCGTTGATCGAACAATTAGGTGTATCTGTACACCAAGTTGCTTTAGACTCACAGCATTTTTCAAAACTTCAAAATGAATTAACAGGAAAACATGTCTAGCGTTTTAGAAAGGCATGTTCGAAATCGGTTGATTTTTCCGGCAATTACGTCGATGATTATCTGTTTGTTGTATTACACTGACAATTGGGGTTATCGTTTGCTTCTTGCCGGAATTTTTTTATGGTTTTCGCTAAAAGAAGGACGTTTTATCGCGTACTTGTGTATTTTGTGTAGCATAACGGTATCCATTTCTTATAGGCTACAAGAGTATTCATTTTTAGAGGAAAAAACAACATCTGCGCAAATTACTGTATTTACAGATACGATTCGTGCAAATGGTAATTTTTTGACAATGGAAGGAAGGTTATCAGAGAATAAACAAAAGCTCCAGCTTTCTTATCAAGTAAACACAGAAGCAGAATTGAAAACATGGCTTAACTTCCGAGGAAAGGGAATAGAATTGACTGCTGAAGGCGAGTTCATCTCTCCAGCAAAAAAGCGGAATCTTTATAATTTTGACCAAGAAGCTTACTTCAGGAACCATAGAATTTCTGGACGGTTCCAAATTCAAAAGATTGAACAGATCACCATGCAAAATCACTGGCGAAACTGGCTTCAGAGAAAAAGAGGATCTTTTATCTCCTTTGTCCAATCTGAATTTCCGCAAAAAACAAGTGTATATATTAATTCTTTATTATGGGGCTATAAAGATGCAGGATTCAGAGAATCAGAAGAAATTTTTAGGGAGAGTGGTTTGCTGCATCTGTTCAGTCTATCGGGTCTACACATCCAATTTTATTTAGGGTGGCTGTATTATTTATTTCGACGTATCGGATGGCCACTACACGTCAGTATTATTCCGTTGAGTCTACTAACTATCTGTTATGTTTCTATTGCAGGAAGTTCTATTTCTGTTTTGCGTGCTAGTTTGCTGTTTTTATTGCGATTGCTAGTCAAATTGCTGAATAAGCATTATTCCACCATGGACTTATTTGCAGTTGTCTTTTGGCTTCTTTTACTATTTGATCCTCGATTTCTTTTTCATGCGGGTGGACAGCTTAGTTTTTTCATGAGTTTTTTGTTTATCCTGATTTCTTTTGATGGAGATTGGTTGAAAAAAACGGCCTCTCACGTCCTGTTTACTATGATCACGATGCCGTTGATTGTATGGCATTTTTATGAGTGGCCTATTTTAGGTAGTCTTTTTACATTACTGATTGCACCGGTATTCAAGTTTCTTTTTCTTCCTGGTGTGTTATTTCTCACACTCTTCAATCGCTGGCTGCCGGAAACTTTACTATTGCTGATAGAAGAGGGATTAATCTTATTTGAGCGAATAATCGATTTTTCTTCAGGGTCGTCTCTCATTATAGGACGCTTGCCCCTTGTGCTATCTGGGATGTATATTTTCGGATTACTGATTTGTACGGATAGGTTGAAAGAACAACCTGTGAAACACTTGTTTTATGTTGGTCTTTTTTCTTTTATTTTTTTGACTTTGCCATTTTTACGCTTTTCTTCAACGATCGCTTTTATCGATGTCGGTCAAGGAGACAGTATCTTTTTGCAAAGTCCTTTTCGAAAAGAAACGATTTTGATCGATACTGGAGGTCAGTTACACTTTGAAAGAGAAAAGTGGGCGCAAGGTATGATACGTCCTCCTGCTGAAAGAAATATCGTTCCATATCTAAAAGGTCAGGGGATAAGTGTAATCGATAAACTCATCTTGACACATGACGATACGGATCATGTGGGAGAATTACCCACGTTATCTCAGCATTTTACTATCAAAAAAATTTATATCGGTTGGGGCGCTGGACGAAATGAGCCATTACAAAGGCATTTATCTGAAGCTCAAAAAAATGGTACTGAGATCATTGAAATCAAACATGGGGACAGGATCAGCGGTTATTATGATCTTTATGTATTGACTCCTTTTGAAAAGGGAGAGGGAAGAAATGAAGATTCGATTGGTCTATGGATGGAATATAACAATAGGCGCTTTTTATTTTTAGGAGATTTGAATCAAGCAATGGAAAAACAATTGCTTTTGATTTATCCTAATCTGAAAGCCGATGTAGTCAAATTAGGTCATCACGGTAGCCGTACGTCAAGTAACACAGATTTTCTTTCCCATATTGAAGCAAAACATGGGATTATATCCTGCGGCGTAAATAATCGTTATGGTCACCCGCACAGCGAAGTATTGGAGACACTAGAAGAAAATCAGATAAAAACATGGCGAACGGATCAACAAGGAATGATCACCTATCGCTGGCATCCAGTTTTTCATCCTCATGGGCTAGTGGAAACAATGATAGACTAGTAATTCTCATCTGCTCATGGTAGGATAATTTTTGAAAGTGGTGAGTAATTTGAGTATACAAGCAGAGTTACAAAAAATACGTAAAGAAAAACTTGCATCTTGTTACTTGATTTTAGGAACAGAAAAGTTTCTCCAAGATCAAGTTCGGACAGAGATTGTCAAAAAAATCCAATTAGAGGGCGAAGATGACTTAAATTTTTTAAGTTTTGACATGGAAAATGCAAGTTTAGATGAGGTAGTAGCTGAAGCAGAGACGTTGCCGTTTTTCGGAGATCAACGGTTAGTATTCGTAGAGAATCCTTATTTTTTAACAGGTGAAAAAGTAAACAATGGAATCGAACAAAATACTGATTTATTGACGGCTTATTTGAAAGAACCATTAGAATCGACTGTATTAGTATTCTTTGCGCCATATGAAAAGTTGGATGAACGGAAAAAAGTAACGAAACAATTGAAAAAAACAGCAATCATCGTCAATGTCCAACAGTTGAATGAAAAAGAAGTACGTCAATATCTGATGAATACCTTAGAGAATACCTCAATCAAAATGGAACGAAGTGCAATTGATTTATTCTTGAGGTTGACCGACTTAGATTTATCCAAAATGATGAGAGAGTTACAGAAATTGGTCCTTTATGGACAAAATCAACAGCAAATCACGGTAAGAGAAGTAGAAGAATTAGTTCCTAAAACGTTAGAACATAATATTTTTGACATGACCCAATATATTTTAAAAGGGAAGACGGAACAAGCTTTGCGTTTATACGAAGATTTAGTTATGCAAGGGGAAGAAACAATCAAAATTAATGCGATTTTGCTTTCTCAATTACGTTTATTTTTACAGACAAAATTTCTTGTAAAGATTGGTTATCAGCAGGCAAATATTGCTGAAACATTGAAAATCCATCCATATCGTGTAAAACTTGCCATGCAGGAAGTAAAAAAATTTGATGAACATTTGCTGGTACAGTTGTTTGATCAATTAGTTGAGATGGATTATCAAATCAAAACGGGACAAATCGAAAAAGAATTAAGTTTTCAACTATTCGTTTTGCGCACAGGGCAGTTGTTAAGAAATCGATAAGAAGAAAGACGAGGGCAAAGCATGCGGGAAGGTCGTTTGTTTTTGTCCTTTTTTTGACAAATAAAAAAATCGGCCGAAGCCGATTCTTTTATTTAGCGATTTTTTTGCTTAAACGAGATTTGTCGCGGTTAGCTTTGTTTTTGTGGATTAGACCTTTTGATTCAGCCATATCAATAGCTTTAACAGCTTCTTTATATAACGCATCTACGTTGTCAGCACCTGAAGCTACAGCATCTTCAAATTTTTTGATTGCAGTACGCATAGCGCTTGTTTGAGATGAATTTTTCACATTAGCGTTTTCGCTTGTACGAACACGTTTGATTGCAGATTCAATGTTTGGCATTAGTTTCACCTCCGATAACTTAAGTTCTTACGCGTGTTACCGCATAATTCAACATTCATTATTATACCTAAAGGCAGCGTGCTTTGCAATATGAACATGACAAGTTTTTTTCCTTAACAGTCTTTTATTAGGATTTTTTTTCAGTAAAAACGGATAGTACAAGCTGAAAAAAATCAAAAAGACGCTATTGTGGGAGGCAATAGCGTCAAACCAAACTAGATTTTTATTTATCTATTTAAACAAAGTTTGAATGGGAATGTTTGGTACTAAGTTATTATATAACAAAGAGAACCGTTTGCAAAGTTTTTTTTGAAAAGGGATACGATTCCCTGTTGTTCTTTGTTTTTCTATTAAGAAACTGCAGTTATTTTATAACCAGTATCCTTTGATCAGTAAAGGCTATTCTGGTGTACCGATTATTTTAATGTATTCATCGATATTTTTTATCAACATTTTTTTTATGACCAACTGGTTCCGACGGTTCCATTTGCCACTTACTTCCAGCACATATTTATTTAGGGGCAAACGTAAGATATATTTTGCCAAATAGCGATCTTTAAGCAGGCCATTGATCACACGGTCCTCAAGCTGCAAGTTGATCCCAGTCAGCATCATTGGCTGTTCTTGTAAAACGTACGTATCAATTAAAAGACCTTCAAAAGTTTCCACAAGCGTCTTCCTTTCTTTTCAAAGTAACCTGAAAACAGGCACTAATTCTTCCATTTTGATATTCGTTGAAGTGGATGCGATCATTCTTTCTTTTGTCCACTGTAATCTAGTATAACAAAAAAGAGCAGAAGAGCCAAAAAGAAAAAAGAGCATCGAATTCTATAGGAAGTCTCATTGGCATGGCCTAAATTATTACAAAACATTGATTAAAAAAAGCCCCTGCATCGCAGGAGCATCCCCTATATCGTTTTAATAGGTCAATCAAAAAGCAGTATCAAACACATTTTGTATCAAATCAGGAAATAATAGATAAGCTAAGCCCAGAATCAAAAGTACCGCTAGAAGAAACCAGCCGATTGTTCCTATGAAATACTTTAATTTTTCGAACATTGTATCACCTCGTTGTCAGTATATCACGGATCAGTAAATTGGGGGTGTTAAGAATCTCCTAAAATAGACAAAATTTGTTCTATTTTCCTAAAGCAAATACTTGTAAGATACAGTAAGTGATACCAGAAGCAATGACCGGTCCGGCGGCGATTCCTCTTAAGAAGACAACACCTAAAATCGTGCCGAAAACAAGTGCAACAGTGATTTGTGGATCAGAAGCAATCAATCCTACACCCTTGGAAGATAAGACAGCCACTAGCCCACCGCAAAAAACAGCTACCCAGCCAATAGGGGATTTAAAGGCTTCTAATAGATCACGTAGACCGATTTCTCCTGTTGCGATAGGGATTAGAATAGCCGCTGTGATGATCGTCACCCCAATATTGATTCCTTTGCCTTGAAGCAAAGGGAAAAAGGAACGGGAGGCTGGTATGAGCTTCATAATCAAAACAAAAGCTGCCGCTATCATCAGACTTTGATTCTTAGCTAAAATTGCTACAAGTAAAATAATTCCTAAAAAAAGCCAACTTTCCATGAAATATATTCCTCACTTTCTTCGAAACAATCATAACATGTTTTTAGAAAGTTGCAAAAGTAGGAATTCATCCTTCAAGACCTATTCATAAGCTGTTTTTTTCATAAAATAAACAAAATCATAAAAAAACACTTTGCTTATTTGACAGAAGACAGCCGCGCTTTGTATAGTGGACAAGACTTACATTTTTTTGAAGAATCAGAAAGATCAGGTAAAGGTCTTAGTAAACGCAAGCCATTCAGAATAACCAATATTGTGCTTCCTTCGTGTCCTACAACTCCAAGAGGTAGATTTAAAAATTGCAGGAAGTTAGAAGCAATCAACAAGAGAATAACAAGAATCGAAAAAATAATATTTTGTTTGATGATCCGCCGCATTTTTAAAGATAGCCGATGACTGTAGACAAATTTATTTAAGTCGCTTTTCATTAAGACGATGTCTGCGATATCCATAGCGGCATCTGTCCCTTGCCCCATAGCGACACCTAAAGAAGCGGCTGCTAAAGCAGGCGCATCATTGACTCCATCACCAACCATCGCATTTACTTGGTAAAGTTCATTCTCTTTTTTGACTAGTTGTGTTTTTTCTTCCGGAGTACAGCTTGCATAGTAATGTTCAATCCCTACTTGTTCAGCAATGGCCTTTGCTGTGCCAGAATGGTCGCCGGTTATCATACTTGTATGGATGTTTTGGGATTTAAAGTAGGAAATTACTTGTTGGGTATTTGCTTTTGGAATATCTAGCAGACCTAAAACAGCAATTAACTGCTGATCTTTAGAAAGATAAATCACGGTTTTGCCTTGATTTTCCAAACGTTCGATCATTTCCGCAATCTCTTTGCTGATTATCATCGTCTCAGGATCATATGCGTGCTTGCCAACTTTCCATTGCGCACCTAAATAGGTAGTTTGTAATCCAAAACCAGTAATTTCTTCTATTGGTAAGTATTGGATTTCTTCAGGTATTGTGCAATCGAAATATTGCAAAATCGCATGAGCAAGTGGATGCGTCGTTTTTTGTTCCATAGCAACAAGAAGTTGTTGTGCCAAATCCTTTTCATCAAAGAAAAAGCTGTCAGTTACAACTGGTTTTCCTTTAGTGAGCGTTCCTGTTTTATCAAAGGCAATCGCTTTTAATTCAGAAAGCTTTTCTAAATGGATACCGCCTTTGATTAAAATCCCATTTTTTGCAGAATTTGAAAGAGCAGCTAGAGAAGCTGGTGTAGCAGATGCGACAAGCGCACAAGGAGAAGCCACAACTAATAATACCATTCCTCGATAAAAGCTTTCATCCCAACTCCAACCTAGGAAAAAGTGGGGGAGAAGGATCATTAGAGGAACAGCAAGCAAAATCAATTTTACATAATTATTTTCGATTCGTTCGATAAATGAAGCTGTTTGAGTTGGCGTATTCTGCGCTTCTTCTACTAATTGGATAATCTTAGCAAAGACAGTTTCGGAACTCGTTTTTGTTACTCGAATCGTGATGGGATTTCCTTGATTCAGCGTTCCTGCATACATCTCATCGCCTAAATATTTTTCTACAGGCACAGATTCACCGCTTAATGCAGACTCATCGATCGTTGCCTGTGTGCTTTCTAAAAAGCCATCTATCGGAACAGCTGCTCCTTTAGCGACAAATACCAAGTTATCCACCTTTAGTTGAGAAACATCTACTTCTTGCATTTGTCCATTTTCTTTTAATAATTGGGCTTTTTGTGGTTGAAGATTCATCAAAGCAGTAATTTCTTTTTGACTTTTATTAGTTGTGTATTCCTCTAATGCACCGCTTAAACAAAAGATGAATGTCAACATTGCTCCTTCAAAGTAATTACCGATCAAACAGGCACCAATAGCAGCTAAAGCCATCAATAAATCCACATTCAGTGTCCGATCATTCCACAATTCTTTCAAGCCTTCCGATGTTTGTTTATATCCACCGATGATAATGGCACTGATATAAAAAAGTGGGGTGATGGTAAGAGAGAATCGGTCGAAGATAAAACCGAAGATCATAAATAAAAGGCAGCCGATTGTTGCTGCAAAAGCTTTTTTCTGATTAGTCATCGTTATTAGACCTCCTTGTCAAAACAAGGATAGCATAATAAAAATGTAATTGATAATAATAACAGCTAAATGAGAACGATAATGGTTATCATTTGGTGATTAAGCTTGATGTTGTTTTTATTATTTATAATAATTATTATTAAAGAAAATAAAAAACCAGAACATTTCTCAAATAAGAGAAGTGTTCTGGTTTTTTCTACATTGCAATAAACCAATAACCAATCAAAATGATACCAAGGATAATACGATACCAGCCAAAAGCGGTAAAGTCGTTTTTCTTCAAATAGCTTAGTAAGAATTTGATAGCTAAGACGGAAACCACAAAAGATACGAATGTTCCTACAAGAAGAACAACAGTTTCTTCCATTTTGAATGAATTCCCTTCAGCTAAATATTTGACGATCTTCAAGCCGCTTGCGCCAAACATGACAGGAATCCCTAAGAAAAATGAAAACTCTGTAGCGACAAAACGCGAAGCACCAATCAAGATAGCTCCTAGGATCGTTGCGCCAGAACGGGATGTTCCGGGAACAAGTGCCAAGACTTGGAATAACCCAACAAGAAGAGCTGCTTGGTACGTAAAGTCATTCAGAGAAGTCCAACGAGGTGTTTTGTTTTTGTTGCGTTTTTCGACAATAATAAAGGCAATACCGTAAACGATCAAAACAATGGCAACTGGTAAGAACTTGTGGAAATTTGCTTCTAACCAATCATCCAAAGGCAAACCAATGATGATGGCTGGTATGCAAGCAACGATCACTTTAAACCAAAGTGTCCACGTATCTTTTTTTTCTACCGTTGATTTACTTGGAGAAAATGGGTTTAACTTGTGAAAATAAAGAACGACGACAGCCAAGATCGCCCCTAATTGGATAACGACATTGAACATCGACATAAATTGTGAACTGGCATCCAGTTTGATGAATTCATCTGCTAGGATCAAATGACCAGTACTACTGATGGGCAGCCATTCCGTTATTCCTTCAATAATACCGAGAATCACTGCTTTGATAATATTTGCAAAAAACATAAATTCCTTCCTTCCCAATTAAGATACATCTTATAGTATACCGTTATTTTTTGAGAAACCCAATCTGTTTTTTAATATTAAGAAAAACTTGAGAAATAAAGCAGATAAGTACACGAAGAGAAAAAAGAAGACAAAGCCCTCGTTCAGACTTTGCCTTTTATGATTCTCTGGTAAAAATTAAAATATCCCCATTATAGAAACGAGTCGCGACTATGTGTTTTCCCGTTATCGATATAAGACGTATCATTGATGCCGTGGATAGAAAATCGACCGTTTGCATAAGTGACCTTTGTTACGCTGCCATTTAAAAGCCCAGCACGAACAGGCTGTTTAGGATCGATCAGATTAAGCAAAAAGGCGATCGTCAAACCATGAGATACGACTAAAACATTTCCACCACCATTTTTTTCGCAGTGATGGGCGATATCTTCAAATCCTGTCCATACACGGTCTCGCAATGTTTCATAAGTTTCCGCCCACCCAGCGGTATCTAAGTTGTATACAGCATTAGCAATTTGTTCAAAAGAAACTTCTGTGGTAAACATTTCATCATATGTTTTAAAATTCAATACACGAGGGATCACACCCCACATTTCCATGTCATATCCACCTTCAAGAGACCCGAAACACCATTCTCTAATCCTTTTTTCAATAAAATAAGGAATTTCTTTTCCCTTAGAATGTTCTCCTAGAATAATACGGGCAGTTTCGATCGCACGACCACTGTCACTAGAATAAGCAAATGAAAAGTCGACATTTTTTAACCCGCGACCTAAATAATGAATGCCTTCTTGTCCTTGCTTTGTGAGGGGTGTATCACACCAGCCTTGTACTCGTTCAATTGTATTGAACATCGTTTTTCCGTGTCGTACGATATAAAGTGTAGTTTCTGTCATTTTATTCTCCTCCTAAGTCGTTTTAACGATTGAAAAAAGGATTTGTCCTTTTTTCCTGTTCAATCGTCGTTGCATCGCCATGTCCTGGATAGACTGCAAATTCATCAGGTAATACAAACAGCTGGGTCCGAATACTATGAAGTAATTGTTCTAAATTCCCTGTATACAGATCGGTTCTACCGATACTTCCTCTAAACAGGGCGTCGCCAGAAACGACAAAATCATCAAAAATAAAGCTGACGCTTCCTATAGAATGCCCTGGGGTAGGGACGACGCGAAAAGACATGTTTCCTAAAGTATAAGTTTTCATTTCAAATTCATATTCTGCAGGCGAGACAATAACATCAGCAATATCATCATGTCTACCGAGTCCAGAAAGATTCAAAATCGGATCACCTAGCCATTTTTGCTCTAGTGGGCTGACATAAACTGGGATTTGATAATACGCGCGTAAAGGTTCCACTGCACCGATATGATCGTAGTGGGTATGGGTAAGCAAAATCGCTACCGGCTGTTGGTTTGTTTTTTTGATTTCTTGTTTGATTCGTTCCGCATCTTCTCCAGGGTCAATGATCAAAAGTGCTTCTTCGTTGTAGACCAAATAACAGTTTTCTTCAATCATTCCTGTTTTTAATCTTTCGATATGCATGTGCATTCCTCCTTGATAGCCAAAACTTCTTTCATCCATTAGTATAACGCATTCATTGCTAGGAAACAAAAACAGGTACTTATTTCTCTTTACTTATCTGAATTATCAGACTATATGAAAAGTATTTGGATATTCTAAAGAGAAGGAAAGTAAGTTTTCATAGCATTTTAATATGTCCTTGTTACATTAGATTCATCCAAAAATCCAAATTCTATATCCTATATCCCTGCCTAATCAGCAGGGTGTTTTTTTATGTTTGGAAAGAGAGCTCTTTTTGCTAAACTAGGTTTTTTCAGGTAATCTTAGAGAGAAAGAGGTGGTGGAAATGATCAAACAGTCAAAAATATCTGTGCGGCACTTAGTAGAATTTATTTTGCGACGTGGAAGTATCGACAATCGTAAAAAAAGTAACCATACTGCATTAGAAGGAGCGAGAATCCACCGCAAGCTCCAAAAAGATGCGGGAGAAAACTATGAAAAAGAAGTCTTTTTAAAAACAACAGTTCAATTAGATGAATATCACCTGATCGTTGAAGGCCGTGCAGACGGTATTTTCAAAAGAGACGGTATTTATTATATAGATGAAATCAAAACCTCCGAACCACGATTTGAAGATTTAGAACCAGAACAAGTGGAACTTTTCTTTCATCAAGCAAGGGTGTATGCCTATATCTATAGTCAAGAACATGATTTACAAGAAATAAATCTGCAATTGACTTACTTCCAGACGGCAGAAGAAGTGATCACGAGAAAGGTTGAACATCAGACAAGAGAGCAGTTAGAAACTTTTTTTAAAAAGCTGACTGAAGATTATAAAGAATGGCTTGTTTTTCAAGAAAACTGGCGCACTGTACGCAATGCCTCTTTGATGGCTTTGAAATTCCCCCATGATGAGTATAGGAAAGGTCAGCGTGAACTAGCGGTAGCTGCTTATAAAACGATCCGTACGAAACAGAAATTGTTTGTAGAAGCACCTACCGGAACAGGAAAAACAATCTCTACGTTATTCCCCGCTTTGAAAGCTGTAGGGGAAGAAGAGGGAGAAAAGATCTTTTATCTAACGGCTAAAACAATAACTAGACAAGTAGCTGAAGATGCTATGACAGCATTAAAAGATACAGGAGCTGAAGTAAAAAGTGTCACTTTGACGGCGAAAGACAAGATCTGCTTTTTAGATGAGACGACCTGTAATCCAGATCAGTGCCCATATGCCAATGGTTATTACAATCGGATTAATGAAGGTTTATGGGATCTTTTGAATCATGAGAATCAGATCACTCGTGAAGTCATCGAAACTTATGCAAGAAAGCATACACTTTGTCCTTTCGAACTATCATTAGATGTCAGTATCTGGTGTGACGTAATCATTGGGGATTACAATTATTTATTTGATCCAACTGTTTATTTAAGACGTTTTTTTGAAGATGAAAAAAACGAGGACTATCTGTTTTTGATTGACGAAGCACATAATTTGGTGAATCGTTCCCGAGAGATGTATTCGGCAGAACTATCTTATGAAAAAACGAAACGAAGTAAGGAAGCTATACCAAAGGAATTCAAAAAACTTCATCGCCGTTTCAACAAACTATTAAAAGAATTTGATTCGATCCGAGAAATAGCAAAAGAAGATCATTGGGATTATCATCATCAAAAAGCACCGGCTGAATCTTTAGTAAAGGCAGGTTATCAATTAAGCGAAAAAATTAAAGAATGGCTGGCAGAATTTCCTGAGCACCCATCACAAGAACAATTGCTTCCTTATTATTTTGATTTGCTTCATTTTTTGAAGGTCAGTGAATTTTATGATGATCACTACGAAACAACAGTCGAAAAAACGTATCGCGATCTGATAGTAAAAGAGTTTTGTATTGATCCAAGCTTGTTTCTTGAGCAGTCGTTGGATAAAGGAAAAAGCAGTATTCTTTTTTCTGCTAGTTTTTCACCACTCTCTTATTATCAGGAAACACTGGGGGGACAAAAAAGTCTGACTTACAAACTGCCGAGTCCTTTCCCAGAAGGAAACCAGCAAGTTTTCATCGCAAATTACCTAGAGACGACTTATCGAAAAAGGGAACACAGTCTGGCAAAATTAGTAGAGACGATTCATGCTTTTGCTGATGGAAAGGTCGGGAATTATTTCGTTTTCTTTCCTTCTTATCAGTATTTAGATCTTGCGGTGGAAGCATTCAGACAGCAATATCCCGACAGCAATGTGCTAATCCAAGAAACGGACATGAATGAGGAAGAACGCGAACGATTTTTAACAAAATTTCAAACAAATCCCGCTGAAACATTGATTGGATTTTGCGTACTTGGCGGGATTTTTTCAGAAGGAATCGATTTGAGAGGGGACCGATTGATCGGCAGTATGATCGTAGGTGTAGGTTTGCCGCAGATGAATCATGAGCAGGAACTGATCAAATCATATTATGATGAGAAGGAACACCTTGGATTTGCTTACGCTTATCAGCTTCCTGGAATGAACAAAGTCTTGCAAGCTGGTGGTCGAGTGATTCGTGGCATGGCGGATCAAGGAATCGTTGTATTGGCAGATCAACGATTTTCTAGTTTTTCTTATCGACGTTTATTCCCACAACATTGGCAAACAGCAAGAGAAGTACGAAGTGTTGGGGAATTGGAAGAAGGAATACAGCGTTTTTGGTTATCAAAAGAAGCAGTAAATCAAAAAAACGAGGAATGACAGACGTCAGCCTCGTTTTTTGATTAACGATAGTTAGTGAATTGCAACTCGATTGGTAAGTCAAGTTTACGTAATAAAGCAATCACAGCTTGTAGATCATCACGGTTCTTACCTGTCACTCTAATCTGATCTTCTTGGATTTGTGCTTTTACTTTCAGTTTTTCATTTTTGATAGCTGTAGTGATTTTCTTCGCGTTTTCACGATCGATTCCGTTGACCAAATCGGCAGTTTGTCGAGCTTTGCCACCTAGAGCGTGTTCCGATTCAGAAAAATGGATATTTTTGATTGGTACATTTCTTTTGATCAGCTTACCAAATAATACATCTTTGATCTGTTCGATTTTGAAATCATCATCGCTCAATACAACTAGATTGCTGTTCTCTAATTTGATTTCTACTGTAGAATCCTTGAAGTCAAAGCGATTGGACAATTCTTTTGTTGTTTGCTGAATCGCATTTTTTACTTCTTCTGTATTGACTTCTGATACAATGTCGAAGCTAGCATCTTTTGCCATAGGAACCCTCCTGATATACATATAAATATTTACCATACATCTATCTTATCATAGGATTAGGGCAGATTCTTACCTGTTTGCTAAAATTCTTCTCATTTGAGTTCGAAGTATTTTATTTTAATAGATAAACTGTTATTCTTACATTTGGAATACCAAAGTAGGGGAGAGGTGCTTGTGAGTAAAATTATGACTGCGTATCATAAAAATGAAAGATTAAAGAAAATAGTGGTTATTTTGATAACCGGATTGACCGCTGCGGTCGCTTTAAATTATTTTTTGATTCCAGCCAATGTCTTTTCTGCAGGGATGAATGGGATCGCTCAAATCATTTCCTCGCTTTTATATGAATGGTTTCATATCAAGATAGACACAGGAACATTTATTTTTCTTTTGAATATCCCTGTGTTTGTATTAGGGTTTCTCAAAGTAGGAAAACGAGCAACGATCCTTAGTTTTGTGAATGTTGTATGTGTATCGGTGATGACGATGCTGCTTCCAGTCGGACAGATCACTGATAATATTTTGATGAATGCCCTAGTAGGCGGTGTTTTATTAGGTCTTGGCGTAGGATTATCTTTAAAAATGGGCTTTACAACTGGTGGGATGGATATCATCTCTCTTGTACTTTCACAAACAACTGGAAAAACAGTCGGAAACTACATGCTGATTCTAAATGGTATCATTGTAGTCATCGCAGGCTTCTTCTTTAACTGGGAAAGTGCCTTGTATACGATTATTTCCATTTATGCAATGACTCAAGTAATTGATGCCATCCACACGAGTCATCAAAAAGTAACTGCAATGATCGTTACCGTCAAGCCAGAAGAGGTAACAGAAGAACTAGCAAAACGGATGGTACGTGGAATGACATTACTGCCGTCTGTCGGTGGCTATTCAAAAAAACAAGGGAACATGATCATGATGGTCATCACCCGCTACGAAATGTATGATCTTGATCAGATCGTTCATGAAATCGACGACGATGCATTTATCAATATTTTACCAACTCATTCAGTATTTGGCCGGTTTGCAAATGAAAACGAACAAAAAATGTATCGAACAACTGGCGTATTGCCAGAAATAAAAAATCGTTCACAAAAAAAATGAGGAATCAGGTTTATTTTAGAATAAATTTAATCTATTACATCTAATAAGAACATTTTTATAAATTTAAACGAGAATCTTCCTTCTAAATTCTCATTTACAAGCAGCTAAAAAAAGAGTATGATAAATAAAAATCGTGTTAAGGAGTGTCGTACGATGAGCGAAGCAAACCAAGAACGGTCTGGACAAGAAATAGAACTAATCAAAGAACGTATTCTTGCTGCCTTGGAAATGGTGATTGATCCTGAATTAGGAATCGACATCGTCAATTTAGGCTTGATTTATGATATAGAATTCAATCCTGAAAATGGAGAAACAGTCATTAAGATGACATTAACAACTATGGGCTGTCCATTAGCAGATATTTTAACAGAATCTATCCATGACGCATTAAAAGAAGTGCCAGAAGTAACGAAAGCAGAAGTCAAACTAGTCTGGTATCCAGCATGGACGACGGATAAGATGAGCCGTTATGCTCGAATTGCTTTGGGGATTAGATAGGGGATAATGTTGATTTAACAGCGTTTTTCACTCATTTAGTATGTAGTCTGAGCCAATTTTTTGGACTTCGGATACCAGATAAAATGAGGGTGTTTTCGATACGGATACCAACCCAAATGAGTAAACAACTTCTGAACTCTTTTATTAACTTTTAGAAAAAGTTGATAAGGGAGTTTTTTATTGTGCAAAATTTTAAGTTAGATGAACTACTAGAAGAAATGTTATTCAATGAAAAAGCCAGAGGAATCTCACCGAAAACGATTAAGAAGCATCAGAAATTTTTACACTTGTTTTTTGAATTCTTAAAAAAAGAGCAGATATACTTTCTTGAGGACGTGACACCAAAAAGCATTCGTCAATTCATGTTGATGAAATTAGAGGAAAGCTGTGCGGAATCCTATGTGAATACCCATTTAAGAAGCATCAGAGCCTTTTTTAAATATTGTGTAGATGAAGATTATATCCGATATGATAGAAACCCCTGTATGCGTGTTAAGTGGGTAAGAGAGCGTAAGGTAATTATTCAGACATTTAATGATATGGAAATCAAAGAAATGCTAAAGGTGGCAAAGAAGTTAACTTTCTTCAAGCCTCAGAAAATGGATAAGCAACATTCTGGCTATCAAACTAGATTCACAAATCAAAGAGATTATCTGCTCTTACTAATTCTTATAGACACAGGACTTAGGATTAATGAGGTAATGAACTTAAAAGATGTTCACATTACTAATAAAGAGTTATTTGTTGAAAATGGGAAAGGAAAGAAAGATAGGATTGTTCATTGCTCACCTTTGATTTATAAAGAGTATATAAAATATAAGCGAGTAGCAAATTCCTTTTTTGAATATAATGAAATAGAGAATATAGACAATTATGTATTTTTAACAAGAGAAGGTAAACAATACAACTATATTTTAGCTGAACGAGCAATCATAAAAATTGGGAATCAGTGTGAAATTAGAAAATCTATTCGGGTAAGTCCACACAGTTTTCGACATTATTTTGCCCAAAAATTAGTTCGGAATGGTACTGATATTTATAGAATTCAGAAACTATTAGGACATGCTTCAATTAAAACGACTGAGGTGTATCTAAGAAGTTTAAATATTGAAGATGAAATTAGTAAAGCGGTAAATTTTTCACCATTGCAGACGATTTAAAAGTGTTGTTAATCGTTTTAATATCAATTAATAGAAATCTAAAGTAAATATAGAATCAGATTATTTAAGAACTTAAAATTCATATTTTTAGAGGACACACGACATGGCTAAAACATGGTCTTGGGGAGAAGTTGCAAAAGGAAACAAACGTGCTAAAGGAACTGGTTCAGGTGGAACTGGTGGAGGATTTTTTGTTCGTGGAGATTTAGATTATGAAATGGGAGATTTACAACGTTTAACAATTCCTTATGTGTTAGATGAATCTGGTCAACCCAAAATGTTGATTTATTCAGCACCAATTCATTACATTGAAAAACGTGGATTTATTAAATTACAAGGACCTAAAGGTGGAACTTATTCTCCATACTCTATCCGTTGTATGAACCCACTATCTCAAGTTGACTTTGAAAAAGGAAAAGAAATTGCTGAACGTGGTCAATATTGTGCATTATGTACTCTAGCAAGTTTGCAAACAACTGCTCGTTTCGCTAAAATTGAAGAAAAATATGGTTCTGTGGAAGAGTTTAAAGCAATTCCTAAAGATAATGCTGAGAAAAAAGCATTCATTGATTCTTTAAATGAAGGTGACCGAGTTCGTGCTTCTTACAATAACCAACGTAAAGAAACAAACTATGAAACATACATGTTAGTGTTGCGTTTTGAATCTGAAACAAAAGAAGTTGCAGGAGATTTCGGTATAGAAAAAGTTTCTACTGTAAAATTAGGAACAAACGGTTTACCAATTTGGAAACCACTATTAATGAAAGTATCTCAAAAACGTATTGAAAAATTCACCAAAGCATTACAAGATGCAGGACGTAATCGTCAATTAGCACCTGAAATGATTCATTCATTTACTGATGCTACTGGTCAAGAAGTTAAAACAGCGTTTATTGACTTTGAATTAGACTTCCCTGTCCGTAATGAAAAAATGAATTCAGCAGCAGACTTAGAAATTCGTGCGATGTCTACTGAAAAATCTTGTATTACACAAGCATTTGTAGATGAAATCTTAGGAAAATCTAAAGATTTAATCGAAAAAGCAGACTTGGCTTGGGAAAAATCACATGCAAACTTACAAGAGTTTACAAATGATGAATACCAATCTTATATGGAAGATAAAGGAGCTTACTTTACTTCATTGAAAGAACAATATCTAACTCAAAACGATGTTGAATTTGCTCGTAAAGTGTTAGAAACTGCGAAAGGTAATAACCAATTCGCTAAGAAAGAAGATGGGAATACTTCAGGAACAGAAGCTACTGAAACAGTAACAGTTCCAGATGAAAAACCTGTTAAAGAAAACACAGCAGTAGCTGATGAATCAGCAATCCCTGCTGAAGATTTACTAGGATTAGGTGATTTAGAGATTTAATATAAGTAATAGAGAGGAAGTGAAGCGACCAAAAAAAGTTAGACAAAGAACTGACTTTTTTTGGTCGTTATTTTTATAGAAAAGTATGGTTTTGAATTCAAATCAAAAATTGTTAAATACTGCTTATTAGAACGAATCAACCTGTTTATCTAATAGATTATGGCATTCCGAGTATCTTACTGCATTTTTATTACAATGTTTAATACTTGAAATTAAATTTATTTAGCATTTTCATTAGTGTGATTTAAATTACATAGTATCAAAGTGTTTTTTAATAGTATATGATATAATCAAATTAAGAATATCACATATAGTAAGGAGCTAATTGATATGGGAGAAGTTTTTAAAGTGATTAACCAGAGTATTGATTATCGTGCTTCGTCTTATAAAAATGTAATCCACGAAGATGAGTTAAAACAAGTTTTATTAAATACTATTGAACAAAATGGAAAAACCATAGATGTTAGTTCATTTGATAATTTGAAAACATTACATGATATATTTTTTTACATACTAGAAAATAGATTGTTATCAGTAATAGATTTAAATAGAATTATCTTAGAAAATATAAGATTTAATTGTAGTAATATTTTTTTCGAGAAAGTTCCTGGACATATAACCGATGAAGATATTAAGTCCGGAATCAATAAAATTTCCTCGTTTTATAGTTTAAAAAATACTCCTACAAATTATCATGAAGATTTTTCTGACTCAGGATACAATCTTTTGGATAGAATCTCTTCAAAAAATTTGAACGAGTTATATTTTCCTGTAATAGATTATGATGAAAATAGTGTTCACATAATGGCAAGTGTAAAATTTTTAGATAAGGATGAAAATTCGTCATTAAGAGTTTGTATTATATATCTGGATAGAAAAACTGGATATACTACTTTCTATGTTAATGGAAAGGTGGGAGGATTTAAAATTAAGAATGATAACAACGTCTCTATATCCTCAGGTACTGCTTTTTTTAAGCACATTAGAACATTAATAAATAGCTTTTTTTCTTTTGATTTTGTTTCTTATAAGAATAGTTGTTGTATAAATAGAGCTAAAATGTTTAACTTTTGTAATAAAATGAATAGCCTAATGATAGGAGATTATTCTGAAGAGTTGAATGCTTCTTTATCTCCTATTTTAAAAAGACAAATTCGAAAAATATTTAGTGAAATGAATAAAATGAATAGTAAAGTAAAGTTAGACACTGAGAAAACTGAAATGTTAATGAAACGAATCTTTTCTAATTATTTAGGAGAATTTATTACAACTGGCTACAATGAACGTGATTTGGTAAAAAAAGCGAAAGAAGCAGGTGCAGTATGCTATCCTACTAAGATTAGTTTCAGAGGACAGCAGTTAGCCCGTGGAAAAGCAACAACAAGAGGTAGAAAATTCCCATTAACATTTGAATCAATTTTTTATAGCTTAAATACTGATATAGAAATTGCAGGAGAACTAGATGAATTTACGTTAGCTTGGTTTGATACTGATTTTTTTGCCGAACGTTCAGAATTAGAGGTAAGTCAAACAACAATTAAAATAACTGAGGAAATATTTTCATTAACTTTAAAAAATTCAAAATATAAGAATAAAGGGATGACCGAGCATATTGAAAGAGAAATTAGAAATGCTATTTATTAATAATCAAAAATGGAACAAGTTGTTGAATATGACGGCTTTGAATGGAGATAAATACTTTCGGGAAAAACATTATTTGGACTTGATAAAAAAATATATGCCAAAAGAAGATTCTGTAGAAATTTTTAAAGAATTATTGGGAAAAAAAATGTTTAAAAGAAAATTTTCATATGAATGTGATGATGATATTTATGATGCTGAACTGTTAGAAAAAAAGTGTGAAATATGTGAAAATAAAATTCTAGAACATGAATATTTTGAGCTATATTCCCCAAACTATTTGAGTGAACTCTCTGCATATAATATTCAATTATTTGAAGAATATTTTGATTCAGATTCTAAAATTGTGATGGAAGATATACGAAAGAATATTGACAGAGTAATTCCGTTTGTTGGTTCAGGTATAAGTAAAAGTGTAGGGTTACCATTGTGGTTAGAGCTTTTTAAAAAAGCTAGAGAGAATTTAGCTGATAAACATAAGGGATACTTTGATTTAGAGTATGAATCTAAAAATGTTGATAGGATTATAGATGTGATAAAGAGAGCACATCCTTTAATTAACAATGATAAAGATTTGAAAAAAGAACTAATAGTCCCTGCAGTGAATAAACATATTAAAAATGAAGTCTTATTAAATTCAATAATAACTGATATATTAAAATTGGATGCAGAATATATTATTACAACAAATTATGATGATTTACTAGAAAAAACAAGTTTATTACTATGTTCAGGATATGAAGAATCAAGAGACATTTCTTCATTCCAAGGATTTGAATCTTTGGATGAAACACAATATATATTCCATATCCATGGTACTATTAAAAATTATGATTCAATGGTGGTTACTAATGAAGATTATAATAATTTATATGATTCTGAAGAGAAAAAAAGAATCCTTTCTGGTCTGATAAACAAACATTCTATGTTATTTTTAGGTTTTTCTATGGATGACACATACTTTAGTGATGAGTTCGGGAAAATCTGTGAGTCTAATAAAGGGTATTGCACAAATTATTATGTAATGGTTAATGGAGATAGACAGAAAAAAGATGAACTATTGAAGACAACAAACATAAGGTTTATTAATATTAAATCAACTAATTTTGATATTAAAAATCAGTATGAGTTTATGATTGAATATATATTAGGAAATATTTATATAGAGTAGCTAATAAAGTTACTCTTTTTTGTTCTATAAATTTGCAACCTCCTATTTATGATGCTATAAAGGTCCTTAATAGGGATACTTTTGTAATTTCTATCCATCATAAATCCTATTCTATCAACACCTAAGATTGGGATTTAGTAAGAATGGATAGTTTTAGTGTTTATGAACTGGAAAGTATCCATAAATGATTCATATTGGAGGGTGAAAAATGACAAAAAAAATAATTAATGTAAAACCAATTAAAGAGAAAGAGGTATTGAAAAATTTCTCGAATGAATTATTGAAAAATAAACATGGGCAAAGAGATTATACAATTTTCGTGTTTGGGATTTTTACAGGATTGCGTATTTCAGATATATTGAATCTGAAAGTTAGTGACGTAAAAGGAAAGTTGAAAGCTGATATTGTAGAAAAAAAGACAGGAAGAAAAGAACACTGAATCTAATGCAATTGACCAATCAAATTATTAAATACCTAAACGAGGAACATGATGGGGAAAGTGAATGGTTGTTTCCATCACCTAGAGATAATACGAAGCATCTGGCAAGCCATCAGTATTACAAAATCATGCAAAAAACTGCTGAATCGCTCGATTTAGATTATATTGGTACGCATACATTAAGAAAAACCTTTGGGTATACCTATTATCAGAAAACAAAGGATTTAGCGAGCCTAATGAAGATTTTAAATCATAGTTCACAAAGCATCACTTTAAAATACATTGGAATAGAGGAAGAAGAACTTCAGTCGAGTTTAGATAATTTTAATCCGTTTCGATAATTCATTTATATTATCAAAACAAAAAGCACAATCAATTAAGACTGTGCTTCTTTTTTTCATTCTTTTTCGCAATAGTATTATATTGTATTCTATTTTCACTGCTTTTTGTATAGAGTGCTTCTAATGCCTTATATTTTTCTTTGTCATTTGAAAAAGTTAGTTGTTTAGAAGATTTAAAATAATTAGATAAGTAAAAAATGAATTCAAATAAACTATCAACTTTATATAAAATCCATTTGAGTTGTTCATTTTTCGTATAGAAAAAGAAACAATCTTCACTTTGAATATAGAGTAAGATATCATCTCGAATAAATTCTGTATTATTTTTCACTCGATACATATTGAAATCTTTCAATTTTTCTCTAATAATAGGCAGTTGTTGTTTAGTAGGAATTGCAATAACATCTAAACTATCTAAAGAATAAGTAGGAATTAGTTGATTCTTTTCGTAAATACTAGAAAATTGAATAGGTATTTCAACATGATGGTGATTTATAAATTTCGAGAACAACTCTTTGTTTTCATTCGATAAGCATTGATTAAATAGCTGAAAAGCTTGGGGTTTTTGACTAAAATTTTTATGGTTGTATATTTTTTTGACTGCACTATGAAAAGAAGCAGTCACTTGTTTTTGTTGATTATTTATTGATATTTTATTGGTTCTAAATCCCAGTGCTAACATTTTTTGTAAGGCATCAGCTTGTAAGTCTAAGTGATTTAAATTGTCTAAATCGAACTTCTTAGAATAATAAAAGTACTTAGATAACTTCTTTTTAGAAATCCATTTATGCTTTTCTAACGTGCTTAAACGTGCTTCTAAGCTGATTCTGTTGCATTGTAATAGTTTTTCCAAGGTAGATTCATAAATCCCATTAGAGTCGATAATTAGTTGTAATAATTCATCACCATCAATCTGGAATGGCAACAGTTTTTTTGACAAATTTTATAAGGTGCAGAACTTCTTTCCGTATGCTATTCCGATTGTCCTTGACAATGAGCCTCCTCGGATGTGACGATCTTCGGCAGGAGCTAACAGTTAAAGTTAGACTGCCTCGCTAGCGTTAGCACATCCGAGCTCATTATCAAGGATTCGCTGCGCCAATCTCTGGTTACGGTAACCAACCGGTGTCTCGTAGCCAAGTGTACCGTGCAACCGAAGGTGGTTCCACCAATTGACATAGTCAAATAACTCCAAATCCAATTGTTGTAAGGTTTCAAATGTGTATTGATAGACAAATTCTACCTTCAACGACTTATAAGTTGATTCAGCTACGGCATTATCAAAAGGACAGCCTTTATGACTCAATGATCGATTGATGTCAAAAGTTGTTAATAATTCATCAATAGCTTGGTTATCAAACTCTTTTCCACGATCAGTATGAAAAATCTCAACCTCTGTCAGAGGTTGTTTGATACGGCTAAATGCTTTTTTACTAGAACGGCATCTTTATGTTCTCCACAAGAATAGCCGAGAATTTCTCGATTGAACAGATCCAAAATGAAACAGACATAATTCCATTTTTTCCCGACTCGTACATAAGTCAAGTCTGTTACGATCGCTTCTAATGGGTTGTCTCTTAAGAATTTACGATTCAATACGTTTGTCGTTTTGGCTTCATTGCAAGTAGAATGATGTACTTTAAAATAAGCAACAGTATAGCTCGATTTTAATCCTCTATTTTTCATGATTCTACTAATTTTTCGTCGGCTGATCTGAATGCCTCGTTTTGATAAGGCTTTTTTTATTTTTCTTGAGCCGTAGGCCTTTCGGCTGCGGATAAATTCTTCAGCGACTACTTCTTCAAGTTCTGATTCGTCTTTCTTTGGTTTTGATTGATAATAATAGGACTGACGTGATAGACCTAATATTCTGCACATCGCTGATATAGGGTAAAGATGCTTATTCGCATCGATTACTTGTCTCTTCGTCCGAATATCAGCGCTGCTTGCTTTAAAATATCATTTTCCATTTCTAATTGCTGGTTTCTTTTACGTAGTTCTAACAATTCTTTTTGTTCAGGCGTAAGATTATCTTTTTCTTTGAATGAACCACTCGTTTTAGATTGCTTTACCCATTTGTCAAATGCTGAAGCCGTTAGTTCATATTCTCGAATGATTTCTACACGTGGCTTTCCAGCTAAGTAAAGATTGACGATTTGTTGCTTGAATTCTTGTGAAAAAGTTCTTCGTGTTCTCTTAGACATAAAAATTCCTCCTGGTATGTTTTCTTCTAGTCTACACACCTTAATTTTTCTGTCTAGTTAATTGTAGCCTATCCAATGTTAGTAAATTTAAGGAAGATGGTGTTATTGTAGAGGTAGTACTCAATCACCCTAATGATTTTCTAGAAAATTATTCTGAGATTGACTTGTCAGAAGATGAAATGCTTTCTCTCATAAAAAATTGGAAACTTGAATCAATTAAAGAGTTGCTAAGTATTATTGTTAATGAAGAATCAGATGAGTTTTTCGAAAATAATAGATTGGTGGAAATTCTATTAGAAAGGGGAGTTTCTTCTGATGATAGATTGTTTGTAAGATTTCTTAAGAATATGGATGTTGAATACTTAAAAGAATATTTTATCTTTAACTTACAAGAGAGGACATTAAGTAAATCAACAATTGAACAAATGCTAAACTTATTCTTAGAGAATGATATTACTGATTTTTCAATAGAAGAATATGATTGTATATTTGACAATTTGTCAAATACGGAACTATTCGTTGATTTAATCAATAATCTTTTCAAAAATAAAAAGTTGAATGAGATTTCTATAAAAAATGTAACATATTGGCTGGGAACACAAAATAAACCAATCTCTGAATTGTATATTGATGAAAATGGAAAAAATAAAGTAGTTGAAATAGAGAATACTCCTCAAAATATTGAGTTATTAAATAATTTACAGGACATTAACATGGTATCTACTTTTAACGTAAAAGGAGATTCTATCATAAAAGTGAATATGAAAAGAAAAGTACCTAAAGAGCTAAAAACATAATTGTTGCGACACAGGTTTGATATTAAATAGTTGAACCTAAAATATTGTATTAGTAGGTGTTAAACTATGGTAAATATTTCTGATAAACATGTAATGGATTTTATTTTTCAAATGAATTCATGTTTAACATTTGAGAAATTGAACGAATGGGAGGATAAATTATCGGACTGCTCAGACGAAATGATTGATTCTGCGTTTTCTGATAAAGCAATTGATATTGTTCAATTAAGTGATGAATATGAACAGAACTATATAAAAGAAGGTTTTATCACGGTAGATGAATACTTATCTAAATATTATTCAAGAACTATCAATTTGTTGTTACGTATGCCAAAACTTCAAAATGAACTTATGGATAATAAACATAATACTAATAATAAAAGATTTCACGTGTATCGAGAAAATGGACATTTAGCAACGTATGCCCAACAAATTTTATTTTCTTTGTCTAATAAGTATAAAATCTGATATCAGTAGTGGGCTGTTTTTGTGAGTTTTTGAGTAGATGCTCAGATGACTATATTTACTTATAAGATTTAACTGGACTACAGATAAGAAGCGTAAAAAAGTTCTCATTGAGTATGTAGTCCAAGCTATTTTAAGGGACAATTTAACCATTTTTTGAGGTATAATAAACCTACAAAAGTTAATAAAAAGAACAGAATTTTGGCTTCTGGGATGCACTAGAATCGAGAAAAATTTATCGCTTTAACACAGGAAAAAGCGATAGAAATGCTGATATAACAGCACTTGACTTTAACAACCATGGGCTGCCCATTAGCAGATATCTTAACAGACTCCATTCACGATGCTTTACGTGAAGTCGAAGAAGTGAAGAAAGTCGAAGTGAAACTTGTGTGGTATCCAGCCTGGACGACAGATAAGATGAGCCGTTATGCACGGATTGCGTTGGGGATACGATAGAAATCTTGGCTGACTAGCTATGAGAAGCAAATAGGAAAAACAAAAAAGCCTTTTATCCTTTCTAGAAGAAAAGAGATAAAAGGTTTCTTTGTTTATAAAATTTTGTCTGCTATATTATAAGTTAATTAAATAAATGTGTTCTATTGATAAAGGACATTCAAATCCCTTTCCTTTTGGAATCCTTCTTTTTTACATCAGTTTGATTTTCGTATAGTATTCTTTCTCATCTTCACGATAAATCGCAGCCCCATTTTTTTGTTGTGCTTTAAGACTGCCAAGATTTTTTTTATTTACAGACAAAAGTGCCTCATCAATGCCGATTTTTTTTGCCTCTTGTAGTACTAATGCTAATCCTTGTGTGGCATATCCTTTTTTACGATAATTAGGGGAGATGCCGTAACCAATATGGCCAGCGCCGTTTCTTAATGTTTCGTTCAGTTTATGGCGCAAATTAAAAATTCCTACATACTCATGTTCATCACTTTCTAAAATAAAGACGGTTGCGGGAACGTAACTCTCAGGAAGATCGATTCCTAAAGACGTTTTTTCGCATTTTTTTACATAATCTAAAAATTCAGCAAATGTATAGCCATAAGCATTGTTGATAAATCCATTCTCATTTGGTCCAAAGCTAGTTTGTAGCTGATAAGCTTTCTTTAAATCTGCTTCCCATAGTTTGATCAGTTTCATCGTATTCACCTCTTTAAGTAACCTTATTCATTTGTTTTCTACTATAGCACTATTGTTGTAAATAGCCATGCCTATTTTTATTTATTGTGTCATATCGTATTAAGAATCATCGAACAATACAAATATGAATTACAATAAAAAAATTATTTGAAGTTCGTTCATTCGTTACTTATGACCTCTAGAAGAAAGAAAACGTGAATTACTTCAGCGTCTAGAATTCCAGAAGGATAGTAACCAACAGAAGAAATAATCAATATCTAAATGAAAGAAGATAGCTGAATCGAGAAAAAGAGGAAAAAAGAAATGAAGAAAAAAATAAAATAGTTACTAATCCCAGAGTCGTTCGTTTAACATTGAAATCGATCATATGGATAAAACAGATTTTTTCACCAACCCTCAATAGATGATGGAGTTGCTCGGATGAATTATTTGTGTAGATGGCATAAGGGAGGGCGTACAGAAATGAAAAAGAACAAAAATATGTTCTTGACAAAAAACACATGTAATCCTAAACTAAAAGATGTGATGCGGCTATGGCGGAATTGGCAGACGCGCTAGCTTCAGGCGCTAGTGAGGGTGACCTCGTGGAAGTTCGAGTCTTCTTAGCCGCATATTTGTTTTTTTGAGAAGGAAAAAAGATATCGACGGAGTTTCTCTGTTGATATCTTTTTTTATAAAGAGAAGGTACACCTGGAGCGATGAGAAAGAAAATAACATATTATCTAAAAGAATATAGGAAAAATTTTAAACAACGGAACCAGATTCAAATAAATCAAAAAAAATTTGTGTGAAGGTGGGACAGTTTAAAACCTAATAGATTGATTCAAATAGTAGATTTATAGATTCTGATACAAGAAATACTGGCAAACGATAGTTAAGGAATAAAGACTAAACTTAAACTCAAAAAGAGGTCATGCGAAAGAATAAATCGCATGACCTCTTACTATATTTTGAATGTGTTTAAACGTTCAAATAATGAATCTTAGTACCAACCGTTTGCTTCCCAGAATGCTTTCGCCGCTTCCCAAGAACCATAACGTGAAGTAACATATTGTTCTGCTACTCTTTCTTGGTTTGCAGCAGAGTAGTCACCATTTAAGTAAGAAGAATCTAATTGGTAACGGCCGATGTAACGTCCGTTCGTTGCTGTGTAAGAACCGCTTGATTCTTTTTGTGCGATCCATTCTTTTGCAGAGCTTGTGCTTGCTGGAGTAGCAGCAGTTTCTGTTACAGCAGGAGCAGCTTGTGTTTCCGTTTGAACCGTTTCTTGTACAACAGGTTGTTCAGCTTGAACAGGTTCAGTTTGGACTGGTGCTTCTTGAACGGCTGCTTGAGGTTCAGCAGCTACTTGTGCAGAGCCTTCTGTTGGGATTGTTAATTGTTGTCCTGAGTAGATCAGGTTAATATCAGAAATTGAATTTGATTCTGCAATGGCATTGATCAAGGAGTTATCACCAACGTATTTTTGAGAAATCGCTGATAGAGTATCACCTGATTGAACGGTATAAGCTTCGTCCGCATGAGCAGTCGTTCCCATGAAGAATGCAGCGCCGGCAGCCAAAGTTGTTCCAAAAAGTAAAGTTTTAAGTGATGTCATGAAAAATCTCCTTTATTCGTTAAAAAGTTTTATTTGTTGTGTTCAACGAGGAATACTTTAACACGTGAAAATATTTCATAGGTAAAAGAAGCATGACAATTTATGACAAATCCACGTTTTTTGTAACAGAATGATGTTCGCTCGATGTGAAAAATGATGAGGAATTTCACATAATGCAGAAATAATGGGATTAGAACAGGTGTTCTGATGAGAAAAGAAATGTATAAATAACTTGAAAGAAATTGCTTTTGTTCATCATTTTATTTACATATTGCGTATATTTTTTGTATTTTTGCTTGAGATGTTACAATAAAAGAAAAAGGAGGCGGTTCCAATGAGTAAAAGATACCAGAACATCATGGTAGCAGTTGACGGATCAAGACAATCGATCAAAGCGTTCGCTGAAGCCCTTGACTTAGCAAAGGACAATGAAGCCCACTTATTTATCGTGTCAATCATCAACAAAGTTGAGCTGACCCATAGTGCCTATGCCTTTTCAAAAATCTATGCAGATGAAAAACAAAGAACAGAAGTAGCCATGCTGAAAAAAATCAATGATGCCAAAGAGTTCGGCATTGCTGAGATCCACGCAATAGTTGAAACTGGAGATCCAAGAAATTTGATTGCCAATATCATCCCTGGACAAGAAAATATTGATTTGATCGTTATGGGAGCGACAGGAAAAGGTGCTATACAACAAGCATTAGTTGGATCGACCGCTTCTTATGTCGTATCACATGCCCCTTGCAGTGTGTTGGTCGTGAAGTAATGAGATAAGGGAGGAATAGAAAATGGTTCGTCCTCAAGAAGTCCGTGCGCCAAAAGAAAAAATAGAAATTTTAGCAATTATTGAAGACGGCACACAAACAAAGAAGGGATACTCGATCGCTTTAGTAAAGTGGAAAGGAAAAAAAGGTGTTGCTCTGAGATGGGATGGAGATAATCAACAAGATAAAGGATTCCCTGTCACAGCTAACGGTTATCATCCAGCGTGGTTTGTTCTGCCTGATAAATTTATGGAATTATACAGCTATGATTATGCAAGAGCCGCAGCATCAATCAAAGCATTAGATAAATTAACAGAAGAGCAGAATGAAATGGAGGAAAAATAAAAAAGACGAACCAATCAGCCTTTAGAAAACTGATTAGTTCGAGGAGTAAAAATGAAAAAAGGTTATTTGGGATGAAACTAGAATAATGCGTATAACTTAAATAAAACTTAAAGCAATAAAATGGCAAGAGGGTGAGGCAAATGGAAGCAGGAAAAGTGTTACAGGAAGTAAAAGCACTATGTGCAGATAAAAAATATGAAGAAGCGAAAAGCCTGATCGAAAAGAACAAAGAAAATTTGGAAGAAAAGTACCCGATCGCACAACAATTTATAGAATCGCCGATTGTAAAATTAAGCTAGACAACTAAAAAAGTCATTTGTGCTACACTCAAAATAGTTCCGACCAAAGAATTATAAGGAGTGAGTACAAATGACCTATACCCATCTTACAACGGATGAACTTGTAATAATAGAGTCTTATTTCAAAATGAATCAATCTGTTGCTAAAACTGCCCATTGCTTGAATCGTTCAAGACAAACGATCCATAAAGTATATCTGTTCTTCAAGCAAGGAAAATCAGCCTTAGAATATTATCAACAGTATAAGAAAAACAAATCAAACTGTGGTAGACGTCCGCTTGTTTTACCCGAGGAACAATCAGAATATATTCAAAGAAAGGTTGTTCAAGGATGGACACCCGATGTGATTGTTGGTCGTGCAGCGTTTCCTATTAGTTGTTCTGCTCGTACCATTTATCGTATGTTCAAAAAGGGGCTATTTGATTCTTCTGACTTACCGATGAAAGGCAAGCGTAAACCGAATGGACATCAAGAAAGACGTGGAAAACAAACTTTCCGCCGCTCTATTCATGAACGTGAAAAGGATTATAGCCAATTCTCAAATGAGTTTGGTCACCTTGAAGGTGACACTATCGTAGGTCTGAAACATAAAAGTGCTGTAATTACCTTAGTTGAACGATTATCAAAAGTTATCATCACATTGAAACCGTGTGGTAGACAAGCGATTGATATTGAAAAAAAATTAAATCAATGGTTTGAATCTGTACCGAAAAACCTATTCAAATCCATCACTTTTGATTGTGGAAAGGAATTTTCAAATTGGAAACAGATCAGTAATGTCAATGATATTGCCATTTATTTCGCTGATCCAGGAACGCCGTCTCAAAGAGGCCTAAACGAGAATTCTAACGGATTGTTACGTAGAGATGGTTTATTGAAATCTATGGATTTCAATTCAGTAGATGAATTTTTTATTCAATCTGTCGCATCTAAACGAAATAATATTCCTAGAAAATCACTGGATTATCGAACACCTTTGGAAGTATTTTTGAGTTACGTAAGTATTGATGATCTGTCTAACTTAATTTGACAATTAAGAAATTAAAACAAGGAACGATCCTTCACCGATTCAAACATTTTTTTGGTATAACAGAATAGAAAAAACGATTAAAGATCGGCAGAAATTTGCTGCATCTTTAATCGTTTTCTTTTTAAACATGCGAGGGATTCAATTCTGATTCTTATATAAAAAATAGATCCAAATAATAAGAAAAATTACTGAAAGCGTCAATTCGATGATGTGTGTTATTAATACAGACGTTGTTTCCCAATGCCTAAAAGAAAAAATTTGATAAGTAAAATATACAGCAGGTAAAGAGGACAGTAAAACTGAAAACTTCTTTTTTGTCCATTTTATGTAATAGAAAAGAATGCTTATCATAATAAAAAAAGGAATATAAAAAACAAATTGACCGATCGCGATCATACTATTGCCTCCAATAAATAAAGTCCATGATACAAAATAACACTTTGTGCGAAATGGCGCAAGCAGTTTTGTGGATTTATCCAGTAAAATCTGTATCGATTTTGAAATTAGAGGAGAAACTTGCTATAATCAAAGTGAAAGAAGGAGTGGGATTTTCATGGATCATGTAGTGTTAGAAATCGATTTGCATTTAATCAATAATATTCGGGTGATTTACTATGTTGTAAGTAACAGTGTCGAACAACGTGTACTGACGAATAAAATAAATGGTATTTTAGCAAAGAAAGACGTTCACCGATTCAATAATGGTGAAGGAAGTTATTATAGTATCCCAGTAGAAAAAATTATTTATACGACAGTCAAAGTCAGAGAAGATCTAGATACCAAAAAAGCATATGAACCTATTTTTACAACTTATTGATTGACAGCAGATGGAGGAAAAAAATGAATCCATATGAACAACTTATTCAAGATTTGATCGATGGAAAAATCGAAAAGATTGATGTAAAAAGAGAAGAATTAATGGCTTTTCGAGAAGCGTGGCTGAAGTTGGAGAATCGTAAATATGTGGTGGGAAAAGCCTCACTGAACGGCAATGTGACTTATCATTACGATCCGACACGTTTATTTTAGTATGAAGTATTCAGAAAAGAACCAAAGGAGGACGATGCAGCAGCATTGTCCTCCTTTGATTTTACAAAAGTGAAAGTTTTACTTATTTGAATAGATTTTTAAATTTGTTTTTGACACTGTCGATATTTACATCTTTTAAAAGATTTTGGGCTTTCTCTTTATAAGGTCCTAATTGTTCTTTATGTTCTTCGATAAATCGTTTTGCGCCATCGAAATTGCCGTTCTTAATCATTTCCTTGACTTTTTGAAATAATTCTTCTTGATTCATTTTGAACACATCCTTTGCTATCAACATGATTTTTTACATGGACAAAACGAGAAAAACTGATTTATCCACACGTCAATAATATCAAATAACGATCATTTTTACTAAAAAAACACTCGATTCTCGCTTCTAAAGTAGGAGAAAAATCTCCAACTTGGGACGGATGGAATTTCTTTAACTGACCCATATACTGAATATATAACAAGGAGGTAGAAAGATGAAAGTGATTAAATATTTGATTGGACTGGCGGCGATTAGTGGTATTTTGCTATTTGGACTGAAATATTATACTGAAGGAAGTTATGGAGAAATCCCTGGTATACTTGATCAGCTAAATCCATTAGTTGAAAAAGGAGAGGTCTATGTAAAGACACAAAAACCAGAGGAAGTAAATGAATATGGTACAGCAAGGTATGTGCAGAAAGCTGCTGATGCCAATGGGAAAGAACGAACGGTTGAATTTAATGGTCTTTCTGTGTTAAAAGAAAATCATTATTTGAAAATTAGCAATAAAGGAGCACACATAGAAACGTATGAGGAAGTTCCTAGAGAAAAAGTTCCGGAGAAAGCATTAGCAATTATTGGGTAAATCAGTTTTTGTATTAAGAATACGCCCGATTTTATTATTCATAATTTAATTATGTAAACTAAATACAAGTAGTAAAAATAATACAATAATCCCCCTGCAAAAAGATTGTTCTTTTACAGGGGGTTCATTTTTTCAGCAAGCACATCAAATTGGGATGGCAGGGTTCGAACCTACAATTGCTTGATTCAGAGTCAAGTGCCTTACCAGTTTGGCTACATCCCATTTATTCAACAAAATAATCATAGCACTTTCCTAAAAAAACGCAAGTTATTTTTCTTGATCGGATAGTTGTTGCTTTACTCGTAAAAGGCGGCGTACTAGTTTCTTTTCTAATCCAGCAGGAAGGGCAATCAGTTCTGCTACTGACAAGACGGTGTCCAATAACTGATATTCTTTGACAGGTTCATTCATAATATGATAGATGTTTGCTAAACGTTCAATATATTCAAAGCGAGTATACTCTGTTCGAGCAATTAGAAATTTCAATAAATCGGTGGCTTTCTCGTACTCTTGATCTGCGTAATAAACAAGAGATTGACGATACAATTTGATTTCCAGTTCATTGAGGGTAGCAGGTCTGCGACGCTCGTTCCACTCATTAATAGAGACTTTACCTTGAACATTTCCCTTGCAGTCACGGACAAAAATAATCGGAATTTCATTTGGATCCATTTTTTTATGTGTGAATTTTTCCATTATCTACGCTCCCTTCAAAGGTTTGGTATCTTGAGTATAAGGGATTTTTGTTTGAATTACTAGCTTTTCTCCAAAGTTAGCATCTGTCCACCCATTGCAGTGAAAATCGCCGAAAAATCGTTGATCGGTACTGCTCGATTTTTTACACCATAGGGATCGTTGACATAAATATTTTCTTTGTCATATCCAGTGACTACACAAGCATGAACAAGAGGAGTGACTCTTACTTCTCCATTATTTGTGGTCCAAGTCATAAAATCAGTTTCATCTGGGACTTCAAAATTGATAGTCACAGAAGTCCAGACAGGATTTCCTTTAGATAGTGCTTTTTTGATATCATCGAGTTGAGCATCGGTTTTTGGAAAAGTGTGATAATCCGTTTGGACGATTTGCTGAGCAAGGGAGGCAACTGGGGGAACATAGACGCCCATAGCCCAGTCTCCGCCACTGATATCACCAACAAATCCTTCATTAGGATCGCCATGAGTCCCATCTGCATTGAAAACAGGGACGTAATCCAATTGCTCAGCTAACTGGTTTTTAGTTGTTTCATAACCATAAAAAGATAAAAGCATAGAAAGCGAAGTGACTTCACAGCCATTTTCTAAAGAAGGAGAATCAAACTGGCTCTCTAATGGAACATCTAGTAAAACTTCTGCTTTCTCTTTTGTCTTTTTCGTTTTTTGTGTTGAACTTTTTTGTGCAGTGTTCATTGTATGTTCTGGAGAATGGATATGTAGGTAATAACTTGTACCGCTTAATAAAAGAGCAGCTGTGCCCCCTAGAAACAATAGTTTTTTGAACGTTTTTTTCTTCATTTGAAATCTCCCTTTTCAGCTGTTTATCTTTCCTATTATAAATGTATTTTTATTGGAAATGGAAGTATTATATTTTAATATGTAGGAAATAATTAGTTTTTAAGGAATATGTTTTAATTTTTTGAAAAAAATTCTTCTAAATACAACAGCTGTTTTAATTGTGAAAACGAAAACAGTACGCTATAATGCCTGTAAGGTTGATTTTTAACTGTAAATAAAAATCAATGAGTTAAATCTCCAAAGAAATAGCAGTGGTAATGTGGAGAAAAGTTCCAGCAGTTTAGGAGGATTTTGATGACGGAAGAAATGATTAATTTAGGAGAACAATATGCATGCAAACCAATTGGTTTTACAAAAACGGTCATTGGTGAAGTTGTATCAAAAATGACAAACTGCGCCGTGGTCAAAGTTGCCCAATGTGCTGCAGAGGACCAAGAATTATTAGATGAAAAAGCAAGCATGGTTGTTGCAAAATATGATACATTTGAATAAAGAAAACAATTGGACGTGCGGCGTGCTGCAAGTCCAATTTCTTTGAGAAGGTAAATCAGTATTCTTTTCCTATTTTCTGGAGAAGAAAAAGCGAGGCGAGTTGTCATGGTAACATTCTTTACGGTTCTATTGTTTTTATTCGTTGTTGTGATGTTTTTATTTCTTTGGCTGGTTCGAAAAGAAATTATTTATCGGACTGTGCGAAATCGATGGGTCTACTTGGTGATACCCTTCTTAGTGTCACTAGTCATTTGGTATACACTCATCAGTCATCCTACAGCAGATGAATTGGCAAAAGGGATCTTGTCAGCAATGATTTTTATTAGTTTTTTGTTGGACAGTAGAGGAATCACAGAAGAAGGACTTGTTTTGAATAGCTTTGACAAAAAAGGTGTTCCTTTTTCTGAGATCAATAAAATTGTATTATATCAGCCAAAAGGTTCTAAAATCGTAAAAATGAATTTTTTCCGAAACGGATGGCGAGGACCGATGCTGAAATTTTCTGCATCATTAGAAGAATTAGTTCCATTTTTGTCCCAACGCTTAAACGATGAGGCAGAGATTGATATTATGATTGATCCAGAATAAAAACAGAGGTTGCGACAAGATGTTTGTCACAACCTCTGTTTTTTATTTCAAATAAAATTATCCAAATACGCGGAAGCGATCGGCATCGTTCATGTATTCTTTTTCCCCAGCCGGTGTTTCTGGTGAACCGAATACTAATTGCGAACGTAGTTTCCAGTTTGAAGGGATATTCCATTCTTTTGCAACTGCTTCGTCAATAACTGGGTTGTAATGTTGCAAGTTTGCGCCCAATCCTTTATCAACTAATGCTACCCAAGTATTAGCTGTTGCGATTCCGTTTGATTGTTCTGACCAATCTGGGAAGTTGTCTGCATATAATTCAAATTGTTCTTGTAGACCTTTTACCACGTCAGTATCTTTGAAGAATAATACTGTACCATAACCATTTTTGAAACCAGCTAATTTGTTTTGTGTATTTGGGAAAGCTTCTGCTGGAGTCAATGGGCGAAGTGCTTCTTCAGTGATTTCCCAAAGTTTTTCATGTGCATCTCCGAAAAGGATAACTGCGCGTGTTGATTGAGCATTGAAAGCAGTTGGGCTTTCTTTAATTGCTTCTTTGATCAAAGTTGTTAATTCTTCATTAGAAAGTGAAACATTACGTCCTAGATGATAGATTGAACGGCGGTTTTTCAAAGTGTCAGTAAAAGTTGTCATAATAAAATTTCTCCTTTGATTTGCGTTTTGCATTTTTTTAATTGATTACGAAATGAAGTATAGCACCTTACAAAAAGTAAGTAAACAGATATGCTCACAAAAAATAAGCGAAGTTCAAAAAACAATTTTAATAAGAAAAATCGTTATGTAAGGATTTTCTTGGTTATCGCTTTCATTGTTGTGTTTTAGGAATTTTTGCTTATTTGAAAAAAACAGCTGATATATAATTATTAAATCTCTATCTTCTTTTTTTTATGATATTGCCATTAAAAATTACTTGTTTTTATAGAAAATTAGTTTATATTTCTTAAATAAGTTTTTTAGTTAAATTTTTCGGTAAAGATGTATAATATTTTCTGAAAATTTAAAGAATTGGGGTATAGATTATGGAAAAACAGCAAGACAAGGGCTTCTTCGGGCAGCCGAAGGGATTGTCAACTTTGTTCTTCACTGAGATGTGGGAACGATTTAGTTATTACGGTATGCGTGCATTACTTATCTATTATATGTACGATACAGTTGCCAACGGGGGACTTGGATTACCACGAGCAACAGCATTAGCTATCATGTCGATCTACGGATCTTTGATCTACATGTCTAGTATCGTCGGCGGATGGGTATCTGACCGAGTGTTAGGAGCAAAACGCACTGTATTCTTCGGTGGAGTTTTCATTATGCTTGGCCACATCGTCTTGGCTTTACCATTTGGTGTAAGTACATTGTTTGTTTCGATGGCATTGATTATTATCGGAACCGCCTTTTTGAAACCAAATGTTTCTGGCATGGTCGGACATCTTTATTCAAAGACTGACTTGCGAAGAGATGCAGGATTTTCGATTTTTTACATGGGTGTCAACTTAGGGGCATTATTAGCACCACTAATCGTTGGTACAATCGGTCAAGAATATAACTATCATTTAGGGTTCTCTTTAGCTGCTATTGGGATGTTCTTTGGATTATTACAATACATCATCCAAGGACGCAAGACATTAGACGGAGTGGGTACAACACCGCCGAATCCTTTGACAACTGAAGAACGTAAAGGATTCATCCGTAACTTGATCATCGCACTTGTTGTTATCGCTGCAGTATTCGGCGGGGCACAACTAACTGGTCATCTGACAATTGACTTTTTTGTCAATACAATCAGTGTATTGGGGATTATCTTACCGTTGTATTACTTTATCAAAATGCTGACTTCAAAAGATGTAACTGCTGAAGAAAAACCAAGAGTATGGGCTTATATCCCATTATTCCTTGCAGCAATCATTTTCTGGTCATTACAAGAACAAGGTTCATCTATCTTAGCTTTATTTGCTAGTGAACGTACACAATCTACGCTATTTGGTGTAACGATCCAAGCAAGCTGGTATCAATCATTGAATCCAATTTTCATCTTTATTCTGACACCAGTATTCGTAACGATGTGGACGAAACTTGGTGAACGTCAACCATCTACAGTAGTGAAATTCTCTCTTGGACTTTTATTTGCAGGATTATCGTACTTGCTATTGATGTTGCCGGGTATGCTTTATGGTACAAGTTGAAAAGTAAGTCCATTGTGGTTGTTGGGAAGTTTCTTCATCGTGGTTATTGCTGAATTGTGTCTTTCACCAGTTGGTTTGTCTGTGACAACAAAATTAGCACCACGAGCATTTGAATCACAAACAATCGCTATTTGGTTCTTAGCTGATGCTTCTTCACAAGCAATCAATGCACAAATTGCACGCTTCTACACACCGGGAACAGAATCTGCCTACTTCGGTATTATCGGTGCAGTAGCAATCGTCGGTGGTATCTTGCTATTTACTGTGAAAGAACCAATCAAAAAACTAATGGGATCTATTCATTAATCAATGAACATAAAGACAGGAATTGCTTATTTGCAGCAGTTCCTGTTTTTTGCGTATACTTAAAAAAGTAGAAATGTCAGAACCTTAAAAGGATATAATTTGAAGAATATAGAACAAATGTTCAGTATTTTTTGATATAATAAAGGAGCACCGTATCATGTGTTGAAGGAGGAAAAGCATGTCTTTACAATTTATTCTTGGAAACGGGAAAAAAGATCACCGTCAAGTCTTGATCGACGAAGCATCCGCTTGGCTCGACCAGGATGCAAGTAACCAAGTATTTTTCCTTGTTCCCAACTACAGCAAATTCGAACAGGAACAAGAAATTTTAGCGGAGATGCGAAGAAGAAGCGGAAAAAAAGCTTTCAGCACAACAAACGTTCAAGTATTTAGTTTTTATCGTCTGGCTTGGTATTTGCTGCAACAGACAACTCTTCTTACAGGAAATGAATTATCAGAATCAGGATCTGCAATGATCTTGCGACAGATTTTAGAAAAAAATGAGGAAGAATTAACAATCTTTCGCGGAGAAATCAATAAAAGAGGGTTTATTCGTCAATTACAAGAACTCTACAGTGAATTGCGTACAGGAAATATTCAACCAGAAGACCTGATGCTTTTATTTGGTGATTCACCTAATGCAGAAGACCAGCAACTTAAAATGAAAGACTTGAAGCTGATTTTTTCAGCTTATGACAGCGAATTGACTCAACGTGCACTAACAAATGAAGATGCACTATCTATACTAGCAAATTATATGCAGACACAAGATTTCAACAACGTCAAATTTATTGTCAGTGGTTTTTCTCGAATCAATGGTCAAGAGTATCAATTACTGCAGGCAATGATGGAAAAGGGGCAATTGGTTGTCGATTTATTGCTGGATCGTCCTTATACAGCGGATCTTCCAGAAGTACTTACGCTCTTTCATGAGACTGGAAAGCTTTATTTCCGTCTTTTTCAAAGTGCAAGAGAACGGAAAGTCCCTATATTAGTGGACCGATTTGCACCAGAGCAGACTCGTCCGACAGAGCTTCAACTGCTGCAAACAATGTGGGAAGAGACATCTAGCCAAAAGAAAGCGGCAGTACACAAATTAGGGGGACAAGAGCATCTCCATTTGTGGGAAGCTGAAAATCCAACTGAAGAAGTCCGACAATTAGCTGTTGAAATCAGGCGACTAGTCAGTGAAGAAAACTACCGTTATCGTGATATCCAAGTGCTGACAAAAAATATGTCTTTATATGGAAATATCCTTCGGCCGATCTTTCAAGAAATGGCAATTCCTTTTTATATCGATGAAGAACAAATGATGGAAAATCATCCGCTGATCGAATGGATCAACAGTCTGTTCGCTCTTGACCGCTATTCTTATCGGCTAAGTGATATTATGCGTTTTTTCAAAACTGAATTATTTCTGTCGACGGAAGCAGAAACCGAACTTGATGAATGGAAACAAGAGCGAGATGAATTCAGGAAAAAACTGGACATCACTGAAAATGTAGCACTTGCTTACAATTATCAGGGAACTTATTGGACTCGTGAAAAAGACTGGCAGTTTGTGGCGTATGATTTTGAAGCAGAACAGATTGAAGACGTACAGTATTTGGAAGAACAGTCAAATACGATTAGACGATTATTTCAGAAAGCTGTACCAGTATTTTTGAAAAAAATAAAGAAAAGCAAAACAGGACAAGAGGCCGCAAATGTTTTTTATCAATTTTTGATCCAAAGTGGCGTACAGCAACAATTATTGTTTTGGCGTAATCAGGAAGTAGACAGAGGAAACTTAGAAGCGGCAAGAAACCATGAGCAGACATGGGGAGCGCTGATTGATCTGTTGGATGAATATGTAGTAATTTATGGTGAATCGGCTTTTGACTGGTCACTGTTCCAAGAAATCATTACGAGTGGTCTAGAAAATCTAAGTTATGGTAAAATCCCTACCGCAATCGACCAAGTGCGAATCAATCGTTTGGAATTAGTTCGACCAAATCAAGCTGCCGTCACTTTTGCATTAGGGTTGAATGATCAAGTGTTTCCAGACCGAAAAGAGACAAAAGGATTGTTGTCCAGTGAAGAACGAGAAGTATTAAATCAGGCCTTGCCAGATGGACAGTTTTTATTCGACCCATCAAAGGAAAGTATCTCTTTTGAGCCTTTCCAAGCCTATCTTGTTTTTCTTTCCGGAACAGATCGATTATATCTTAGTTATGCACAAAGCTATGACACAGATGGCTCGCTGAAGATGTCTCCTTATTTGCGTAGAATCACAGAATATTTATCTGTTCCCGTCGAGAGAAAAGAGCATTTGACGATCGAAAGCGACCCTAATTGTTATGTAGGGACTTACAGAAGCGGAATCAATACAGTCAATAGGATTTATCGATTAGCTTTAGATGAAAAAAAACCTGTACCAAAGCACTGGCAAAAGCTCAAAGAATTAGTACTGAATTCGTCATGGCGAAATTTTGCTTTACAGATTTTTGAAAGTCAGGAACATTTAAATGTTCCTGTTTCGATGCCAGAAAAAATGGCGGAAGAGCTTTATGGAAAAGAAATTTATACTTCAATTTCACGTATGGAGAATTTTTATAATTGTGAATACAAATACTTCATGCAATTTGGTTTGAAATTGAAAGAACGAACTGTTTATGGTCTAACTCCAGCAGCAACTGGTGATTTTTATCATGAATCATTGGATCGTTTCTTCAAGCTACTGTTTTCAAACCAATTATCCTTAGTGAATATGTCCGATACGCAGCGTAGAGACTTTACTGAAAAAGTGCTGCAGGAAGTATTCGGAGAACTTCGGTTTGAGATATTGGATAGTTCTGCAAGAATGAACTATATCCGCTACCAGTTAGGACAGACGATTCAAAAAGTGGCATGGGCTTTGCAAAAACAGAGCAAAAATACAGGCATGCATCCTCTTCAGACAGAGATTCTATTTGGTCAGATTGCTGGAGCAAAAGGTATCACAGGTCTGGAATTACCGTTGAGTAATGGTGGAAAACTCCATGTTCGAGGGAAAATCGATCGAATCGATGTAGCTTCTGAACAAGAAGATACTTGGCTAAGCGTCGTTGATTATAAATCTAGCGGACGTTCATTCGATGTCACAGAAGCTTATTATGGCATGGCTATGCAATTATTGACGTACCTGGACGTAGCATTGATGGATGCGGTACGTTTGACTGGAAAGGCGGCTGTTAAACCAGCAGGATCATATTATTTACATGTTCATAATCCTGTATTGACGGAGACAGATGATGTAGAGAAGAATACATTGAAAAAATTTAGTTATGATGGCGTTTTTGTCGATGATCCCGCTCTTTTAGAAGTACTAGATCATTCACTGGAAGCAAAAGAACAATCACTGATCTATCCAGTGAAAAAAAATGCGAAAGATGAATACCAAAAAGGTAGTTTCAGTAAAGACAAATTTTTCACGGAAGAAGAACTGCAACTATTCATGGCGCATAATCGGGAAAATATGCGGTTAGCTGGAGATGCGATTACTTCCGGAGAAATCAAACTAAATCCAGCTTATAAAGATAAACAGCGGATTGCCTGCGAATTTTGTCCATTCAGAAGCATCTGTACGTTTGATGTGATGCTGAAAGAAAATAATTACCACCGTCTGGAGAAAATAGATAAGGAAGAAGCACTGCGTAGAATATTGAAAAGGAGTGAAGAAGAGTGAATCAAATTCCTTTAAAACCGCAAAATGAACGATTCACAGATGATCAGTGGCAAGCGATTTTTGATCAAGGAGATAATCTATTAGTCTCTGCGTCTGCCGGATCAGGTAAAACTACAGTGCTTGTTCGAAGAGTGATTGAAAAACTAAAAATGGGTTTTGATATCGATGAATTATTGATTGTGACATTTACTGAAGCTGCCGCAAGAGAAATGAAAGAAAGAATTCAAGAGGCATTACAAGAAGCCGTCAATAGCGAAAGTGACCCTGTACGTAGACAGCATTTTACTAAGCAGTTAGTTTTATTGCCCACAGCGAATATCTCAACCTTACATGCTTTTTGCCTGACAGTTATTCGACGTTATTATTACTTAATTGATATTGATCCAGTCTTTCGTATGTTAACAGATGAAACAGAAACGATCTTGATGAAGGAGGATGTGTGGGATGAGCTGAGAGAAGCACTTTATGCAGAAAATGATGAACGATTTTTCCAATTAACAATGAATTTTTCTAATGATCGTTCAGATGACGGCTTGACGAATCTGGTGTTTTCTCTTTATGAGTTTGCCCGTGCCAACCCTGACCCCAAAAAATGGCTAGAACAGTTAAGCGATAATTATCGTTTGCCTGAGGGGCTAGCGAAATCTCGATTATATCAAGAACAAATCCGTCCTTTAGTTTTGGCAGATATATACCAATGTGTACAATTATATGAACAGATGACTCAGTTAGCACAAGGTGAAGGATTAGAAAAAATGCATGAGCAAGTAGCTGGAGAACAACAGCAGATCAAGAATATCTATGAAGCGTTCTCGCAAGATCGGTTAGAAGAAGCTTATGCTGGTTTGGAACAACTAACTTTTTCAACTTTTAAGAGCAGTCGGAAAGCAGAATTGAAAGAAATTTCCAATGAAGTCAAGGGCATGAGGGATAAAGCAAAAAAACTGATTCAGCAGATAAGTAAAAGTTATTTTCCTGTTTCCCCAAGCCAAATGGAAGAATTAACGGACAAAGCACTACCGTTAGTCGAAGAAATGACAAAAGTCACGCAAAGCTTCATGGACGGTTTCAGTATGCGTAAACGGGAAAAAGGTGTGCTGGATTTCAATGATCTGGAACATTTAGCGTTGCAGATTCTCACAGAAAAAACGAAAGATGCATGGCTGCCAAGTGAAGCTTCAAAACATTATCGAAAAAAATTCAAAGAAGTAATGGTAGATGAATATCAAGACGTGAACCAATTACAAGAAGCCATTTTATACTGGCTAAGAGAACCTGATGATACAAAAGGAAATATGTTCATGGTTGGGGATGTCAAACAATCCATCTATTCTTTCCGTTTAGCAGATCCTAGTTTATTTATCGGGAAATACGAGAATTTCTCAAAGAAAGAAGGCGGACGTCGAATCGTTTTGGCTGAGAACTTCCGCTCTAGAAAAGAAGTCCTTTCTTTTACGAATCTTATTTTTGAACAACTAATGGATCCAGCAGTGGGTCAAATCAATTATGACGAAGCAGCCAAACTGATCCAAGGATTTTCAGACTTTCCAGAGAATGAACAGTTTGAGCCGGAAATCATGATCTATGAAAAAGAACAGGAAGAATCAGAGATTGAGATTCCGACGGATGATATACTGGAAGACAAAACAGAAGGCGAACTTTTTATGACAGGACTAAAAATTCGTCAATTAATTGATTCCTCCTTTATGATTTATGATAAAAAATCAAAAAAAAGTCGTCCGATAGAGTACAAAGACATTGTTCTCTTGACACCTACAAAGAAGAACAACTTAACGATTTTAGAGATTTTCAAAACATTGGATATTCCATTAGAGATGAATGATGCTCAAAACTATTTTCAAGCGACAGAAATTCGCACGATGATCTCGCTGCTACAATTAATCGATAATCCCTATCAAGATATTCCGCTTGCGGCTGTATTGCGCTCACCGATCGTGGGTCTGATTGAACCAGAATTAGCCAGCATTCGATTAGCTGACCGTGCACATACTTACTATGATGCTGTGCTTGCTTATCAAGCATCAAACGAAGATGAATTAGCAGCTAAGCTGGAACATTTTGGCAAGCAACTAGAGCATTGGCGAGAACTTGCTCGCCGTTCTTCGATCACTGACTTGTTATGGGATATCTATTATGAGACGGGATATCTAGAGTATGTGGTCGGTCTGCCAGCAGGGGCACAGAGACAAGCCAATCTTTATGCATTGGTTGATCGTGCCAAAGCTTACGAGCAAAGTTCTTTCAGAGGATTATACCAGTTCGTGCGTTTCATTGAAAAAATGCAAGAAAAAGATAAAGACTTAGCAGAACCAGTCATTTCAATAGAAGATAATGCTGTTCGCGTTATGACGATCCATGCAAGTAAAGGCTTGGAATTCCCAGTTGTATTTTTGTTAGATATGACAAAGGAGTTCAACTTACAAGACTTGCGCAATCGGTATGCTTTTGAAGAAAAACTTGGAGCAGGAATTCGATATATGGATCCTGAAACACGAGTGTTATATGATACGTTACCGTTTCAAGCCATCAAATTGGTAAAGCAAAACAAATTGTTGTCGGAAGAAATGCGTAAATTGTATGTAGGATTGACTCGGGCAGAACAAAAGCTTTTCATTGTCGGTTCCTATAAAAATAAAGAGCAAATGATCCAAACGTGGTCTGAAGCAGCTGATCATGAGGAGTTGGTTTTTGATCCTGCGCTACGTTTGAAGGGCAGAAGCAGCTTGATGAATTGGATTGGTTACGGATTGATCCGTCATCCTGAAATGCAGAAATACTTAGAGGAAGAAATTTCGACTTCTCTTCTTCAACATTCAAATGCACAGTTTTCTATTTCATGGATGAATCAGCAATCGATCATTGAACAAAGACAGTTGCTTGCTGAAAAAGAACTGGTTAACTTAGATCAGCAGATGAAAGAAGATGAAACTTTATTAGCAGATTCGTTACAAAAACGTCTGGCATATGAATATCCTTATCAAGCTTCTTCACAAACCACAAGTTATCAATCTGTATCTGAAATCAAACGATTATTCGAAGATCCAGATGATACACAAGAATCACGTTTGACTCTGGAAAGCAGTCAGAACAAAGCAGCATCCCGTCAATTTCGTTATACGCAAGAACAACTAGCAGAACCAAAATTTTTGCAAAAAGATCGGCAAGTGTCAGCAGCTGCTGTTGGAACTGCTACGCATGCTTTGTTACAATTACTGCCATTAGAGATGCCAACTACAGAGAGTATCCATCAAAAATTACAGGAATTGGTAAGGAAACGGTTAGTAGACGAAAAAGTCGCGAAAAAAGTAGATGTTTCTTCTATTATATGGTTCTTTCAAACAGAACTTGGTCAACAGCTGATTGCCAACAAAGAAAACGTAAAACGAGAACAACCTTTTTCCATGCTGCTTCCTGCTGACGAAGTATTTCAAGACTATCCAAATCAAGAAGATGAACTATTAATCCACGGAATCGTCGATGGATACCTAGAAGAAAAAGATCATCTCAATATCTATGATTTTAAAACAGATTTTATTTTACATCCGGATGATCCAGCAGAAATAGATGCAATCGTCCAAAAATATCAAGGACAGCTAAGACTTTACCAACAAGCAATGTCAGAAGCTTTGAATAAGCCAGTAGAAAATGTTTTCCTAATTTTGCTTCGAGTGAAACAAATTATAAACATTAACAAATAATTATAATTGAGCAAACTTGACTTATGTTTTGTAAGGATTATGCTATACTCTGGGAAGAGGTGAGTATGATGGAGCTAACACAGACAGAATTCGTTTTATGCCCTAAATTTGAAAAAACATTCTCTATTTTAGGAAAAAAATGGAACGGATTGATTATCGATGTACTACTCGAAAACGGTCCGCAACGCTTTGTTGAGCTTGCGGCAAAAATCCCGATGGTCAGTGATCGAGTATTAGTCGAACGCTTGAAGGAATTAGAAAAAGAAGGAATAGTCACTCGAAACTTTGCCTGTAGCGAAAAGAGCCGTTCAGAATATCTCTTGACTGAAAAAGGAGCAGACTTGCAAAAAGCGATGCGTCAAATACAAGTTTGGAGCGAAAAATGGGTCACAGAGGAAGAATGCGGTTGATTTTGTAAAAAAAATCTTGTAAACTATAGTCCATACGAATAAGTAAAGAACGATGACGAAAAAGAGTAGTTTGGCTAAACCAGTTCAGGGAGATCTGTCGCAGACTGAAAGCAGATCCTGTGTTTGAAAAATGAAGTTCACTTTCCGAGTTCGTCTGATAAAATCAGACCGGCAATTGTCGTTAACGAAGTAAGAGTGCGGTGTAAGTCATTTATCCGCAAATTAGGATGGTAACGCGAAGACCTCGTTCCTTAACAGGAATGAGGTCTTTTTGTTTTGTATTTGGAATTTAAAGGAGGAACAAGCACATGTCTCTACAAGCACAATTAGAGAGCTTGAAAGAAGCAACGCTCGTCAAAATCACAGCGGCACAAGATTTAAATGAATTAAATCAAATACGTGTTGAAACGTTAGGAAAAAAAGGACCGATCACAGAAGTATTACGTGGGATGAAAGATCTAAGTCCAGAAGAGCGACCAAAAGTCGGAAGTTTCGCAAATGAGATCCGAGATCTTTTGACAGAAGAGATCGAGCGAAAAAAACAAGTATTAGAAGAAGAAGCGTTAAATGCAGCTTTGGCAAAAGAAACAATAGACGTGACACTACCTGGTAGAAAAGTAAAACATGGTACACGTCATATCGTGACACAAATCATGGAAGAAATTGAAGATATTTTTGTGGGTATGGGCTATCAGATCGTAGAAGGATATGAAGTAGAATCTGATCATTACAATTTCGAACGGATGAATCTGCCAAAAGATCATCCAGCAAGGGACATGCAAGATACTTTCTATATTTCAGACGAGATATTGATTCGGACACATACTTCACCAGTCCAAGCACGGACAATGGAAAAACATGATTTCTCTAAGGGTGCTCTACGAATGATCTCGCCAGGGAAAGTCTTCCGCAGAGATACAGATGATGCGACCCACAGTCATCAGTTCCATCAAATTGAAGGGCTAGTTGTTGATAAAAACATCACAATGGGCGACCTTAAAGGAACATTAGAAGTCGTAATGAAAAAAATGTTTGGGGAAGATCGTGAAATTCGTTTGCGTCCAAGTTATTTCCCATTTACGGAACCATCAGTAGAAGTAGATGTCAGCTGTTTCAAATGTGGTGGTGCCGGTTGTAACGTATGTAAATACACTGGATGGATCGAAATTTTAGGAGCTGGCATGGTACACCCGAATGTGTTGAAGATGTCAGGAATCGATCCAGAAGAATATTCAGGCTTTGCTTTCGGCCTTGGACCAGACCGCGTAGCTATGTTGCGGTATGGAGTGAATGATATCCGTAATTTCTATCAAAATGACTTACGTTTCTTAAGTCAGTTCAAGGGGGAGTAAGAAAATGTTAGTTTCATATAAATGGCTCAATCGTTATGTAGATTTATCGAATGTAACACCAAAAGAATTAGCGGATAAGATGTCTGTGACAGGAATCGAAGTAGAGGGAGTAACGGTTCCAGAAGAAGGCTTGAAAAAAATCGTTGTCGGTGAAGTCAAGGAATGCGTACCACATCCAGATTCTGATCACCTTTCTATTTGTCAAGTCGATATTGGCGAAGACGAACTGTCTCAAATCGTTTGTGGAGCGCCTAATGTGAAGGTTGGAATCAAAGTGATTGTTGCACTTCCTAACTCACGTATCGCTGGTAATGTAAAAATCAAAAAAGGAAAAATGCGTGGCCAAGTATCAAATGGCATGATTTGCTCATTACAAGAAATTGGCTATTCAGATAGTGTTATACCGAAAGAATACGCTGAAGGTATCTATTATATGCCACAAGAAGCTGTAAATGGCGATCCAGTTTTTCCTTATTTGGATATGGATGATTCGATTATTGAATTATCTATCACACCGAATCGTGCGGATGCATTGTCAATGCGTGGCGTAGCTTATGAAGTTGGGGCAATTTATCGTCAGACTCCTACATTCGATGACGAAAAGCTGGTAGAATCCTCACGTCCTGCTAGCGATAAAATTCAAGTGGAAGTTGAAGATAAAGAAGCAGTTCCTGCTTATCAAATCAGAATCATTGAAGGAGTAAGAATCCAGCCAAGTCCTCAATGGCTGCAAAATCTTTTGATGAACGAAGGCATTCGTCCAATCAACAATGTAGTAGATGTGACGAACTATATTTTGCTTTTATTCGGACAACCACTACATGCATTTGACTACGACAAGTTGAAATCAAAAGAGATCTTTGTCCGCCGTGCAAAAGAAAATGAAACATTAGTAACACTAGATGGAGAATCTCGGGAATTGACAACTGACAATCTCGTCATTACTAACGGCAAAGAACCAGTTGCTTTAGCTGGTGTCATGGGAGGGTTAGACTCAGAGATCACGAATGAAACAACAACAGTTGCACTAGAATCTGCTTTATTTGATCCAATTTCGATTCGTCGTACAGCAAAACAATTTAATTTGCGTAGTGAATCCTCTGCACGTTTTGAAAAAGGAATCAACCATGCGACTGTTGGAGAAGCCAGTGAGGTTGCTGCAGCAATGATCGTTTCTCTTGCGGGTGGGGAAGTTCTACAAGGCGCGGTCAAAGGCTCAGAGATCAAAGCAGAAGACGTATCAGTGAAGATTTCACTTGAACGCATCAATCAATATTTAGGAACATCTCTTGTCGTTAAAGAAGTAAATGAGATTTTTGAAGCACTTGGATTTAGCTATGAAGAAAAGGAGCATGTTTATTCCGTAGTAGTACCACCAAGACGCTGGGATATCCAAATCGAAGCAGATATTATCGAAGAAGTTGCTCGTATTTATGGATACGACCAGTTGCCATCTACACTTCCAAGTGGAGAAACGGTTGCTGGAAGCTTGTCAAAAGAACAAGAAACTACTCGTAAAATTCGTACAATCTTTGAAGGAAGCGGATTGAGCGAAGCAATCAGTTATGCATTGACAACAGAAGAAAAATCAAGACAGTTTGTTATAAATGAAAGTAATATTACACGTTTGGACTGGCCAATGAGTGAAGAGCGTTCTGTATTGCGAATGAATTTGATCAGCGGACTATTAGATGATATCAGTTATAACACTGCTCGAAAAAATACAGAGATTGCTTTATATGAAATTGGGCGGGTATTCTTCCAAGAAAATGATCCGTGCACACATCTGCCGCAAGAAGTAAAACATGCAGCAATCGCTGTTTCTGGTATTTGGGAAGAAAAAGATTGGCAGACGAAAGCTCAAAATGTAGACTTTTTCACCATCAAGGGTCTTTTAGAAAACTTATTTGAACAACTAGGCATCACTGAAGATGTCCATTATCAAACAGTGACAGAAATGAAGGAAATGCATCCTGGAAGAACTGCTGCGATTTACCTTGGCGAAAAATTTATTGGTTTTGTCGGTCAAGTGCATCCAACGATTGCAAAAAGTTATGATATTCCAGAAACATATGTTGCTGAGTTTGATTTATCTGCTGTAGTGGAAGCTGCTCAAAAAGGGATCGTTTTCGAAGCAGTGACAAAATTCCCAGCAGTCAGCCGGGACATCGCTTTGCTTGTAAAAGAAACTGTGACAAATCAGGAATTAACAGAAGTTATCCGTTCTGCTGCCGGAAGATTTTTAACAGATATCCAATTATTTGATGTCTATCAAGGAGAAAACATTGAAAAAGGACATAAATCCATGGCGTATAGCCTGACATTCGTCAACCCAGAAGCAACATTGACAGATGAAGAAATCAATAAAGGAATGGAAAAAGTCGAAAAAGCGTTGGTAGAAAACCTAGAGGCAAGTATTCGCTAAGAGGGAAAATATAGTAAGTAACGATCAAGTAGCTTTTGAAGACCATATATTTGAAAAAGAGATGTGACACAACTTCGTCACATCTCTTTTTTTGATTTTAAAAAAGGAATAGCACAGAGACGAGATAAAAAAACAGGCCTTTACAGCCTGTTTTTTTAGAGTAAATGAATTAATGGAAGTAATTGATTCCCATTGCTGATTTTACTTCAGAAAGTGTTTGTGCAGCTACTTTAGCAGCTTCTTCACTACCTTTACGTAAGATTTCCATAACAGCTGAAGGATCTTTTTCCAATTCTTCTCGGCGCGCACGGATCGGTGCAAATTCAGCTTCCAATACATCAATGAGGTATCGTTTGATCTTTACATCACCAAGTCCGCCGCGGCAGTAATGAGCTTTCATTTCTTCAATTGCTTCTTTATCTGTTCCGAATACATCCAAGTAGGTGAAGACCATATTCCCTTCTACTTGTCCAGGATCTTGTACATGGATGTGGTTTGGATCAGTATACATACTCATGACTTTTTTCTGTAAGACATCGGCAGGATCGGAGATATAAATACCGTTTCCTAACGATTTACTCATTTTGCCATTTCCATCTATTCCAGGTAATCTACCCATTCCTTTTGGTGGGAATACGCCTTTTGGTTCTACCAAGACTTCACCATATGTATGATTGAAGCTTTGTACGATTTCCTGTGTCTGCTCTAGCATTGGTTTTTGATCCTCGCCAACAGGTACAAGATTCGCTTTGAATGCAGTGATATCTGCTGCTTGAGAAACAGGATAGATAAAGAATCCTGTAGGCACGCTTTCACCGAATTTTTTTTGTTCGATTTCTGTTTTGACAGTCGGATTGCGCCGAACGCGTCCTACGCTGACTAAGTTCAAATAATACATGGTTAATTCAGCTAATTCCGGAATTTGTGATTGGATAAATAAAGTAGATTTTGCAGGATCTAATCCCACGGCTAAATAGTCTAAAGCAACTTGCAAGACATTTGATGAAACCTTCTCAGGATTTTTAGCATTATCTGTCAGTGCTTGCATGTCAGCAATCATGACAAACAGTTGGTTGTCTTCATCTGCCTGCATAGCCACTCGGGTTTTTAGAGAACCGACGTAATGCCCTAAATGCAGCTTCCCAGTTGGTCGATCTCCCGTTAAAATAATATTTTTCAAAAAAGACACCTCTTTACGATTTGTAAGTCTGAGCACTTAATATCTTACCGTTTTTCCTGAAAAGAAACAACAGTTCCTAATGAAAAAACAAGGAAAGAGGATAAAATAACTAATAGATTAGAAATGGAAGAAATATTTATGGGAGAATAAACGTTCTAAGAAACTTTACAAATTACTAAACTATCAGATATAATGTATTTTATTATACATCTTTAAAAGAAATCTTACTAAATAATAATGGGAGTGTAATTCTATGGCAATGATTAAATTTGATCACGTGGATAAATATTATGGCAAGTTCCACGCATTAAAAAATATCAATCTCGAATTCGAGAAAGGAGAAGTTGTCGTTGTCATTGGTCCTTCTGGTTCAGGAAAGAGCACGATGCTTCGCTGTATCAATGGATTAGAGACGATTTCTTCAGGCAAGCTACTAATTAATGATACTGACTTGCATGATAAAAAGACAAAGTTGACAGAAGTCCGAAAGAATATCGGCATGGTTTTCCAGCATTTCAATTTGTATCCTAATAAAACCGTTCTGGAAAATATTACATTAGCACCAATCAAAGTGTTAAAGCAAGACCAGGCAACTGCAGTCAAAAACGCTGAGAAATTTCTGAAAACTGTCAATATGTTAGATAAGAAAGATTCTTATCCTTCCATGTTATCCGGGGGACAACAGCAACGGGTGGCAATCGCCAGAGGTTTAGCGATGAATCCTGAGATGCTGCTGTTTGATGAACCTACTTCTGCTTTGGATCCGGAAATGATTGGTGATGTATTAGACGTTATGAAAAAATTGGCTCATGACGGTATGTCAATGATTGTCGTGACACATGAAATGGGCTTTGCCAAAGAAGTGGCGGATCGTGTTATCTTCATGGCTGATGGAGAAGTATTGGAAGACAGCAGAAATGTGAGAGACTTTTTCGAAAATCCAAATGAAGTCCGAGCACAGCAATTTATCAGTAAAGTTATCAATCATTGATAGGAGGAAAAAGATGCGCAGGTTAAAAAAAATACGCCTGATTTTCCTTTTAGGCATTGCTTTTCTTGCACTAGCCGGATGTAAAGGAAATGGGTTGGCAAATGAAGATATTTTAGAGCGAAGCAAATCTACCAATGAAATCATCTGGGGTGTCAAGTATGATACTCGATTATTTGGAATGATGGATATTGAGAGCAGAACTGTACAAGGATTTGATGTAGATATTGCAAAAGCAATCACTAAAAAGATCCTTGGTGACAATGGAAAAACAGAATTTGTTGAAGTCACTTCTAAAACTCGGATTCCATTATTGAAAAACGGAAATATCGATGCAATTATTGCAACGATGACGATCACAGATGAACGAAAAAAACAGGTCGACTTTTCAGATGTCTATTTCGATGCTGGCCAAGCTTTGTTGGTAAAGAAAGGAAGCCAAATCAAAAGTGTAGATGATTTGAATGCTTCTACAACGGTTCTAGCAGTCAAAGGTTCTACATCGGCTGCGAATATCCGACAGCATGCACCAGATGCAAAAATTTTAGAATTAGAAAACTATGCAGAAGCATTTACTGCTTTACAATCTGGTCAGGGAGACGCGATGACTACGGATAATGCGATTTTGTTAGGGATTGCAGATGAAAATCCAGAGTATGAGTTAGTTGGTGGAACATTTACTAATGAGCCTTACGGGATTGCGATCAACAAAGGGCAAGAAAACTTCTTGAAAGCTGTTAATCAAGCGCTAGAGGAAATGCATGCAGATGGCACATACGATAAAATCTATCAAAAATGGTTTCCAAATGAAACTGAAGGAAAAGTAGAGTAAGGGGGAGAGGCAATGAGCGAATTGATACAGACTTATGGACCAATCTTTGTCGACGGGTTCAAGATCACATTGTTTTCGAGTGTCTTAGCACTTGTGTTTAGTTTGATTATCGGAACGTTAATGGCAATCTTCCAATTATCAAAGAATAAAGTAGTGAGCGCCTTAGCAAAGGCATATGTAGAATTTTTTAGAAACATTCCATTATTAATCATCGTGATGTTTTTTTATGTTGTCGTACCGATTTATTGGTTTAATCTAGATGGATTCCAAGCAGGTACGATTGGATTAACGATCTATACATCTGCTTTTATTGCTGAAACAGTACGTTCAGGGATTCAAACCGTACCAAAAGGTCAAACAGAAGCAGGACTATCTTCTGGTTTTACCTATTCAGAAATCATGCGTTATATTGTTTTACCGCAAGCATTCAAAATCGTTATTCCGCCATTAGGCAACCAATTTATCAACCTCGTAAAAAATTCATCTATTTTAGCAATCGTAGCTGGTTTAGATTTGATGTATCAAGGAGACTTGATCGCCAGTGAAACATTCAATACCTTCGATACGTATATCATCGTTGGGTTATTTTACTTAGTTATCACGCTACCGTTATCTTACTTAATGGTTTATCTTGAGAAAAAATGGGCGGTTCGTTCATAGAAGGAGGGGAAATACATGGATTTTAGCGGCGCTTTTTCATGGATGAATATCCGTTTTTTATTGGAAGGATTAAAGGTTACTGTTGAAGTTTCATTGTTTTCGATCATTTTTAGTTTCTTGATCGGTGGTCTGACAGGTGTGATTCGTTTTGCGAATATCCCTTTCTTTTCCAAAATCCTTGGTGTAGTGATTGATATTATACGGAATCTTCCATTATTATTGATCATTTTCTTCACTTACTTTGCCTTACCTCAAATCGGCATTCAGATGAACATCTTCTGGTCCGCTGTTGCAGCATTAACGATTTTTGAGTCAGCTATGTTGTCGGAAATTTTCCGAGCTGGACTCAATGCTGTTCCAAAAGGACAGATGGAAGCAGGATTATCAACGGGACTGACTTATGTAGAAACGATGCGAACGATCGTGTTACCGCAAGCATTTAAATCAATGATCCCGGCAATTGTGAGCCAATTGATTTCACTGATCAAAGATACTTCATTAGCAGTAATCATTTCTTTACCTGAACTTTCTCATCAGGCACGTATTATTTATGGACAGAACACCAATTATGTGCTTCCGATGTTCATCATCATGACACTTATGTACTTCGTGGTATGTTACGCGCTTTCTCTGCTTTCCGGTTACTTGGAAAAGAGACGGTACAGTTATTAATAGATGATTCTTTTAGCGGTTGTGGCAAACTAAAGTCACAACCGCTTTTCCTCTTTCCATTCGAAAAAAAGAGATTTCGATTGTTTTAAGCAAGTAAGAGCACTTGAAAATTCACGCTAAAAAGTACACAATAGGGAGGATAGAATTTATTGAAAAAAAGGATGATACGATTGACAGATAATCGCCCTATCGGATTTATTGATTCAGGTGTCGGCGGCTTGACTGTAGTAAAAGAAGCCCTGAAACAATTACCGAATGAAAATATTTTATTTGTAGGAGACACAGCACGCTGCCCATATGGCCCTAGACCCGCGGAACAGGTAATACAGTATACTTGGGAAATGACGGATTATCTGGTGGAGCAAGGAATCAAGATGCTGGTGATCGCCTGCAATACCGCAACTGCGGTGGCTTTAGAAGAAATCAAAGCTGCTCTTTCTATTCCAGTCATCGGTGTGATCCTTCCCGGTACTAGAGCGGCAGTAAAAAAAACACAAAATAAACAAGTTGGCATTATCGGTACGATTGGTACGGTAAAAAGTCAAGCTTATGAAAAAGCACTGAAAGAGAAAGTACCAGAATTGACTGTGACAAGTCTTGCTTGTCCAAAATTTGTTTCAGTTGTCGAAAGTAATGAATACCATTCATCGGTGGCGAAAAAAATTGTGGCAGAAACATTAGCTCCTTTAACCACTAAAAAAATCGATACATTGATTTTGGGATGCACCCATTATCCATTATTACGCCCCATCATTCAAAATGTAATGGGAGAAAATGTTCAACTGATCGATTCTGGAGCAGAAACAGTAGGTGAAGTATCTATGCTGTTAGATTATTTCAATCTGAGCAATTCACCGCAAAATGGTCGGACATTATGCCAGTTTTATACAACTGGCTCTGCCAAACTTTTCGAGGAAATAGCTGAAGACTGGCTTGGAATCGGACACTTAAATGTAGAACATATCGAATTGGGAGGAAAATAAGGATGCGTCATGACGGGAGAAAAGCCCAAGAGCTTCGCAAACTGGAGCTTCAAACAAATGTTTTCAAATATCCAGAAGGATCGGTAGTGATCCGTTTTGGTGATACAACAGTTATTTGTTCTGCAACAATAGAAGATTCTGTACCTCCCTTTTTGAGAGAAACAGGAACAGGGTGGGTGACAGCAGAATATAGTATGCTGCCTCGAGCAACGAGTACGAGAAATCGTAGAGAAAGCAGCAAAGGAAAACTTTCTGGTAGAACAATGGAAATCCAGCGTCTTATTGGTCGTTCCTTGCGTGCAGTAGTAGACTTGGAAAAAATAGGAGAACGTAGTATCATCGTAGACTGCGATGTGATCCAAGCGGATGGCGGTACTAGAACAGCAAGTATCACTGGGGCATTCGTGGCATTGAAATTAGCCATTGAAAAACTTTTAAGAGAAAAAGAATTGTCAGAAGATCCAATCAAAGAACATCTTGCTGCAGTTAGCGTAGGAATCTTACCAGATGGGACTTGCGTCACAGATTTGGATTACCAAGAAGATTCCGCAGCACTTGTAGACATGAATCTTGTAATGACAGAATCTGGAAAATTCGTGGAGATTCAAGGAACTGGAGAAGAAGCAACGTTTGATGGTGAACAGTTGAATGAAATGCTCTTTTTTGGAAAAAACGCGATTGAAGATTTGATCAAAGAGCAAAAACATGCTTTGCTAACAGAGTTTGCTCAAAATGATGAGCGGATAGAAGAAACAAAAACAATCATCATTGCGACAAGAAATCCAGGAAAAGCAGAAGAGTTTCGAAATATGTTCAAAGAAGCGGGATATCATGTAAAAACATTACTTGACTATCCTGAATTGCCAGATGTGGAAGAAACTGGCAGCACATTTGAAGAAAATGCCCGATTAAAAGCAGAAACGATTGCACAATTGCTTGATCAGCCAGTCTTAGCAGATGATTCAGGTTTGAAAGTGGATGCTTTAGGCGGTATGCCAGGAATCTATTCTGCACGTTTTGCAGGGGAACAAAAAAGTGATGCGGGGAATAACGCCAAATTATTATATGAATTGACAGATGTGCCGGATGAAAAAAGAACAGCACAATTCCATTGTACGTTAGTATTCGCGGCACCCAAAAAAGACAGCCTTGTAGTAGAAGCGGAATGGCCCGGTCGAGTAGCCCGTATACCATCTGGCGAAAATGGCTTTGGGTATGATCCTTTATTTATCCCAGAAGGTAAGAAACAAACAGCAGCAGAATTATCGAGCGAAGAAAAAAACAAGATCAGTCATCGGGCTCAAGCAATGAAAAAATTGAGTGCCGAGTGGAAACAATGGCTGGAAGGAGAGAGATAGATGCGGTATTTAGTAGTAAGTGATAATCATGGAGACAGAGATATCCTCGTTGACTTAGTAGATCGTTATCGTTCTGAAGTGGATATCTTTTTCCATTGTGGTGATTCGGAATTAGAAGCTTCTGACCCATTATGGGATACATTCCAAGTGGTTCAAGGTAATTGTGATTATGGACCAGGATTCGAACAGAAAAAAGTGATCCAAACTGGTCAGGATACAGTATTCATGACTCACGGTCATTTATCGAATGTCCGATTTGGTTTGACACAGTTAGCAATCGAAGCTCGAGCTGCAACTGCCGATATGGTGTTTTTTGGTCATACCCATCAAATAGGCTGTGAGATGGATCAGAAAATCCTGTTTTTGAATCCTGGTAGCATTTCTCAGCCTAGAGGCCCGATCCAAATCCCATCATATGCTCTTATCGAAAGTTTAGATGACCAAATTTCTGTTCAATACTATAACCGTGCCCATCAGGCAGTTGAAGAGTTGGCCTTTTCTTTTTCGAGAGAGCGCTGAATAAAAAAACTCTAATTTTTAATAAAAATAAGCTTTATTTTATGAATTTTGCATCCGGTTTCGGTAAAATAGTAGTGTTGAATGAAATAGAAATGGAGGCCATCAGATGATTGGACCTATAGTAAGAGAAATGCTGCTGGAAAATCAGGAAACGTTTTTGATTCCTGCAGAAAATGTGGCAAATGTTATGTATCATCATCCATTGTCCCATGGTTTACTTGTGTTATCGAAGGTCGGTTATTCCAAAATTCCTGTATTAGGAAAAGATGATCACTTTGTAGGACTAGTAAGTTTATCAGATGTGGTCAATAAAATGATTGACTTGCAAACAATCAGCATGGACCCGTTAGAAGGACTAACGGTTGCTGATGTGACAGAAACAGATGTTCCGACAATTGATGAAAATTGGGAACTAGAAGAAGTACTCCATTTGTTAGTCGATTCGCCTTTTTTACCGGTTGTCACAGAAGATCGGATTTTCAAAGGAATCATTACAAGAAAAGAGCTGCTTAAAGCCGTAAACTTCATGGTGCATGAATTAGAACGTCGTAATATATTGTCTCCGAAAATCGAAGAATTAAAAGAACAAATCGATATCGTGAGCTAAAGAACGAGAAACTAAAAGATAATCAAAAAATAAGTAGAAAAAACAGCGTACCAGTTTTGACTTTATCTTGAAAAAGAGGCTGGGACAAAAGCGTTTAACTCCAAGAAATAAGAAGGAATTCACGAAAATTGCTTTTCAAATTTTTGTGAATTTCAGCTTATTTCCGAAGGAGTTGCTTCTGCTTCCGCCGTTTATACGTGTTTAGAGCGTGGGACAAAAGTGTTCTTTACTTTTGTCCCACGCTCTTTTTAGTGAGATTCGTTGCATCGTTTGTCCAAATTATTTTCCGACAGCAATTGGACTGTTCGGAATCGTGAAACCAGAAGCTGTCAATTCTTTGACATAGGAGCTCAAGAACTCTTCTTTTAAGGCATATTGTTTTCCGTTCAATGCGTAGCAGACCGTACGAATCGCAAAATTGCTGTTTCCAAGATCCACTAATCCAAAGATAGAAGGTTCAGTTTGGAGCTCTTCTTGGTATTTTTCAGCTAATGTACGATTTACTCGATCAATGATCTCATAGATTTTGTCATATCCTTCTTCAGGAACAATCCGAATATCTAAAAGTACTTGCATATTTGCACGAGAGAGATTGCTGATCGTGGTGATGTTTCGATTCGGGATGAAATGGACAGTACCATCCGTTGCTTTCAGCTGAAGGGTACGGATACCAACAGATACGACGGTTCCTTCAATCGTTAAGTTTGCTAGCTTGATGTAGTCCCCAACATCCATCTGTTGTTCCATGATAATAAAAAATCCGGTAATAACATCACTCATGAACCCTTGGGCACCAAGACCGATTGCCACACCTGCAATTCCGGCACCAGCCAAAAGTGATCCGATCGGCACACCGATAGCAGATAAAATTGCATAGATAAAAAAGAAACCAAGGGTATAATGAAAAATAGTATTTAAAAGACTATGTAAAGTCTTTAAGCGGCTCTCGTTTAGAATGGCTTTTTTAGAATACTGATTAAAAGACTTATCAATCAGATATTTTCCCACACGGTGAAGAATCCAAAAAAGGACGATCAAAAAAATCAGATATAAACTTTTTTGGATAAAGGCAGCCAAAATGGCGTCCCAATCAATCCCGTCCCAAAACCGCTGAAACGCATTTACTTTGCTGACAGCTTGATCTGTCAATGTCTCGCCAGAAGAGTCTGTCGTACCGGCAGTTGCTAATAATGAAAACATAAAATCCTCTTTTCTAAAATTTGATTCTTTCTGTATTGTACCAAGAAGTTTTCAAAAAAGGAAATAGCAAAAATAACTATAATGAAGGAAAAAAGCTGAAAATAAAATGACAAATAATATGGATAATGATAAAATGTGGAGAAAATAACGAAGGTGGTAAGTATATGCAAATCGATTGGAACAATCTAGGTTTTTCTTATATCAAAACTCCTTGGCGTTTTATTGCCAAATGGAAAGACGGACAATGGGAAGAAGGAGAATTGACAGAAGATAATTACCTGACGATTCATGAAGGCTCTCCAGCGCTTCATTATGGTCAGCAATGTTTTGAAGGTCTAAAAGCTTATCGTCGAAAAGACGGCAAGGTCAATCTCTTTCGACCTGAACAAAATAGTCGACGGATGAATCAAAGTGCTAGACGATTGCTGATGCCAATGGTCCCTGAAAAGATGTTCGTTGATGCTGTCAAGCAAGTGGTAAAAGCAAATGAAGATTTTGTGCCGCCCTATGGAACAGGCGCTACATTATACTTGCGCCCTTTACTGATTGGGGTCGGTGAAAACATTGGTGTCCATCCAGCTCCAGAATATTTATTTGTCGTCTTCTGTACGCCAGTAGGAGCGTATTTCAAAGGTGGACTAAAACCAACGAATTTTATTGTATCTGATTACGATCGTGCTGCTCCTAAGGGGACTGGTGCAGCAAAAGTCGGCGGAAATTACGCAGCGAGTTTACTTCCAGGAACAGAAGCAAAAGAACTGGATTACTCAGATTGTGTTTATCTTGATCCAGCCACACATACGAAAATCGAAGAAGTAGGTGCAGCAAATTTCTTTGGAATTACAAAAGACGGAAAATTCATCACTCCGCAATCGCCCTCTATCTTACCAAGTATCACGAAATATTCCTTGTTGCAGTTAGCTGAAGAACGACTAGGACTGCAAGCAATTGAAGGAGATATTTTCATTGATGATCTAGATCAATTTGCAGAAGCTGGTGCATGTGGTACAGCGGCTGTTATTTCTCCAATCGGTGGGATTTATCACAATAACAATCTTCATGTATTTTATAGTGAAACGGAAGTAGGACCAGTAACAAAACGGTTGTATGATGAATTGACAGGTATTCAATTTGGAGACATAGAAGCACCAGAAGGCTGGATTGAAGTCGTGGAATAATTTCAAAGTAATGAGTTGAAAAAAACGTAAAAAGAAAAAATCAGGAAGAGACTTTAAAAAGTTTTTTCCTGATTTTTATATGTTTTACTTTAAAGAATGCAACAAAAGTTTATGAAAGATGGACACCTTTGTCAACGTAGATAATATCACCGATGATTCCGCTGGAAAGTGGGCTGATTAAGAAAGCACAAGCATTACCGACTTCTTCGATCGTCACACCTTGCTGATCAGGCGTACGAGATTCAGATAACTGGATCAGTTTTTGATAGTCTTTAACACCTGTGACAGCTAATGTTTTGATTGCCCCAGCTGAGATTCCATTGACCCGAATTCCTTTAGGCGAGAACTCAGCTGCCAAATAACGGATAGCAGCTTCAAGAGAAGCTTTCGCAATACCCATCATGTTATAATTCGGGATTGCGCGTTCTGAACCTAGATAAGTCATGCTAACGATCCCGCTGTTTGGTGCAAGAAACGGTTGTGCGTATTTTGATACAGCAATTAAAGAGTAGCTGCTGATATCTTGAGCTAATTGATAGCCGTCTCTGGAAATATCAGACACATTTCCGGACAATTCTTCTTTGTTGGCGTAAGCAACTGCATGGACAAGGCCGTGGATCTCCCCAGCATATTCACCGATGGCATTCATTGCTTTTTCGATGCTTTCGTCGCTAGAAACATCACATTCTACAGTGAATGCTTCTTCGCCGACCAATTTGACTAATGATTTTTTCATTCGTTCATTTTGGTAAGTATAGATAATTTCTGCCCCTTGTTTCAACATTGCTTCAGCACAACCCCAAGCAATGCTTTTTTTGTTAGCGACGCCCATAATGACGATTTTTTTTCCTTCTAGAAATGACATAATGACTCTCCTTTGTTTCTGATAAAAATTTGATAGTCGTAAAAAAATAGAGAATAATAGCTAAAATAACTTCTTGATTTCTTAATTATTAGTCAAAATGTTTTGATTGTCAAACTATTTTTTCTTAAATTAAAAAAAGATTGCTAAATATTTAGGAATATGATACTTTGATAGTCAAAGTAATGAAAATGGCAATTGCCTGAAAGAAGGAGTTTAATTATGTCTTACGTATTATCTGCTACTGAAGTAATGGAATTGATTCCTAATCGTTATCCTATTTGTTATATTGATTATGTAGATACTTTAGAACCAGGAAAAAAGATCGTTGCGACAAAAAATGTAACAATCAATGAAGATTTTTTCCAAGGTCACTTTCCTGACAATCCAGTGATGCCGGGTGCGTTGATTCTAGAAACACTGGCACAAGCAGGTTCGATACTTATCCTAAAATCAGAAGAGTTTCTAGGAAAAAGAGCTTATATCGGTGGGATCAATAAGGCCAAATTCCGTCAAAAAGTTGTTCCAGGAGATGTGCTGAAATGTCATTTTGAAATCACCAAAATGAAGGGATCAGTCGGTACAGCGTTATCTGCAGCATATGTAGATGATAAAAAAGTCTGTGAGTGCGAGTTCACGTTCATCGTCAACCAAAATGCTTGACTATAAAACCTGATATAGCAAAACAAAAGGAAGCTTACTTGCTTTTTATGTAAAAAGAAGACGCCTGAATCCTAGCATACGTTGTCATCTATGCAGGATTCAGACGTTATTTTTTTATTTTTGTTTTGCTTCTTGCAGTATATTGATTTTATCGATTTTTACTTCTTCTTTTGGTTTGTCTGAACTATCTGTTTCGATATTTGCAATAGCATCCACGACATCCATTCCTTCAATCACTTGGCCGAAGACAGTATAATGGCCATCTAGTGAAGGATAACCGCCGTTTTTATAAGCGTCGATGATTGCTTGAGGATAGTCGTCTTTTAAAAGACCATCATGCATATCATCTGTATTTTGAACGATAAAGAACTGGCTGCCGTTACTGTTAGGATCTTGTGAGCGAGCCATAGATAACGCACCTCTTATATTATAAAGGTGGTTGTTGATCTCTGTTTCAAATCCTTCTCCCCAAATGCTTTCCCCTCCAGTGCCATCGCCTTTAGGATCGCCACCTTGGATCATGAAATCTTTGATGACGCGATGGAAAGTCAGTCCGTTGTAGTAACCGTCTTTTGCATGTGTCATAAAGTTTTCAACCGCTTTTGGTGCGTATTCGGGAAATAATTTGATTTTGATTGTGCCTTTATTCGTCACCATTTCGACCAGATCTTCATTTTCGGCGACATCTTTCGTCAATTGTGGTAATTCCAATGCGTTCAAATCGACGCTACTGGCAGTCGTGCTTTCCGCAGTAGATGTACTTTTTGAACTTTCTGTAGACGAACTAGAAGAAGTCGTGTTGTTTGCAGAACAACCAGCAGCAAACAGCAATGCTGCTGCTAAACTAATACTTAAAATAACTTTATTTTTCTTCATAACTGTTCCTTTCCAATTTACTATTTTGTTATCTTTAATGATAACAAAATAGAGGGAAAATACCTACTTAAATTATTGGAATTTATCATTTATTTTAAAAGAAAAAGAAAAGGTGTAGACCATTTACTTTGTGTTTGCTATAATGTAAGTGGATACAAAAACGAAAAGATGCAGGAGGAAATGGTAATATGGGAAAATTAGGAATCTCGATTTATCCAGAACGGTCAACATTTGAAAAGGACAAAGCGTACTTGGATTTAGCTCATAAGTATGGGTATAAACGGGTTTTTACCAGTTTGCTGCAGATCAATGATGATAAAGAAAAAGTTCTTTCAGAATTTAAAGAAGTAGTTGATTACGCGAATAGCCTAGGCATGGAAGTAATGGTTGATATCAATCCAGCGTTATTTGAACAGTTGGAGATTTCTTACGATGACTTATCTTTTTTCCATAAGATGGGTGCCTACGGGGTCCGCTTAGATATCGGATTCACAGGAGCAGAAGAAGCAAAAATGACGCGCAATCCTTTTGGTATCAAAATCGAGATCAATATGAGTTCGGGCACGAATTACGTTGACAACATCATGAGTTATTCGCCAAACACGGATAATTTATTAGGTTCTCATAATTTTTATCCTCATCGATACTCTGGTTTAGGATACGAACACTTTGTTTTTTGTTCAGAAAAATTCAGAAAATATAATTTGAATACGATGGCATTCGTCAATTCGCAATCTGCTGAGTTTGGCCCTTGGCCTACGCAAGATGGCTTGTGCACGCTGGAAGACCACCGAGATCTTGAAATTGCGACACAAGTGAAGCATTTAATCCTTACAGGATTGATTGATGATATTTCTATTGGAAATGCGTACGCAAGTGAAGAAGAATTGAAAGAAATGGCAGAAGCATTTAACGCGGATTATCCAACATTGAAAGTAGATACGGAAGAAGGTATTACAGAAAACGAACGAATCTGCTTGTTTGATAACCTTCATAGTTATCGAGGGGATCGCTCAGAATATATCCTTCGTTCAACGATGACTCGTGTATACTACAAAGATAAAGATTTCCCGCCTCATAATACGCGAGATATGCATCATGGGGATGTACTGATTGACAATGAAGGGTACGGTCAATACAAAGGAGAAACACAAATCGCCTTGAAGGATATGAAAAACGACGGACGTGTCAATGTTGTAGGAAGAATCTCCGATGACGAATTATTCCTCCTTGACTTTTTGAAACCATGGTCAAGCTTTAAATTAATTGAAAATAAAAAATAGATAATTAGTTATTGCAGAAATAATCCGCTAGAAATAGCCAGTTATTTCTGCTTTTTTATTTTGTTTTTTTATAGGTTATAAAAATGAACATTGCATAGTAGAGATTCTTTGATTATACTAATTCAAGGTTATATGAAAAAAGAGAAATGAGATGGATGATTTATGAAACTTTGGATGAAAATCCTTTTAGGCGTCGCTTTAGCTCTGATTGTTGCGTTAGTGTTTGCAGGGAATTATTTTTATAATTATGCTGTTGTGCCTTCTGAGAAAGACTTTTTAGACGAAGATACACCTGGTACAACACAGACATCCAAAGAAACGGATGCACATAAATGGTTTAGTTCAAAAGAAAACCGAAGCGATTGGACCATCACTTCAAAAGACGGTCTGAAATTATCAGCGATTTATCTTCCTGCTGAAACGAAAAGTGAAAAAACAGCTCTTGTGGCTCATGGCTATATGGGAAACGCTGAAACGATGACCAATTACGCAAAGATGTTTCATGATATGGGTTACAATGTCCTTGTTCCTGATGCAAGAGGACATGGAAAAAGCGAAGGGGATTACATTGGATTTGGATGGCCAGAGCGTAAAGACTATGTACAGTGGATAAACAAAGTGCTAGAAAACAATGGAAAATCGCAAGAAATCGTTCTATACGGTGTCAGCATGGGAGCAGCAACAGTTATGATGACTAGCGGAGAAAAACTACCAGATAATGTGAAAGCAATCATTGAAGATTGCGGTTATTCTTCCGTTCATGATGAGCTTGCTTATCAGCTAGACGATATGTTTAGTCTTCCAGCATTTCCGCTTATGCAAGTAACGAGTCTAGTGACAAAAGTCCGTGCTGGCTACTTTTTCGGTGAAGCAAATGCAGTGGAACAATTGAAGAAAAACCAGCGCCCAATGCTCTTTATACATGGAGACGAAGATACATTTGTACCATTTGAAATGTTAGATAAGGTCTATCGTGCAACGAAGGGACCAAAAGAAAAGTATGTTGTAAAAGGAGCCGAGCATGCGGAAGCATACAAGACAGACCCTGAAAAATATCAGCAAGTAGTCCAACAATTTTTAAGCCAATATGTTCATTGAACGAGTTTAAAAGTAGGGGATGAAAAGAAAGAAGCCTTTGACTGGATCCAGTCAAAGGCTTCTTTTATCGATTGATCTATCAAATTACAAATTAGCGAATTTTTCTAGTAAGCGAATCATTTGGCAAGTAAATCCATATTCATTGTCATACCATGCAACAGTTTTAACAAGTTGGAAATCACCAGCAGTTGTTACTTCTGTTTGCGTTGGGTCAAAGATCGAACCTTGAGTTGTTCCAATGACATCGCTAGAAACGATTTGACGGTCATCATACCCGAATGAAGGATTGTCAACTGTGTGTTTTTTGATTGCTTCGTTTACTTGATCAGCAGTTACTTTTGTTTTCAACACTGAAACCAATTCAGTTAATGAACCATCAACGACTGGAACACGTTGTGCGTGTCCTTGTAATTTTCCTTGTAGCTCAGGGATAACTAAGCCGATTGCTTTCGCAGCACCAGTAGAATGTGGGATAGTATTGTCAGCAGCTGAACGAGCAGCACGCAAATTACCGCCTTTTACAGGTCCATCTAAGAGCATTTGTGTGGAAGTGTAGGCATGAACTGTTGTCATTGTACCAACTTCGATCCCAAATTCATTATTTAAGAAATAAGCCATAGGTGCTAAACAGTTTGTTGTACATGAACCTGCTGAGATGATTTTGTCGTTTTCATCTAATGTATCATCATTGACGTTATAGACGATGGTTTTCATAGCACCAGCTGGGGCAGAAATAACTACTCGTTTGACACCAGCATCTAAATGCGCTTTTGCTTTTTCTTCAGATGTATAAAAACCAGTACATTCTAGTACGATATCTACACCGTTTTCTTTTACCCAAGGGATTTTGCTTGCGTCGGGTTCTGCATAAACACGAGTTGCTTCGCCATCCACTACGATTGAGTCTTCTGTTGCAGTAACTGTGCCAGGATAAGTACCATGAGTAGAGTCAAATTGCAATAATTGTGCTAACATAGTTGGACTTGTTAAGTCGTTGATTGCTACTACTTCAATATCATCTGAGACTTCTTTGATGCGGCGGAAAGCCAGACGGCCAATACGCCCAAATCCGTTAATACCTACTTTTACTGTCATATCAAAAGTTCCTCCTTTATTAGGGGTGCTGTGAAACGGCATCCTCAATTAATACAATTAATACACTGTTATTCTGCTACGCAAAGAATATTTTGTCAAAAAATTATACTTGGTAGCAGAAAAAAGGTTGGAAACCTTACCAAATGATAAAAAAAGAAGAAGGTAAACAATCTTTTTGCTGAAATGATAGACAAAATCAGATTTCACCGATAAAATAAGTAAGACTTTTGTTTATTGTGGAAATTCAGGCAGTCAAATAAATAAATGAATAATAGGAGGACTTAATTATGTCCATGTTTTTAGATCAAGTAACGATCGATGTGAAAGCTGGCAAGGGCGGAGACGGAATGGTTGCATTTCGTCGCGAAAAATACGTTCCTGACGGCGGACCGGCTGGCGGAGACGGTGGTCGTGGCGGCGATGTCATCTTGATCGTCGATGAAGGGTTACGTACATTGATGGATTTTCGGTTCAATCGCCATTTCAAAGCGCAGCCAGGTGAAAATGGGATGAGTAAAGGGATGCACGGTCGTGGTTCAGAAGATACCTATGTTAAAGTACCACAAGGAACCACTGTCCGAGATGCGGAGACTGGTGCTCTTTTAGGAGATTTAATTGAAAATGGTCAAACACTAGTTGTGGCAAAAGGTGGACGCGGTGGACGAGGGAATATCCGTTTTGCCTCTCCTCGGAATCCTGCACCGGAAATTGCTGAAAACGGTGAACCAGGACAAGAGCGAAAAATCGAACTAGAATTGAAAGTATTGGCAGACGTTGGACTTGTAGGTTTTCCATCTGTCGGGAAATCGACTTTACTATCCGTTATTTCATCTGCTCGTCCAAAAATCGGCGCTTATCATTTCACGACGCTCGTCCCTAATCTAGGAATGGTTACTACAAGTGATGGCAGAAGTTTTGCCGCAGCAGACTTGCCAGGCTTGATTGAAGGAGCTTCGCAAGGTGTTGGGCTGGGTACACAATTCCTTCGTCATATCGAAAGAACACGAGTAATTTTACATGTGATCGATATGAGTGGGATGGAAGGACGAGATCCTTATGAAGACTATCTTGCCATCAACAAAGAATTATCTACTTATAACTTACGCTTGCTAGAGCGTCCGCAAATCATCGTGGCAAACAAAATGGATATGCCGGATGCACAGGAAAATCTAGTGAAATTCAAAGAACAGCTGAACAAGGAAAAAGAAGATGAATTTGCTGATGACATCCCAGTATTTCCAATTTCTGGAGTGACTCGACAAGGATTGGACGCATTATTGAATGCTACAGCAGATTTGTTAGAAGTAACGCCAGAATTCCCATTGTACGAAGAAGAACTGGAAGAAGAAACTGTACACTATGGATTCAATCCAGAAGGTCCTGAGTTCCAAATCGATCGTGATTCAGATGCAACGTGGATCTTATCTGGTGAGAAGATCGAAAAATTATTCCAAATGACAAATTTCGATCATGATGAAACAGTGATGCGTTTTGCTCGTCAATTACGTGGTATGGGTGTGGATGAAGCTCTTCGGGCACGCGGTGCGAAAGATGGCGACCTTGTACGTATCGGTGAGTTTGAATTTGAATTTGTCGAATAGGCAAGCAAATAAAAACAAATACCAAAAAATATAGATTCAGATTTAAGGGAGGTTGTGACAGAAGTGGTCAGCTTCAAGAACGCCGTTTATTCGGAAAAAGGAGCTGTGATACGACTTTTGTCACAGCCCTATTTTATTGGAAAAAAAGAGTGCTTTTCTTTTCTTATTTTACAATTAAAGGTAAAATAAATAACAAGAAGGTATGAAAGGGGCGTTTTTAATGAGCAAACGAGTAATCATTTTAAATTTTCAAGTAGAAAGCCAGGCATATCAGGCATTTTCAGAAATCAAAAAGTTACATGCTGTTCGTTCGATTAAAGGAGAACAGATGGCAGTTGTCAGCCATGATCCTAATGGGACACATCAATTCAAAATAGAAGATTTTATCGACTTTACCGGTAATAACAAATCTTCTACGGGTGGATTAATCGGAATGTTGGTTGGTGTATTAGGTGGTCCGCTAGGGATTTTATTAGGATGGTTTGCCGGAGGAATGATCGGTGCGACACAAGATGCCAAAGAAATAAAAGATGCCCAGACCGTGTTCGACTTTGTAGGAAATAAAATCGGTGAAGGAGCTACAGGACTGATCTTGATTGCTGATGAAGAGGACAATCGCCCACTGAATCAATTGGTAATGATGGAATTAGGCGGAGAAATTACCCGCTTGGATTATGAAGATGTCGAAAAAGATGTGCATGATGCGAAAGAAGCTGAAAATCATGCGAAAGAAGCTGCACAAAAGACTTGGAAGGACAAACATCCGCAAACTTCCAACGACAATGAAAGTTCTGGATCTTCAAATTAATAAAAAACAGCAGAGGATCTCAAACGGGTTCGCTGCTGTTTTTATAGTAATTTTCAAAGAAAACGCTATCGCTTTAGAACGTTATTTTTAATTTGAACCCATTCTCGACTTACGGTTGATTATCCCTTCTTTTTACCCTAAAATTAAAGAGGAACTTAAAGAAAGTCAGGTAGATTATGGAATTACAATTTTTAGGAACAGGTGCAGGTGTTCCTGCAAAACATAGAAATGTGACAAGTATAGCATTGAAACTTTTAGACGAGCGCAATGAAGTTTGGTTGTTCGACTGTGGCGAAGGCACGCAAATGCAGATTTTGCGAACGACTATTCGTCCGAGAAAAATCGGTAAAATTTTCATTACACATTTACACGGCGATCATATTTTTGGACTTCCCGGGCTCATCAGCAGCCGGTCATTTCAAGGTGGGGATACGCCATTAGAGATTTACGGGCCAAAAGGGATAGAGGAATACATAAAAGTCTCTTTAGGTATTTCGCAAACGCGTTTAAGTTATCCGCTGAAATTCATTGAGCTAAATGAAACAGCCCCGATTTTTACTGATCAGCAATTTTCTGTTTATACAAAAAAACTAAATCATGGGATCGACAGTTTTGGTTATCGTGTGGTTGAACATGATCATAAAGGAGAATTGCAGGTGGATCGTCTAAAAGAATTAGGTATTCCAGCTGGACCACTGTACGGCAAACTGAAGCAAGGTGAAACGATCCAACTAGAAGATGGGCGGACGATCAATGGAAAAGATTTCGTAGGTCCAGATAAAAAAGGACGAATCGTGACTATTTTAGGCGATACGAGAAAAACACATAATTCCGTTGTGCTTGCGGAAAATAGCGATATTCTGGTACATGAAAGCACATTTAATAAAGATGAAGCAAGAATGGCGCACAACTATTTCCATTCCACGACTCATCAAGCTGCTGAAGTTGCAAAAGAAGCGCAGGCAAAACGGCTGCTACTTACTCATATTAGTGCGAGATATTTAGGAAAAGCAGCTTTAGAGCTTGAAAAAGAAGCACAAGAAGTGTTTGAAAACACGACGATCATGAAAGATTTTGATAGCATTGAGATTCCATTTCGCGAGGAGGAAGAGGCATGAATTTAGAAGATAAAGTTGTTTTAGTAACAGGTAGTTCAGGCGGTCTGGGCGCACAAATCTGTTATGAAGCAGCAAAGCAAGGAGCAATCGTTATAAGTTGCGCACGAAGAATGGCATTTGTAGAAGGTGTCAGAGACGAGTGCAGACGCTTGAGCGGCAAAGAGGCTTATGCTTTCAAGGTAGACGTCAGCAATCCTGAAAGCGTGGACGAATTATATGAAAAGGTGATGGAAGAAGTCGGGCGCGTCGATATTCTGGTAAACAATGCGGGTTTTGGGATTTTCGAAGACTTCCTTACATTCGACCTTGGAAAAGCATACGATATGTTTGAAGTCAACATCTTAGGAATGATGGTTTTGACACAAAAATTTGCGATCGATATGGCAGAAAGAAGACAAGGTCATATCATTAATATCGCGTCTATGGCTGGAAAAATGGCAACTGCAAAATCAACGGTTTATTCTGCCACGAAATTTGCAGTCCTTGGCTTCTCCAACGCTTTGCGATTAGAATTGAAACCACTTGGCGTAGCTGTTACGACAGTGAATCCAGGTCCAATCGAGACAGATTTCTTCGATAAGGCTGATCCAAGCGGAAGCTATTTGGAAAAAGTCGGACAAATCGTTTTAGAACCTGCCAAGTTGGCAAAAATGATCGTCCGCAATATGAGACATCCAAAACGGGAAATCAATCAACCGTTTATTTTAGAAGTTGCATCAAAATTTTATACGCTGTTTCCAACGATTGGTGATTATTTAGCCAGCGGAATTTTTAACAAAAAGTAGGTGAAGGAATTGAAAAAGCAAAGCAATGTGATTCTTGGATTTGTTTTAGTTTTGATTATTGTTCTTTTTGCTGTATTAAACAATAAAAATGTTCCTGTAAGTTTTGGCTTCACTTCCTTTTCTGCGCCATTGATCTTAGTGATCATCGGTTCTGCGCTGATTGGTGCACTGATTGTATTTTTGACTGCTTCGGCAACACTATGGCAGCAAAAAAAGCAAATCAAACAGCTGACTCAGGAAATGTCAGAATATCAAACAGAACTTCAAAAGAAAATTGAAGAAGCAAAAGAAGAACAGCAACGCGAGTTTAGAAACGAACGTGCGGAGTTGGAAGCTGCTTATCAGGCGGAGTTACAAGCGAAAACCGCACAAATCAGTCAATTGAAAGCGCCGGAAGAACAAAAAACTCAATCGCCCAAACAAAGCTTCAATTATTTTGACTAATAGGGATATTTCATAAATGGTCGTACAAAAGATCAGGTCCTGCTGAACATCTGTCTAGCGGATCTGATCTGTTTTTATTCTTTCTTTCTGCTTTTTTTTGCTGATTTCCTTTGCTATAATAACTAAGTTAGGAGTGAGAAAGTGAGACAAGCAAATTTTGATTGGAAGTTAAGCGAGACAGAGCCTTCTGAATCCTTTCTCCAAATGATCCGTGAACTGAAATTATCTCCATTTGTCGGTAAGTTACTGTGGCAAAGAGGTTACCATGAGGAAAAGGATATCAACCGATTTTTACATCCAAAGGAACAAGAATTACATGATCCGTATCTGATGCACGATATGGATAAAGCAATCAGCCGAATCCAAGAAGCTGTAATCAGTGGAGAAAAAATCCTCGTTTACGGTGATTATGACGCAGATGGGATCACCAGTGCAACGGTAATGAAAGAAACACTGGAATTACTTGGTGCAGAAGTAGAAGTATTCCTGCCAAATCGATTTGAGCATGGGTATGGACCAAACCAATCGGTATACCAAGAAAAGATCGAAGAAGGAATCCAGTTGATCATCACTGTTGATAACGGGGTAGCAGGAAATGATGCGGTAGCATACGCTCAGCAAGCTGGTGTAGACGTGATCATTACAGATCATCACGAACTACCTGAGAATTTACCAGACGCTTATGCGATTGTTCACCCTCGTCATCCAGCGGGGCACTATCCATTTCCAGATTTGGCAGGAGTCGGAGTAGCATTCAAAGTAGCTTCTGCATTATTGGAAGAACCGCCTGTAGAATTTTTGGATTTAGTAGCGATAGGAACGATCGCCGATTTAGTTTCATTGACTGATGAGAATCGAATCCTTGTTTCATTAGGAATCGATGCCATTCATCATTCAGAACGGATAGGACTTCAGGCACTATTTGAAGAAAGCGGCGTAAAAATGAGGGACGCAGACGAAACAACGATCGGTTTTTCGATTGCTCCCAGACTAAATGCAATCGGTCGGATGGGCGATCCACGTCCTGCCGTCTCGTTACTTGCGACGTTTGATGAAGAGGAAGCATCCGTTCAAGCAAAAAAATTGAATGAGATCAATGAAGAAAGAAAAGCAATCGTAGAGCAGATAACACAAGAAGCATTAGCGATGGTCAATAAGGAGAATCATATCCATCTATTGGTAAACCGAGGATGGCATGAAGGCGTTTTGGGCATTGTTGCTGGGAAAATAATGAATGAAACGGGTAAACCAACGCTTGTCCTTACTTTAAAAGAAGATGGATCAGCTAAAGGATCTGGACGTAGTATTGAAGCCTTGAATCTTTTTGAAATGCTTGACCAGATGCGAGATTTATTTACTTACTTCGGAGGACATCATGCAGCAGTCGGTTTAACGATGCCAAGTGAAAATGTCACTATACTACAGGAGAAGATGAACCAATATATAGTCGATCATCAAATTGACTTGATGAGAGGGCCTGAGTTGAGAATTGATGAAGTATTGCTGCCAAATGAAGTAACAGTAGAGCGAATTGATGAGCTGAAACTATTGGCGCCATTTGGTACGGATAATCCTTTGCCTCAGTTTTTATTTCGACAAGTCCAAGCAGAAAATATCAAAAGAATCGGAGCAAACCAACAGCATCTGAAATTTGTCCTTTCCGATGCATCGAGTCAGCTTGATGCGGTCGCTTTTGGTTTTGGTACTCAAGAAGAAGAACTGCTGAATAATCAGGTAGATGTGGTAGGAAAGCTTTCGATCAATGAATGGAACGGGCGTAAGAAACCGCAGCTGATGGTATCTGATTTTTCTGTGGGTGGTCTGCAAGTATTTGATTGGCGGGCAAAACGTTTCCGTGAACAGAGCCGAAGGTCGGAAGGTAGCCTTTATTTAGCATTTGATTCTTCGACGTTGAAATTCGTGCCTGAGATTATCCAGGAAGCTGCGATTGTTTTCGAAGGACTAGATTCTGTAAAGGCAATAATTGAAAAAAGAAAACCGAACTCTCTAGTTGTTATGGATTGTCCAGATGATTTAGCGGATCTGAAAGAAGTTTTTCGGTCTTATTCATTCAATCGTGTTTATCTGATGGGGATTTCACCTGATGAGGCCTATTTGAATGGGGTAGGCACAAGAGAACAGTACGCAAAATTGTTTAAATTGATCCATTCTCAAGAACGAATTGATATACGTCATAAAATAAAAGCAATAGCTCAATATTTGCGTATCCCTGAAAAATTATTAATTTTTATGATACAGGTGTTTTTTGAATTGAAATTTGTTACAATAGAGAACGGTGTTTTACAAAAAGTCGCTAGCCCAGAAAGTCATCCTTTGACTGAGAGCAGATTATACCAGCGGCGGCTCAATAAAATCAAAGTTGAGGAATTTTTGCTTTTGAGCGATATTCCTACCATAAAGAAATGGTTAACAACCTAGGAGGAAACAAAGAGTGGATTTAAAAGATTATATTGCCAGTATTCCCGACTATCCGTCAAAAGGAATTGTGTTTCGAGATATTTCCCCACTGATGGCAGATGGTGACGCTTATCGGGAAGCTACTAAACAAATCGTAAATTATGCAAAAGAAAAACGAATTGATATGGTAGTTGGGCCAGAAGCCCGTGGATTCATCGTAGGATGTCCTGTTGCTTATGAGTTAGGAGTCGGTTTTGCCCCAGTCCGCAAAAAAGGGAAGTTACCTCGAGAAACCATCGAAGTGACTTATGGATTAGAATATGGAACAGATACATTGACATTGCATAAGGATGCCATTAAACCAGGTCAACGTGTGCTGATTTGTGACGATTTGCTAGCTACTGGAGGAACAATCAAAGCGACGATCGAACTGATCGAACAATTAGGCGGTGTAGTCGTAGGCTGCGCATTTTTGATCGAATTGATGGATCTCCATGGACGCGACAAAATCAAAGGATATGACATCATTACATTAATGGAATATTAAGCAGAAAAAAGAAGCTATTCTTGATGTTATTCTTAAAGAAGCGATTTTAAAGCGACCCTCAAAAGTCAGATTCTCTATCTGACTTTTGAGGGTCGCTATTTTTTTATAAATGGAAACAAGCAAAGACCAGTAGAAGTTTAAAAAATCACTTTTTCCGCAATTTGACTTAATACCGAAAAAATGGCTTTAGAACACCGTTTATTCGAAAAAAGGATGTGACCGATTTTTTGTCACACCCCCGTAAAAGTTTAACTTCTTGTCTTTTGAATAATTAGCAGTCAATCCTTATTATGATTGCCTGGATCTGTAGTAGGGCTCATGATAGAAATGATCTTCATGAATTCTGCGCCGCTCAGATTGACGGTACTTCTTTTCATCCCACAACATGAACCACAAAGTAAATAACGGAACAAACACAAGTAAAGCTGGACGTATGCCGAAATTACCAATAATAATACCTAAAAACAAAACAGTTAATACTAAGCCAAGACGTCTCATTGATTTCATGAATTCTCACCTCGTTAATTTATGCGAACAATTGTTCGTATATTTAGTATACGAATATTTGTTCGGTTTGTAAAGAGGGAAGTGATAAAAATTTGAAAGAAGAAGAACCCGGGCGAAAAAAGAGTTTGAGACCATCGTCTCAAACTCTTTTTAAAAAGTTTTCTTTTATTAGTAGCAATTAATAGATATGACTACGATAAAGTCCTACTACTCGTCCTAATATAGATACTTGATCTAAGATGATTGGTTCGAGCAAGTCGTTTTCAGGCTGCAGACGGAAAAAGTTTTTTTCTTTATAGAATCGTTTGCAAGTCGCTTCGTCCTCGGCAGTCATTGCAATGACAATATCGCCATTTTGAGCAGTTTCTTGCTTCCGAACGATCACGTTGTCACCATCCAAGATCCCAGCATTGATCATACTATCTCCACGAATTGTCAGCATAAAGAGACTGCCTTCTTCGGAAGAAAGATTAGGAGGGATTGGAAAGAAGTCTGAAGCATCCTCTACTGCTAAAATGGGTTCTCCAGCTGTTACGACGCCAAGTACTGGAATAGTTGTTGGACGAATCCCAATCTTTTCTAAACCTTGTTTTGTCAACTCGATTGCACGAGGTTTCGTCGGATCTCTTTGGATAAACCCTTTTTTTTCAAGCCGTGCAAGATGACCGTGAACAGTAGAAGTAGAAGAAAGCTGAACAGCTTCCCCGATTTCACGGACAGTTGGCGGGTATCCTTTTTGGGTTACTTGTTCATGGATATATCGTAAGACTTCGATTTGTCTTGATTCAGTTTGTCGGGCCACAAGGTACACCTTCTTTCACTTGATAAATAGATAGTACCATATAAAAAGCGCTAAATCAAACGAATGTTCGTATTTTATTTAGTTTATCTAGTTGTTTTTTTTTCAGTTTTTATATAATATGAAGGAGAGTAAAAGGAGGGCTGAGCATGCTGTCACCTGAAAAAATAGAGCGGATCAATGAACTTGCACGTAAAAAGAAGGAAAATGGTCTCTCAAAAGCCGAAGAACAAGAACAAATCAACTTACGCAAAGAGTATTTGGAAGCTTTTCGTTCCGGTATGCGTCATCATATCGAAGGAATGAAAGTCGTCGATCCTGAGGGCAATGACGTGACCCCGGAAAAATTAAAAGAAATCCAAAAGAAAAAAGGCTTACACAACCGAAATGACAACTTTTAGTAAAAAATACTGAAAAAGATTGCTTTTTCGTGTGACATCTTATAGAATGAAAGTGTAAGAAATAAAGGTAAAAAAAACCTAAATTAATAGGAGGGGTTATTTTGTTTGACAAAATTGACCAACTTGGCGTTAACACAATTCGTACATTAAGTATTGAAGCAGTCCAAAAAGCAAACTCAGGACATCCTGGATTGCCGATGGGCGCAGCACCTATGGCATATGCGTTATGGACAAAACACCTGAAAGTAAATCCAACGACATCAAAAAACTGGGCTGACCGCGACCGTTTCGTTCTTTCGGCAGGACATGGGTCAGCAATGTTGTATAGCTTGCTTCATTTAGCTGGCTATCAAGTGACAATCGATGATTTGAAACAATTCCGTCAATGGGATTCTAAAACACCAGGACATCCTGAAGTACATCATACAGATGGTGTAGAAGCCACTACAGGGCCATTAGGACAAGGGATTGCAATGGCTGTCGGTATGGCAATGGCAGAAGCGCACCTTGCAGCAACGTATAACAAAGAAAACTTTAATGTGATGGATCACTATACGTATGCAATATGCGGTGACGGAGACTTGATGGAAGGGGTATCTCAAGAAGCAAGTTCGATGGCAGGTCATATGAAACTAGGGAAATTGATCGTTTTATACGATTCAAACGATATTTCACTAGACGGTCCAACTTCAAAAGCTTTCACAGAAAACGTTGGTGCTCGCTATGAAGCATATGGCTGGCAACATATCTTAGTGAAAGACGGAAATGACCTAGAAGCAATCTCTAAAGCGATTGAAGAAGCAAAAGCTGAAACAGACAAACCAACATTGATCGAAGTAAAAACAGTCATCGGCTATGGTGCTCCTAAAGAAGGAACATCTGCTGTTCATGGTGCTCCTCTTGGTGAAGATGGCATCAAGATGGCTAAAGAAGTTTATGGTTGGGAGTATCCAGATTTCACTGTTCCAGAAGAAGTAGCTGCCCGCTTCCATCAAACGATGATAGAAGAAGGACAAAAAGCTGAAGATGCATGGAATGAAATGTTTGCCAATTATAAAAAAGCTTATCCTGAATTAGCACAACAATTTGAAGATGCTTTTGATGGCAAACTACCAGAAAACTGGGATGCAGAATTGCCAACTTATGAAGTTGGAAGCAGTCAAGCAAGCCGTGTTTCAAGTAAAGAAGTCATCCAAGAATTATCGAAAGCTATACCAAGCTTCTGGGGTGGTTCAGCGGACTTGTCAGGTTCCAATAATACAATGGTGGCTGCAGATAAAGATTTCACTCCTGAACATTATGAAGGACGCAACATCTGGTTCGGTGTCCGCGAATTTGCAATGGCTTCGGCTATGAATGGTATCCAACTTCATGGCGGAACTCGTATCTACGGTGGAACATTCTTTGTCTTTGTCGATTATCTAAGACCAGCAGTTCGTTTAGCAGCAATCCAACATACTCCTGTTGTTTACGTCTTAACACATGACTCGGTTGCTGTCGGAGAAGACGGACCAACGCACGAACCGATTGAACAACTAGCATCTGTTCGCTGCATGCCTGGTGTTCAAGTGATTCGTCCGGCAGACGGAAATGAAACACGTGCTGCTTGGAAAGTAGCGATGGAGACAACAGATGCGCCTACTATCCTTGTATTGAGTCGTCAAAACCTTCCAGTATTGCCTTCTACAAAAGAAGTAGCAGATGAAATGGTGAAAAAAGGCGCGTATGTTCTTTCTCCATCACAAGGAGAAACACCAGAAGGTATTTTGATTGCAACAGGTTCTGAAGTTGATTTGGCTGTGAAAGCTCAAAAAGAATTGGCTGAAAAAGGCAAAGATGTTTCTGTTGTTTCTATGCCAAGCTTTGACCTCTTTGAAAAACAATCTTCTGAATATAAAGAAAGTGTACTTCCTAAATCAGTGAAGAAACGTGTGGCTATCGAAGCTGCTGCATCATTTGGTTGGGAACGCTACGTAGGAACAGAGGGCGCAACGATTACAATCGATCATTTCGGTGCATCTGCCCCTGGCACTAAAATTTTAGAAGAATTTGGATTTACAGTAGAAAATGTCGTGAATACGTACAATCAACTATCATAGATCCAAGCAATTGTTTGACTGATAAGAACAGCTGTCTGCAAGTTGGAGACAGCTGTTCTTTATGTGTTAGAAGAATAAATCAATATTACTTTTCGTTTTCGGCTATGTTACATTTAAATGACAAAACAAAGAATTCTTCGGATTAGTTTGTGTTTCTTGAGAATTAAAAGTATAATTTAATTAATTAAGTTTGTTTTAAGAAGAGAACTTTTTATTAAGTTTTTTTATTTTGAGGAGGAATTTGAATGCAAGAGCTGAAGACCCGCAGTGCCCGGCACCATAGACCTAAAAGAAAAATGGTGATCAATAAAAAAGCGATTGCTCCTTTAATTGGAACGAGTCTTTTAGTTGGGCCGATGATGGTTACAGCGGTACCGCAACATGTTCATGCAGATGAACAAGGATCTCAAACAGTCGCTGATCCTCAAGCGTTTATCGATCAAATCGGCTGGTCTGCGTCAGAAGTTGCTGCAAGTAATGACTTGTATGCTTCAGTCATGATCGCTCAAGCGTTGTTGGAAAGTGCATATGGCACTTCCGGATTAGCTAGTGCGCCAAATTATAATCTATTCGGTGTGAAAGGAAGCTATAACGGACAGGTCGTTTATATGGCAACCAAAGAATATGTAAACGGACAATGGGTAACGATGAATGAGCCATTCCGAAAATATTCTTCTTATTGGGAATCCTTCCAAGACCATGCGAATGTTCTTCGTTCAACCAGTTTTTCCACGGGCGATTATCATTATGCTGGCGTGTGGAAAAGCAATACAACAAGTTTTTATGATGCAACAGCGTACTTGACAGGTCGTTATGCTACCGATCCAAATTATGGGGCCAAATTGAACTCATTGATTAATACTTATAATTTAACCCGTTTTGATACGCCATCAACAGGTTCGGCTACAACAACCACAAGTACAACAACAACGACTACTACGACGACTTCAACGTCATCATCTTCAACAACAGATGTAAATACAAATAATGGTCAGACATATACAGTCGTGTCAGGTGATACGCTATGGGATATTGCACAAAAATTTGGCATGTCTGTTGATGATCTAATGGCGAAAAATGGCATGTCTATGTCCAGTTATTCTTTATTAGTTGGTCAAGAACTAAACGTTTGATTTAGATAAAAAGGCAAAGAAACTACCATATATGGTATATCTTTGTCTTTTTTTTTGCTAGTCAAAGACGAATCACTCGCCATAAATGAACAGATTGTATTATGATAAGTAAGAAGAGCAAAGACAAGGAGGAATTGAAGATGACAGCTATCTATAACTCAGTCACCGAATTGATTGGCAAAACGCCAATCGTCAAATTAAATAAAATCGTACCAGAAGATTCAGCAGATGTTTTTGTAAAGCTTGAGTTTTTTAATCCAGGAGGAAGTGTAAAAGATCGTATTGCTTTAAGTATGATAGAAAAAGCAGAACACGATGGTCTACTGAAACCAGGTGATACTATCATTGAACCTACTTCTGGAAATACAGGAATCGGATTGTCGATGGTAGGAGTTGCAAAAGGATATAAAGTAATCATCGTGATGCCTGAGACGATGAGTATCGAAAGACGTTTATTGATGAAAGGGTACGGCGCAGAGTTGATTTTGACTCCTGGTGCGGATGGTATTTCTGGATCAATCAGAGAAGCAGAACGTTTGGCAAAAGAAAACGGCTACTTTTTACCATTACAATTTGAAAATGAAGCAAATCCTCTTGTGCATGAGAAGACGACTGGTCCTGAGATACATCAAGCATTTGGAGTAAATGGCTTGGACGCGTTTGTTGCAGGTATCGGTACAGGAGGAACGATCACTGGCGCTGGCCGAGAATTAAAACGTGTGTATCCGAAAATCGAATTAATCGGGGTAGAACCAGCAGAATCTGCTATTTTAGAAGGGAAAGAAGCGGGACCTCACAAAATCCAAGGAATCGGTACAGGTTTTGTTCCTAAAACACTGGATACTTCTGTGTATGATAAAGTCCTTTCTATTAGTGGAGACGAAGCGATGGAAACAGCTAGAGAAGTTGGGCGAAAAGAAGGGATTTTAGTAGGCATCTCATCTGGCGCTGCAATTGCTGCCGCGCTAAAAGTCGCAAAAGAATTAGGAAAATGCAAGAAGGTATTAGCTGTGGTTCCCGACAATGGTGAACGTTATTTATCTACAGCCCTTTACCAAGAGATATAAGGCACTTGGTTTTTCTCCAGATAGGTTTATGTAAAAAACTTTTAAAGATGAAAAGAACACACAAAAATTTATGATGAGAAAAATTATTTGAATAGAGACGTAGAATAGTGAACGCGACTGTTTTACGTCTTTTTTCATTAAAATACAATAAAATTGAATTTTCTTTTCATGTTAAGTGGATTTTAAAATGTAAAAATAGTATGATAAGACGAGAATAACAACGTGGGGTGTTTACATGGAAAATAAGTTAGTCGAAGAGGTTATCGAAAAGTTAAAAAAAGAGAACATTCGAATCACACCTCAACGGTACGCGGTTTTAGAATATTTGATTGAACATCATTCCCATCCAACGGCTGATGAGATTTATAAAGCACTTGAACATCGGTTTCCAAATATGAGTGTTGCGACTGTTTACAATAACCTTCGCTTATTTACTTCGATTGGATTTGTTCAAGAAATGAAGTACGGCGATGCTTCTAGCCGATTTGATTTCAGTTCAAAGCGTCATTATCATGTAATTTGTGAAAACTGCGGTAAGATTGTTGATTTTCATTACCCAGGGCTTGAAGATATAGAAATGGCTGCGAGCAGACTGACTGATTTTGAGATTAATGAACATCGGTTGGAATTGTATGGACTCTGTCCGGATTGTAAAGAGTCAGCAAAAAAGGCGCAAATGTAAAAACAGTTTCTACAAGTGTTATACCTAAAAAAAGCTAGCTGTGTAAAAAAAACGCTAGCTTTTTTATTTTTTTGTCTTTTATTCACAATCTTAGATATCAAAGTGAATATTATCACAATAAGAATCTTGTAGATATTGGGTTCTTATGCTTGAAAAGGAATGAAACTACAAACAAACCTTTGTGAATTCACAAGCATTAAACTGTTGTATCCGTTTTATTTCTGTTATAGTAGTTTTGTCGAAGGACAAAATGTTAATCGGAGGGACCATAAATGAAAGTAGTAGTAATTGGCTGTACACATGCAGGTACTGCAGCTGTAAAAAGTATTTTAAAAAATCATCCAGAAGCAGAAGTGACAGTATATGAAAGAAATGACAATATTTCTTTCTTATCTTGCGGTATCGCACTTTATGTCGGCGGAGTAGTAAAGGACCCAGCAGGCTTGTTCTACTCAAATCCTGAAGAATTATCTTCATTAGGAGCAACAGTTAAAATGGAACACGATGTAACAGACGTCGATACAGAAAATAAAACAGTAACGGCAAAAGATCTGAAAACAGGAGAAACAGAAACGGTTTCTTATGATAAATTAGTGATGACAACTGGTTCATGGCCTATTATCCCACCGATTAGTGGAATCGATGCGAAAAATGTACTCCTATGCAAAAACTACAATCAAGCAAATGAAATTATTGCACAAGCGAAAGAAGCAAAACGTGTAGTAATTGTTGGTGGTGGATATATCGGTATTGAATTAGTAGAAGCTTTTGTCGAATCTGGAAAACAAGTGACATTGATTGATGGATTAGATCGCATCTTGAATAAATATCTAGATAAACCATTCACAGATATCTTAGAAAAAGAATTGACAGACCGCGGTGTTACTCTTGCGCTAGGCGAAAATGTTACTGAATTTATCACAGATGAAGAAGGAAAAGTGAAACAAGTAGCTACACCAACAGATACATTTGATACAGATATGGTCATTTTATGTGTGGGCTTCCGTCCAAATACAAAACTGATCGAAGAAAAAGTAGATACACTGCCAAACGGGGCAATCAAAGTGAATGAATACATGCAGACAAGTGATCCAGACATTTTTGCAGCTGGAGACTCTGCAGTAGTCAACTACAATCCAAGTGGCACACAAAACTATATTCCTTTGGCAACAAATGCCGTTCGTCAAGGTTTACTTGTGGGAAATAACTTGACAGATCATAAAATGGCGTATCGTGGTACTCAAGGAACTTCAGGACTTTACCTATTTGGCTGGACGATCGGTTCGACAGGTGTGACCAAAGAAAGCGCAACTTTGAACGATCTAGAAGTCCAAGCGACTGTATTTGAAGATAATTATCGTCCAGAGTTCATGCCAACTACTGAAAAAGTAATGATGGAGCTAGTCTATGAAAAAGGAACGAATCGTATCGTAGGTGCTCAGTTCATGTCCAAATACGACATTACACAATCAGCAAATACCATGTCTTTAGCTGTTCAAAATAAAATGACTGTAGAAGATCTCGCACTTTCAGATTTCTTCTTCCAACCACATTTTGACCGCCCATGGAATTACTTGAACCTACTTGCACAAGCAGCGCTAGGCGAAATCGAAACTGCACAATAAAGAAAAAGGGTTGTGACACAATTTTGTCACGACCCTCTGTCTTTTTTGTGAAAAGTACAATTAGTTGTCTTTCTTCGAATTTTTTGTCACAATAAGCAGCAAAGATAAAGCTGTTACATAAAAGAACAAGCAGCTTTATTTGATTTTGAAAAGAAAGGTGAGAAAGAAGATGAATAAAGAATATTTTGTCCAACAAGATGCATTTTTAGAAGATTATAAAAGTGCTTCGAAGAAATCAACGATCAATATTGATGAGTTGGCAGATCAAGTACTCTCTCAGTTGAATGAAACGCAAGAGGAATATTACACGATGCCAGCAAAAGACGCCAAAGATAATGTTTCTCATCGTTTTCCTTTCAGTAGACGCATCTACTCAGATGAAAATGACGGCACATTGAATACAGAGTACACATATGAAGGTCAGCCATATGTGCTAGAAACTGATGATGATCTTTAAAGACAGTTTTTGAAAAGGCCGCTCATCCTTGAGTGATGACAAAAAATCATCACAATTACCGATGACTGTCTCTTTACTATCTTTTAATCAGAAAAAGGGGTTATGACAAGCTTTGTCAACCCCTTTTTTTCTTGGTTTCAGATTGGGTTTTCCTGCAAAATATTTTCATCTTTGTTGAATAGGAAACAAAAAAACAATATAATGAAAGAAAAAGAAGGTGTAGAAATGGATAAAAGACAACTGCTAATAGAAGAATATCTGGATTTAGCTAATGAGATTATTCATCGTAATAAACCAGAAATGGAAAAAGAATTTGCAGGATTTACTCTAAATGAACTAGAAGTGATTGAACATATCGGGAAAATCCCTGATCCTAACGTGACAAAATTAGCGAATGCTAGTTACATGACTAGAGGAGCCATCAGTAAGCTAACAAAAAAACTGATAGCTAGAGGGATCATAAACACTTATCAAAGCGAAGAGAATAAAAAAGAAATCTATTTTCAATTGACGCCAATCGGACAAAAAATAAGGAATAGACACGAGCAACTCCATCAAAAATGGGTACAGCGAGATGCTACTGTATTTGAAAATATGTCAAAAGAAGAATTTGACACAGTATTTCGTTTTATCGGTCGATACAGAGAATTTATACGAAGTAGCAAATGAAGCTACTATTTTTTATTGTAGTGATAATAGGCAAAAATCATAAGCAAAAATCCGAATACCGTTGGAAGAAATGGTGCTGCAGCATAAAGCTGTCCTGCGATTAGCGGGCCGATGACGCGCGATAGAGATTGTATACTTTGGGTACCGCCCATTACAAGACCTTGCTGGTTATCTGAGACAGAATTGGATAGTTGGCCATTGAATACAGGAGTAAAAATAGAATCACCGAAACCATAACAGATAATCCCAAATAAAAACAAAATCGGCAGTAGAAGAATTCCAGATAATGTGATGAATAGATAGGCGAGGATTTCACTGAACATCCCTATTCTTGTGATCTGCTGTTCTGAAAATTTTTTGAGCAATCGAGGCATAATGAACAATTGCGAGACAGTATCCAAGATTCCAATCAAAGAGAAGCTTAAACCAACCAACCCAGCCTTCCACTGAAAGGCGTCAATCGAAAATTGAGAAAAGATAGATTGAAGAGAGCCAGCTGCCAACCAAACAGCAAAACCTGCTGTGAATAAAGGAATAACGGATGAAATCTTGAATAATTGTTGTAATTGGTGAAAAGGTCTTACATGGGAGAAACTTAAATCTACTGAACGTTTTTTTATTGGAAGGCTTTCTAGCATAAATGTGTAGCCATAAACGGCATTTAAGAAAGTAAAGAGTGCTCCAATAAATATAGGAACAGAATTCCCCAACTCAGCTAATAGACCCCCTATAATAGGACCCAGCGTTGTTCCTATACCGACTAAAGCACCCATCCATCCAAAAACTTTGGTTCTTTCATTAGGTTCCGTGATGTCGGCAAAGTAAGCATATAAGGTGGAGATTTCTCCTGCCGTCAATCCTTCAATGATACGACCAAGGAACAACATCCATATCGAATTTCCTAAACCAAAAAGCAAATATCCGATACTTGATCCTAATAAACTGATAATAAGGATCGGACGACGCCCAAAATGATCACTTAAGCTACCGAGAATGGGGGCAGATAAGAAGGCAGCTAGAGCATAAACAGACATGAGCAAAGTGATATAGAAAGCTTGCTGATGTATGGAGTGAGAATAAGGCAGCGTTAAAAACGGAAGTACAGGACTGACGATAGTAAATCCTAATCCAGTGAATAAGACAGAGACGTATCCAAAAACTTTAGAATGTTTATTTGTGAAACTGTACATGTAAAAACTCCTTTATGCAATAATGTTAACTTGGAAACAAAAATAGTGTATAGTAATTTTGTTTCCTTGTCAACATTCTAAGGAACAGCGAAATCTACTTAATTTATTTATTCCGAAAAGTGAAGATGCGCATCAAAAACATGAACAAACAAAAATCAAGTAGACGACATTGTAAATCTGACCGATCAGTGAAGTAAATAGAAAAGAAACCTGTTCTTGCTTCCCATGTTTTTTTTACGTATACTGTGATTGAGCGGAGGAGAAATCATGTTGAATTTAGAAAATTACTTAAGCGCTGGACAAACAGTCATATCTAATCTTTTACTTAAAAATTACCATAGGATCGGTCTACAATCTGAAGAATTTTTATTTGTTCTACAGTTGCATATGGCACAGCTTGAAGGAGATACTTTCCCTGATTTGCAGATGATTGCTATGGATATGGGAATCAAGCAAGATCAGATTTTTCAAATACTGGATCGTCTCGTAACAAATGGGTTTATCAAGATAGAAACGACGATTGTCAACGGTAAAAAAGCAGATCGATATAATCTTTATCCCATCTATGATCTATTAGGTGAGTATTTAAAAACACAAGAAAAAAAATACGAAGAAAAAACACAAGAAAAAGAAATCCAGTCAGTGTATCAATTATTTGAACAAGAATTTGGACGCCCGCTTTCTTCGATCGAGTTCCAGCGAATCGGTCAATGGCTAGAAGAAGACCATTATCAGCCGGAAATTTTGAAACTAGCACTGCGGGAAGCCGTATTAAATCAGGCTTATAGTTTTAATTACGTTGACCGCATTTTGCTATCGTGGGAAAGAAAAAATCTACGTACAAAACAACAAGTGGAAGAAGACCAAAAACGAAGAAAACAGCAGCTTCTTCAAAGAGAAGTAGAACAGTCAGCTCAACAAGAAGAATTGCCGAAAGTCTCACTGAAAAATTGGTTGGAGGAGTAGCGGAATATGTTAAGCAAACAAAAAACAATGGAAGCTCTAGAAACGATGTATGGAATGTTTCCCGAAGCACATGGAGAACTCAAGCACAATAATCCATTTGAGTTATTGATTGCAGTGATCTTAAGTGCCCAGGCGACAGATGTATCAGTGAATAAAGCAACGCCAGATTTGTTTGCCTCTTTTCCGACACCCGATGCGTTAGCAGAAGCTTCAATCGATGAAATCATTCTTAAAATAAAAACGATTGGTTTGTATCGAAATAAAGCAAAAAACATCAAAGCGTGTGCACAGCAGCTGATTGAACGTTTCGATGGGCAAGTGCCAACGTCAAGAGAAGAATTGATGTCTCTTCCTGGTGTAGGCAGAAAGACAGCAAATGTCGTATTGGGGGATGCATTCGGGATACCAGCAATCGCAGTAGATACCCACGTGGAACGTGTCTCAAAACGCCTGAGGATCTGCAAACTAGATGCTACGGTCATGGAAGTAGAAGAAACACTGATGCGGAAAGTACCACAAGAATTATGGGTAAAGACACATCATACACTGATTTTTTTTGGTAGATATCATTGCACGGCAAGAAATCCCAAGTGCGAGGTATGTCCTTTGCTATCAATATGTCAAGATGGGAAAAATCGGATGCGTCTAAAAGAAAAGACGCTAAAAAAGAAACCACGCCTGTAGACGTGGTTTCTTTAATTGCAAATAAATGTATGAATTATCTTGTTATCATGGAGAAAAGCTGTTTCGTTTATCTTTTTTGCATGAAAAAGTAAATGTACATACTCAGTAGCTAGGATGGTAACTTATTACAATTTATTGCGATAAAAATAAATGTTGTTATTTTTCTTGGGAAAATACCCGATGTAGAAAATAATGCCTTCCAATATACCTATAAAATAAGTCCAGTATTCCAAAGGATTATATAAATAAGTGACGTATCTATCTAAAGGTGTAATAAAAATGATAAGTGATAATAAAAAAATACCATTTATAACTAAACATAAACTAATGGATTTGGGCGGTTTCAGGCTCATCAGAAAAATATAGATTCTGGTGAACAACAACCATAAAAAAGTGAGAATCATTGCATGAGAGCTTCTTTCCATAAATTTTCCTTTAAGAGTAGTGCTTAAAAGTACAGAAAAAATAATAAATGCAAGGATAGGAGCAATTAAAGTAAATTTATTTAATAATAAACTAAATTTTTCAGCTTTTTTATTCTTGGAATAACGAGGTATTGTTTTCGATAAAAAAAGATGGTGCAGACAAATTATGATAATTAAGCATACTATCAGATAACTCAAAATGAAGCCTTCTTTCAAAAAATTATTCAAAACCATATATTGTATTTTTTATTTGATAATAACAATGGGATTATTAAGAAGTGGCACTAAATAAAAGACTAGTGTGTATTTAGCCGATTTAATTATAAACAAGTAAATGGATAAAGTATATGTAATGATAAAAGAAAAATGGATTTTCTAATTTTTAAGCTAAATGTTAGATCACACATGTATATGCTGGATAGTCTTATAAAAAATCATGTAATACAGCTTGGTACATGATTTTTATTTGTAGCTGTTTTTTACATAGACACAAAAAAGAAACCACGCTTGTAGACGTGGTTTCTTTTTTACTATCTGTTTCCAGAAGCTGAGGTGCTACTGGATGGTGTATGGTCATTTGCAGCATCCGCTCCGCTAGTTGCTGGCTCACTGGAAGAAGCAGGAGGAGCAGATGAAGACGGTGTCGAGCTTTCTTCGGATGAAGAAGAAGGAACCGTTGTTGAAGACGCTGGCTCGCTTGTTTCTGCTGTCGTGCTTTCTTTTGAGGACTCAGCAGTTGATTCACTTTGACTAGTAGAGCTAGAGCTTTGAGTCGTTGTCTCTGTTGTTGAGCTTCCAGGAGTCTGGACATAGCTGGAAGATGGAATAGTTGTTGATGGTGTAACTACATTCGATCTAGCTGTATATTGATCTTTGTAGTACAGTTCACCGCCCACACGAATTAATCCGCTTGGCATCTCCCAGTCTGTATTTGTCACGTTAGCTGAAACATACTGCATAAGCTCGCGATAAACATCAGAGGCTACGTGTGACGATTCTGAAGTGACAGGTGTCATTTTTTTATTGTAACCTGTCCACACGGAAATCGAATAATTTGGCGTATAGCCCGCAAATAGGATATCTGGATACACCCCAGAAGAAATACCAAGTTTTGCATACTCGTCATCTGTGTAATTAGATGTTCCGGTCTTACCGGCTTGATATAACCCAGCGATTTGCGCATTCGTACCAGTACCTTCAGTGATCGTATCTTTTAAAATGTCTGTGATCATATAAGCTGTTTCTGGAGACATGGCTGTTTTTCCATCTGGCTCATAAGTTTCTTCTGTTCCGTCTTGGAAGACGATTTTATTAACATATTGAGGTTTGTAATAAGTCCCTCCATTGGCGAAAGCCGCATAGGCTGCTGCCATTTTTAAGGAAGAAGCTCCGTATTTTGTCCCATCTTGTTCTTCCGTATTACTAGAGATCGCATTCGATTGATGGATCGTACTGTATTCGATCCCAAGATTTTTTAAGAAAGATGCCACTTTATCTGAACCGACTTCATTGAATAATTTGACTGCTGGAACATTACGGGATAAGTAAAGTGCTTGGCGTAAAGTAATGGTGCCCATATATTGATTATCCCAGTTTCCTACAGGAGTCGAAGTCCCTTCATAGTTATACGGTGCGTCAGTAATAGTTTTTCCAGTAGAATATTTCAAATATTCAAAAGCTGGTCCGTAATCTGTGACAGGTTTCATCGTAGAACCAAAATCACGGGAAGTATTCACTGCTAAGTTGTTGCCTAAAGTTACGTCTTCTGCGATGTGACGTCCGCCAATCTGGGCTTTTACTTTCCCGGTATTGGTGTCGATAAGGGTGGAGGCAACTTGCATCTCGTCGTCTGGGTAAGAGACATACTGATCCGTGTTGACGATATCATATAGTTTCTTTTGGGCGTCCAGATCCAAATTCGTATAAATCTCTAAACCGTCTGTGTAGACATTCTTATCTGTTTTTTCTTGTACTTCATTGATGACTTCTTTGACATAATTATCGACGATCTTAGTATTGTCATCGGATTGAGTTAGTTCTTGCAGACCATCCGTTACCGGTACATTAACAGCTTGATCATACTCTGTTTGAGAGATTTTTTCGTTTTGAAGCATCGTATACAAAACAGTATCTCGTCTTTTCTTCGCCTGATCTGGATAAACATAAGGATCATAGGCGGAAGGGGCTTGAGGCATCCCAGCAAGCAATGCTGTTTGCGGTAAAGAAAGTTCTGATAATTTCTTACCAAAGTACATCTCAGAAGCTGTCTCCATCCCGTACAAGCCGTTTGACATATACACTTTATTTACGTAGTAGGTCAAGATCTCTTGTTTCGATTTTTTTTGTTCCAATCTTACAGCCATCCACGCTTCTTGGGCCTTGCGTTTCAGGGTCTGATCCTCTGCACTAGTGGAGAAGAAGGAAAGTTTGATCAATTGCTGTGTCAAAGTACTTCCGCCTTGCAGTCCGCCAGAGGTAAAGTTAGAGAGGGCAGAACCGATGATCCGAATAGGGTCAACCCCGATGTGTTTATAAAAACGGCGATCTTCTACCGACACGATCGCATCTTCTAATGTTTTCGGTAATTCATTAGCAGAAATTTTTTCACGCTTTTCTGCGCCTAAATCTTCGAATAGTTCGCCATCTTGTGTATATAGTTTGGAAGATACGGTAGCGTCTAATTTTTTATCCGTCAATTCGGGCGCATCTTTTGCGTAATACCAGAAAAGTCCTACACCTGCTAAAAAGAGGATACAGAAAAATGAGAGTATTCCTAAAAGGATCTTGATAAATAATCCTTTTTTATGTGTTCCAGAGGACTTTCCAGAACCTTTGCCAGAATTCTTCTTCACACTCTTTTTAGGAGTAGGCTGTTTCTGTCGTCTAGAGCTTCTAGTTTGTTCATTTGCCATTCTTGCTTTCTCCTTCAATAGATAATGTTGATAAATAGAAGTCAACCGCGTCCAAATAAGGAATCCGCGGAGAAATACCAGTTTTGATCTCTATTCCTAGTTCTTCGATCAAAGATAAAGGTAGTGATTTGCGTCCTTTTTCCTTTTGGGCGTCCCAGTAAGCAATCAAATGAACACTATTCAAATAAAAACAGCGCTTCAAAGACGAAAACCATAACAAGACAAAGCAGACCCCATTTTGTTCGAGGCATGCTTTCATATGTTCGATTTGATGGGCATGGAAGTTTTTAAAGGGAAAAGATGTTTTGTTCTTGGTTTCTTTTGCTTCAAAGTCCAAGTAAAAGCCTCGATAGACGCCATTATAGTCTGTAGTTGAGGCTTGGGTAAAGTAGGCTTCCTTGATCACAGCAGCACTTCTCTTAGGATAGTCTACTTTCACGATTTGGATAGGGGTAGGCTTTTTATGGATAACCGCCAACCCGCGGGAAAGATAATATTTATTACTTTCATTGATTGCTTCTTCAAAGTGCATCCCCCGATTGCCGAATTCAGTGATCTGATTTCTTTTTTCTTGAATTTTTTCGACGGGAGAGGCATTCTTATAATAAGGTTGGCCATTTGGATAGCGCAATACCATCTTTAATCACACTCCTAGGCCACATTATAGCAAAAAAGCGGATAGAAAGAAAAGGAATCTGAGATGGATAAGTCAAAAGTAATCTATGTGTCTGGGTATCGAAGTTTCGAACTCGGTGTTTTTAAAGAAAATGATCCTAAAATCCAAGTTGTTAAAAATGTTTTAAAAAAAGAACTCCGTCAGTTAGCAGAAGAAGGGCTGGAATGGGTACTCGTTAGTGGAAATCTAGGCGTCGAACTATGGGCTGTGCAAATAGTAGCGGAATTGAAAGAAGAATATCCGGAACTATCTCTTGGTATTTTGTATCCTTTTTCTGATTTTGGTAATAACTGGAATGAAGGGAACCAAGAAAAAAAACAATTAGCAGAACAATTAGCAGATTATGTCGAAGCTGTTAGCCATCAACCCTACCAATCACCTAGTCAGCTAAAGAATCACACTCGTTTTATACTTGAACATACAGTGGGCTGTCTGCTGATCTATGATGAAGAATTCCCTGGAAAAACGAAGTATTTTTTTGAAGATGCACAGAATTACCAAGCAGATCATCCCTACGAAATTCGGCTGATCAGTATGGACGATCTTCAAAATTTTAGTGAATAATCGATATTGTGTTTGATTTATCAACTTTTTTCCTATACAATGAAAAAGGTAGAAATGTTATTACGTAAATGAAAACTAGAGGTGTAAATATGGCGAATTTGGTTTATAGTCCTAAAGACATTTTACAACAAGAATTCAAAACAAAAATGCGCGGCTATGATCCCGTTGAAGTTGATGAATTCTTAGACAATATCATCAAAGATTATGAAACTTACAGCAAAGAACTCCTTGCTTTACAAGAAGAAAACGATCGATTGAGTGCAAAAGTAGCTCAATTATCTAAAACTCAAGGAGCAGCTCAAACACGCGTGCAACAAACAGAGGCACCAAAGAGCGCAGCAGTGACCAATTTTGATATCTTAAAACGCTTGTCAAATCTTGAACGTGAAGTATTTGGTAAAAAGCTTGATCAACAAGCAAGTGCAGTCAAACCAGCACAACCTAATCCAAATAACTACACAAATGCAGACACAAGCTTAGATGATAATGAAAAAACACGTCAATTTTAATTTTTGATTAATGAATTTGCGGTTTTCGGGTAATCGCGGTCTGACTTGATCAGGCTGAGGAAAGTCCATGCTCGCACAGGCTGTGATGCCTGTAGTGTTCGTGCTTAGCGAAACCATAAGCTAAGGTACTCTTTGGAGTAACGGCAGGAAAACAAGCTAAGGCTTCGGCTATGCTTAAGTATCCTTGAAAGTGCCACAGTGACGAAGCGGCTGGGGAAACCCATCCGGTGGAACGCGGTAAACCCCTCGAGCGAGCAACCCAAACAATGGTAGGGGCGCTTTTTGTCTGGAAGAAGAACAGGACAAAAAGGCAGTATAACTGCAGATAGATGGTTACCGCTTTGTTTTTTCTCCCTGGAAAAGCAAAGTACAGAACATGGCTTATAGAAAACCGCAAACATCAGGGAATTAGGTCGTGACAAAAGTAATGCGTTATAAGAAACAAGAAAAACATTTGAAAGCTATTTTTCAATACTTCAGATGAGTCGTTCTTATTACAAAACAAACTTTTGTATCACCGGTTATTCGGAATTTGAGTAAAAGTGTGGGGTAGGACTGATGTCCCACCTCCTTTTTTTATAAATAAGGAGATTGTGTATGGAAAAAAACAGGAAGTTCAACCTCGTCGCAACTGCGGCAAGCGGGCTAGAAGCACTGGTTGGTAAAGAATTAAGAGATCTTGGAATCGAATGCCAAGTTGAGAACGGACGTGCACGTTTTGAAGGAACAATGGAAACGATCGCTACAGCTAATTTATGGTTACGTACAGCAGATCGAGTAAAAATCGTGGTTGGGGAATTCGATGCGTATACGTTTGATGAATTGTTTGAAAACGTAAAAGCATTGCCTTGGGAAGATTTTCTTCCACTAGATGCAGCTTTTCCTGTAGCTGGAAAATCGATCAAGTCGAAACTATATAGCACACCTGATTGCCAAGCGATCACAAAAAAAGCAATCGTTGAACGTCTCCGTACCTATTATCACCGTCCAGCTTCTGTACCACTGACGGAAACTGGCGCACATTTTCAGTTGGAAGTAGCTTTGCTGAAAGACCATGTGATGGTAACTCTGGATACGACAGGACCAAGTTTATTCAAACGTGGTTATCGCTTAGAAAAAGGTGGAGCACCATTGAAAGAAAACATGGCAGCAGCACTTGTTATGTTGACAAATTGGCGAAAAGACCGTCCATTTTATGATCCTGTATGTGGTTCAGGTACGCTTTGTATTGAAGCAGCCTTAATAGGCCATAATATCGCACCAGGATTCAATCGTGAGTTTGCTTGCGAATCTTGGGATTGGTTCAGTCAAGAAATCATGGAAAATGTTCGATCAGCAGCCGAAGAAAAAGCAGATTATGATATTGAATTAGATATTACTGGTTCAGATATCAATGGACGGATGATTGAAATTGCCAAAGCCAATGCAGAAGAAATCGGATTAGGCTCTTCTATTACCTTTAAGCAACAAGCAGTCAAAGACTTCAAAACGGATAAAGAATACGGGGTCATCGTGGCTAACCCGCCTTACGGGGAACGTCTAGGAGAAGAAGAAACCGTTCGAAAATTATATAAAGAAATGGGCGATGTGTTCCGTCCATTAAAAACATGGAGTAAATATATCTTGACTAGCGACTTAGCGTTTGAGGAATTTTACGGACAAAAAGCAACCAAAAAAAGAAAATTGTACAATGGTGCATTGCGTACGGATCTATTCCAGTATTGGGGAACTCGTCCGCCTAGAAAAAAAGAGAAAGACGAATAATCTTACTAATTGATTCATTCAATTGGATGTTTGGAGGAATAGGGAATGAAAGAAAAAGAGTTTTTACAAGAAGTAAAAGAAATCAATCTTCTACAACAAGCTTTAGGAATCCTCGATTGGGATACACAAACAGGTATGCCTGAAAAAGCTAGTGCATACCGAAGTGAAGTAGACAGCTATCTTTACAGCATTTATTTTTCAAAAAAAATCGGTCCAAAAATCAAAGAAGCCATTCGCTATTTTTCTGAACATCCGGAAGAATTGTCGGAAGTTGGAACTGCCGTTTTTGCCAAAGTAAAAGAAGAGTATGATTTGGAACATCGCGTACCGGAAGATCTTATGAGAAAATATACAGCTGCCGTTTCTTCAGCACACGGACAATGGCAAAAAGCTAGAGAAACACAACAATTTTCTGATTTTCAACACGCATTGAATCAAAATATTGAATTAACAAAACAGTTGATACCTTACTGGAGAAAAGATGAAAAGACGAATTATGATGTTTTGCTGAATCAATACGAACCCGGGATGACTGTCGAAATCCTTGATAAGGTATTTGATCAGCTTAAAGAAGGAATTCTTTCGATCCGCCGTACGCTCCAAGAAAAAGGGACTGAACCTGAAACAGACTTTTTAAATCGGAGAATGACGAAAAAACAACAGAAGAGATTTGTAGTGAAAGTAATCGAACAACTTGGTTATGATTTTAGCCGTGGTCGTTTAGATGACACTGTCCACCCATTTATGACTGGAATTAATCCGAATGATGCACGAATCACGACACGATGGAACGAAACAGATTTCAAAATGGCTGTTTTTGGAGTGATCCACGAGGCTGGTCATGGTATGTATGAACAAGACATCGATGATAAATATGCGTATACACCGGTTTATGAAGGTACATCAATGGGTATCCATGAATCACAATCGTTGTTTAACGAGATCATTATTGGAAGTAGTCGCAGCTTCTGGAAAAAGCAATATCCTTTCTTTCAAGAATGTGCAGAAGGAACATTCGATGATATTCCTTTTGACAAATTTTATCGTTCATTGAACCATACAAAATCAAGTTTGGTTCGTATCGAGGCAGACAGTTTGACTTACCCTCTCCATATCATCATTCGTTATGAAATCGAAAAAATGATTTTCAATGAAGGGGTAGATGTTGCTGAACTACCTGAAATATGGAATCAAAAATATGAAGAGTATCTGGGAATACGACCAACAAATGATGTGGAAGGCATCCTACAAGACGTTCATTGGTCAGGTGCAAGCTTTGGTTATTTTCCCTCTTATGCATTAGGGTACATGTATGCGGCACAATTACTTCATTCTTTGCAGCAAGAAATAGATGTGGAAAATGTTCTAGCGTCAGACGATTATTCTCCAATCAAAAACTGGATGTCAGAGCATATCCATCAATATGGTGCATCTAGAAAACCAAATCAATTAATCATGGATGCAACACATGAACCGCTTAATCCGCAATACCTGATCGACTATATGAAAGATCTGTATTTTAATGTATATCAGGTAAAATAAAATACAATTTACAAAGATAGCTGAAATTCATCTAATCTATAGATGTTTTCAGCTATTTACTTAAGAAAGAAGTGGAACGAATGGATAAATTACAAGTGATCGCTGATTATAGTATGGACCAATTAGCGCATGATCAAACAGGACATGGGAGCGATCATACCAAAAGAGTTGTCAAGTTAGCTGAAAAAATTTTGGAGACGGAACCGCAGGCAGACCGCTTTGTGACGCTTGCAGCAGCTTACCTACATGATACGATTGATGATAAAGTCGTTAAAAATGAGAACGAGGCAAAGCAACAGCTTCGTGTATTCCTTCGCTCTTTGCCAATAGTAGAGGAACAGATCTCGATGATTTTTTCCATTATCGAAAATATGTCCTTTTCTAAAAATCTCTCTGAAGCGGCCGAACTATCTCTGGAAGGTAAGATCGTTCAAGACGCTGATCGTATCGAAGCATTAGGAGCAATCGGCATTTTGCGTACTGCTTATTTCGGCGGTGGACATGGGCACCCGATTTTTGATCCTGAACTGTATCCGCAAACATTCAAGGACAAAGAAAATTACCGAAAAGGCACGACAGTGATCAATCATTTTTATGAAAAACTGTTCTTGCTGTCTGATAAAATGAATACTGATTACGGATATGAAGAAGCCAAACGAAGAGAAACCTTCATGCGTGAATTCTTAGAAGAATTTTTTCTGGAATGGTCTATTGACGATGAAAATTTTACTCCAGACAATTGGATCAAAAATAACAAAAAATGATGGAGGTTGTGACAGAAGTGGTCAGCTCCAAGATATTTCGGATCATTTTCCGTAAAAGTTACTTCTGGAACACTATTTACCAAGAGGTCGTGAGCCTGCCGTTCAGCTCCGAGTCACAAGGAACAATTTCAAAAAATAGCTTCTCATGTTTGATGAATATTGTAACTTGTGATTCGGAATTGGCAGGAGAACACCGTTTATTCGGAAGAATAGGACTGTGACAAGACTTTTGTCACAGTCCTTTTTTCGAATTCAACAAGTAAAACTTTTAAGAAATATTCAGAGAGTAAAATTAAAAATTGCTGATAAACGAAGATGGAAATTTTATGTATTTTTATTGGTCTATGCAATAAATAAATTAAATATTCAGAATACAATTGATTTTAACGAAAGGGCTTCTATCAATGGTTGTGTTGTATTTATCTGCCCAGGTAGAGTAAAATAGATCATTATCTAAAAGGTAATTGTTCATACTATATAAGTCATTTGAAAGTAAAAAGATACTGTAAATAAAAAATGTGGTTAAATAATTCTCATAATCAGTGTAAGCGTTATCAAAAATATGGCATACTTGCTTTGTAGATGAATGACACGATATATGTTTGGTATGTTCTGCAAGACAGATGAATATGGAGGTGGAGACAATGTCTTCCAAAGAACTAACAATGTATTTAGAGAAAGAATTGGATCAACTGAAAGAAAAGGGGTTATACAATACGATCGACATACTAGAAAGTGAAAATGGTGCTTGTATCATCGTAGACGGAAAAAAGATGATCAATCTAGCATCCAACAATTATCTTGGATTTGCCAATCGCGAAGAATTGAAAAAAGCATGTATTGAAGCAACCGAAACTTATGGTGTAGGAGCAGGAGCAGTCCGAACGATCAATGGTTCGCTGAAAATCCATCAGCAATTAGAAGAAAAAATCGCAGAATTCAAAGGGACAGAAGCAGCAATCGCCTTTCAATCTGGATTCAACTGCAATATGGGCGCTATCTCTGCAGTAATGACAAAAGAAGATGCTATCTTATCGGATGAATTAAACCATGCATCTATTATTGACGGTTGCCGCTTATCCGGAGCAAAAATCATCCGAATTAAACATCAAGATATGAAAGACCTTGAGAAAAAAGCAAAGGAAGCGATAGAAAGTAAGAAATATAAAAAAATCATGTATATCACAGATGGTGTTTTCTCCATGGATGGAGACATTGCACGATTGCCGGAAATTATTCCGATTGTTGAAAAATATGGACTGATCACCTACGTTGATGATGCGCACGGCTCAGGCGTAACTGGAAAAGGTGCAGGAACCGTCAAGCATTTTGGATTAAGCGACAAAATCGATATGCAAATGGGCACGTTATCGAAAGCTATAGGTGTTGTTGGGGGTTATGTAGCTGGATCGAAAACACTAATCGACTGGTTGAAAGCTAGAAGTCGGCCATTCCTATTTTCTACTTCGCTAACTCCAGGTGCAGCTGCAGCTGCATTGGCTTCGATTACTTTGATGCAAGAACATCCGGAACTTGTCGAAAAAGTTTGGGAAAATGCTAATTATTTTAAAGAAGAATTGAAAAAAGTAGGCTATAACATCGGTATGTCTGAAACACCTATTACTCCAGTCATTTTGGGAGACGAAAAAGTGACTCAGACTTTCTCTAAGAAGCTGATCGAACATGGGATTTATGCTAAACCAATCGTTTATCCAACTGTGCCTCTTGGGACAGGCAGGATCAGAAATATGCCGACTGCGGAACATACGAGGGAAATGCTTGATGAAGCAGTAGCAGTTTATCAAAAAATAGGAAAAGAAATGGAAATTATTTAACTAAATTTAGTTTTTTCGTCTATTTAAAATTAGAGAACATGTTCACGCATATATTGTTAATCATCTGAAGATAGTAGTAAAAAAGATCAGGGAGGATCATCATGAAAAAAGTATTGGTGACAGGATGTTTAGGACAAATTGGTTCAGAGTTGATCACACGGCTACGTCAAGAACTAGGCAGTGAAAATGTCATTGCGACAGATATACGCATGCCTGAAGTCATTGAGAAAAACGATATCTTTGAGATCCTAGATGTAATGGATTACGAAAAAATGCGCAGCATAGCAGAACAATATCAAGTGGACACATTGATTCATTTGGCTGCTCTTTTGTCAGCTGTTGCAGAAGCAAAACCACAATTAGCCTGGAATTTGAACGTGACTGGGCTGGTCAATGCATTGGAAGTCGCTAGAGAATTCCAGCTGAAATTTTTTACGCCAAGTTCAATCGGCGCGTTTGGTCCAAATACTCCAAAAGATCATACCCCACAAGATACTCTTCAGCGTCCTACAACCATGTATGGGGTAACGAAGGTAGCTGGAGAACTACTATGTGATTATTATTATGTGAAATATGGCGTAGATACTCGTGGTGTCCGTTTCCCTGGATTGATTTCTTATGCAACCTTGCCAGGAGGCGGTACGACAGACTACGCAGTCGATATTTATTATTCAGCAATCAAAGAAGGAAAGTACACTAGTTTCATTGATCAAGGTACATCAATGGATATGATGTATATGCCAGATGCGATCGATGCCATTATAAAACTCATGAATGCAGATCCTGATCGATTGGTTCATCGAAATGCCTTCAATATATCGGCGATGTCTTTTGACCCGGAAGAGATCAAAGCATCTATTCAAAAAATCATACCAGATTTTGAAATGGATTATGATGTGGATCCTGTACGTCAGTCAATAGCAGAATCTTGGCCAAATTCACTAGATGTTTCTTGTGCGCAAGAGGAATGGGGCTTTTCGCCGAAATACGACTTAGATGTGATGACAAAGGATATGTTGGAAAAACTGAAAGAAAAATTGGTAGAGACGGTATAAAACAAGAACCACATCCAAAAAGTTTTTTATACTTTTGGGATTGGCTATGGTATGAAAGGGGACAAGGGATGGAAGAATATCAAGCCACGCCAGTAAAAGAAGTAAAAATAGAAAATGAATTAAAACGTACGATGGGATTTTTTACTGCTTTATCGACTGTTATGGGCACAGTGATCGGTGCAGGGGTATTTTTTAAAGCCGCAAGCGTAGCAGAAGTTACAGGATCCGCCAGTTTGCATATGTTTTCTTGGTTTCTCGGTGGTATGATTTCTGTCTGTGCAGGACTAACAGGAGCTGAACTGGCAGCTGCTATTCCAGAAACAGGAGGGATGATTAAATATATCGAACGGATTTACGGAAATACAGCAGCTTTTTTATTGGGCTGGGCGCAAGTCGTGATTTATTTTCCAGCAAATGTAGCAGCCTTGTCGATCATTTTCGGTACACAGTTCGTCAATCTATTTGGTCTTTCCCAGTCAATGATTGTTCCCGTAGCTGTTACAGCTGCTGTATCGATCCTGTTGATCAATTTTTTAGGTTCTAAAGCTGGAGGGGCTTTTCAGTCGATTACGCTTGTCTGCAAGCTTATTCCTTTGTTTGTGATCGTCATTTTCGGTTTGTTCCGACAAGAAGGAGTAGACTTCCAACTGTTTCCGATCCAAGCAGGAGAAAATCTTTCATTTTTCTCAGCCTTGGGAGCGGGCTTGCTAGCAACGATGTTCGCATACGACGGTTGGATACACGTAGGAAATATTTCGGGAGAATTGAAAAAGCCGGCGAAAGATTTGCCAAAAGCAATTTCTTTAGGAATCATCGGAATCATGATCGTTTATTTATTAGTAAATGCGGTGTTCTTAAGAACCGCATCTATCGACGGAGTCGCAGGAAACAGCAATGCGGCAAGTGACGTTGCAAAAATGATTTTTGGCGGCTTCGGTGGAAGACTGGTCACAGTTGGTATCTTGATTTCTGTTTATGGAACCATCAATGGCTATACCCTTACTGGAATGCGTCTCCCTTATGTTATGGCAAAAGAAAACAACCTGCCTTTTAGCAAGCTCTTTGCTAAACTTCATGATAAAACTAAAGTTCCTGTAGCCGCAGGTATCTTAGAGCTAGTCATCGCTATTGGCATGATGATGATCGGTGGTTTTGATACACTAACGGATATGCTGATCTTTGTCATTTGGATTTTTTATACGATGGTCTTTGTTGGTGTCATTCTTCTTCGTAAAAAAGAACCTGATTTGTTTCGACCATACAAAGTTCCAATGTATCCGTTTATTCCACTAGTAGCAATCATTGGAGGGACTTTTATCGTATCAAGCACGCTTATCACTCAGACCTTTTTAGCTTCGATGGGGATAGTATTGACACTTGCTGGTATCCCGATTTATCTCTATTTAAAACGTAGATAGCTAAAACATTCGAATTTTATTAGAACTGCACTTCTCTGCCAAACAAAATATTTTATTTAAATGAGGAGTACGTGGAAGAAATGTCAAAAGTACTCGTTAATTTTGATCACGTAAATGTCGTTTTGTCTACGATGAAATAGCAAAGTAAAAGACAGAAATCGGGCTCAACCGATTTCTGCCTTTTACTTTGATTTGCGTAACTGAACTATTCGGCGTACGCCGCGATAAATATTTAATAAAACCAAGCAACCAGAAATGAAAATGGGAAGCCAAATCAGATAGACAGGGTAGCCAAGCACTTTAGACAAAGCATGTGGAGTCATTTTATCCATTTCAAGAAGTGCTTGCTGCCAAGTCTGAAGATTGAAGACTAGCATGAAACCCGAAATAATCAGGAGAATAAATCCTAAATAATGAATTGTAGTTCTTTTTCTTACATAAGCGATCGTAGCATAAAGGAACAGTAAAAAAATAGGTACGCCAAAAACAAAGTACATATTCAGCATCTCGACACCCCCTTTGTGTTTATCTTACTTTACTTTGAAAGAAATGAGAAATAATAGCCTCGTTACTTGCTTGAAACAGCAAAGGACTGCTAAGATAAGAGAGATACAAAGAATCAAGGAGGAGTCATATGGCAAGTTATATCGAACCGATTCGTTTTGCGCTGATTGTTTTTCCATTTTTAGCCTTAGCGATCTCATCTGTTTTTTTTATTTATGAATATCGAAAGTATGGAACATTTCTAGTAACAAGGGCAGTTATTTTGTATTCTTTCGTTTTTTATTTATTGTGTGCGTATTTTTTGGTGATCTTACCACTTCCGGCAAAGGAGACGGTTGCCCAAATGACAGGGCCAAAGATGGAGCTGCATTTATTTGCTTCATGGCAACATTTCAGAGACAACACGGTATTGGTCTTGTCTGAACCTAGTACCTACCTGCCGGCAATGAAGCAGAGTGTATTTTTGGAACCAGCTTTTAATGTTTTATTACTCATACCATTTGGCATTTATTTAAGATATTATTTCCGGCTTTCTTTTATGAAAACGATGATTGCTAGTTTCTGCCTTTCTCTATTTTTTGAATTGACGCAGCTAAGTGGACTTTATTTTATCTACCCAAGACCATACCGCTTATTTGATGTTAATGATTTAGTGACAAATACATTGGGTGGAATCATTGGTTTTGTCGTTACGCCGTTATTTACATTTATGCTTCCTACAAGAAGACGAATGGATGAACTTTCTTATGAAAAAGGAAAGACTGTCTCATTGACTCGACGCTTGGTCGCTTATTTGATCGACTGGACATTTTTATCTCTTATTAATTTGGTAGCGGCGATTTTCTTTAAAATTGCGTTCGATTCAGGGGCAGTTACTTCTCATATCTGGTGGCTTTTATTAGAAGTAGGGGTATACTTTATGATTGTACCGTTTATAACCAATGGATGGACACTTGGCAAAAAAATTGTGCGTATCCGTTTGGTGGAAGAAGACCGCGAACGAATTTCTTTAAAAGCATTGATGATCCGCTACGGGTATCTGTACTTTCTTTTTTATGGTTTAAGCTGGTTGGGGCAGTTGCTTCAGCAAATCATGAATTCGACAACGAATACGGTGTTGCAGATGAGTGCAGTATTCATTTCTCTCGGTGTCTTGTTACTACAAGGTATTTTTATTTTAAATATCTTGCTATCATTTTTGAGAAAAAAACGGATTCTGTTTTATGAAAAAGCTAGTCACACATATACTGTTAGCACGATTGGCCAAACAAAGGATGATGATTCTCGAAATTAGCTGAGCAAAAACGCTTTGTCTGTGTTATAATGCCAAAGTCGTGATAATTTAAAGAGAAGAGGTGCACGAATGAATAATTTTGATATATTCCGCTTCAAACCGTTTATCAATGAAGCGTTAACCGCAAAGGGCTTCAAACAGCCCACAGAGGTCCAGGAACGTTTGATTCCTTTAATTGCAAAAGGAAAAAATATCATTGGGCAATCTCAAACTGGTACAGGAAAAACACATACGTTTTTGTTGCCTTTGTTTGAAAAAATCAATGCAGAAAAAGAGGAAGTACAAGTTGTTATTACAGCTCCAAGTAGGGAACTAGCTGCACAGATCTATGAAGCAGCTACACAAATCGCTAAATTTTCTACACCGGAGATCCGTGTCTCGAATTTTGTCGGCGGTACAGACAAACAGCGTCAATTAAATCGTCTGCATCACCAACAGCCACAGGTTGTAGTAGGCACGCCTGGTAGAATATTAGACATGATGAATGAACAAGCGCTGAAGATTCACACCGCATTTGCATTTGTTGTCGATGAAGCGGATATGACATTGGATATGGGTTTTTTAAATGAAGTAGACCAAATTGCAAGTCGATTACCAGAAAAGCTGCAGTTTTTAGTTTTTTCTGCCACTATTCCAGAAAAACTTCGTCCATTCTTACGAAAATACATGGAAAATCCAATCATTGAAGAAATCAAACCAAAAGCAGTTATTTCTGAAGACATTGAAAATTGGCTGATTTCAACAAAAGGTAAAGATGAGAATCAAATGATTTATCAACTGCTGACAATTGGTCATCCTTATTTAGCAATCGTATTTGCCAATACAAAACAGCATGTGGATGAAATTGCCGATTACTTGAAAAACCAAGGCTTGAAAGTAGCAAAGATTCATGGAGACATCACCCCAAGAGAGAGAAAACGAGTGATGCGACAAGTACAGAATCTGGAGTATCAATATGTTGTAGCGACTGATTTAGCTGCTAGAGGGATCGATATCGAAGGTGTCTCTCATGTTATCAATGCAGAAATTCCAGAAGATCTAGACTTCTTTATCCATCGTGTCGGACGTACTGGACGTAATGGCTTAAAAGGAACGGCCATTACGTTATATTCGCCAAATGATGAGCAAGCCATTGATGCGATAGAAAAATTGGGCGTCTCATTTGAACCAAAAGAAATCAAAAACGGGGAAATCGTCAAAACATACGATCGTAATAGACGTGCCAAACGAGAAAAATCAAAAGATGTATTAGATCCCACGCTGATTGGTCTTGTGAAGAAGAAAAAGAAAAAGATCAAGCCTGGTTATAAGAAAAAAATCGATTGGGCAATTGCAGAAAAAAATAAAAAAGAACGCAAAATCGAACGCAGACAGCAAAGCCGTACTGCTCGTAAAAATAAGAAAAATTCACATAAATAAAAAACAAGAGGTTGTGACAAAAGGCGTGTCACAATCTCTTGTTTTTAAGCTAGACTTTTTTCCATTCCGATACAAAGTACTTCATCTTCAATAAAAGGTTCTGTGCAAGTATGATACCCTTGTTTTTCATAAAAATCTACAGCCGTCATTTCAGCTACTACATAACTAGTCTGACAACCTTCTGAAACCGCCCGTTTTTCAGCAGCTTCAAGCAACTGACCGCCTAACCCTTTTCCTCGGTATTCTTTTGCTACGCAAAATCGTTCCGGCTTGAAGCAAGTAGGTGTTTTCTTTTCATAACGCAAAGTAGCTACTGGTCTTTTTTGATCAAGAAATAGATAATAGGTTTGTTGCGGGATATCTTTTCCGTCGAATTCTAGTTCTGCAGGAATCCCTTGTTCTAATACAAAAACTTGATATCTCAAAAAGCAGCTAGCTGCGCGTATCCATTCATCCGCTCCAACTATTTTTTTCATCATATTCCTCCTTGTCATGAATAGCAGAGATGTATTGATTCCTTTATTCTTATCGTACCAAAAATCGTGGAGTATGACCAAAAGGAAATGAAAATAAAAATTGAGATATTGACAGTGATCAATAGAATGCGTATACTAATTAAGTACGAAAAGGATATGATTTGTTTTTTAAGACTCACAGAAAATTCTTTCTTGGCTGAAAAAAGAATAGTCACTAATCAAATTGCTCCCTTTTTCTATTTTGGTAGAAATACCGACGCAGCTCAGCGTTATCGAGTTTAAGAGGTAATGATTACACATCATTGCAATCAAGGTGGTACCGCGAGTTTTCGTCCTTGGCTGTGATGGTGTTTTTTTGTATTTAATTTATAGAAAGCAGGTAATGACATGAAACAATTAAGTAGTGCACAAGTTCGACAAATGTTTCTTGATTTCTTCCAATCTAAAGGACATACGATTGAACCTAGTGCGTCTTTGATCCCCGTGAACGATCCAACCTTATTGTGGATCAACTCTGGTGTTGCAACATTGAAAAAATATTTTGATGGTTCAGTTGTGCCAGAAAATCCAAGAATCACAAATGCCCAAAAATCTATTCGAACAAATGATATCGAAAATGTCGGTAAAACAGCACGGCACCATACGATGTTTGAGATGCTGGGTAATTTTTCGATTGGTGACTATTTCAAAAATGAAGCCATCCACTGGGCATGGGAATTTTTGACTGATCCAAAATGGATGGCATTCGATCCAGAAAAACTTTATGTAACAGTTTATCCAAAAGATACAGAAGCAAAACGCATCTGGCATGAAGAAGTTGGCCTGCCACTAGATCACATTATTGATGTAGAAGACAACTTCTGGGATATCGGTGCAGGCCCATGTGGTCCGGATACGGAAATTTTCTATGACCGTGGAGAAGCTTATAACGATTTAGCAGAAGACGATCCTGAAAACTATCCAGGAGGAGAAAATGAACGTTATTTAGAAATCTGGAACTTAGTATTTTCAGAATTCAACCATAAGCCTGATAACACATTTGAACCACTTCCTCATAAAAACATTGATACGGGGATGGGATTGGAACGCATGGTCTCAATCGTTCAAGATGCGCCAACGAACTTTGAGACAGACTTGTTTATGCCTATTATCCACGCCGTAGAAAAGCTAAGCAAACAAGTAAAATATGGTGAAAACCCAGTAACAGATATTTCTTACAAAGTAATCGCAGATCATATTCGCGCCCTTTCATTTGCTATTGGCGACGGTGCATTGCCATCGAATGAAGGGAGAGGGTATGTCTTACGCCGTTTGCTTCGTCGTGCTGTCATGCATGGGAAAAAATTAGGTATTGAACAAGCATTCTTATATCGTTTAGTCCCTGTTGTTGGGGAAATCATGGTAAGTTATTATCCTGAAGTACTTCAACAAAAAGAATTTATTGAAAAAGTTATCCGTACAGAAGAAGAACGTTTCAATGAAACAATCAATGAAGGTTTGGAAATCTTAAATCAAGTGATCCAAGAAGTAAAAAACGAAAACGGGACGACTCTAGCAGGAAAAGACATCTTCAAACTATACGACACATATGGCTTCCCGGTAGAATTAACGGAAGAGGTGGCAGAAGATGAAGGACTGAAAGTTGATCATGCTGGTTTTGAAAAAGAAATGGATGCACAACGCGAACGTGCTCGCTCTGCCCGCAGTACTGAAAAATCAATGGGGGTACAATCTGCTTTATTGACAGATATCAAAGTAGAAAGTAAATTCATTGGATACACAGAACAAGAATCAGATAGTCAATTATTGGTCATCGTTAAAGGTGAGTCTCTTTTGAATGAAGTCGCAGAAGGTGAAGCTCAAATGATCTTTGATCAAACACCTTTCTATGCAGAAATGGGTGGGCAAGTAGCGGATCAAGGATGGATCATGAATGAAGTAGGCGAAATCGTAGCAGTTGTTACAGATGTTCAAAAAGCGCCTAATGGTCAATTTATGCACACCGTAGAAGTAAAAGCACCAATGAGTGAAGGACAAACCTATCATCTATTGATCGATCAATCGATGCGCAATCGGATCATCAAAAACCATACAGCAACCCATCTACTGCACAAGGCATTGAAAGAAGTACTTGGCGAGCATGCAAATCAAGCTGGTTCTTTAGTCGCTCCTGGACATTTACGATTCGACTTTACCCACTTTGGTCAAATCACTTCAGATGAATTAGCTGAAATGGAAAGAATCGTCAACGAAAAAATCTGGGAAGCTATCCCAGTTGAAACAATTGAAACAGATATCGATACAGCCAAAAACATGGGTGCAATGGCTTTGTTTGGTGAAAAATACGGACATGACGTTCGAGTAGTAAATATTGGCGGCTGGTCAATCGAACTGTGCGGAGGCACACATGTAGCAAATACAGAAAACATCGGAATCTTCAAAATCGTTTCTGAATCAGGAATTGGTGCAGGCGTGCGACGAATCGAGGCTGTAACAAGTAAAGAAGCGTACGAACTACTTGAAGAAGAAGAAAAACAACTAAAACAAGTAGCAACAATTGTTAAATCACCTCAATTGAAAGAAGTTGTTTCAAAAGCGGAACAATTGCAACAGCAAGTAAGAGAGCTACAAAAGGAAAATGAACAATTAGCTAGCAAGTTAGCGAATCAACAAGCTGGTGATGTATTCAAAGATCCAGAAACGATCAATGGAAAAACAATCATTGCAGCACAAGTAAAAGTGAAAGATATGAATCAGCTGCGTCAATTAGCTGACCAATGGAAACAAAAAAATATTTCAGATATTCTTGTTTTAGCAAACGAACAAGAAGGAAAAGTCAGTCTGCTAGCGGCAATGACGAAAGAATCAAATGAAGCTGGACTAAAAGCTGGCGACTTGATTAAAGCAATCGCACCGAAAGTAGGCGGTGGCGGTGGTGGACGTCCAGACATGGCACAAGCTGGCGGGAAAAATCCTGCTGGTATTCCAGATGCACTTAAAGCTGCGAAAGAATGGGTTGCGCAACAATAGGGCGTTTACGTTTGACAGAAAAACAAAAGTTCAAACATTGAACGAAACATGATTATGGGGGCGAAGACAAACAAGTCTTGCCCTCATACTTTTTTCAATTGGATGGCGCATCTAATCAAATGGTCGGATTCGGATGGTCTTTAGTTGACGAAAGTGACAGAAATTTTTACGATTAGTATAAATAAAAAGGGGTGAAAAAATGAATAGTAGAAATAAGACCTTTCGACTAGTCTTACGTGCGATCTTGTTAGCAATCATCATCGTACAAGCGATGGTTCCTTGGCTGGGGTTTATTCCATTAGGATTCATTAGTTTAACAATTATCCATATCACAGTAATTATTGCTGCAGTAGTATTAGGCCCAAAAGATGGCATGGTGATTGGCTTGTTTTGGGGAATCGCTACAATTGTTCGTGCCTATGCCATGCCAACAACGCCATTTGATACATTAGTGTTCACGAATCCGATTATCTCGGTAGTTCCCAGAGTACTTGTTGGCTTAGTAGCAGGCTTGGTTTTCCACTGGATTTATCAAAAAAATAAATCAATAACGATCAGCTCAGCCTTTGCAGGGGTACTGGGTTCATTGGTCAATACAGTCTTAGTGTTAGGATTCATGGGATTATTTTATACAGGTGCAACGGCAGATGCCTATGGTGTAGATTCTGCTCTTTTATTTAAAACCTTAGCAGGGGTTGCAGCAATCAATGGGATACCAGAAGCAATAGGTGCGGGAATCATAACACCATTACTAGCAAAAGCGTTATTTGCAGCAACACCGTTGAAACCAGAATAATGACCATCTTTTAATAGTAATAGGACGCACGATAGATAGAAAAAGGAAGAGAGGAGAGGAAAACAATCGTCCTCTCCATCTTTTTACCTGAGCAACAAGCAAACTAGAAGGGGTAAAAAACTTGGCTAAGAAACAAGAAGAAAAAAAGAAACAAATACCGCAACAGCGGACAAAAAAAGGAGTACTAGCGGGTATCTTAGGATTGGTTACGAATCTGATCTTGTTTGTCTCTAAGCTAATGATCGGGCTTTTTTCAGGAAGTGTCTCCATTATGGCTGATGCAGTGAACAGTCTATCAGATACTGCTTCATCCATATTGACTTTGATCGGATTTAAAATTGCTGCAAAGCCAGCAGATCAGGAACATCCTTATGGACACGAACGCTTCGAATATATCAGTGGGTTATTTGTTTCGATCATCATTACTTATGTAGGATTTCAATTTTTAGAGTCTTCTGCTGAAAAAATCATCCATCCAGAAAATGTCTCTTTAACACCCATCGTCTTTTTTGTCCTAATCATTTCCATCTTTTTGAAATTTGCACAAGGCAAAATGTATCAGGTTATTGCGCAATCCATTGATTCTGAAACATTGAGAGCTACAGCAACAGATAGTTATAATGATGTCTTTACTACACTGGCTGTATTGCTTTCAGCAGCAATCGAATGGGTAACTGGATGGCGTATTGATGGATATATAGGTTTTGCTTTAGCATTATATATCCTTTATAGTGGATTGACGATGCTTCGAAATTTTGTATACGAACTATTAGGAAGTCGCCCAACGCCAGCAGAGATTGAAGAAATGGAAGAGCATTTAAATGCTTGCGATGATATACTTGGCTATCATGATTTATTGGTGCATAACTATGGACCCAATAAACGCTTTGCATCAGTCCACATCGAAGTAGATGAATCAATGAATTTGAATGTGGCTCATAAGATTATTGATCTGATAGAAAAAGACTTTAAAAAGTCTTTGGATGTGGAACTTGTCTGTCACTTGGATCCAATGCCTGTTGATAACGAAAAATACTATAATATCTTGCGGCAGTTAAAGCAAATTCTTCTTGAAACAGGTACAGGGCTTAATATTCATGATTTTAGAGTAATTCATCAAGGAAAAACGCTGCAATTTGATGTAGTGGTCCCTGAGAAATTCCAGTTTGTTGATACAGAACTAGAAAGAATCTTACGTAGTCAAATAGAAGAAAAAATCGGAGATTACCAATTGGAAATTACGTTTGATCACAATTATCTTTTATATTAAATGAGAAACTATAAAAAGACTCCTTAAAGTTTTTAATTTAAAGAGTCTTTTTTTCTTTTAATTGTTTATGGAGAGCCTGACGTGCAAGATTATCTGCTCCTTTATTTTTGTTTTCGGGCAACCATTGCAGGATCAATAAAGAAAATTCGGATAGAAGTTCTTGGATTCTTTGAAGGTAGGGAAGGAAGAGCTCGTTCTTCGTTGCGTTTTTGTCGACCGTAGAAACTAGTGTTTTGCTGTCTGAAAAACAGAAAATCGTTTCATTCTGTAAGTCGTTTTTCTTTAGAAATTCTAAAGTTTTTAAAAAGACTTCGAACTCTGCTTGATGGTTTGTCCCTATAGAAAGCGGGATAGATAGCTGTTCTTGTTTACCTTGATAGACAATCAAGATTCCACCTCCACTAGGACCAGGGTTGCCTTTTGTAGAGGCATCAATGTATACTTTTAACATAAAAAGAGATTCTCCTTTTTGTTCAAACTAATGTTATGGTAAGATTATATCATTACTGAATCGGTGAGAGGTTAGAGAATGAAAAAAAATATTCGATGGCAGCCTGAACTGGCACATACGATCATCTATTGGTCATTGACCTTGATCATTCTGTTTTTTAGTCTGATTCTTTCTTTAGAAAACACAGGTCCTTATTGGAAAAGCAATTTTGTTTTAGGTATTTTTCTTGTTTTTCTATTTCTAGGTTTGCGGCGTTCTTTTATTTTAAAATCAAACTCTGTGATTATACGTTATGCTGCTTTTTGGAAAGACCGAGAAATATCTGTCGGACAGATTCGATCTTTGACGCCAACTAATACTGGGGTGCAAATGATGTTGCAAGATGAGAAAGCCCCATCTGTTTTCATGATGCGAAAAAAAGATCAAGTAGTCCTTTTTGATCATTTTGAAAAAAACGGACCCAAATCAGAATCAATTCCTTATCCTTATACGAAAAAAAGAAAAAGCTAATTTTAAAAATCAGAACCTAAAAAAACGAATTTTTACAGGAAAAGAAAAGAGTGAGACGTACGGTTCATCCCGTTTAGCGTCTCACTCTATTTGTTTATCTATTCATGCATACTAGTATCGGTAGTCTGAACGTTGCCTTTCTTGACATGGGCAGCTTGTGTTCCTCGATTCCCTTCGATGATCTCAAATTCGACCACTTGATTTTCTTCCAAAGTTTTGAATCCCTCTTCTTCAATCGCAGTAAAATGTACAAAAATTTCTTCTGTGTCATCATAACTGATAAAGCCGTATCCTTTTTTGTTGTCAAACCATTTTACAATTCCTGTGGTCAAAGCACTCACGACCTTTCTAAAGTCTGATCATAGCCTTCATTATAAAGAGTATTTATAAGTACGTCAAATAAATTAAAAACCTGTAATTTTATGTTTTTTTTCTGAATAAAAAAAGGTATAATTGGCATATCTTAACAAAGAAGATATTTTGTTGAATAAAGTTCGTGAAAAGGGGTAATCAAATGAAGAATGATCTGCAAATTTCACAAGAAACAGAGCTAGAACCGATTGTTGAAGTGGCTAGTAAATTAGATCTTAAGGAAGACGATTTGGAACTGTATGGGAAATATAAGGCGAAAATCAATTTTTCTGGAATCAATCGATCAAAGGATAACGCTGAGGGGCATTTGATCTTAGTTACTTCCATCAATCCAACACCAGCTGGCGAAGGAAAGTCAACGATCACTGTAGGGTTAGGAGACGCGCTCAATAAAATCAATAAAAAATCTGTTATTGCATTGCGAGAACCCTCACTTGGTCCTGTGATGGGAATCAAAGGTGGTGCTGCAGGCGGAGGATATGCACAGGTATTGCCTATGGAAGATATCAACTTGCATTTTACTGGTGACATGCATGCTATCACAACAGCTAATAATGCATTATCTGCTCTTTTAGATAATCATATTCATCAAGGAAATGAATTGAACATCGATGCCCGCCGAGTGATTTGGAAACGGGTAGTCGATCTCAATGATCGTGAACTGCGTAAAGTAATTGTTGGCTTGGGTGGGCCAATCCAAGGTGTTCCAAGAGAAGATGGGTTTGATATCACAGTTGCCAGCGAAATCATGGCTATCTTGTGTCTTGCGGCAGACCTTGAAGATTTAAAGGCTCGTCTTGCAAGGATCGTTGTCGGCTATACATTTGACCGTCAGCCTGTGACTGCTGGAGACTTGAAAGCAGAAGGCGCTCTGGCATTACTGCTGAAAGATGCAATCAAGCCGAATCTTGTACAAACAATTTACGGAACACCAGCTTTTGTCCACGGGGGACCGTTTGCCAATATCGCTCATGGCTGCAATAGTATTTTAGCTACCAAGACAGCATTGAGATTAGCAGATTACGTTGTCACAGAGGCAGGATTTGGTGCAGATCTTGGCGGAGAGAAATTTTTAGATATCAAAGTACCTAACTTGAAAAAAGCGCCGGATGCTGTGGTGATTGTCGCCACTGTCCGTGCATTGAAAATGCATGGCGGAATGAAAAAAGATGAACTTAAAAATGAGAATCTTGATGCTTTGAAAGTAGGTTTTGCAAATTTAAAGCGCCATATACGTAATATGGAACAATATCAGCTACCTGTGATCGTCGCAATCAATGAATTCGTAACAGATACAGACAATGAACTCACACTGTTGGAGCACTTGTGTGAAAATCAGGGGATTCTTGCCAAGAGAGCGAGTGTATGGGCAGATGGAGCAGAAGGCGGCGTTGATTTAGCAAAAGCTGTAGTACGATTGATTGATAGAAAAGAAGCTAATTACAAGCCATTATACCGCCTAGAAGAAACGATACAAGAAAAGACAGAAACAATCGTCAAGAAAATTTACGGAGGAAATGGTGTTGTTTTCAGCAAAAAAGCGCAAAAACAAATAGAAGAGTTTACGAAGAATGGATGGGACAAACTGCCGATTTGTATGGCAAAAACACAGTATTCATTTTCTGATGATCCTTCACTGCTAGGTGCACCGGAAGATTTCACCATCACGATCCGCGAAATCATCCCAAAATTAGGGGCAGGATTTTTAGTAGCCTTGACTGGAGATGTTATGACGATGCCTGGTTTGCCTAAAAAACCTGCTGCATTGAATATGGACGTGACAAATGACGGAGAAGTGTTGGGATTGTTTTAAGCTTGATTATAATCTACCATCGAAGGAGCTGTATTTTGACTACAGCTTCTTTTTTTAGACGATAGGGAATTAATTTTGTTTACACTAGGATCATTCTTTTTCTTTATTGTATTTTGAGCTATACTAAAGCATAATAGGAGGGTATGATGAAAACGACATTTATAAGAAAAACCGGTTTTTACGGTATGGGTAGCTCGATTCAGCTAAGAATCAACAATGAAAAACGCAGTGTTCTCAGTCATGAACAAAAGATAACGCTTGATCTGGAAGTGCCCTTTACGATGCAGGTCACCTTTTATTGGCTAAAAAGCCCCGTTTATACAGTGAAAGAAGCAAAGCCTGCTTATGTGATCACAATGAATTACTTGATTCTTCAAATCTATCCGTTTTTATTTCTAGCAACTGGGTTGGGGGCCGTTTTCCTACAAAATTTATTTTTCAGTTTTTTTGCAGTTATTGTGTTGATTGCGTTCTTTTTCTATATAAAAAACCGGGCATATTTGATCAAGGAGGAAAATTATGGCAAACTCTGATCTTTTTTTAATCAGTTTCAATCGAATCGAAAAATGGATGAGAGACGAGATGGGAAATGCACGAAATATGGGATTTACCGAACTTGTCAGACGCCTAGCTCAAAGAAAACAATTAATGATCAGAAAATACGAAGATGATCTTTTACAGCTTGCTCAGTTAAGGAATGCGATCGTCCATGATCGGATCGCAGTCGATTTTGTCATTGCAGAGCCAAATGATTGGACAGTCAAGCGAATCCAGCTGATCGAACAAGAACTGATTCAGCCTGAAACCGTGCTGCCTCGATTTGCAAAACGTGTAACAGGTTTTGAACAAGATCTTCCGTTACTTGAACTGTTAAAGATAGTAGCAGAAAAAAGGTATTCACAATTTCCGTTATACAATAAAGGAAAATTTGTAGCATTGATTACTTTACGTAATATCGGGTTTTGGCTAGCAAAAGAAAGCCAAAAAGGTCCGGTTGATTTAACAAATAAACGAGCGTTGGATTTGATCATCCAAAACGGAAAGTACACAAATTATCATTTTGTTCCAGCTAAAACACATATTTACGAGGTTGAAGCGATGTTTCGTGAGCAAGGGACTTTGGAAGCCGTACTTATCACTAAAGATGGGAATCCCGATGGTAATCTGCTCGGGATCGTACGACCTCGTGATATTTATAAACAAATAGAAAAGGATTGATTTTTTGTTAATTATTTATTGGATATTCAGCGCTTTGCTAGTAGGAGTGGATCAGTTGGTCAAATGGTGGATCACTGATAATCTAGCGCTTGGAGAGACGAAAAATCTTATACCAGGTATTTTGTCACTGAATCATATTCGAAACACTGGAGCCGCATGGAGTATGCTAGAAGGGAAGATGTGGTTCTTTACTATAGTGACACTCATTGCAGTCGTTGTGATTCTCACATTGATGATTAAAAATCGTGAAAAAGGTAATCGCTGGTTCATGATTGGATTGAGTTTGATTCTAGCTGGTGCGATTGGCAATTTTATCGACCGTATTCGTCTTGGCTATGTAGTAGATATGTTCCAGACAGATTTTATGAGCTTTCCGATTTTTAACGTAGCAGATGTGACACTTGTATGTGGAGTGATTTGTATGTTAATTTATATTATTTTAGATGAAAAGGATCAAAGAAAAAAATGACAGAACTTAAAACGACGATTCACCATGAATCTGGTAGGATCGATAAAGTATTGACTAATTTATTCACCGATTACAGTCGTTCGCAAATTCAGCTGTGGCTGAAAAATGGAGCGGTTTCTGTCAATGGACAGCCAGTCAAAGCAAATTACAAAGTAAAACAAGGAGACGAGATTACTGTCTTGATCCCCGAACCAGAAACATTAGATGTGGTCCCAGAAAATATCCCGTTGACGATCGTTTACGAAGATGAAGATGTAGCGGTGATAAACAAACCTCAAGGAATGGTCGTTCATCCTTCAGCAGGTCATACGCATGGCACAATGGTCAATGCGCTGATGTACCATATCAAGGATCTTTCTACGATCAACGGCGTTATTCGTCCAGGTATTGTTCACCGAATCGACAAAGATACTTCCGGACTGCTAATGGTTGCCAAAAATGACCAGGCACACGAATCATTAGCTCAGCAATTAAAAGATAAGACCTCTTTGCGCAAATATGTTGCTTTAGTCCATGGAGAGATTCCTCACGAAAAAGGAACCATCAATGCGCCAATCGGCCGTTCGAAGGAAAACCGGAAAATGCAGGCGATAAGAGAAGATGGGAAGTCGGCTGTCACACATTTTACTGTATTGGAACGTTTCGAAGGATTTACTCTGGTTGAATTAAAACTAGAAACCGGAAGAACACACCAGATCCGTGTGCATATGAAGTATATCGGTTATCCGTTAGCTGGAGATCCAGTATACGGACCGAAGAAAACTTTGAAAGGCAATGGTCAGTTTCTCCATGCGCAAATGTTAGGTTTTACGCACCCGACTACAAACGAAAAGATGATCTTTGAAGCACCTCTTCCAGAAGTTTTTGAAAAAACTTTAGAAAAATTAAGAAAAAACATTGCATTTTAATTTAGATAACGGTATAGTAATTAACAACGAAAGCATAAAACTTAATAGAATTCCTTTAAGTTTAGTCCCGTGAGGCTAAGAAGGGTGGGAGCAAGGATACGTATGGTGCGCCATAAGTAGATTGCTCATTGACATAGTATAGCTATCAGTGTATCAGTATACGCTCAGTCTAAACATTCCTCCTGTCCTCTTAGGGCAGGAGTTTTTTTATGCAAAAAAGTAGGGGGAATGAAAATGCAAGCAAAAGAAGTAGTAGATCAGGTAACCATGAAGCGAGCATTGACTCGAATTACTTATGAGATTATCGAGAGAAACCATAGTATCCAAGATATCGTATTGGTAGGTATCAAAACACGAGGAATCTACATTGCATCAAGAATTGCCGAACGCCTGAAGCAGCTAGAAGATATCGATATTCCTGTAGGAGAACTGGATATCACTTTATACCGAGATGACAAAAAAGAAAATCCAGAAGAACCGGAACTTCATTCTTCTGACATCCCAGTTTCCTTAGAAGGAAAAGAAGTTATTTTGATTGATGATGTTTTGTATACAGGACGAACGATTCGAGCAGCAATGGACGCAGTAATGGATTTTGGCAGACCAAGAAAAATTTCATTAGCAGTCCTGGTCGATCGTGGGCATCGAGAATTGCCAATCCGTGCAGATTATGTTGGGAAGAACATTCCAACATCTCGGGCGGAAGAGATTTTAGTAGAGATGCAAGAGCTTGATGGACAAGATCGCATCATGATTTTGAAAGAGGAAGATTAGAGGAGAGAGAAACATGTCGGAGAAAAAAGGATTTCATAATGATGACGTGGTGTTAGATATCCACGATCGCCCAACCCCAGGACATTGGGTAGGATTAAGTTTACAACACTTGTTCACGATGTTCGGAGCAACCGTGTTAGTCCCCATCTTAGTAGGTATCGATCCAGGTATTGCGCTAGTCAGTTCAGGACTAGGTACATTGGTGTACTTATTTACTACTAAAGGAAAGATACCTGCGTACTTAGGAAGCAGCTTCGCTTTCATTGCAGCGATGCAGCTTTTGATGAAAACAGATGGTTATCCAGCGATTGCACAAGGAGCAGTCACAACTGGATTAGTCTATTTGATTGTTGCGCTGATCATCAAAAAGATCGGTTCAGCATGGCTGGATAAAATCTTGCCTCCAATCGTCGTCGGTCCAGTCATCATGGTTATCGGGTTGGGACTTGCGGCAAATGCAGCAACAAATGCTATGTATAATCAGGGCACGTATGATTTCAAGTATATTGCTGTAGCGCTGATCACATTAGGATTAACAATTTTCTTCAACATGTGGCTAAGAGGTTTTCTCGGATTGATTCCGATTTTACTAGGTATCATTAGCGGATACATCGTAGCCTTGCTGTTTGGAATCGTGGATACTAAGCCAATCGTAGACGCTGCCTGGTTTGCTGTTCCTAACTTTGAGATTCCCTTTGTACAATATGAACCAAAGCTATATCTTGGAGCAATCACAACAATGGCACCCATCGCTTTTGTGACGATGACAGAGCATATCGGCCATCTTATGGTATTGAATAAACTAACTAAACGTAATTTCTTTGAAGAACCGGGTCTTCATAAGACGTTGACAGGTGATGGGTTAGCACAAATCGTGGCAGCCTTTGTCGGAGGTCCTCCTGTAACAAGTTACGGTGAAAACATTGGTGTTCTGGCTATCACACGTGTCCATAGCGTGTTTGTGATCGGTGGAGCTGCAGTATTTGCAGTCATTTTAGGATTCGTAGGAAAATTAAGCGCTTTGATTTTAAGTATCCCTGGACCAGTCATCTCAGGAATCAGTTTTATCTTATTTGGAGTAATTGCCGCAAGTGGAATGAAGATTTTAATCGAGAACAAAATCGATTTTGATAAAAAGAAAAATCTGTTGATTGCTTCAGTTATCTTAGTAGTAGGAATTGGCGGACTCGTCTTTGAAGTAGGCACATTTACATTGTCGGCAATGGCATTAGCAACTGTACTTGGCATCATTTTAAATCTTATCTTACCAGAAACTTCACGAAGCGAAGAAAACTAAGGAGGAAACATTATGATCATCAAATCAGAACGTATCAGCTTAAAGCATTTATTGACCGTTGAGGCACTTACTGATCAAGAAGTTATGGGCTTGATCCGCAGAGGGCAGGAATTCAAGCAAGGTGCTAATTGGACTCCGCAAAAGCGCCAGTACTTTGCTACAAACCTCTTTTTCGAAAATAGTACTCGCACACATAAAAGCTTCGATGTAGCGGAGAAAAAACTAGGGCTAGAAGTGATTGAATTTGAAGCAAGCACAAGCTCTGTCCAAAAAGGGGAAACACTATACGATACAGTACTGACGATGTCAGCATTAGGCGTAGACGTAGCGGTTATCCGTCATGGTGATGAGAACTATTATGACGAACTGATACAAAGTAAAACAATCCAGTGTTCGATTATCAATGGAGGAGACGGAAGCGGACAGCATCCAACCCAATGCTTGCTTGATTTGATGACCATTTATGAAGAATTTGGTCATTTTGAAGGTCTGAAAGTTGCCATCGTAGGTGATATCACTCACTCTCGCGTAGCTAAATCCAATATGCAGATGTTAAAACGTCTAGGCGCACAAGTATTCTTCTCAGGTCCTAGAGAATGGTACGACGATGAATTCGAAGTGTACGGACATTATATGCCATTGGATGAACTACTAGATCAAGTTGATGTCATGATGATGCTTCGGGTGCAACACGAACGCCATGATGGAAAAGAAAGTTTCTCAAAAGAAGGCTACCATCAGGAACATGGGTTAACAGTTGAGCGTGCGAAGAAGTTGCAAAAACATGCAATCATTATGCACCCAGCACCAGTTAACCGCGATGTAGAATTAGCTGATTCATTAGTGGAAGGATTACAGTCGCGGATCGTTCAGCAAATGAGCAATGGAGTATTCGTCAGAATGGCAATCTTAGAAGCAGTGCTAAATGGAAAAGCGTAATTATAGGAGGATGAAAAAATGAAAACACTCATTAAAAACGGTCAGATCAATACACGAAAAAATATGACGACACCAGCAGAAATTTGGATAGAAGATGGGCGAATCAAAGCAATCGGTACAGGATTCTCAGAAGCCGAATTTGATGAAGTGTTTGATGCAAAGGGACAATTGATCACACCTGGTTTAGTGGACGTCCATGTTCATTTGAGAGAGCCAGGATTTACATACAAGGAGACGATCGAAGCTGGGACTCGCTCAGCTGCTCGTGGCGGTTTCACTACTGTATGCGCGATGCCGAATTTAAATCCTGTACCTGATACGGCAGAAAAGCTGAGACAAGTATATGACATCATTAGAAAAGATGCAGTTGTGAAGGTATTGCAGTATGCGCCAATCACAGAAAATCTGCGAAGTGAGAAATTAGTTGATCAAGAAGCACTGATTGAAGAAGGTGCTTTTGCTTTCACAAATGACGGTGTAGGTGTCCAAACAGCTGGGACGATGTATCTGGCTATGAAAGAAGCTGCAAAAAACAATAAAGCCCTAGTAGCCCATACAGAAGATGAATCTTTATTATTTGGCGGCGTTATGCACGCTGGCAAGAAGGCAGAAGAACTTGGTCTTCCCGGGATCTTAAGCGTAACCGAGTCTTCTCAAATTGCTAGAGATCTGTTGCTAGCTGAAGCAACTGGTGTTCATTACCATGTTTGCCATGTTTCTACTAAAGAAAGTGTCCGTGTAATCAGAGACGCAAAAAAAGCAGGAATCCACGTAACAGCAGAAGTTTCACCCCATCATCTTATTTTGATCGACGAAGATATTCCCGAAGATTTCGGCTTTTGGAAAATGAACCCGCCGCTAAGAGGACGGGAGGACAGAGAAGCTTTGATCGAAGGCTTGCTTGACGGTACGATCGATTGCATCGCTACAGACCATGCCCCCCATGGATTAGAAGAAAAAAGCCAAAGTTTCATGAAATCACCATTTGGTATCGTAGGAAGCGAAACAGCGTTTCAACTGATCTATACTCATTTTGTAGAAACTGGTCGATTCACGTTGGAACAAGTGATCAATTGGTTGGCAGTTAAACCGGCTGAGATTTTTGGTTTGAATGCAGGAACGCTAACGGTTGGTGCCCCCGCTGATGTAGCAGTTTTTGATATTACACAAACTTGCACGATCGATAAAGAAGACTTTTTATCAAAAGGGGAGAATACACCTTTTATCGGCTGGAAAGTAAAAGGCGAAACACAAATGACTTTTGTCAACGGAAAACTTGTGTGGCAGAAGGGAGAATAAAAGTATGGAACGTTTGCTTATATTAGAAGATGGAACAGTTTTCGAAGGAAAGGCTTTTGGTGCAGATGCTAGTGTCTTCGGAGAAATCGTTTTTACAACAAGTATGACTGGTTATCAAGAAACTATCACTGATCAAAGTTTTAACGGTCAAATCATTACATTTACCTATCCTATGGTGGGTAATTATGGGGTAAATAGAGATGATTATGAATCGATTTCTCCAACATGCAAAGGAGTAGTAGTAAAAGAACATGCACGTGTAGCTTCAAACTGGCGAAACCAAATGACGCTAGATTCATTTTTGAAACAAAAAGGAATTCCTGGAATATCAGGTATCGATACGCGCGCCCTTACTCGCAAAATCCGTGAAGTCGGAACGATGAAAGCTAGTATCGTTGATGCTGGAGATTCCTTCGAACATGCATTTGATCAGCTGAAAGCAACCGTTCTAGCAACCAATCAAGTGCAGCAAGTCTCAACTAACAAACCTTATCCAAGTCCAGGAACAGGTCGGAAAGTCATTGTCATTGACTTCGGCTTGAAACATAGTATTTTACGAGAATTGAGTAAAAGAAACTGTAACCTCACAGTACTTCCCTATAACACAGATGCCGAGACGATTTTAGCGCTATCACCAGACGGAGTCATGCTGACGAATGGACCTGGTGATCCAAAAGATGTGCCAGAAGCAATCGAAATGATCAAAAAAATCCAAGGAAAAGTACCGATTTTTGGTATTTGTCTCGGTCACCAGTTATTTGCTTTAGCCAACGGTGCAGATACCTATAAAATGAAATTCGGACATCGAGGATTAAATCACCCGGTACGAGAAGTAGCGACCGGAAGAATTGATTTTACTTCTCAAAATCATGGCTATGCAGTCGATGAAGCCACGATTGATCCAGAAAAACTCATCGTAACTCATGTAGAAGTAAATGACGGAACAGTAGAAGGAGTCAAACACAGAGATTATCCCGCTTTCAGTGTGCAGTTTCATCCAGATGCTGCCCCTGGTCCGCATGATGCACTACATTTATTTGATGAATTTATGGAAATGATGGACGCAGGAAAGGAGCAGTAAACAGATGCCGAAACGTACAGATATCAAGAAAATTATGGTGATTGGATCTGGTCCGATCATCATTGGTCAAGCCGCAGAATTTGACTACGCAGGAACACAAGCCTGCCTTGCCTTAAAAGAAGAAGGATATGAAGTGGTTTTAGTAAATTCTAATCCTGCGACGATCATGACGGATAAAGAAGTGGCAGATCAAGTATATATCGAACCGATCACACTTGAATTTGTATCAAGGATTCTTCGAAAAGAGCGTCCAGATGCTCTCCTTCCAACTTTAGGCGGACAGACAGGCCTCAATATGGCAATGGAGCTGGCAGCATCAGGTATTTTAGAAGAATTGAACATAGAACTTCTAGGAACAAAGCTTTCTGCGATCGATCAAGCAGAAGATCGTGATCTATTCAAACAGTTGATGAAAGAATTGAATCAGCCAATCCCCGAGTCTGAAATCGTCAATACAGTAGAAGAAGCTGTAGATTTTGCAAATAAAATCGGCTATCCTGTCATCGTTCGTCCAGCCTTTACTTTAGGCGGAACTGGTGGAGGTATGTGTGAAAATGAAGAAGAATTACGTATCGTATCAGAAAATGGATTAAGTCTTTCCCCCGCTACCCAATGTTTGATTGAACGAAGTATTGCAGGTTTTAAAGAAATTGAATATGAAGTGATGAGAGATTCGGCTGATAATGCAATCGTTGTCTGCAATATGGAAAATTTTGACCCGGTGGGTATCCATACAGGTGATTCTATCGTATTTGCCCCTAGTCAAACATTGTCTGACCATGAATATCAAATGCTTCGTGATGCTTCTCTTTCGATTATTCGAGCACTTAAGATCGAGGGAGGCTGTAACGTCCAACTCGCTCTTGATCCACATAGTTTTAATTATTATGTGATTGAAGTCAATCCGCGTGTTTCTCGTTCATCTGCGTTAGCAAGTAAGGCGACTGGCTATCCGATCGCTAAGCTAGCTGCTAAAATAGCGCTTGGATTAACATTAGACGAAATGAAAAATCCTGTTACAGGAACGACTTTTGCAGAATTTGAACCTGCATTAGATTATGTTGTAGCTAAAATTCCTCGCTGGCCGTTTGATAAGTTTGAAAACGGAGAACGGCTTTTAGGCACGCAGATGAAAGCAACTGGTGAAGTGATGGCTATCGGTCGGAATATCGAAGAGTCTTTATTGAAAGCTGTGCGTTCTTTAGAAATCGGTACACACCATATCGAACTTCCTGAGTTGGCAGACATCACGGACGATGACCTAATCCAAAAAGTGGTTCGAGCACAAGATGATCGCCTGTTTTATGTAGCTGAAGCTATTAGAAGAGGGTACACCATAGAAGAATTAGCGGATTTGACAAAAATCGATTTATTCTTTTTAGATAAACTGTTGCATATCGTAGAAATCGAACAGCAGTTGAAACAGCAGCCGTTGGATGACAAGATATTGAAAACAGCGAAACAAAACGGTTTTACAGACAAAAAAGTGGCGGAGCTGTGGGAAATAAACGAAGAAGCCGTTCGCCAGATGAGAAAAGAAAATGATTTGATTCCTGTATATAAGATGGTTGACACTTGTGCAGCGGAATTCGAATCAAAAACACCTTATTTTTATAGTTCCTATGAATATGAAAATGAAAGTTCACGATCAGAAAAGCCCTCAATTCTAGTACTGGGATCTGGTCCTATCCGTATCGGACAAGGGGTTGAATTTGACTATGCGACTGTGCATTCTGTCAAAGCAATCCAGCAGGCAGGATACGAAGCAATCATCATGAACAGCAATCCTGAAACAGTTTCGACTGACTTTTCTATTTCGGATAAATTATATTTTGAGCCATTGACCTTCGAAGATGTGATGAATGTGATCGAGCTAGAACAGCCGATAGGAGTAATCGTTCAATTTGGTGGTCAGACAGCAATCAACTTAGCCGAACCTTTGACTGCTGCTGGTGTAAAAATCTTAGGGACAACGATCGAAGACTTGGATCGTGCGGAAAATCGTGATTTATTCGAGCAAGCGCTGAAAGAGTTGGATATTCCTCAACCTTTAGGGGATACTGCTACAAGTAAAGAAGAAGCCGTGGTTATCGCTTCGAGAATTGGTTATCCAGTTCTTGTTCGTCCAAGCTATGTATTAGGCGGACGTGCGATGGAAATCGTTGAAAACCAGCGAGATTTAGAAGATTACATGGAACATGCTGTGAAAGCATCTCCAGAACATCCAGTACTAGTGGACCGTTACTTGCTTGGTGGTGAATGCGAAGTGGATGCGATTTGTGACGGTGAAACAGTACTCATCCCAGGGATCATGGAGCATATTGAGCGTGCTGGTGTCCATTCAGGGGATTCAATGGCTGTGTATCCACCTCAAACATTATCTGAATCGATCAAGAAAACGATCGAAGATTACACGATCCGCTTAGCATTAGGTTTGAATTGTGTCGGGATGATGAATATCCAGTTTGTCATCCATGAAAATGAGGTTTATGTGATCGAAGTCAATCCTCGAGCAAGTCGGACTGTTCCATTCTTAAGTAAGGTGACAGGAATTCCAATGGCACAAATTGCGACGAAAGCTATTTTGGGAGAGAAACTAAAGACACTTGGTTATGAAAACGGACTTTATCCAGAAACAAAAGAAGTTCATGTTAAAGCACCTGTCTTTTCTTTTACGAAATTGCAGAAAGTTGATACTTACTTAGGGCCTGAAATGAAATCGACTGGAGAAGTAATGGGATCTGACAGACAATTAGACAAAGCTTTGTACAAGGCATTCGAAGCTTCTGGATTACACTTGCCTGAATATGGAGCCGTATTATTTACGATTGCGGACGAAACAAAAGAAGAAGCACTAGAATTAGCTAAACGTTTTACAGAAATTGGCTATAGTCTGATAGGAACGAAACATACAGCTGCTTATTTCGAAAAAAATGGTCTGGTCGTTGAAACAGTAGCGAAAATTTCTGAGGAAGCAGCAGAAAAAAATGTAGTCGACTTAATAAGAGATGGTAAAACACAAGTGGTTGTCAATACGATTGATAAAGATCGGGGAAATGCTTCTAAAGACGGTTTCATCATCCGAAGAGAAGCAGTTGAACATGGTATTCCATTGTTTACTTCTTTAGACACAGCAGATGCGATCGTTCGAGTGATGGAATCCCGTGCTTTTTCAACTAACCCTATTTAACGGCGAGCACATGTTAAGACAAAAAGACGAAAAACCGTTGCAGGAGGGGACAGATGAAACAAGAAATGATGGAAATCGTTCAGCAAAAACAGCTGGCACCAAAGATTTTTGAAATGACATTGAAAGGTGATCTAGTAAAAGAAATGCAGCAACCAGGACAGTTCTTGCATATTCTCGTGCCGCGTGCAGACTTGCTATTACGCCGACCGATTAGCTTGAATCATATCGACCACGAAACAAATACTTGCCGTATCATTTATCGGGTGGAAGGTGAGGGGACTAGAGTCTTCTCTACTCTTTCTGCCGGAGACCATTTAGATGTCATGGGTCCTTTAGGCAATGGTTTTGATTTGTCCAATCTTCATACAGGAGACGAAGTATTTATAATCGGTGGAGGAATCGGTGTCCCTCCTCTATATGAGTTATCAAAACAGTTAGTCGAAAAAGGAATTAAGCCAACGCATTTTTTAGGTTTTGCCACACATGAAGTCGTTTATTATGAAAAAGAATTTAATCGTCTAGGAGAAACAAGAATCGCTACTGACGATGGAACATACGGTATGCACGGAAATGTCGGTAATTTATTGTTAGGAACGAAGACGGAACCTACAGCTGTTTTTGCATGTGGTTCAAACGGGTTATTGAAGACAGTGGAACAGCTGTTTTCTTCGCATCAAAATGTCCAGTTATCATTAGAATCCCGCATGGCATGTGGGATAGGGGCTTGCTATGCTTGCGTTTGTCATACGCCGGAAGATGAAACAGGAACAAAAAGTGTGAAAGTTTGTGACGAAGGACCGATTTTTAAAATAGGAGAGGTAATTATATGAATGAGAATCCTTTAGCGGTCAAACTTCCTGGCCTAGAATTAAAAAATCCTATCATGCCGGCAAGCGGCTGTTTCGGTTTTGGCAAAGAATACGGAAAATACTATGATTTGAATCAGCTTGGATCGATCATGGTCAAGGCAACGACTCCAAATGCCCGCTTTGGCAATCCCACGCCAAGAGTGGCGGAAACACCATCTGGCATGTTGAATGCAATTGGTTTGCAAAATCCTGGTCTAGACGTTGTTATGCATAAACTTCTTCCAGAATTAGAGGAGTACAATGAGTTACCCATCATCGCAAATGTTGCTGGTGCTTGTGAAGAAGACTATGTAGAAGTTTGTAGCAAAATTGGCGAAGCACCAAATGTGAAAGCAATCGAGCTGAACATTTCTTGCCCAAATGTCAAACATGGCGGAATTGCTTTTGGAACAGATTCTGATGTTGCTTTTCAATTAACACAAGCAGTAAAGAAAGTTTCTTCTGTTCCTGTCTATGTCAAATTGTCCCCAAATGTAACAGACATCGTTCCAATCGCTCAGGCAATCGAAGCTGGAGGGGCAGATGGGTTTACGATGATCAATACTCTTCTTGGTATGCGGATTGACCTTAAGACAAGAAAACCGATTTTAGCCAATCAAACAGGTGGACTCTCCGGACCAGCAATCAAGCCTGTCGCTATTCGTTTGATTCACCAAGTAGCAAGTATATCCAGCCTTCCAATCATTGGGATGGGCGGCGTGCAGACAGTGGATGATGTTCTTGAGATGTTTATGGCTGGAGCAAGTGCTGTAGCTATAGGGACCGCGAATTTCACCGATCCGTATATCTGTCCTAAACTAATTAAAGAGCTCCCTGTGCGAATGAGCGAACTAGGCATCGAATCGCTGGAAAGATTAATCAAAGAAGTGAGAGAGGAACGTGAACGATGAATCAACTAGACCAACGACCAATTATTGCATTAGATTTTTCAACTAGGCAAGAGGTAGAAGACTTTCTTCGATTTTTCCCGAAAGAAGAAAAATTGTTTGTGAAAATCGGAATGGAATTGTTCTACCAAGAAGGACCTGAAATCGTACGTTATCTAAAAGAGGCTGGTCATAATGTATTTTTAGATCTGAAACTTCACGATATTCCGAATACGGTCGAAAAAGCAATGCGGGGATTGGCAAAGCTTGGTGTTGATCTCACCTGTGTTCATGCCGCTGGCGGTATTCGTATGATGGAGGCGGCAATGCGAGGATTAGAAGAGGGGACTCCAGAAGGTGGAAAACGTCCGCTACTTCTAGCTATCACTCAGCTTACTTCTACAAGTGAAGAAGAAATGCATGCCGATCAACTAATCGAAGTTTCTTTAGAAAAAAGTGTGATCCATTATGCTAGCTGTGCCAAAAAAGCAGGATTAGATGGTGTGGTTTCTTCTGCTTGGGAAGTAGAAGCGATCAAAGAAATGGCAGGAGACGAATTTGTTTGCTTAACTCCGGGTATAAGACCAGAAGGAACAGTCGCAGGAGATCAGACAAGAGTAGTCACACCTTCTCAGGCAAAAAAGATCGGCTCAACTTTTATCGTTATAGGTCGACCAATCACTCAGTCAACTAATCCTTATAAAGCATATCAAACGATTCAAACAGAATGGAGCTAACCTAAAATGAATGTTGAACAAAGTATCGCAAAAGACTTATTAGAAATTGAAGCAGTATTTTTAAATCCAAGTAATCCTTTTACATGGGCAAGTGGAATCAAAAGCCCAATTTACTGTGATAACCGAATCACGATGAGCTATCCAAAAGTCCGAAAAGAGATCGCAAAAGGATTAGCAAGCAAAATCAAAGAAGCTTACCCTGAAGTACAAGTGATTGCTGGAACTGCAACAGCAGGAATCCCTCATGCCGCATGGGTAGCGGAAATACTGGATTTGCCAATGGTCTATATTCGAAGTAAGGCGAAAGATCATGGGAAAGGTAACCAAATCGAAGGACGTATATTTGAAGGTCAGAAGATGGTTGTGATCGAGGATTTGATTTCTACAGGCGGAAGTGTCTTGGAAGCAGCTGAAGCAGCAAAAAGAGAAGGTGCGGATATCCTTGGTGTTGCGGCTATCTTTACGTATGAGTTGCCAAAAGGAAAAGCAAATTTCGAAAAAGCCGAAATCCCTCTTATGACGTTGACCAATTATTCTGTATTGATTGAAGCAGCTTTAGAAGATCGTTATATCGATGAGCAAGAATTAACTCTGCTAAAAGAATGGAAAAAAGATCCTGAAAATTGGCAGATTTAAGCGCGCTTGATGAAGATAGAGAAATCCGATTTGTGTCTCCAGAATCATCAATTGGAATAGCAAAAATCCAAAAACTGATTGCGAGAAGCATCTTTTCATCAGGTATGAAAAGAAACTTCTATCGTGATCAGTTTTTGATTTTTTTAAAATTCATTTTTCTAAGACTGGTTAGCAGAAAGAAGAGAATAATCTCTTCTCTTTTTTCTATTATATATAGATTTTCTCTATTTTTTGGTAAGGGAGCTGTTTCAAAAATGGTAAAGAGCGGAAATGTTGCGAATATCAGTTATTTAATGATATGATATTCGGAAAAAGAAATCTCAAAGGGAGGTAACTTTTATGGGGTTGAATGAATTTATTTTAGGATTGAACAATTTAGAGACGATCACAAGGGCACCTGGATTTTTTAAATATACAGAGCATACAGTTGCAGCACATTCGTATCGTGTAGCATCTATTGCGCAAGTTCTAGGAGACATTGAAGAAGCGAATGGACAACCGATCGATTGGAAACTGCTCTATGAAAAATCATTGAATCATGACTACACAGAGCGTTTTATTGGTGATATCAAAACGCCGGTGAAATACGCAAGCAAAGAGTTAAGAGGGATGCTGCAAACAGTTGAAGAAAAGATGACGGACGAATTCATCAACCAAGAGATTCCAGCTGAGTTCCAAGAAGTTTATCGCCGTCGGTTGTTCGAAGGAAAAGATGAAACCGTAGAAGGAGAACTATTAGCCATTTCAGATAAGGTTGACCTTCTTTATGAATCTTTTGATGAAATCATCAAAAATAACCCGGAAAAAGTTTATAAGGAGATGTTCATTGAGGCAGTGACTACGATTAAAAGCTTTGAACATCGGCCTTCTGTTCAGTATTTCTTTAAAGAGATATTTCCGGAACTATTGAACCAGGAATTTTATGGAAAAGAGGCGTTTTTAGAAACCGTCTCAACGATTGTAAAGAAAGAAGAAAAATAAAAATGATATGAGATGCAGGGGGAAGTATAGTTGAAAAAGAATATGGATGTCGAATGGGGCTATTCTGGAGACAAAGGTCCGGAAAATTGGGCGAGTTTATGTGATTGGTTTGCGAGAGGTGCGGAATTTCCATTGCAGTCGCCTATTCATTTGACCAAGGGGGAAGAAACCAAAATAGAAGGAGACACGCTTTCCTTTCATTATCAAAAGCAACGGTTTACTGACAAGGAATTCAAAAACACGATTCATTTAGTACCTTTTGACCAACTCAGTTATGTAGAGTTCAAGAAAGAACGCTATTATTTGACAGATATTCATTTCCACTTGCCTTCTGAACATATCATCAACGGAAAACAGGAAGATATTGAATTTCATTTTGTTCATATGAACAGCAAAAAAGAGAATCTAGTTGTGGGTGTCATGTACCAGCTAATGGTACAGGAAGGTTGGCTGTATAATCAAGAAAATGGGGAAAGTTGGAACTTAGAAAAACATGAGCATTGGGTAAATCCGGATGTGTTCTTTCCGGAGCAAAAAAGCCATTTCCATTATATTGGCTCATTGACAACTCCGCCTACCAGCGGGCCAATCCAATGGTTTGTAATGGATCATGTAGGAAAACTGAACCAAGAGTTTCTTCTCCCCTTCGATGGTCAGTATGCTCGACCGAACAACCGACCAATCCAGCCCTTGAATGGAAGAGAAATTTATTATTTCGAGGAGTTTGAGCAATGAATATTCAGCAGATGAAATACGTGGTCGCTGTAGCAAACAATGGTAGTTTCAGAGAAGCGGCAAAGAAAATGTTTGTCTCCCAGCCAAGTCTTTCAGCTGGTATCAAAGAATTAGAAACCGAGTTAGGGATCACGCTGTTTACTCGAACGAATCGAGGGGCATATTTAACAGAAGAAGGGCAAGACTTCTTAAATCGTGCCGAGAAAATATTGGTCCAGCTTGATACATTAGAAACTCACTATCTAACGAGTGAAAAGAGAGACAATTTTTCGATCGCTGCCCAGCATTATGATTTCTTAGGTCCTTTGACCGCACAGCTACTCGAGGAATTCAAAGACGAGATCAAACAATTTCGGATCATGGAGACGACAACAGCGAGAGTGATCGAAGAAGTCAAAGAGCAGCACAGTGAGATCGGCATTATTTATATGAATGAGCATAATCAAGCTGGTATCAGAAGATATTTACAACAAGGAGAGCTAAGTGGCCGCAGCATTGGAAAATTCAAAACGCATATTTTTTTAAGGCAAGGACATCCATTAGCTGAACACGCAGAGATCACCAAAGAAGAATTGTTATCTTATCCTCAGGTTCGTTTTACACAGGATGGAAATAATTTCCCGTATTTTTATGAAGACCTTATCGAGATCCCTGATCAAGAAACAGTGATTTATACGAGTGATCGAGGTACTTTGATGAATATCGTTCTTGAAACTGATGCTTACGCTTCAGGATCTGGTATTGTGATTGGAGGGATTCGCGAGCACTTGCGGTTAATCCCTTTGGCAGAAGGCGAACTAAATGAATTTTATATCATTTATTCGGCGAAACGTCCGCTCAGTGAAATCGCTCAAAGATTTATCAAAGAGCTTACTCGGTTACTGGACCAGCAGAGCTAAGAAAAGCAGATGAGAACGCTGTTTATTGAACACCGTTGATCAAAAAAGAGGGGTTGTGACAGAATTTTGTCACAACTCCTCTTTTTGTAGCAAACAATTTATAACTAATTGCTGTTGTGGGAAAGTACGCAAATATGATTCTAGAAACACTCATTGATTACCTGTTTTGTTTCATAGCTGTAATTTTTTCTTCTTCTGGTGTCACGATAATCGTCTTTTGGTTTTCATAAATAACATAACCAGGCTTGGCGCCATTTGGTTTTCGGATATGCTTTACCTGTACAAGATCAACCGGCACTTGGGCAGAGTATCGGTATTTTGAAAAATAGGCAGCTAACTCGGCAGCTTCTGTAATTGTTTCATCTGAGGGCTTGTCACTTTTAATGATGACGTGCGAACCGGGTATATTTTTTGCATGAAGCCAATAGTCGGTTTTTTTAGCTGTCTTCATTGTCAGCTGGTCATTTTGAAGATTGTTTTTACCAACAAGAATGAGCGTTCCGTCAGAAGAAAAGTATTGATCAGGCTGAGATGGTTTCTTACGTTTTTGTTTTTTTAAGTTCTTCTTTTTCAGGTATCCTTCTGAAGTCAATTCTTCTTTAATTGCTTCGATATCCATTGGGCCGGCAATTTCCAGTTGAGATAAGACAGATTCAAGATATTGGATTTCATCTTTGGCTTCTTGGATTTGTTCGCCAATCAGCTTAACAGCGTTCTTCAGCTTTTGGTATCGATGGAAATATTTCTGTGCATTTTGATTTGGTGTCAATGCCGGATCTAGTGCTATTTTGATTGGCCGATCTTCTTCATAATAATTAGGTAAAACAACTTCTTTTGCGCCGCGTGGTACTTGTGTCAGAAAAGTAGTAAGTAGTTCGCCATTTCTACGGTAATTCTCAGCGTTTTCGGATTCTTTGAGTGTTTGTTCACGTTTTTTCAATTTATTTTTATTTCGTTTTAGTTCATTTTCGATTTTTCGAATCAGTTCTCCGCCTTGTTGTTTTGCCCGATCTTTCTCTGCTTTTTCGTGATAATAGCTATCTAATAATTGACTGAGTGTTGGATAAGCTGTTACAGCAGATGCCTGTTCGGACAATACCTGATAAGCAATCGGTGTGAAAAAATCTTTATTTTCCGTTTCGTAAAAAGTAGGAATAGGCTGATGGCTGATGGCTGAGAAAAATTCGTCCCATACAACCATCTTTTCATTAGGACGTTCCAGTAATCTTTTGGTCAGCTCTTGAGCGGTATCGAAACCGATTCCCTGAAACTGACGTTGGATTGCTTTTGGATCTAGTTCAGTTTGGGAAAGCCGCTGAAAGATTTTTTCTTTCTCGGAGCTAAATGGGTTCAAGACCTCTTGTTTTGGCGGAGCAACATATTCTACACCAGGAAGCAAAGAACGATAAGTGTTTTGAGAGCTTCCAATGTGTTTGATCGCATCCAGTATTTTTCCAGTTTCTCGATTAACTAAGACGATCGTACTATGACGTCCCATTAATTCAACGATCAATATGATATTTTGTAGATCACCCAACTCGTTTCGTTTAGCAAAGTGGAAATGGATCACTCGATCATTTTCGATTTGTTCGATGTCTTCTAAAATAGCGCCATCCAAATATTTTCGAAGCATCATCACGAAGTTAGGCGGATTATCAGGATTCTGATAATCGATTTGGGTAATCTGTACACGAGCATAACTTGGGTGCGCAGATAATAATAATCGATGGTTTTTGCCGCGTGAACGAATCACCAGCACGATTTCATTTTCATAAGGCTGATGGATTTTCGAGATCCGGCCAGATAGTAACGTTTCACGCAATTCGTTGACCATCGCGTGGGTAAATACACCATCAAAGGACATGGTTCATTCCTCATTTCTTTTCATAAGTATATTCATTATAACGAAAAAAAGAAGAAAAACCAATTTGGCCGAATAGTAAAGCAAAAGTCTAGAAAAATCTTGGACTAATTACATAAAAAACAGTGTTTCTATCGTTGAAATCCAAATTTTTAGGTATAATAAAAAATAGGAGAAAAAGTAGAAAAGAAGGTGTTTGTTATTTGGGAAGTAGTTAAATCGAGAGTACAAGAAATGAATGAACATTTCTCAGTGTCATTCGCAGAAAATCCAAGTAAGTATTTTCGACGTCTTGTTTTTCTGCTCATCTTATCATTGCTGTTAACAGTTGCAATGTTTTTATTGCCGGAAAAAATCCGAGAAGAGCAAGTAAATAGTCTCGTTTATTCGTCCATACCAACCAGCAAATTGAAACCTTTTGATTACAGCAAAGCTGATCAGAAAATCAAACAAAGCCGGGCGATATCGGTGATGTTCAGCAAACCGAACGGGAAAACCTATCAGGACATGCTTGATGTTTTTAATGATCCTGAGCTTATGGAAGAATTGAATCGACCGATCTTTTATTATCCGATCGTTTATGATGTACATGAACTGGAACAAAAATATAACATACGAACGGATGAAGTGACATTTATTTTCTTTGATGGAGGAAAAGAAGCAAATCGGATAACTGCGGGTAAGGGAGGAATAACTGATTTTGATAAGGAGTTGATCCCTGAACTGAATCGACTTCCGTTAGCCAATATCAAACAATTAGAAGAAGAATTGGATAGAACGGGAGTAACTTCCCAAAATTCCGAGATTGCTAATTGAGACATTGGCGCGATGAAACGGTGGGTCTATATAGCGCTATTTTTAATTATCAGAACAAGTGATGTTTGATCTTCAAAATAACAAATAAAAAATTAAAAAATATAGTTGACGAAATTCAAAAATTCGATTAGACTTAAATCAATTCTTAAGGAAAGGGTGACCTGTAATGAACTTATCAAAACGTATTTCAGCAGAAAACAAAAAAAATTGGCGCAGCTGGCGTAGATAAGTTGTATTAATGGTGAGACTTTCCCATAGATACAACTTTTTAGAGTGCATTTCTAAAGCTTGTATCTATGCTAGACATGAACATTGACTGCCGCATAGATTAGAATCTATGCGGTTTTTTGTGTAAAGACAATGACCGCTTTGGCCATTGTCTTTTTTTGTAGACTGGATACTTGCCTGATTATAATAAATAAAAAGATTGACTTTGCAGGAGGAAAAAAATGAAAAACAAACGATTAATAACAGTTGTAGTAATTATTTTAGTTTATTTAGCAGGTGCATTTATTTATGGAAAAGCTTCAGGCGAAAAAGAAAGTACTTCGACGAACCAGACAAAAAAAACAACAGTTGTTGGGGTATTGCAATACGTGAGCCATCCGGCATTAGATGAGATTTATCGAGGAATCAAAGATGGTCTGAAAGAAGAAGGATTAAAAGAAGGAGAAAATCTTGAGATCAAATTTCAAAATGGACAAGCCGATCAGAGCAAGCTAGCCACAATGAGTCAACAGCTAGTACAATCTGATCCAGATGCCTTGATTGGAATCGCAACACCTGCCGCTCAATCATTAGCAAACACGACTTCATCGATCCCAGTTGTGTTAGGTGCTGTAACGGATCCTGTGGGGGCTGGATTAGTCGCTTCTTTAGAGAAACCTGGTGGTAATGTAACAGGTGTTTCTGATCAGCCGCCTGTTACTTCACAAATCAAGCTTGCTTCTGATTTGTTGCCAAATGCAAAAAAAGTCGGAATCTTGTATGCTTCTTCAGAGGATAATTCAAAATACCAAGTAGCACAAGCAGAAGAAGCTGCAAAAAAAGAAGGGTTAGAATCAGTAAAATATGCGGTGCCTTCCACTAATGAGATTGCACAAACGGTTCAAGTGATGAGCCGACAAGTCGATTTTATCTATGTTCCATTAGATAATACCATTGCCAATGCGATGCAAACAGTGGTAAAAGAAGCAAACAAAGCAAATATCCCCGTCATTCCATCTGTGGATACAATGGTGGAACAAGGTGGACTAGCAACAATCGGGATCAATCAATATCAATTAGGGCTTCAAAGCGGTAAGATGGCGGCAGAACTTGCGAGTGGAAAAGAAAAACCGGAAACGACGCCTGTTTATACATTTGATCAAGGGGATACAGTGATCAATCAATCTCAAGCTGATCGCTTAGGAATCATTGTTCCCCAATCGATGAAGGAAAAAGCCAAAATCATTACAGATGACTCGCAGCAAGAAACATCTAAGGAGGATGACAAATGATCGTATCGGCTATTTCACAAGGCATGCTTTGGGCAATATTAGGATTAGGGATTTTCATGACTTATCGGATCTTAGACTTTCCTGATATGACGACAGAAGGGTCCTTCCCATTAGGTGCTGCTGTCTGTGTGACAGCTATTACTCATGGGGTAGCGCCGATTGTAGCTACATTATTAGGCGTAGGTGCTGGCATGATAGCAGGACTCGTTACGGGGTTACTTTATACAAAAGGAAAGATACCGGTTATTTTAGCAGGGATTTTAGTGATGTCAGGATTGAACTCAGTTATTTTGTTTGTGATGCGAACACCAAATCTTTCTTTATTGAATCATCCGATTCTACAAGACAGCTTCCATCGCTTTGGGTTACCTGATTACTTTGACACAGTCCTTCTTGGCTTCATCTCTTTGGGCATCTTGATTGCTGTACTGCTATTCTTCTTCAATACAGATTTGGGTCAAGGCTATATTGCGACAGGAGACAACGAAACGATGGCTCGGTCGTTAGGGATAAAAACCGATCGTATGAAAATTTTAGGTTTAACTTTGTCGAACGGTGTCATTGCATTATCCGGTGCGCTGATTGCCCAGAACGACGGATATGCAGATGTAAATAAAGGGATTGGCGTAATCGTCATCGGTCTTGCTTCCATCATCATCGGTGAAGTGATCTTCCAAGAATTGACGCTAGCAGAAAGATTGATTGCTATTGTTGTCGGCAGTATCATTTATCAGCTATTGATTTTAGTAGTAATCAAACTAGGGTTTGACACGACTTATCTGAAGTTGTTCTCCGCTATCATCTTAGCTATTTGTCTGATGATCCCGCAATTGAAGAAAGCACTGAACTTAAAAACGGGTTTTGAGAAGGAGGCATAGTAATGACTGATATATTGACAATCAAAAATGGCAGAAAAGTCGTAAACAATGGAATGAATGAAGAGAAAGTACTATTGGATGAAATTAACCTTACAATCAGAGAAGGGGACTTCATCACTGTCCTTGGCGGGAATGGTGCTGGAAAAAGCACACTGTTCAATACGATCGCTGGTACGCTTCAACTCAGTCAAGGATCGATCTCTTTTAAAGATCAGCTGATCACAAAAGATTCAGAAGAAAAAAGAGCACGATTCCTTTCTCGAGTTTTCCAAGACCCCAAGATGGGAACGGCTCCTCGGATGACAGTAGCAGAAAATTTGCTACTTGCACAAAAAAGAGGTCAAAAACGGAAATTCCGTTTACGTAACTTGAAAAATCAAAAAGAAGATTTTTTCAGACTATGTCAAGAAGTCGGTAATGGCCTAGAGCAACACTTGGATACTCCAGCGGGTGAATTATCTGGTGGTCAACGCCAAGCATTAAGCTTGCTGATGGCGACGATCACAGCTCCTGAGTTACTATTATTAGATGAACATACTGCAGCTTTAGATCCTAAAACAGCTAAAGCATTAATGCGATTAACAAATCAGCGGATCAATGAACAAAAATTGACTTGTCTCATGATCACGCATCGAATGGAAGACGCCTTGAAATACGGAAATCGTCTGATCGTACTCCAAAAAGGGAAAATCGTTCAAGATATTTCTGAAAAAGAAAAGCAACATTTGACAATGGGCGACCTTTTGCAGTTCTTTGAAGAAGTAGTGGATTGATTTCGACAGAAAAATTCCTTTCAGTAGAAGGACTTGAAAACTCATTGACATCTTCCTTTGATTCATCCTATACTTAAAACAATAAACAATTAAACATATTTGGGTGTTTTGTAGGATCACGTAGTCAATGATTTTAACAATTAAATAGAATATTCTTTGCTCTGACAAGTAAACGATGAGAAAAGAATTTGCTACTTTGCCACCTAGACGTTTCGTACTTTTTCGTATCAAACGCTAAGTGGCTTTTTTTATTGAAGTAAGAACAAAGGAGGAATAAGATGATTTCTGGACAAACCAAATTAGCTGGGCTCTTTGCTGATCCGGCTTCTCACAGTTTATCCCCATTGATGCACAATACTGCTTTTGAAGCAAACAACATCGATGCGGTGTATTTAGCTTTCCAAGTAAATCCAATGAATTTGAAGCAAGCAGTCGAAAGTATTCGAACTTTTGATATGTTAGGTGTAAATCTTTCGATGCCGAATAAAACAGCGGTTATTCCTTATCTGGATGAGGTAAGCCAGGAAGCGCAATTGATCGGAGCAGTGAATACGATCGTGCACGAAAAGGGTCGTTTGATTGGCTATAATACCGATGGTGCGGGCTTCATGCAATCCGTGCAAGAAGCTGGGATTTCGATCAAAAAGAAAAAAATGACTCTACTGGGAGCTGGAGGTGCAGCAAAGGCAGTCACTGTTCAAGCAGCGTTAGACGGCGCTGAGGAAATCGTAGTTTATAAACGAAACAACCAAACATTCGCTCAAGTAAAAGAAACATTCGAACAACTCAGCTATCGAACTTCTTGTAAGATAAAAGTTCGTGACTTTGCCGATACGCATCAATTAAGAAAAGACTTGAAAGAAAGCTGTCTTCTAGTCAATGCAACAGATATCGGGATGGGAAAGAAAATCAATCAGTCACCGCTCTTAGATATAAGCATGATGCATGAGAATCTAGCGGTTTTTGATTTGATTTATGCACCTAGAGAAACACGTTTATTAAAAGAAGCAAAAAAAGTAGGAGCAAAAGGATACAATGGACTTGGCATGTTGATCTACCAAGGAGCAATCGCGTTTGAATTATGGACAAAGGAAAAGATGCCGATCCATGTGATTGAAAAGCTGTTTGATTAAAAAAGGATAATAGATAAAGATCTTTTATTCTCGCATAAACGGTCTCAAGAAAAGTAATCCTTTATGTATCGAAGCATTTATTTCGTTATTTTTTATTAAATTATCAAAAAATGATAGGCTTTTGTCGATTGGTTATCGTATCCTTTATTTATCAGTAAGAAACGAGGAGGAACCACAATGAGTCGGATGGATCGCTATAAGGACATCCATAAGAAGGCGAAACCTCTGAAGCGGGATACGGGGAGTATTTTTGCTAGAAGAGAACGAAAACGAACGCGTATGGAAAATGAGGAAGATGCTACCCGTATTTATGAAAGAGAGCAGCATTCATTTGAACATTTGAACCAATACGAGCAACAGATATACAGAGATGCACCAAGAGCAGAAGAACAACAAAAAAATAAAAAATTTTTCAATCGGCAAAAGAAGAACAAACCGTTAAAACCTCGAAGAAAGCGATCGTGGAAAAAAATCATTCTATCGATTTTGCTTGTTTTGATCCTTTATTCAGGTATCTCATTTTTTATTGGTAAATATGTAGCTGAACATGACACAAGCTTAGAGGCAGCGACTTCAGAAACCTTTCATGGGCAAAAAGCGACGAATGGTGCGCATAATATTTTGATCCTTGGAAGTGATACACGCGGAGAAGATGCCGGGCGAGCCGATACGATCATGGTCTTACAGTTGGATGGTCCTTCCCATAAGCCGAAACTGATTTCTTTTATGCGTGACAGCTTCGTTACGATCCCAGGGGTAGGACAAAATAAGATCAATTCAGCTTATGCATACGGAGGAGCCGATCTAGTGCGTCAAACTTTAGTAGAAAATTTTGGAATCGATTGTCAATACTATGCGAAAGTCGATTTCAAATCGTTTGAAAAAGTGATCGATGCCTTATTCATGAACGGAGTGAAGATCGATGCAGAAAAAGATCTGAATCTGGATGGTGTAGATATTAAAAAAGGGGTCCAGAAGATGGATGGACATGTTCTTTTGCAGTACGCACGTTTCCGAATGGATGAACAAGGAGACTTTGGCCGTGTCAGACGCCAACAGCAAGTAATGAACGCTATTTTCAGCCAATTGAAGAATCCATTGAATCTGATCCGTGCACCTTATGCAGCTGGTAAAGCTTTAGGATATACATCCACAGATGTCACTGCTTGGTTCTTGACGAAAAACCTCTTTTCGATTGCACGAGGAGCTGGTGGCATTGATCGAATAAGTGTGCCAGTAGACGGTTCGTGGAATTATGGGCAAAGTGATTATGCTGGCAGTATTCTTGAAATTGATAATCAAATGAATCAATCTGCTATTACAGATTTTTTGAATAAATGATCATAAAAAAGATCAAGAAGAAGCTGCGCAAGGCTTTTGTCATGAATCAATCAAACGATTCACTCGTAAAAAACGCTTTCTTATGGTAGATTTAACCAAGAGAGGAGCTGTTTACATTGGATATCTATCTGAACTTCAAAAATGAGTCGCGTGAAGCCATCGCTTTTTATGAAAAAGTTTTTCAGACTGAAGCATCAGGTATCACCACATACGGTGAAATGCCTGGAATAGAACAAATGAACTTGCCAGAAGAAGCAAAAAATCTAATCACGAATGCACGGCTGAACATTTATGATACATTAGTTATGTTTGCAGATACGCCAGAAGGAATTGGTCCTGAATTAGTTGTGGGAAATAATGTTTCTTTAGTCATCCAGACAAGAAATGAAGAAGAAACGAAGCGCCTATTTGAAAGCTTAGCTGAGGGTGGTAAGATTGAGATGCCGCTGGATGCTGTTCCGTGGGCTCAGTTGTATGGGATGGTAACTGATCGATTTGGCATCAACTGGCAGATTAACCAAGAGTGACAGCTAAAGATGAATATTTTCTGGAAACATCAAGCAGCAAACGGATCATCGTTTGTTTGCTTGATGTTTTTGTGTCTATTTCGACTATACGGTATCTTTTTTTTATTGCCAGATGCGAAAATATGTTCCATAATAGAGAAGTCCGCAAAAAATTAAGTAACGGAGGTCAGAAGATGAAGACGGTGATACTAGCTGAAAAACCTTCACAAGCAAAAGCCTATGCCGAAACCTTCCAACAGCGAAAGCGGCATGAAGGGTATTATGAAATCAGCGATCCATTGTTTGCTGGTGAAGTAACCATCACTTATGGTTTTGGACATTTGGTAGATATGGTTGCTCCAGGAGCTTATGAAGAGCGTTGGGCAAAATGGTCTTTAGAAAATTTGCCTATTTTCCCAGAAACCTTCCGTTACGAAGTTCCAATGGACAAACGTGCACAATTTTCGATCGTAAAACGAGAATTGCAGTCAGCCGATACCATCATTATTGCAACAGATGGTGATCGAGAAGGTGAAGCCATCGCGTGGTCGATTATTCGACAAGCAAACGCATTTTCTAAGGAAAAGAACTATTTACGTTTATGGATCAATTCTCTTGAAAAAGAAGCAATCTATGAAGGTTTTAAGAATCTCCAACCTGGAAAGAACTATTTTCCAAAATATAAAGAAGCGCAAGCAAGGCAGAACGCTGATTGGCTGATTGGAATGAATGGAAGTCCATTATATAGCTTGCTACTTCAACGAAAAGGGATTGATGGCAGTTTTTCTCTTGGTCGTGTACAAACACCGACACTCTATATGATTTATCAGCTGCAAGAAGAAATCAAACACTTCAAAAAAGAAACGTACTTTGAAGGAGAAGGTTTAATTACGACAAACAAAGGGCAGTTTTCTGGAAAAATCGTACCAAAAAAAGCATTTAAAACCCAAGAAGAGTTAACGAAGGAAATAGAAAAACTTGGAGCGCATTTAGGTAAGCAAAACGGACGGATTCTTGAAGTTACGAAAAAGGAAAAGAGGTTGCATAGTCCACGTTTATTTTCGCTATCTAGTTTGCAGACAAAGATGAATCAGCTAATGAAAGCAAGTGCCAAAGCTACACTTGATGCTGCTCAAGGATTGTACGAAAGCAAGTTTCTAAGCTATCCAAGAACGGATTCCTTTTACATTACAGAAAATGAGCATCAGTATCTGGTTAAACATCTGCAAAATTATAAAAAATTTTTAGGAATAGAAGAAGTACAGACAACTGAGATCAAAGCAAAGAAACGATATGTCGATGCGAAAAAAGTTCAAGAACATCATGCAATTATTCCGACAAAGACGATTCCGACTCCTGCACGCTTTGCGAAGCTTTCCAAATTACAGCAAGCAATCTATTTGCAAGTTTTGCGCACTACTGTGGCTATGTTTGCTGCAGATTATATCTACGAAGAGACGACCGTAATGACGGGCGTACAGCAATTAAAGCTAAAAAGCATCGGAAAGATCCCATTACAGCAAGGTTGGCAGGAAATCTTACGCATCAAGTCAAAAAAGAAAGAAGCTCAGACTCTTCCTCCTATCGTAGAAAATGAAGAAGCAGAAGTAGAACTGAAAAGTATGGAGAAAGAAACACAACCTCCAAAACCCTATACCGAAGGAACGTTGATCACAGCAATGAAAACTGCGGGAAAAACGCTGGATAATGATGAAGCGCAAGAAATTCTCAAAGAAGTAGAAGGAATAGGGACAGAAGCTACACGAGCCAATATCATTGAAAATCTTAAGCAGAAGCATTACATCGAAGTCAATAAAAACGAAATAACTGTTACGCCAAAAGGAATCACTCTTTGTAAGGCAGTAGCCAATGAACCATTACTGACGAGCGCAGAAATGACTGCGCGCTGGGAAGGGTACTTGAGAAAAATTGGTAAACAAGAGGGGACACCATCTGTTTTTTTAGAGAATATCAAAAAATTCATCCTACATTTATTGGCAGAAGTTCCTAATCAAATCGACAAGGTAGACTTTTCAGATGAGATTAGCGGGACACGTCAGATAAAAGCGATGGAGAAGAAAAACGATCAATTAGGAAGATGTCCAAAATGTAAAAAGGGAATAGTCATGCTTTATCCTAAAATCGCTACATGCTTGAATCCGGAATGCGACTTCAAATTGTGGCCAACAGTAGCTAAAAAGAAGCTGACTAAAACGAATCTCAGAGATTTGCTTTCAAAAGGAAAGACAAGTAAAGTTGTCAAAGGTTTTACTGGTAAAAAAGGGAAATTCGATGCAGTTTTAGTATTAAAAGAAGATATGACAATCGGTTTTTCTTTTCCATGGATCGAAAACAGTGGAACAAAAGCAGTTGATGGAAACAAAGAAACATCAAGAAAAAATAATGAAAACGAAGTAGAGTAAATGAAAACAATGAAATAGCGGAATATTTATTCCGAAAAGTGAGAATATAAATACCAATAAAACTAAAAAATATCAGTGAATCAAGCAAAAACGTTGGGGTAGGCTGATTTTATATAGATAGTAAGGAGTTTTTTTATTTGAAAAAAGTGCATTCATTTTTAAATTATCTTATGGGAGCAATCACGATTGTGGCTGTGTACCAAGCATTTCTAAAGTATCCTGATTACGGGACGAAGTTGTTGTCATTGACGCACAATCAAACAGCATATTCACCAACGTTGATTTTATCGACTTTGACTGCAGGAGCTAAAAGCGCTACTTATTTTTTTCATAAAACGACAAGCATGCTAAAGCGAAAGAAACAGCGAAAACAATTGTTGGTGGTGGTAGCGGCTATGATCATTATTTATTTTCTACCAGTTATTACACAAGTATTTCATCAATATTTTGGTTAAGAATACGAGAGTTTGTGACAAAAGTCATGTCACAAACTTTTTTCTTTGTCATTTTTTCGTAAGAAAAAGCAAAATAAAAGTATATACATTGATTAAAAGTATATACTTGGATATAATGTACTTACTATAGAATGAGAATGGTATAGAGGGTGGCGAAATATGAAAAAAATGAAAAAGTATAAAATTAGAAAATCTGGCAATAGCGATGTAACAACTATCCCACCAGAAGTAAAAGAATTCATGGGTGTGCAGACAGGTGACGCAATCAGTTATGTTTTTCAATCTGATGGTTCTGTACGAATGATCAAAGCACAAGAAGAACCTGATATTGATTCATTAGTTGATTCGATCATGAATCAATATGAAGACGCGTTAAAAGATTTGGTTGATTTATGAGGTATCTTTCGACTAAAGAAATTATCAAAATCAACGCGAAAGTTATTTTACGTCACTCGCCAGGCGAAATGATCGGTGTAAAAGATGCAAATGCATTAGATATGGCCGTCAAACAGCCTTCACAAGCAGTATTCAATCAAGAACTCTATCCTGAAATCTATGAAAAAGCGGCGATTTTAGCAATTAATTTAGCTAAAAAACATCCTTTTCATAATGGCAATAAACGAACTGCTCTTGTTGCCATGTTGTTGTTTCTTCAATTGAATAATTGTCCAGTTGCTTTTTCTCGTCAAGAAGCTGTTGATTTTATCATAATGATTACCACTAGTTCATTGGATTTCGATTCACTAAAGTCCAAGATAACCAGTTATTTACGACAAACCGCAATAAAATGAACGAATTAAAAACTTTATTTCTCAATTAGATCAGCATGTCATTAAGGAATATGCTGATTTTTTTATGGTTAATCATACAAAATAGTTTTTTCATAAAAATATGGAAAATATGGATTAATTTTGAAATAATTGATTTAAAAGGAATACAAAAGAGTGAATAGTAGGAAATAGTGGTTTAGAACTAGTGGGCTGATTTTTTATATATTTTAGTTTACATAATATATATTATACAAAGTAGATTTAAAAAATGATAAACCTCTCTCGAACGGTTTTTTATCAAAAATCGTCATTTTTCCATCAAAATCTGCTTATGCAAAATTATAAAAAAATTTTGCAGTTTTTCTTACTTTTTTTGTCGTTTAATTGAATGATAAAAACCAGTTTCTTTATTCAGTTAATCAAATATGAACGAATTAGATATGAATCATTGTATTTGCCGTTGCGGAAGGATTTTTTAATTAACCACAGATAAACATTGATAACGATTCGCTTATTGTAATCAACAGATTAAATTTCATATGTTCATATGTACGGATACATTTTCGGACCGATTAATTTTAACCATTCTGTTTATTTGCTTACCTATTAGATATCAATAAAAAACTGCTTAACAGCTATTTCAGCTGTTAAGCAGTTTTAGGATTTTTAGTTCATATTCATTGTTTCTTATAATACAGTGTTCAATACTTCTCTTAAAGCACTTGTTGATTTGCTGAACATTGCTTTTTCTTCTTCGTTGATTGATAATTCAACAACTTCACGAACACCATTTTCGTCAACGATTGATGGCACACCTGTAAAGATATCTTTTTCGTCGTATTCACCAGTTAAATAAGCAGATACAGGCAATACAGCTTGTTCGTTATTCAAGATAGCTTTTACGATACGTGCAGTACTCATACCAATACCATAGTAAGTTGCTTTTTTACGATCAATGATCTCATAAGCAGCATTACGGACTTTATCAGCAATCACATCTAATTCATCTTGGGCAATACGATGGTCTTTTTCTACAATTTCAAACACTGGTTTACCACCGACAGTTGTATGTGACCATGCAGCAACTTCTGAATCACCATGTTCACCTAAGATATAGCCGTGGACGCTGCGTGGGTCAACTTTTAATTTCAATGCGATTTCTTTACGGAAACGAGTTGTATCCAATGTTGTTCCAGTACCGATAACACGTGATGTTGGCAGACCAGATTCGTTCCAAGCGATATATGTCAAAATATCTACTGGGTTTGAAGCAACAACGATAATACCGTCGAATCCTGATCCCATGATTTCTTTTACGATTTGGCGCATGATTGACGCATTTGTTTTAACTAAATCTAAACGAGATTGACCAGGTTTTTGGTTGATACCAGCTGTGATAACAACGATATCAGCATCTTTACATTCTTCATAGCCACCTGACCATACAGCCACATTTTCATCGCCCCAAGCCATACCATCTAAAAGGTCCAATGCTTCCCCTTCTGCTTTTTCTTGATTCACATCGATCAATACTAATTCATTAGAGATTCCTTGGTTGATCATTGCATAAGCGATACTTGTTCCAACAAAACCTGTACCGACGATTACTACTTTACGACTTGTTTTTTTCATGAATAAACAGCTCCTTTTCATAACTATTTGTTACTTTCATGAAAAGTATAGTCTTGTTTATTCATTTTATCAACATGTTAATTATAATAGTTGTTATTATAATTTTTGATGGAAACGAATTCCTGAATACGCATAACAGATAAATGACAAATGTTTACACCTATATCCCCTGATAATACAACCAAAAGTTTAGAACTGAAAATAAATCCAAAAAAATTCGCTGCAACGATATAATAAGACAGCAATCGCACCTAAAACAATTTTCCTTCATATGCTTTAGTGAAAGATTTTCTTCTTAATGTTTATTTCTCCATTCATTGGGAGTACATGTTGAATACTTCTTGAATAATTTGAATAAAGAAGTCGTTTGTTTATATCCGATACGATTAGCGATTTCTTCCAACGAAAAACTCGTTTCTTGAATCAGTTCCAACGCAAAGTCGAATTTTTTCTTTAGAACCAGTTCTTGAAAGGAAGCATCAAAATACATTTTCAATTTATTACTAAGATAGACCGGATTGTAGCCAAAATGAGCTGCTGTTTCTTTTAACGTACAAGAAGTAAAATGCTTATCGATATAATCTAATACTCTAAGCATCTCATTTTCTGCGCATCCATCTGCTGATGAAAAGCTTTGTTGTTCTAATAAATGAGTCAATTCGATCAGTAATAGTGATGTATAGAGATTTAACGAACGGATCTTATGACTGTATGTATCAAAATAAATCAACAGCATATTTTCAATCAAATGCGTCAAACGACTTGTTTTTCCGCCGCGAAAATGAATGAATTGTGTATGTTCCCCTTTTTCTTTTGATGCATTGATCAAAAAAGAAGAAAGTAGATTATTTGTGCTTGCCAAATGATTCAATATCTCTGTAGATAAGGTTTCTTCTTTTAATAAGATGTTGATTAAAATATCCTCTTGCCCTGTGTATTCGATTCTTTGAGTAGCTTCTTTATCAATGATCACCACGTCACTTTCTTCCATCTCTATCCTTTCTCCATTAATAATTTATAAACATGTACCGCTATACATATAATTGATTTCAACAAAATCATGTGTATGCTCGGGAACTTCCGCATATCGACGGTGTTTACTGATATGAATATTTCCCTGTTGAAATAGATCCCCTCGGTGGATTTTTGGCGGTGTCTGAAGATGGTAAGCTAAGTTTAAATCATTGATATTCATTCCTTGTTCACGCTGCAGAGTTTCGATTGATTCTTCGTTACGCAAAAAAAATGTCTAATTCAGCTAGTTCCAATTGACTCCCTCTTTTTTGTAAGTGGTTTCTTTCGCTTATTAGTTCACGCTGTACTGCTATTATATGCAAAGCTATTTTTGGTTTCATAAAGACTTTCTATGGTTGGGACATGAACTTCCTGTGATTCCGCTATTGAGAGAATAACCACTTCATACTATATTTTTTGATAAGCGCTTACAAAAATGAAAGGAACATGCTTATGAATAAAAAGATGATGAAATTTTCTCTGCTGTCAGTCTCTCTTATTTTGACTTCTGCTGGTGCAGTCACGTCTGCAATTCCCAGTATGTCAGCTACTTATGCCACGCGTTCTTTATCTGCTGTTGAATTATTAACGACTGCTCCCTCTTTTATGGTCACTATTTTTGTTTTGATTAGTAGTTTTATTGCTAGGAAAATCGGACAAAAACAAACTGTGATCATCGGATTAGTGATTGCATCGATTTGTGGTATCCTCCCCCTCTTCTCACAAAGTTACAGTATTGTCTTAGCTTCAAGAGCTGGACTAGGTATTGGCTTTGGATTGATCAATTCTTTGGCAGTCAGCATGATTGCTGCCTTTTATCACGGAGATGAACGAGCCTCTATGATTGGTTTTCAAAGTGCATTTCAAGGATTTGGTGCAGCTTTAATGACATTTGTTGCAGGACAGCTAGTACAGTTCGGTTGGCAATATACCTTTTTAGTCTACGCCATCAGCTTACCTATTCTTGTCTTGTTTGTTTTGTTTGTTCCTACACCTGAAACAACTGAACTTCAATCACATGGCACAGCCCCAACAAGACAAGTAATCAAAACGAATCCTAAAATGATTAGTTATGGTATTTTTCTCTTGCTGGTCATCGTGGTATATAATGCTGTATCGATTAAATTAGCCACAGTCCTGACGACTTATTCTCTAGGAAACGAAACTAATGCAGCGAATATCTTAACAATCATGCAATTGGCAAGTATGGCTGCCGGAGTTTGTTTTGGCTGGCTTCAGACAAAAGCACATCGCTATATGCTTACACTTTCTTTACTACTGATGGGAATCGGCTTTGTATTGATTGCCACTGTGATAAACCTGTATGTGATTGGGTTTGGTGCGATCCTAACAGGAATTTCTTTTTCGTTATTCATTCCTTACTTATTCAACCAAGTAAGTATCCAAGCGCCCAAGTACGCGGAGAGTTTCAATACTTCAATCTTATTGGTTGGCGCTAATTTAGGTACTTTCATTGCACCATATGGTTTGCTCTTTCTCTCTTTTGCTTCTCTTGGGAGTAAAACACTTGCTGTTTTCGTCAATGGCAGTATCTTGCTGTTGATTAGCGCGCTTATTAGCCTTCTAGTAGTACACAGGACGAATAGAAAGACAGTGATAAGAGTAGATGAAGAAATAAAAGAACAATTGACAACAAAATAAATTTGATGGAGGTCGTGTAAAATGACAAATGAAAAACATAAAGATAGATGGCTTTGGTATCCTGGAGACTTTGAGATCCGCCATGGACTGCTACAAAATTTCCAACGGGAAGAACGAGGTTTTGACTGGCCAGCGTACTGGTACATGGATGATTGCCATCGGAACGTCAAGTTTAAGAGATATTACTTTCTTGATCAACCTTCCATGTTTAAAGTGACGATCCAAGGAGTTGGGTATGTAGAAATTAATGGACAAAAACATCCATGTGGAAAATGGCTGACTTGTCCAGCTGGTAAAGCAAAAATTCGTATCTTTGTAGGACATACATCAGGGCTACCAGCGATGTTTATCGAGGGAGACGAAGTAAAATCAGATATTGGCTGGACAGCAAGTAATTTTATTGAAGAATATCCAGCTGGCTGGAGTCCGCTTTATGTCGATATCGCAAAAGATCCAAATCAAATCTATTATCAAAAAGAATGCGTCCATCCAGTCACTGAAACGGAGATTGGCGGAGGAATCTTATTCGATTTTGGGCGAGCAGTGAATGGCTGTGTAGAACTAATATCTCTGGATGACCATATCGAATCTATCACTCTATGTTATGGAGAGTCCGATGTAGAAGCTATGGATATCGATTATTGCTACTATAAGCAAATAGGAATGACAAGAAAAATGAAAGCTCGTAAACGCGCTTTTCGCTATTTGTTTATACCAGAGGTTTCTACTGGAATGGTTCAACTTCAAGTTTTTCATGAATTTTTATCTCTTTCGAAACAAGCTGCTTTTTCAAGCGATTCTTCTTTACTGAATCAGATCTGGTCAGTATCAGAAGAAACCTTCAAGTTATGTAGTGATTTGTTTTTTATCGACGGTATCAAACGAGATCGCTGGATTTGGTCTGGAGATGCGTATCAATCATTCATGATCAATCAATATCTTTTTTTTGACGAGGAAATCAATAAACGAACGATATTAGCATTAAGAGGACAAAATGAAATCAAGCAGCATATGAATACTATCGTTGACTATTCGATCTTGTGGTTGATTGGTATCGAAAACCACTATATGATGACGAAAGACTATGAATTTTTACGCATCGTCTACCCTAAGATGCAATCATTAATGAGATACTTGATGGAGCAAACGAATGAATTAGGGTTTATTTATGGGAGAGCAAAAGATTGGATATTTATTGATTGGTCTGAAATGGATAAAGAAGGAACGCTTGCTGCAGAACAAGTCTTATTACTGAAAGCCTATCATTCCATGATCACTTGCAGAGATATCTTAGCTGAAACATATGGAGAGAACGAAAATTATCATACTCATCTCTATCAAGAAAAATATCAACTATTGAAACAAAACCTATTTGACTACTTTTGGGATGAAGAACTTGGCGCTTTTATCGATTGCTATGAATCTGGGAGAAGAAATGTGACGCGTCATGCGAATATTTTCGCTGTTTTATTCGATTTTGCTAACAAAGACCAACAGCAATCGATCTTAAAGAATGTCTTATTGAATGACACTATCACACAGATTACTACTCCATATTTCAAATTCTATGAACAAGATGCTTTATGCAAACTCGGACAGACGAATATCGTCTACCAAACGATTCTTGATTATTGGGGAGGGATGTTATCTCATGATGCGGTAACTTTCTGGGAAGAATACGACCCTACTCAAACAGGAAATGAAAAGTACAGTATGTATGGAGATCCTTATGGAAAAAGCTTATGCCATGCATGGGGAGCAAGCCCAATCTATCTTTTAGGACGCTATTTTATCGGTTTGTATCCAACAAAGCCAGGTTATGAAGAATTTATGATACAACCTAATCTAGATTCATTTGAAACACTGAATTGTACGCTACCTATCAAAGATGGAAAGATTTCGCTTGAAAAAACAAAAGATAAGATCGTGATTACTTCTGATAGAACAGGCGGAACAGTGAAAATGAATGGTAAAAGTTATCCTCTTCTAGCAAAACAGCCACTTGTCTTAACAAGCTATTCAAAAATAAATGCATAAAACAAAAAACTGCTTGCGACATATCAGAAGACTTTAAATCTTCTTCTGATATTGTCCAAGCAATTTTTATTTTGAAGTTTGCTTAATTCTGTTCTTTAGAAACAATGTTTGTTCTTTTTCCGGCAAAAAGAAAGCTAGATAATACGACAAGTAAAAAGAAAGCGATGATTCCAACTGTCAAGGCTATTTGACCGTATTCTCCTAGTTTCCCAAGTACAAGTCCTGGTACTAGATAATCAGTATCGGCAAATGTAGAAGAAGCGATTTTAAGATCTCCTAATACTGGAAGGATAAATAATGGCAGCCAACTAATCAATAAGCTATTGAAAGCAGAACCTAATACCGCCCCTCTTCTACCGCCAGTCGAGTTGCCGAAGACACCAGAAGCAGCTCCGCAGAAGAAATGTCCTACTACCCCAGGAATGATAACTGTAGTTTGCAAGCCTATCATAGCAAACATGGATAGTGTTCCTACAAAGAAGCTAACAAAAAAGCCAATTAATACAGCATTAGGTGCATATGGAAAAACGATAGGAACATCTAATGCTGGTTTAGAATCGGGTACGAGTTTTTTAGCAATCCCTTGGAATGCTGGAACGATTTCTGCCAACACCATTCGAACCCCTTGAAGGACGATAACAAACCCAGCTGTGAATGTTCCAGCTTGGATCAGTGCAAAGATTACAGCGTTGTCTCCATTGCTTAGTTCTCTTTCAACAAATCCAGGACCAGCTAACAAAGCAAGTGCGACATATACGATCGACATCAAGAGCATGATCGATACAGTAGAATCTCGCAAAAAGCTGAAACTTTTAGGAATCTTTATGTCCTCTGTAGAACGGTCTTTGTTTCCAAAAAACTTTCCGATCCATCCACTAGAAGCATAACCGATATTTCCGGTATGCCCTAACGCAACTTGATTGTTTCCAGTGATGTTCTTCATAAACGGTTGACAAAGAGCAGGCGTAATAGTTAATAGTGTTCCTTCGAAGACCCCGCCTAATAAGATCATCCACAAATTTGCAGTAAACCCCGCGCTTACTAAAATGACTGCTGTTAGACAAGAAACATAAAGCATTGCTTGACCTGTAAGAAAAATGAATTTATATCTTGTGAATCTAGCAAGTAAAATATTCACGATCATCCCTACTAGCATGATCAAAGCAGTAGGTGTACCGTATTGTTGCAAAGCAATCGCCACTACTGCTTCATTGCTAGGAACTACTCCTTGAGTATGCAGAGCTGTTTGGAACATCGAAGCAAAAGGGGTTAGTGAATTACTGATTAAACCAGCACCGCCGATCAGTACTAGGAATCCGACAAATGTTTTGATAGTTCCTTGGATCACTTCTGAAAATTTCTTCTTCTGAAGAACGAGACCAAGCAGTGCAATCAAAGAAACGAGGATGGAGGGCTGACTGACGATTGACACAAACAAATTCAACAATTTATCCATTGATAGTTCCTCCCTTGAATCATTTTTATTCTTTTGACAAGATCTTCGTTACTTTTTCTTTTACTTCTTCGCTGTCAATGATCGATTGCAAAGGTACGAGCTTTTCATCAGGTATAGAAGTTAGCGTATCTTTCAAAGAATGCTCAATGAAGAAATAATCAGCCATATCGCTAGATACACTTCCAACATCCGTATGACTTACTTCAAACTCGTCCACATCTGCTCCAAGATCTGCAAGTGCTTGTTTGATGTTCATCTCTACCATAAAACTTGTTCCTAATCCACTTTGACATACTGCAAAAATTTTCATATCATTCGTCTCCTTTTCTTATGATCGCTAATATTTCTTCTTTTGTTGATGCGTGTAATAAATCTTGAAGATTTTGTTTATTAGAAAGTAGCTTTGTTAAATTTGCCAAAGCCCGAAGATGTGCCTCATTATCGATAGCAGCTAAACAGATGAACAAACTAATGGGATGGGCTGGATTATCAAGCAGATCCACAGGTTGTTGAAGTTTCAGCAAAGACATCCCTACTTCGTTTACGCCATCTTCTGGACGAGCATGAGGTAATGCGATGTGATCGCCAATATGGATAAACGCACCATACTGCTCCACGCGCTCGATCATAGCTTTGATATAACTTTCTTCTATTTTATTTTCTGATAATAGCGGCTGTGCGGCAAATGTGATTGCTTCTTGCCAGTTTTTTGGTTGATCCGATAATTGGATCATTTCTTCTGTTAATAATTCAGATAGCATAGGACGTTGATCCTCCTTCTTTTCTAAAAGTTTGTTCATTTTACGATTTAATACTTGATAGAGCTTTTCTTCGTCTACGCCTTCTTTTAATTCGATATAAGGCAGTAGCGCCGACAACAATTCTTGGGCAGAAGGCATTGAAAATCCTGGTATCAGCCAATCTCTTTGTACTTGATTGATCAGCTGATTTTTTTCCAAGTCAGTCATGATTGGATGCAGAACATAGAGAGACTTTTTCTTATCAGTAAGTGTGAGAGGTACAGTAGAAAAAATAATATCGTAAGAAGTTTCGTCAACCTCGTGTAAGCGGTCAGCTGAATTAGTCTCTGTAAAAAAGATCATCGGGAATAATTGCTGAAGTTCACTTTTTAAGATCAATGAAGAGCTAATGCCACTTGGACAGACGATCACGGCTCTTATTTTTCTATTTCTTTCTTCTGCGTCCGCTTTTCTGATCTCTCCGCCAAATAGTATAGTGAAAAAACCAATCTCTTCTTCAGGGATGCTCTTCCCTATTCGTCTTTCTAACGGAAGTAATGCTTTTCTTGTCATTTCGTAGATGGAAGCATATTGATGCTTAATTTGATCGATCATCACATTAGGTAAATAAAAAGAATAGGAAATACGAAAATAGGCAGGGACCAAGTGATAAAAGACATTCATCAATAATTCACGAAACGAAGCAAATTCTACGGCCATCAGGAATTCCATGCGATGGATGACTTCTGAAGAACATTCCAGCAAAAAATCAAGTGCAGGCTCCTGGACATCTCCTTCAACGATCGATGCTAAGCAAAGAGAGAAAAATATAATCTCCGAATTTTGATGTTCGGAATAGCCAAGGCCAGTCAATACTTGTCGACTAATGTCAGTGACTGCAAGAGAAGCCAACAGTTCAGCATCTTTTACCAGTTCCATGGATGTTTTTCCAATTCGAATGGTTGTCAAACTCAAATAATAAGCTAATTCATCCATTCGATTTGGTGCGAATCGAAGATCTGATAGTGAAATCGTTTTATCTAGCAAATCTCTAACTTTGGCGTAATAATCAATGGAAAGGGTTGCGGTTAAATACGTGAGCCCAAATCTTCCAGCAAGTGACTGCATCAAACGAGCAGTGCGATTTTTTGCTTCTCTTCTTAATATTGCTTCTGACCCTAGCAGCCTAAAACCAGTTTTCCTAGTATACGACAGCTGACAATCTTCCACTTCTAATTCATTTCTTATCTTTTTGATATCTGACAGGACTGTCCCTTTAGAAACCTGAAGAAAATCTTGAAAATGAAAAACAGAAACAGACGTTGCAGTCGAATAAACCATCAAATAAAGAAGATCTCTTCGCTCTTGTTCGGTATACACAGCTTCAAATCGAGTAATATCCAAAAATTTTTCTGCCCAGTCGATTGCTCGGAATTTCTTTATACGGATACGGGTATCATCCACATATTCGGCAAAAGGAGTTAATTGTTTGATCGCCTCGCTTGTATTTACTTCGATGATCTCTGCTGCTTTTTCTAGACTGATTTCTCTTGGTGTTTTCAGGAGATAACTAATTTTGTAGTTCACAGCGCTGTTCACCTCCTACTTATATTCTAGTATGGTAGCGCTTTTAAATCGAGGGGTGTTTGGTACAACTTACAGTTGGATTTTTTTTACGACTGTACCGAACGATTTCTATCGAATGGATACAGAAAAAAAGCAGGTGACCAAATGTCTCCTGCTTTTATGAATTGATTTCGTCCGATCAATGATGATCATGTTTATTTTTTGAGGTCAGTTCTTCAAATTTTTCTTTGACATCTTCAACCGCTTTTTCGATATCTTTTTCAAAGTGATTGGGCTCATTAGGCTTTGTTTCCTCTTCTACAGAATTTGAACCAGATAAAGCTGTTTCTTTATTTTCTGTTTCACCAGAGTTTGTGCCAGCTAATGATTCTTCTTTGTCTTCTGTTTCACCAGAATTAGTTCCTGCTAAAGCCACTTCTTCTTCTGTTTTAGGGGCCATTGAACCTCTTAATCGTTTGTGTTTTTCACCGTCATAATTTGTCATGTTGGTTCCTCCTAGTAGTTCTATACTTTTTCATCGTACAATAAGACAGTTTATGCGTCAAAAAACAAACCCGATTCTTACAAATATGTCATATTTTTCCTTCTGATTCTTGAATGCTTTTGATTCCTTCTTCCAAAATTTTCATTTGTAAGATTGTTTCTTCATCTTTGATGACTTTTTCTGCGCCATTAACTAATGTCTCGTAAATCCCTTCGTAGACACGGCTGTAATCACCAACCTCGGAAATTACTTTTTCTTCATGATAACTCCCTTGTTCATCTATATAGGTCAATACACCATAATGTTCGGGCAAATCGATACCAAAGTCTTCATGATCAGGCATGTAAAACATTTTCAGATGTTCTTCTTGTCGATCTTTTGTTTGTTTCACGAACATCCCTTTTTTTCCGTAAACGACGAAACTTGGACGTTCTTTGATGCGGAAATAACTGGATTTTATCGAAATTTTCATATTTCCATAGAAAAAATCCAGATCGAAGTAATCATTCATTCGTCCTTTCCCTAAAAGTTGACGTACATCATAGCTGATATCATCTGGTTCGCCGAAATAAGAAAGAACTTGATCTACTGTATGACAAGCATGTCCATATAAATAGCTGTTCGCAGTAGAAAATTCATGCGTATTTTCTGGTACTTCCGGTCTGAAATAATCATAATGCATTTCTACTTCTAAAATATCCCCTAATTTTCCGCTTTCGATTACTTTTTGGACTGTCAAGAAGTCAGAATCGAACCGTCTGTTTTGGTAACATTGGATAAATAGACCTTTTTCTTTTGCTAATGCAAATAACTCTTCTGCTTCCTTTGACGTTTCTGCAAAAGGTTTCTCTACTAGTACATTCTTACCATGTTCGAGTGCCATTTTTCCATATTCATAATGAAATTGACTAGGTGTAGTGATGACAACTAATTGGATCTCAGGATCATCCCAAAGATCAGACAGCTGATCAGTATATTCGATGTCTTCGAATGTTTTCCACACTGGTTCAGATGGGGAAAAAATTTTTTTGATATTGATTTTGTTCGTAAGTTTTCTTGAAAAAGGCAAATGATAGCGATTTGTACTCTTTCCATTGCCAAGATAAGCGATTGTAAGCATGAGTGGTGCCTCCTTTTATTGATGTTTTCAGTATATCCTAGAAAAGCGCAGAAAGTATTTATAATAGCTATTCTGGTAAAAAAGTTCAGAAAAACACTTGTTATCATTCGGTTTGGTGAAATTAATGTTCAAAGTAAGGATAAAAATCAAAAAGATAGTAGCGGAACCAAGTGTTTATCAGTAAGATAGAATTTGGAGGTCAGATCATGCTTATTGAAGAAAAACTAACAAAACAAGAGTTGTTTACCACGACAGAGAAACGGATTGCCGATTACATCCGTAGGAATATCGAAGCTGCAGTCTACATGACGATTGAAGAATTAGCAAAAGCTACGTATACTTCCCATTCAGCTATCATTCGTTTATGCAAAAAAATGGGATTCAGCGGATTTAAAGAATTCCGTTTCGAGCTGGGGCGGGAAGTTCATCAATTGATTGCTCAGTTCAATCAAACGATTGATCCTAATTTTCCTTTTTCAAGTGAAGATAGCACTCAGCAAATTGCAAAGAAAATGGCGGATTTATCGATCCAGTCAATAAAAAAAGCACAATTGCAGATTGAACATGAAGATTTAGATCAAATCGGTAAAGTATTGAACAAGGCACAGCGAATCTTTCTTTTTGCAAAAGGTGATTCTCAAATCACGGCAAGGAAATTCCAGAATAAAATGGTCAAGTTGAATAAGTTTTTGATCATGGCTGAAGAATACAGTGATTCTTCTTGGAATGCAGCCAATTTGACTAGCGAGGATTGCGCCATTTTTATTAGCTACAGCGGTCGCATCCATCATTATGAACGAATAATGACCTATTTGAAGCATGTAGAGGCCCCTACCTTGCTGATTACCGGAAATCAGCATTCAGAAATGGCCAAACAGGCTGATATGTGTCTTGTTATATCGCAGGAGGAATATGATTTTGCTAAAGTAGCGACTTTCTCCTCTCAAATTGCCTTCGATTACGTATTAAATACGTTATTCTCAGTGATATATTCTCAAAATTTTGAAGAGAATATCCGCAACTTGAAAAACAAACAAGAATTGATGCAAAAAGGCCTTCTTAAAGAATATCGGAAAACTTAAGAAAAGATCCTCATTTAGTAATAAGAAAGATAGTGTTTGATAGGCTCTCTTTGATATCATCATAAAAACAGGCTGAAGTTTTCTTTTTCAAACCTCAGCCTGTTTGTTTACGGAACGATTCGAATAGATATATTATAGAAATGAGGAATAGCTAACTTCTGTTTCTTATTTTGAACGATTGACGAAAAAGATATATAAGAAGGAGGAAAATCAGTATACATGCAGCTAACAATCCATACAGGAAAAATCGTTTGTTCTCGGATACTTTCTGTACTTCTTTTTGAACTTCTTTTGCATGATAAGGAACCCGGTGCCCTCTGACAAGTAAGCGATGACTGTTGACCATATAAGGTGTACAAGTTAGGAGTGTCACGAAATCCTGCCCTTTTTCGATTCTCAGATCTTTTGTATCAGTCGGTTCTACCGTCTTGATCTGATCGACTTGATAAGCGAGTGTCCGTCCATTGATTTCGATATAGAAAGAATCACCTAAAGTCAGTTTCGGTAAGTCTGTGAACAACTTTGCTTGAGGCAGTCCTCGATGACTGGAAATAACGGCATGTGTATTTTCTCCCCCCGTAGGATAAGACGTTCCTTCCAATAATGAGGCACCTTTTTCTAGCAGCACAGTATTCGTTTCATCAAAAATTGGCAAATGGACATTGATCTCAGGGATCGTCAAAATACCGATCGTATGTTTCTCAAAATAGGTTCTATCCTTTTTCGCAGGTTCTTTTTTCTTAGTAAAGGGATCTGCACCTGGATTTCCACCTTCTTTTGCTAATTGCTGGTTTTTCTTTGTCATGTTTTCTTGGATTTTAGCCATGACTTCTTCATTTTCTTTGACCGCTTGTTGCTGATAATGAGAGATGATCTGCTGATCCAGATAATTATTCAGCGCGTCGCTAACAAATGGATAAGCTAGTATCCCTATTCCTGAGAGAAGCAAGAAAAGCATCAGCAGATCTAGAAGTTTTCTTTTCTTTGGTTTCATTCGTGTTCTCCTTGTGATGACTGTTTGATAATAAAAGAAAAAGGAGCATTTGCGTAATCCGCTGCTCCTTTTTCCAATTCTTGCAAAAAGACTAAATCTGACTGTGCTTGCGTCTAGCAAAGTACAGTCCAGCAATCAATAGAAGGACTACTCCTGCACCGATATACACATAGATTCCCTTACCGCCTGTTGAAGGAAGTGTACCTTTGTGTTTATTTGGTATTTTTTCAGGAGAAATCAACTGTCCTGCTGTTACATAAGATTGTTCATCGACAGTAAATGCTACACGGTTTGTTAATGGAACATATTTTTCTGGCGCTTTCGTTTCTTCCAGATAGTACGTGCCATATTTTAGACCTGTCACATCGATTAAACCGTTACTTGTGGTTGTAAAAACCGTTGCTGATTCTTTCGCCGATACCCAGCTGACGGCTTTTGTGGATGGGTCGATCGATAAATATTTTGCTGTGTCACTATCTTGATCACGAACGACGAATTCTGCTCCAGCAAGTGTTTGATCTGATGTAACGTCACCATCTACTTTAACAAATCGTTTGCCCCCAGTAACGACATCGACTGACGGTGGTGTTTGATCATTTGTATGCCCGTTATCGACATTTGCTTGGTTAGAAAATCCTTTGGTTGGATCTGCTTTTTCGTTCAAATGCATATAGTAAACGAATTTCAATGTACCGCCAGGAGTTAATGAAGGAATATAATTCGGATCAACTGAAACCGTGAATCCGTTTGTTTGTTCAGTGACAGAATAATTTGTTGGATCGATTTCTTTATCCCCATCATACAAGACATACGCATACGTTCCTGAAGTTTCATGATCAAATGTCAAAGCGGCGTCATGAGTATCAATGAGTTTGAATGTCGTGTACTTGTTTTGTGTTCCTTCTTTATCAGCGATACCTAAAGGAATATTGACAGAGATCTCATATTGGATTTTTTCTCCGATTGCGACATCTTTTCCATTCAATTGTGGAGTTGTCTTATCAACTTTGGACGTATCATTTTTGATTGTCTTTTCTACAGGAGTTTGACTATTTGCCAAGATCTCAAACGGCGTGTTTGTTTGATTATCAATCATTTCCGCATTATCAGGAGCTTTTACTTCTTCTAAATTATATTTTCCAACCTCTAAATGATTGACGATCAACTGACCTTTTTCAATCGTTGCCTCGGCAAAGTCATTGTTGCCGATGTCATAAGAATGACCAGTAATGAAATGTTTGGCTTTGGTTTGATCAGTTGTCCAAGTGTACAATCCATCTGTGACACTTTGGATGTATTTTTTGACGCTTGGTGTTCCTTCTTCTTTAGAAATAATAAATTCTGCTCCATTTAGTGCTTCGTTTTCGGCAGTACCGATTTTTGTAACTTTCAACGTTCCATCATTACCGACTGTATTTTTAGGGTAGAGATGGATAGTATCTAGTTCTTCTGTCCCGTATTTATAAGAGCCATCTGCTTGTTTGATCATCTCATATACAGGGAAAGCTAAAACCATGTTTGCGGCAGCTGACACTCCGTCTTTTGGTTCTTCTTTGATCGTGTAGACTGCATCTTTCCCATTTTGTTTTTTAGGTAAAGATAAAGTGACATTTCCATCAGCATCTGTCGTTCCTGAAGCAACTGGTGTACCAGGAGTCAAAGACTGGACTGCTTGTTTTGCTGCATCCACGGACGCTCCTTTATCTCGTTGCGCATAAAATTCTTGAGTGACGTTATAAACTGAAAATGAAATATCGGCTAATCCTTGGTATTGATCGAATTCGCTCATTTCTTTCCCGCTGTTTTGGATTAAAGGATCGGGTAAATCAGTCATTTTCTTTTTATGAAGGATGACTTGAGCTGCTGTCTCCTCTGCAAACACTTTTTTTGCGCCGAAGCTGTTTGTGAGTAATGGTAAAATAAGGAAAAGTACTCCTAACATAACGTTTATTTTTTTATGATTTTTCATTTTTTCACTCCTGTTCTTTTTTTGATAAACAACCAGATTGCAAAGCTTGCGAATACCATACCAACAACGCCTAAAAGTGTATTTTTCGTTTCGTTTGTTTTTGGAAGAAATGGACGGCTATTTTCTTTTTTATTGACTACTTTCAATATACTGTCCGCCTCTTTATCCTCAGAAAGAAAAGTTGAAATGGTAAACGGAATTTCTGTTTCACTTAAAATATAACCAGAAGGTGCTTCGATCTCTTTTAATCGATAACTTCCTGTTTTCAACCCGGAAATTGAAAAAGCGCCATTTTTATCGGAAATCAGGTGAAGCGCATCTGATTCGTTCTTTGTCCACTTGTATCCGTTGGCTGTTTGCTGGAGGTAATTTCCTGCTTTGTTTTTAATAAGGAATACTGCGCCAGCTAATCGTTTATCTGGTTTATTTGTCTCGATTTTGACAAATTGCTTACTCCCTGTATATACAGAAACTTTCTTTGTACTGATACCAAAACCAAAATCCAGTGTTCCGTTGTTGTTGATTTCCTTGTTCGCCTGTGCTGTACTGCTTAGCTGCATCTGATAAGAAATGGTCAGTTTTTTTCCAGCATATTTTTCCAACGAAGGGATCGAAAATAAAACATCAAATCCGTGAGGTTTCTTGTGTATGACAAAGCCTTCTGTCAGCTTTTCTCCATTCGATGAAATCGTTAAACTATTAGGTAAAAACGTTAATGCTTCATCCGCACTATCTGACAATTCGAACTTTTGATAGTCAAGGATATTTACAGGAATTGTCGTATGCAAGGAATAAGTGATTTTTTCACCAATCGTAAAATCATTTCTAGGCTCTTCTAATACCTTCTCAAAAGGTGGATCAGGGTAGTCGTTTTCTTCATTTTTAGGATACAAATGGATAGTTGAAAGTTTTTGATTGTTTTGTCCATGTACAGGAAGAACAACTACCATATTCTCTGCCTTTTCTTTGACGACTTCTGGTGCTTTGGATTCAATGAAAAGATACGCTTTATCTCTTTTTTCTTGATCTTTAGCGGCCAGAGAAAAAGAAGCGATACCATCTTCGTTGTTAAGAGTTGTAGTTGTTGCTTCTGCGGTAAACGTACCGGAAGACGCACCGTTTTTTGCGATCTCTGTTTGTGCTTCTTCTACCGTTTTGCCCTTTTCCCGTAGATGGTAAAAAGAATCTGTGACATCATAAACTTGGAATGTGACACCATTTAATCCTCGATACGTTTGTAATAACGCTTTTTCTTGTCCGTCATTTGGATGATTTTTCGGCAGTTGCCCGTTTGGGAAAAGCAATTTGTGTAAAGTAATCTGAACCATTTCTGTTTCTGTTTCTGTTGCTGCCTGAGTAAAAGCTGGTTTAAATAGTAACAAGAAGAGACACATACTAAGCCAACCAAGTTTTTTCATATTTAGCTGCCCCCTCTTTCTTTTTTCAAAAAAAGATACCAAATAGAAAACGCACAACCAATCATCCCTACTAGATAGATTCCTAAACGGCCAATTCCTCCCGTTTCAGGTAATGGTACTTTTGCCTGATTCGTGATGTCTAAAGAAATCTGGTTGTTTTTGGCTCCTGGTGACAGAACAGATTCATGATCTTGTCCATCCACTTGAATTGACCCATCTTCGTGTATAACTATAGTAACTGGCTCTTTTAGACCTTGGTATCCTTCTGGTGTAAAAGTTTCGGTCAGCGTATAAGTTCCAGGTTTTAAATTTTCGAATAGAAAGGTATCTGTTTCTTGTCCATCTTTTGGCAATTCTAAGTCCATTTCTGGTCCCTGCAGTCTGAATTTTGCTCCTTTTAATGTCTGTCCGTTGTCTTCTTTTTTGTGTACCGTTAGATCAAACGCTTTTAGTCGATTTTGATGAGTGAGCGTCCATACATTATTTGTCATCTCGGTATTTTTTCCCGTGTAAATGATTTTTCCATATTTATCGATTTGGAATTCATAATTTCCCGGCGAAGTATCATATCCAGCAGGACCAGCTGTTTCAACGACTCGGTATTTACCAGGTGTGAGTGAATCAAAACTGGCAAGACCTTTTTCATTCGTTGTTTGGCTGTCAATTGGCTGATAAGTACCATTTGCTTCTTTTTTCTGTAGGGAAAATGCTGCTCCTTTAAGATTTATCTCTTTGTCCGTCCCTTGCATCGTATACTTACGTACTGCTATAGGAATTTCAACAAAAGGATTTTCAATGGTCAACTGGATCGTATCATCGGAAGTAGTGACTGTTTTTCCATCAATGGTTACCGTACCATCAGAAGCAATCTTGATTTCCCAAGTAGTCTTTTTGCTTAATTCATGCCCTTCTGGAGCTTTTGTTTCTGTCAGCGTATAAGTCATTTCTTTTTGCAATTTGACATTTTCTGGAAGAGAATAGGTTCCGTCGCCATGATCTGTTAGTAAAGTATCAATAGAATCTCCTGTTAATTTGAAAACAGCGCCAATAAGATCCTTTTCACCTGTAGAGGAATTTTTCGTTATTTTCAAGTTTAACGGTGTGAATTGTTTAGTATTTTTCCATGTCATTGCATCTATTTGTTGAGAATCGTATCCTGGTACAGGTAATTCTTTGATTGTTTGGTAACTGAATGCTTGACCTTGATTATTGTATTGAGGTAGTGATAATATCTCTTGATAACTTTCTCCGCTATTTGCAGATAATTTGTCAATGTCTGCACGTTCCCACGTATTTGTTGTATCTTTAGCTGGTTTAATGATGCGGATATATCCGTTTTTCCAAGCTGCAGCATTTGTCGTATGTTCCCGTTGAATCTCAAAAGTAACTTGATCTGGACGATCAGCTAGATTGTTGTCAAATTCTTCCCATAACTTTTTGATGTGAAGACTGACTCCGGGAGCTTTAGCAGATGGTATACCGAATTCAGCTAATTCATTGGTATCAATGTTTGGCTGGAAAGTTGTCCTGCCGTTCATTTGATACCAGAAATTTGGATGGAAGTCCTCATTTTCTGTTTGGATTCTCACTTGGTAATGGATTTGGATTTCTTGGTCTTTTCCTAAATAGATCTGATTGCTCTTGATGGTATTTCCTTCTATGGAAATAGATGGAGTGACCGTTGTAGGACTTGTCCCCACACTCTTGACTGAAAGTGTACCAGGCTGATAAATGAATGGTTCTGCGATTGGATCATTTATTTGTCCATTGCTTACAGTTGCTGAGATCTGTACAGCTTTTTTGGCTAGGTATTCAGAGATATCTGTTGCATGATCAGCTGATTCATAGTAAAGATCGCCTTTTTCATCTGATGAAACCATTTGTCGCATACGAGACTCTACTTCTGCTTTTGAGAGACCAGCTGCCGGATCGCTTTGAAGTTGGATGCCAAGACCATGTATTTCGATTCCTCGTTCTTTGAGTGCCATCGCTTCTCCGATGGTTGCGATAAACGTACTGTCGATTCTTCTGGATAGATTGTTTTGGTCAGGTGCATCATAGATTCTTGAGATTAGAGAAGTATTTCCCGGCCGATCTTGCGTATTAGAAAACTGAGTTCCGTAATAATTGCTGCTTGATTGTGCGTGTACCCGCTGTACTTTATAGGAAAATGTTGGTACACCATCCGTCAGCAAAACGATCACTTTTTTATGTCCATTTGGAACGGATAGCATGCTTCCTGCATCTCTTAGTGCTTTTTGTGTAAAAGTACCACCATTTGTCCGTGAAGGTGTAATGGATTTTACTTGATTTTTCACTGAATCAAATGAACCCATCTGTACTGCACCGTTACTGTAGCTATATCCTTCGCTTGAGTAGCCGACATATCCCATATTGATTTTGTCTGTGATACCGCTATCTGCTAAAGTATCGACAAAACGATCGACACCAATCTTTACTTCACCGATCCGATTATTGTCGTTCATACTTCCTGACCAGTCTACGACCAATACGAGATCAAGAGGCGTGATATCTTTTTGTACATTTCCACGAGCATTCAAATAAACATCAAACAATCCGGGTGTACTTGTTTCCTTTGCATACTTTCGTATCGCATAGTCTGCTTGATTACCGGTTCCTCCATATTCGATATACGAATGGGTCCGATCATTAGGATCTCCATTCCAAGAATTTATACCATCCCATTGATTTGTTCCGTTTTTATTGCCTTGATGATCAAGAACATTTGTATTTCCTGTAGGTTGCCAACTGGCTTTAGGATAAGTGCCCTGATCATCTGTTGTATATTCTGTAGGAATCGTTTGATTAGATGGCACACTCACAGCTGGCAAGGATAATGTAGGCAATGTAAATGGGCTGACAGAATTTTCGTTTTCTTTTGATGATTCTTCTTCTATTTCGTCTGGCTTTGGTACTGACACATCTGTATCTTTCTTATTTTCTGTCTCATCAATAATGTCATATTCTTTATTATCGACGATCAGCTTGTTTGCCTGGCTGTGGTAAAGTGCTGGATCGATTGGAAAACTCAGATCGATAGTTTGTTTAGTGTTTGATGAGATTTCCAACGTAATTTTCCCGCTATTTACCTGATAAGCATAGCCATCTCCTTCTTTTCTTTCCACATCACTTAAGTAATTTTCGACTAGACCAATTTCTTTTTCTATCTTTTCAGCACTGGTGTTATTCGCATTTAGCTTGATGTTCAGTGCTTTTTTTCCAGACTGATCCGAAATGACTTCAGCTGAAATTGTTTCTAAAACTGTTGGATCATCTGTAGTGTCTGCTATTGCAGATAATGGCACAAAGTTTGATAAACTCAATATTATCAGCATGAAAATAACTTTCAGTTTCTTCCCTGTGGTCGTCATTTTTCCCCTCCTTTTTCTTTTTTTCTGTTTTGACGTGAATAGTGAAAATTATTAAAATAAACAGGCGTTACATAATTTTATTTATTTTAATATGATAATTATTATACGAAGGGCGCTAAAGGGAATCACACCAATTTTCATACCAATTGGTTTCATTTATGAAGTTGATTCCTTCGATTAATGAGCGTTTCATTGAAAGAAAAGGGTTGAGGGAGAAAAACATATGATCAGGTTGTTGGAATGAAACTATAGAAAGATGGAAAAAATCATTCGAATTCTGTCCATTTCTGACAAGTGGATGACTAAAAAAGAACTTGCCAAACGAATTGGTAGTTCAGAATCTACATTTGTAAGGTATATCGAAGAGATCAAAATCCGCTGGGGAACGGATGTAACGATTCAATCTTCACAAAAATTGGGGTATCGTCTTGAACATTTGAATGTACCAGCTTATTTAAATGTTCTGATGGAAATGTCGCAAAGTTCTACAAACAGTCGTTTATTAAATGAGATTATTGTCAATCCGGGTAAAACGATTGAGTATTATTGTGAAAAAATTTCCATCAGCCGGTCTTCTTTTACACGTAAGTTGAAACAATGCAATCAAATTTTAGAAAGCTATTTATTAAAAGTGATCGTTGACCAAAGTTTTCAGTTAACTAGCCTTAAAAGTGAGCTCCAGTTGCGTATCTTTGTCACCTTTTTCTTTTTAAGTTACTACGGAAGACGCACGTTGCCATTTCCAATCGAAAAAAAGAAGATCAAAGAAATTATGGTCAAGAATAATTGTCAGATGAATTTGTTTCAGGAAGAAAGCCCATATGAGCAATCTTTCTTTATTATGTATTTTGTTGTGCATCTCATGAGAGAATCCCAAGGAACTCCATTTGAATGGAAAGCTGGAGACTCTTATGTACAGTTGATAAATATCGATAAAAAAGACTTCTTAATCTTGAAAAATCTCTTAGGAAAATTGAAGTACAGCAGCTATATAAAAGTAGTGAACTATTTTGTCAATACGATTTTTTCAGAATTTTCGGAGAAAGAAAAAAATGAAATCAGTGAGCAGATACGAAAAAATATGTCCTACTGTTCGTTTTCATCCGCTGATTGCAAAGAAAAAAACGAAGAATATGTTGTTCAATTATTAACGCAAATTTATTTTTTCTCCCGTATTTTCCCATACGATACGACTCATTTGACGATCCGTGCAACTTACTTTGCACAGCAGATGCAACACCGCCAGATACGTCTATATGCTGGATTTCGTGCAGAACTTCAATTTTATTCCACTCTACTGAATCAGAATCTGATTTATTATTTATCTAGCTATATCTTTTGGATGCTTATCGGTAATCCTGAAATTCACCATTATACTTCTGATAAAAAAATACTGATTATCAGCGACTTAAGTCTTCGACATAGTCAATATATTGAAGAATATATCAGTGATATTCTTGCTGTGCATAAAATTCACTCTGAGACAACTGCTATTACTGAAGATCAGCTGTCGAAATACAATCTTCTCGAGTATGATCTGATCGTTACGAATCAACCCATTTTGAATGCCCATGTTCCTCATATATTGATTGATGATAGTGTGTCATTCGCAAATGAAGAAGAACTCATCCGCTTATTCGAGTTATGAATAATCAAAAAACAGCTATGTATAAACCACCCTGATAAAAATTTCAGGACAAATACACATAGCTGTTTCTTTTTATTGTATTCCTTCAGCAATCCAACGAGATTTATAGCGAAAGTCTTTTAACAACTCTTCTTTTGTCCAATTATTTGCAATGAGATCCGTCAAAGTGTTCATTACGAGGGTCATGGAAAAGTATAGGAAACTAACTGCTTCTTCCGACGATTGAATGGAGAAATGATTGATTCTTAATAATTCCAGCCATTTTTCGTTCATTGGAGAATCAGCCGATAGTTCTCTACGTTTGGTTGTCTGCTGATCATTTCGCTGGGTTAACAAGTATAACCTTTGCCAATAGATACTTTCGTGATCTAAGTCGCAGCACCACTCTAAATATTTTTCGATCCCCAAAAAGAAATGTTGTTTGTTTTCGCTAATGAATTTTAAGATATCTTGATGGACTATGTGAGAACTGCTTTTGATCGTATACAAATAAGCATCTTCCAAATCTTGAAAATATTTATAAAAAGCACCGCGCGACATCCCCATCTTGTCAACGATTTCTGAGACTTTGACTTGGCTGATGTGCTGTGAGCAAAATATCTCCAGTAATAGGTCATCGATTCTCTGTTTCTTTGCGTTCGATAAATTGAAAAAAGTTTCTTTTGGCATCCACATCTCTCCTTTATCTCTGATTATACGTGGATAGCCCTTCATTGTCATGAAGGATTCATTCCTTCTTTTTCTCTTCTTCTGTCAAGTACCCATCTTCCATTCGATAAACGCGATCACTCCATTGAATCATACGGACATCATGAGTAACCATAATAGTCGCTTTTTGTTTCTCATGAGCTTCTTTAACTAGTAATTTGACGACTTCATATGCATGATCTGTATCCAAACTAGCTGTTGGTTCGTCTGCTAAGATCAAGCTTGGCTCATTATATAAAGCGCGAGCAATTGCCACTCTCTGTCTTTCTCCACCAGAAAGGTCTTTAGGATAACTATTTTTAAGTGACTGGATATCTAAAGATTGCAGCAAGGAATCGATTTTTGTTGAATCTTCTTTTTTTGAAGTAACTTGGTCAACTAGTTCAAATTGTTCCTTTACCGTTAAAAAAGGAATCAAATTAGAGCTTTGGAGAATAAATCCTATTTCTTTAAAGCGTAAATCTGCTCGTTTTTTTTCTGGAAGCTCAGTTAGTGAGTGACCGTTGATCACTATTTCTCCGGAAGTCGGTGTTTGCAATCCTCCTGAAATGGTAAGGAAAGTACTTTTACCTGAACCAGAAGGACCAATGATGCTGACGAATTCTCCTTCCTTTACATAAAAATCAATTGCTTTCAAAGCTGAGACCTTTGTATGACCAGAACCAAATGTTTTGGTAACTTTTTTCATCGTTAATATTTTTTTCATTTTTATTAACCTCCTATTGCTGTAATTGGGTCTACTTTGGTTATCGTACGTATCGAAAACAATCCGCCTAGCATTGCGACAATGATCAAAATCCCACTATATAGCAACCATTGTGACCAAAAAACAGCAAAAGGCATCGCGCTTGGTAAAATCAGACTAGTCAAATAAGCAAACAAAAGAGCAAGCAGAACGCCTACCACCCCAACAATAAAGGACTGTGCTACTAAAGATTTAGCGATGAAGAAATTTTTGATCCCTTGTGCTTTCATTACTCCAAAAATAGCAGTCTTCTGAAGTGTCATCACGTACATGAAAATACCGACCACGGCAGCAACCACTAAGAACAAAAAGTATATCATCGCATTTAAGGTCATATTTTGGGCAGAATAGCCAGGAATACTTTCAATGAATGTCCCAATAGTTAATAACTGTAGACCCTTCGATGCTTTTTCTTTCGAAATTTTAGCTGAATCCTTTATTACGATCCCATTGATCGGCTGTTCTTCTTCAGAAGCAAACGGCTGTTGTCCATACTTCAAAGCAGTCCACGTATCTAGGGACGCATAGATGACGGGAGAAACTGTGTAATAAGTTTCAGGAAAGATACCGACAATCGTCAAAGGATCGTCGTAACTGCCAATTTTGATCGTATCTCCAATTTTATAGCCTGAATCAGCCAGATTTTGAGAGATGATGATTTCATTCTTTGTTTTAAATTCATGCCCTTTCGTGAGTTTTGGTAATAAAAATGCTTCTTTCGTTGTGCCGAAAACTGTAACATTTTCTTTGTTTTTTCCTTTGATTGCTCCGCTGTACAATCCGATTGGTGCTTTCTCTCCTCCTTCAATGTATTTCAGATCTCCTCTTGTTAATTGTGAAGCTGCAAATACTTGATTTGCATCCTCCGACAAAACAATCTCTTGTGCGTCCCAATCATCGATTGCTTTTTTAAACTCTTCTGAAAGTCCATTCGCTAGTCCTGACAACATGAATACGACATACGCAATCAAGAACATAATACCGACGATCAAGCCATATCGTAATTTAGAATAGCGAATTTCTTTGATAGCTAGAAACATTTGTTTTTCCTCCCTATGATAGATTGATAGTGACAAAATGTCACTTGTTGAATAGTGTAACTCTAAAGTGACAATTTGTCACTTGTGTTGTTTTTTTCTTATCAATAAATTGTCTAAGACATCTTTCGATAAAACCTTAACATGAGTCATAAAAAATTTATTTAAGCCTTATTTATGCTTTCCATGATAAACTAAAGTGACCAAATCAATGAGGTGGGAAAATGATTAAACTATTAGTAGTAGAAGACGATAAAGTATTATCCAATAATATAAAAGAAATACTCGCTGCAATCGGCGAGATAACACAAGTTTATGATGGTAGTGAAGGACTGTTCGAGTTGGAAAGTGGAGTTTATGATCTTGCAATCTTGGATTTGATGATGCCGGAAATGAATGGATATGAAGTGTTAGCAAAAATACGGAAAGAAAAAATACAGACTCCAGTATTGATTTTGACTGCAAAAGATAGTTTGGAAGATAAGATTGAAGGATTTGAACGAGGTGCAGATGATTATCTAACAAAACCTTTCTATCGAGAAGAACTGATCATGCGCGTGAAAGCATTATTGAAACGCTCGCTAGGTCTCTTTGATGAAAATGTTCTGAAGTATAAGGATATCAGTTGTGATTTAAAAAGCAATGAAGTCTTGTATAAAGAACAAGTTTTGCCCATACAAGGAAAAGAGTTTGAATTGCTCGTTTATTTTTTACAAAATAAGGGAATCATTTTGACAAAAGAGCAGATATTTGACCGGATCTGGGGATTTGATTCTGATACGACGATTACAGTTATTGAAGTTTATATGAGCAACTTACGAAAACATCTGCGAAGTACTGGATTGGATAAAGAAATCAAAACCTTACGTAATGTCGGTTATATACTGCAAAGGGTGTGATGCAATGAATGGAGATATTACACGAAAGCAACGTAGTCGCTTTTTTGCGACAAATGTAGCAGCATTTGCTTTTATCTTTTTTCTTTTGGGATTCATTACTTTACAGATATTAAACCAATCTGCATACAGAGAAACAGATCTGTCATTAGAGAAAATAAATTTTGATTCTCGAACAGTACAATTAGAGATACAAAGATATCAGCAAGGCGATCCCTTTTTAAACCCGACTCAAACGGAACAAAACAGAACAAACATGGAACAGCCATTAATGGAACCATCAAATGACCGTTTTAACACTCAAGTGATCTTGTGGTCTAAAAATGGTGAGATATTGAATAAAGCAGCTATTGGTGGGCGTTTCAACCAAATCAAAGAATTAAAAATGGATACGAAAAATCTGAATACCATCCAAAATATTGAATTAAATGAAGACAGTGGCTCATCTGCCCTCTCTTTCCGTTCGATTACGAAAAAAGCGGAGACGAATCAAGATGGCGTTGCCTACATCCAAATTTTAGAAAATACAAATCAAATCAAGAATTCATTAGCGACTTTTCGCACGATTATGATTTTGTGTATGATTGTTTTTTGGATTCTCTCTATTGGTATCAGTTATTACTTGTCTAGTCTAAGCATGCGCCCTATTATTCTTTCTTGGAGAAGACAAAAAGAATTTGTTGAGAATGCTTCTCATGAATTGCGCACACCGTTAACGATTATTCAAAATAGTTTGGAACATCTTTTTACCAAGCCTAATCATACTATTATTGAAGAATCCGAAAGCATCGCTCAAGCATTGTCAGAGACGAGGCGCCTCACTGGATTGACTTCGGATTTGCTGACAATCGCTCGGAATGATTCTGATCAGCAGCTGCTTTCAAAGCAAATGATCAATACACAAGAATATATCGAACAACTTGTTAAACCATTTCAAGAGATGGCCACCATAGATGGAAAAGAGTTTATTCTCCATAACGATGCAACATTAGAAGTACCAATTGATGAAAAAAAAATCCATCAAGTTTTGGTTATTTTGCTGGATAATGCATTAAAATATACGAATCCAGAAGATAAGATCATTTTGGATTCATCTGTTAACCATAAAGAATGGCTGATTCACGTAAAGAATACTGGCCCTTCTATCAGTGAAGAAGATCAAGCAAGGATTTTTGATCGATTTTATCGGGAAGATCAATCTCGGGCGAAAGAGACTGGCGGATACGGGCTTGGCTTGGCAATTGCAAAACAGGTAATCGAACAGCATCATGGACAGATTTCTGTATCCAATTATCTTCCACAAGGAGTCGATTTTAAAGTCCAATTGCCGTTGAAGCCTAAAAAATAATGCTTATCCCTAAAAAAGGGCTGTGACAAAAATCTTGTCACAGCACTTTTTTGTTGCGAATAAACGGTGTTCCAGAAGTAGCTTCTTCGGAAATAAGCCGAAATTTCTTTAAGCTGACCACTTCTGTCACAACCTCTTTAGCTTACGCTTACGATTTTTTATTGCGGTCTTCAATGTGTACATCACCGCTTGTGTCAATATCCAATTCTTCTCGGCTAACATCTTCTGTCACTTTTTCAACATCTTCATGTTCTTCTTTATGAATCCCAACTTCTTCACGAATAACTGTATGTTTGCTTACATCTACTTGCTCTTCTTTGATTGGGATAGTAATCGTGTCATCTTCCAAGTTTTCGTCTGTTCCCTGTGAAGATTGATCTGTTACTGGTTTGCGTTCGATGACGATTTCTTCACGTTTGACCGGTACTTCTACCGTTTCAGTATCGTTGACCACATGTTTGTGGATGTCGACTTCTCCAGTTGTCACATCATGTGTATTTACATCTAATTTTTCTTCTTTTAGTTGAATTGTATCATCATCTAGATTTGGTTTGCGATCGATGTCTTCAGTCTTGCTTGTACCCATTGTATCAGTCTCGCCAGGTACGTCCATCGGATCAGTTCCTGGTGTCATATTCAATGGATCCGTTGTATTTTGAAAGCCTGTCGTGCCACCTACGTCCATTGGATCTGTTCCAGTGCCAGTTTCTAATCCAGTCCCCATTGTGCTTGCTGGGCTAACAGTATCTTGTGTATCCATTGTATCTTCTGTTGTTTCTGGCTGACGATAGCCTTTTACTGTGATGACAAATTTTCCATCAGAAATATCTCCTCTATATTGATATAAAGGATCATTTTCTGGTGTAGCCGTCTCAGAATCATAGGTATCAAAAGAAAAAGTATCTTTTATTTTTTCCCATAAAGAACGGTCTTCTTCACCATCCATCCGATTTTCATCTGTTTCAACATCTATACCAGACAATCCGTCAAATCCTAGTCTAGATGCTGCTTCATCAGTAGTATAAATAACGATATCATCTCGTTCATACCCTTCGTTACGCAACCGTTCAATTACTGATAATGCTTCTTCCCTCGTACTATAGCTTCCGATGACCGTTAAATTTTTCTCTTCCATGTAAATTCCTCCTAGCAAATAGATTTATGATTGGTATATTGTTACTTATAAATTTATTCTATAGGAGACGATTGTTTTCTACAAATATTTAGATTGGAATTTGATTAAAACAATTTAATTGAAATTTGAAAACATTTATGTTAATGAAAGTCATATTCTAATAAAATGTCATTTGTTTCTATATGAATTTTTATGAAAAATTTCATATAATTTCCACTCGTTGTGATGGTTTAATTTATCCAATCCATCAATAAGCAAACAACTTATATAAAAAAGGATTAATTCTCAATATAATTGCTCCTACCATAGAATAAATCTTCATGTAAAGTAATGAAGTACCAACTATTTCTAATACTTCTTTAAGAATTATCCCAACAATATCGTTAGACAAACCATTATTGAATAAATGGAGAGCCAATCGATTCTGAAAAAATGTTTTCTAATTTTTCGGAAATAAAAGAAAGAGCCTCCTGCCATTAGAACGAACCAAATCCATTTCATTGCTCATGAAGTAACCACATAGCTAAAAAGAGGATAAATCAATTAAAAGATCAAAAGAATGACTGCACTAATAAAATAACTAAAAATGTATCTTCTTACTTCATATCTTTTAGCTAGTACTTAGTTAAAAATTTGCTTCCTAAGATCAAGACAAACTGTCTATCTTCATTTGATGAAATGCGGTAAAATATAGAAAATGAACACTATTGGAGGGAATTTGTAATGGACAGCAAAACTAGAAAACAACTGCAAGAAAAGTTAAAGCAACGTACACACTTGCTCCCTTCCGTCTTTCAACAGTTTTTAGAAGAAAATCGTTCTTCCCTTTCATTAGGCAGTCGCTATGAATACGCAAAAGATTTTCATCTGTTTACTGATTATTTGAGAAAAGTATTTTCTGAAGAAGTGGATGATCAGCTGATTATCCATTTAGAAAAACAAGATTATCAGAATTTCTTAGCTAAAATCTATCGACATACTCGTTCGTTCCAAACTACAGCGAACCAAGAAACGGAGCAATTGTTTGAAAATAGCTATTACGGGATTTCAAGGAAGCAATATTCATTAAATCATTTTTTACGATTTTTGTATCAAAAAGGACTGATTGAAGAAGAGATTTCTCTTTTGGGTACAAGTTTACCGGAAACAACCAAAGCAGCTCCGCGATATATCGATGCAGAACTTTTCAAAGATTTTGAGCATTTGTTTATCCCGATTGAAGGCTTTCAAACAAGCAGAGAAGCTAGCTTTGAAGAAAAGAATAGACCGAGGAACCTTGCAATTACTGCCATTCTTCTGTATTGCGGATTAAAGATCCATGAAGTAGTAGAACTTAAACGTAAAGATGTATCTTTGACCAAGCAGATTCTTAATCTGAATAGAAAAGAAAACAGACTGAATAAAGTACCAATACCAAAAGAAGCGATGCCATTTCTGGAGAACTATTTTAAGTTAACAGCACAAAATACGGACGAAAATTCTTTTGTTTTTCGTTCCTCACATGATCAGCAAATTTCTCCTCGGACTATTCGCCAAATTTTGAGCAAAATTACAGTATATAAAAACGTATCGCCAGAACTATGCAGAAAAACATATCGTTATTATGCAGAACTATATTTAGATGATGCTGACGCGGTAAATTATTTATGTGGTAATCGATACCTCTCATCCCATTCTTTTCAAGATATCTGGGAAAAGATGGTTGATTTTTCTTATCACGAATTAGCGGCATTCGTTCGGGTTTCTTCCATATAAAACAAATGTATGATCTTTTTTTCACAATAAACTATGTTATTATATAAAGGATTATGTTACGATTATCTTTAATTTGTATATTACTTAACAAAAGATAATGGAGTGTGAATGATGGAGACCATAACGTATTCCCCTTTGAACTTATTTACGAATTTTCAAGAAGCTGCAGCTAACTTTTCCGAGACCCCGATTATCTTTGATGAGCCACTTTCAGCTTTCCCAGAATTAGGACTTGAAACAACTTACAAAAAATGCTGCGAAAGTGTGTTGAAACGGGCTTATCAATTGGCTCATCTTGGAGTGAAATCCGGAGACAAAGTTATTATTTATAAGAGTTCCGCTTTTGACACATACCTTCTAGCTGTTTCTGTGTCTTACCTTGGTGCAGTGCCTGTCATGACTTCTTATCATCTACCAACAACAACAATGGAAGTATTTATCGATCGTTTAGAAGACCCTTTCATTTTATTTGATGATGAGACAAAAAAGCGAGTGAGAGAAATTTCAAATGGAACAAAATCAAAACAGATTCCTATTCTTTATTTAATGGAACAACCTGCTTTGTCTGTTTCTCAATCATTTTTAGACAAAAATGAAATTTCTTATATGACCCATACTTCTGGTACAACTGGTATCCCTAAACTTATTTGTCATTCTGCTCATTCTATGGGATGGCGGACGAAATGGCAAAAAACAGTTTTCACAAAAATTTCGGAAAAGAAATTAATCGCTTTTCACATCTCTCCAGTGCATTCCAGATTCAATATTGGTATCTCTTCTTTGATGTCCATGGGATTTCCTATGATGCCTTTAGCAAACGCACAAAGTTCAAAAGTTGTTCATATGTTGGAAGCTCACCGGCCAATTGCACTAGAGACCCATCCGAATAACTTTGTTCAGTGGCGTTTTACTGCTAAGGAGCATCCAGAAGCTTTTTCGGGTATCCGATACTATCACTCCACTTTTGATGCTATAAACAACCAGACAATGAAGACATTTTTGCGAACGTCGATGGCACAGGATGCGGTATTTCTTCAAGTATATGGCCAAAGTGAATGCGGACCAATGATTCTTAAGGCTCATACACTAGAGAGTTTGAAAACAAGTGATGCAAGAGATATGGGCGTTGGACTGGAAGACATGACAAGCGCTCGGATTACAGATTCAGTTGGGAATGTCCTACCTGAAAACACAGATGGTCATATACAATTACTGTCTAAAGGACGGGCTTTGACTTATTACAAGGAAGATGCACGGTTCCAGGAAAATGTTTATGGCGATTGGTGGGATAGCGGAGATTACGGTTTTATGGATAAGCATGGCCACCTATTTTTGAAAGATCGGCAAGTGGATTTGATCGAAACGATCAATAGTACATTAGCTATTGAAGACTTTTTATTAGATTCGTTAGATTTTTTGGCAGAAGTAGTGATTGTAAGGGATAAAAATCATTCTCCACAACCGATTATTGCTTTAGCTCCTGATAAAGAAATGGATTGGAATCGATGGTGGGAGCAAGTCCATGAACTTCCTCGCTTGAACGTCCCTATCATCCGTGATTTTGATGCAATCCCGCGAACAGCTACAATGAAAGTGCAACGGCTTCAAATCGAGAAAGAATTAAAATCACAAAAGTCCTAACTATTTAAGGAAAGAAAGATCCATTTTGGTCTTTCTTTTCTTTTTGTTTTTTTAAATTGGATGAGATAAAAATATGCCAATTGGCTGTTTTTCTTTTTTGAAAATTTCGTTATACTCTTATTCATGGAGGAAAATGTTATGAAAAGAATCTTGACAATTGGCGGTTCTGATCCATTTGCTGGTGGAGGAATCCAAACAGATTTAAAAACTTTTGAGAATTTTGGTCTATTCGGACTAAGCGCCTTGACTTCTATAGGGGCACTAGATATTAATGAGCGATTTATGCTGGAATCTATATCTTTGGAATTGCTTAAACGACAGTTAGTTTCGATTGATAAAATGACTTCATTAGATGGTATCAAAATTGGGTTATTGAATTCAAGTGAAGCAATCATGGTTGTTCGAGACTTCATAAAAACAAAACAAAATATCCCAATCATTTTAGACCCTGTTTTGGCATTCAAAGAAACTGAAGCTGTGATCAATCAATTGTATATTTCGCAGCTCATCGAAGAACTTTTTCCACTTGTTACGATGATTACGCCTAATTTGGCAGAAGCTGCTTTACTTTCTGGTCAAGCTCTTCCCTCTTCGTTAACAGAAATGATCCATCTCGCTAAAGAACTCACTGCTTCAGGAACAAAAAACATTGTGATCAAAGGCGGCACAAGGATGGCTGGAGATGAAGCTGTGGATCTTCTCTATTCAATTGATCATTATGAGGTATTTTCTCATAAAAAAATCGACACTACAACAGTAAACGGGGCCGGTTGTGCCTTTTCTTCTGCAATAACAGCGAATCTTGTGTTAGGGGCAGATTTTACCAAAGCAGTAGCAGAAAGTAAAAAATTTGTTGCCCATTGTATTTCTAATGGCGTGCTGATGAACGATCATACCGGAAGTGTCTGGTCTGGCGGTATTCAAAAAGGAGGAATGAGAAATGAAAACTAAGCAATTAACGATCTATGCTATGCTGATTGCGTTGACAGTTGCCCTTTCATTAACAATTTTGATCCCTGTACCGGCTACGAATGGATTTGTGACATTATGCGAGGCCGGGATCTATACCGCTGCTTTTCTTTATGGTCCAACGGGTGGATTAGTTGTTGGTGCTTCCAGTGGTCTATTGATCGATTTGATTTCAGGGTATCCGCAGTGGGCAGTTTTTTCATTAGTGATCCACGGGTTACAAGGATATGTTGCTGGTTCTTTCAGCAAATCTTCTACTCGTATGTGGGGATTAGGGCTTTTATTAGGAAGCTTAGTTATGATCATCGGCTATGGTATCGCCGGTTGGATTTTATATGATTGGCCGGCTGGAGTGGCTTCTATACCAGGAAACATCTTCCAAAATCTGATTGGAATGGGACTTGCCTTTCCTATAACTGCAAGTCTTCAACGTATTCAAGCACGGAAGCAATATTAATTGAAAAAGAAGGTTTTAGAAAATGAAGTTGTCAGAAAAAGAATTAAAAGACCAATTGACTGAAATAGTTAATGACATATTGGCTGAGGCACACTTGAAAAAAGGTGATCTTTTTGTTTTAGGATGCAGCACAAGCGAAGTCGTTGGAGGACATATTGGAAAAAATTCCAGTGCGGAAGTTGGTCAATGGATCATCCGTACGTTAAAAGAGTTGTTGGATCCTAAAGAAATTGCGCTAGCTGTCCAAGGTTGTGAACATTTGAACCGAGCATTAGTAGTAGAACGAACAGTGGCAGAAGCAAAAAATTTCGAAATTGTCTCTGTTGTTCCTGCACTACATGCTGGAGGTGCTTGTTCTGTTGCTGCTTTTGACCAGTTCAATGATCCTGTCGAAGTGGAACACGTAGTTGGACAAGCCGGTATCGATATCGGTGACACATCAATCGGTATGCATATCAAGCATGTCCAAGTACCTGTCAGACCTCGTTTGAAAACCCTTGGACAAGCTCACGTGACAGCCCTTCGCTCTCGTCCTAAATATATCGGTGGTCCTAGAGCGAATTATTGAAATGAGTAATTGACAGAGCAATCTGAAAAACTTCCTCGCAAAGTCCAACTAATGAACTTTAACGAGGAAGTTTTACTTGTTTGTTTTATATAACCGAGCTTCATAAGGTGCTAGTATGCCTTTAGCTTCAAATTCTCCGCTAGAGGAATTTGACAAGAGTAATGTCCAGGACTGATCTGCTTCTTTTGGAAGTTCATAGTCAGCAAGTGATTCTGTTAAGTTTACCATAATAAGATATTGTTCATCTTCTAAATATCTTTCATAGACATAAAGTTGTGGATGTTCATGAAGATATTCTTTATAAGAACCGTATATCAGACCTTTATTGGTTTGTCTAATGCGGATCATGTTCTTATAGAATTGCAGGACCGACTCTGGTTCATATTCTTGTTGTTCTACATTGATCGTTTTGGTATTTGGATTAGTGATCAGCCAAGGTTCATGTGTAGAAAAACCAGCATATTGTTCCGAAGTCCATTGCATGGGTGTCCTGCTGTTGTCTCTCGTTGTTTCACGAATGATATCCAATGCTTCTTCTCTTGTCTTACCTTCCGCAAGCAGCCTTTTATAAAGTCTTTTCGAATCTACTGCATCAACTTGATCGATCGATTCAAAGGGCATATTCGTCATTCCGATTTCCTGTCCTTGATAAATAAATGGCGTACCTTGCAAAAAGAAATACATCATAGCGATTGCTTTTGCAGACATAGCCCAAAAATCGGGACGAGTATCTCCAAACACTGAAACGGCACGAGGAACATCATGGTTTTCCATATATAAAGCGTTCCATCCGATACCATCCAATGAAGTTTGCCAAGCGCTTAATGCATGTTTCAATTTAAGGACATCTAATTGCCCTTCTTTTTCTTGCTGCCAGATATGGATATGATCAAATTCGAATATCATATCGAAATAACCGTCTTTCCCTACCCATTGTGGTCCTTCTTCTGCAGTGACACCACTTGCTTCTCCGACAGTCATGATATCGTACTCTTCAAAAACATGTTTCAAATCGGTCAAATGTTCTTCGATTCCTGAGACATTTTGAAAGGGTGAGAAAGGGTTCTCTGTGGCTTTTACTGAATATTCATCTTTTTTTACATGAGAAATCGCATCTAAACGAAATCCATCTATCCCTTTATCCAACCACCATCGGATCATATTGAATAGTTCTTCTTTCAATTTCTCGCTTTCCCAATTTAAGTCTGGTTGTTCTTTTGCAAAAACATGCAGATAATACTGTCCAGTTTCATGAGAATACTCCCAAGCAGAACCGCCGAAAATCGATGTCCAATTATTCGGTTCTTTGCCATCTACCCCGTCGACCCAAATGTAATAATCGCGATACGGGCTTTCTTTAGATTTTTTCGATTCTTCAAACCATTGATGCTGATCCGAACTATGGTTGATGACAAGATCCATAATCACTTTGATCCCTAATTCATGTGCTTCTTTTAGCAATAAATCAAAATCTTCCATCGTTCCGAATCTCTCTTCTATATCTTGATAGTCACTTACGTCATAACCATTATCGACAAATGGAGATTGATAGATCGGATTGATCCAGATAAAGCCGATACCAAGATCTTTCAAATAATTAAGTTTTTCACGGATCCCATTGATGTCTCCTTGACCATCGCCATTGCTATCTTTGAAACTAGCAGGATAGATTTGATAGCCTACTGCTTCTTTCCACCATTTTTGTTCTTGTATCATATCGTTTCACTCCTTTAACGGTCCCTCTTGATTATAACCGATTCTATTTTAGAAGTATCCTTGTTACCGGTAACTAGAAACGAAAAGCTCAACGAATCTGCTAAGTGCGTTCGTTGAGCTTTATTTTATCATAGATAGCGGGCAATCAGTTGAATCATTTGCTTGGGAAATTCATTCAAGTCAGTAATATCTACAAAACGACTTTCACCGTAGATCGACTTGATTTCTTCTTTGTCTTGGCCAATAGCTGCGGAGACAAATAGGATTCCTTGACGTTCATATTCTTTCAAAACAGACTGGATATCTTCTTTTGCTTTTTTGCCTGTATAATCCGGCAACGCTTTTGGCTGACCGTCACTAATATTAAGCAACAGTTTGGTTGTTGCGGATTGTCTGTTTAATTTTTCTGCTGCTAAACGAAGTGCAGCACCATCACGATTGTTTTGCCTTGGTTTCATAGTGACTAATTTTTCATTTAACCATTGAAATCCGTCTTCAAATTCTTTATAAGAAAACAAAGAAGTCTTTTCTCTTGACGAACGGTCTGCTGTATCTCCGTAAATCAACAATGGGATATCGACTTTCTTAGAAAATTCGGCAATGGCAATCGCTGCTTTTTTTGCCGCTTCGATCCGATCATCCCGTATCATTGACCCAGATTCATCGATCCGTACAGCTACCGCTAAAGAAGGTTGCTCATGTGGCGGGTTCTTTTTGTCAAAATTTCTCAAATCACCATATGCTACTTTGCTTGCATTGAACCGCTGACCTTCGTATTTTCCTTTTTGGTACGTCTCTGTTTGTTCATTATCCAGTAACTCTAAAATTTGCCGGCTAAGTGATTCTACTATTGGCATTACTTGCATGTGTAGCTCACGTGCTTCCGGCGTTTTTCCTTGGAAAGCTGGTCGGTGAACGATGAGACCTTCTTTTTCATGAATCGTTTCCTTCATGATTTGTCGCGCTTCTTTATTCAGTTGCTTCTTGATTTCCTTATCATGTGCTTCCATGTCAGAAGCAGACATTTCTTGAGAATCATCTCCTGTTTGTTGTTCTTTTTGATTTTTTCCTTCGATATCGCTACTGCGTTCTTTTTGCATTTGAGGAGGAATCTCGTTTTTTTCTATTGTTTCTTCTTGTTTCTCTTCTCCCTCATTTGGTTCTTCAGCAGACAACGATTTCTTTTCATCTAAGCGCAGAATTTCTTCAGCATTTTCAGTGATGTTTCGTTCATTTGCTTCTTCGGCGCTAATGGTTCTTCCTTTTGTATGCTCAGATTGAGGATGACCCCATTTTTCTTTTCTCAATATGTCCTGAAGTTCCAGTAGCAATCCACTGTCAGACAAAGCTTGTTCAAGAATTGCCAATTCATCTGAATCAGTGGATAATTTATACAAAACTTTTGGATAAATCGACTGGAGTAAATCTTGTCCTTGCTTATAGGTATTTGCCCAATAAAAATAAGAACGCATTCCTGCTACACCTTTGATGGCGTTAGCTTTTGCAGTTTCATCCAACAAACGGATAATCTCTGCCATCTTTAAGAGAAGTTCTTGTTTTTGGATCATAGTTTTCGCCATCGCACGTTCTGCCATGACTTCTAAGGCAGGAAGATCCATTTTTTCCGCATGTTGCATCCGATCTCTTAAAGATTCATTTAATGGGCGATTTCCTTGGTAATTTCGATTTGTAGTGATCACAATGACGCAATCTGGATGGCGACGAATGATTCCTGTCGGTAAATTCAACATCCCATTTGGTTCGAGCGCTGAGTTAAGTGCCACAAGAATAGAGGCATCTCGGATGACAGTCGGCTCTTGAATCTCTAATAAATATCCTTTTTCAATCGCTCGAACGATTTCAGAAGGGTAATAGCTGTAATGGATTGCATCTGGATAATCAGCTTCGATCCTTTGAACTAGCTCTGCTAATTTTTCTTTAGCAGAAAAAGGATCAATGCCGTAATGGTTCTGGATCAGTGTCAGTACAGCTTCAAGTGTATCTGTTTGGTAAATAGCTTCTAGTAATTCTTGGTCTTGTTCCTTATTAGAATCTACTACAGGTAATAAGGCTCCGAAAACATCTGATTTGTCCATATCTGCAAAACAGGTCACTTTTGTATAGGGAAGTTGCAGATCAGCAGATAGTGCTTTGGCTAATTGTGTCTTCCCCGACCCGGCATCTCCTTCCAAAAGTACGTTACTGATTTTCATTTCAGGATCTTGCCAATTCCCTTTGATTTCGGAGGCGATCCGCCATTCTTCTGCACTTGTCCGATGGCTTTTCGGTTTCTTCCAGATCATTTGCTTTTCTAGCCGTGAAAAGGTTCGGTTTTCTGTTAGTGAGAAATTCTCCATGCTTCTCTTCCCCTTTTGATCATCTCTGTCTATTAATATCCTAGCTCATCTAAAAGACGTTTTAAAATACGGAATCGTTCCCCAATCAGTTCTCCGTCTTTTTGTAGTGTATCGTAATACAAAATGATGTCTTCATCGATCTTTGGATTTTTGGTATCTACTTCTACCGTCATTCGGTTCCCTTGTAATCCAATGATGTCTACGACTGGATTTTCTGGATCATAAAATTTTTCATAACGATAAGCATCTTGGAAGTATAAACTTCCTTGCGCAGCTAAGATCGCTAAATCTAAAATACGTGTGATTGGTAATTCTTCCGACTGTCGTGACCATTTTTCTCCAGTATGTCGCCATACCTTGCCTGAGATATCGACTTTTCCACGATCATTCCACTGAGCAAGGCCCAGTGAAAGCCCTTTTGCATCCGTATTTAATGCATTTCTTCCATCAACTTTATCATAGTCTTCTACAACGATTACTGGTTTATGTTTTAAATTTGTTGGTATTTCCATTATTTTAACTCCTCATCCTTTTATTTTTAGTAAATAAGTAAATTAGTAGTTTACTCATTTACTAAACTATATGCGACATTATAGAGGATTGAAGTGAGGATTGCAAAGAAAAAGAGCTTCATTGATAGAAATAAAAACACCATCTCGTTCTTTTACACGCTCATTAGTAACATGTAGAAAGTCCAAGATGATGTTGGAATATTTTTGGTATGTTTTTTGAATAAAAGGAATTATTGCGCTGAAATGGCAATGCCGATGGCTTTTTCACCTAAATGTGTACCAATGACTGGTCCGAAATGACCAATTTCGATTTCTGCATTTGGATATTTTTTCTGCAATTTCTCTTTCTCCGCAATCGCTACTTCTAAATTATTTGCATGTATCACGTAAAGTTTGACTGGCGGTTGTATTTCGTTATTTCTTCTACCAATAATTTCTTCAGCTCGAGCAAATGCTTTTTTACTTGAACGGATTTTTTCGAATAAAACAATTTTCCCTTCAGAAAATGTCAGGATCGGTTTGATTTTTAATAAGCTGCCAATCAGCGCTGCACCATTTGTCAAACGTCCTCCTCGTACTAAATTGTTCAAATCATCTACAATCAGATAAGCGTAGGTATTATCTCGGATTCGATCGATATGTGCAAGTATTTCATCAAGGGACTGACCTTCATCATTTAAGTCTAAGGCAGCTTCTACCATGTGTCCCATCGGCATACTAGTGATCTTAGAGTCATAAGGAATGACCGTTACTCCGCTGATGTCATCTTTCATCGCAAATAATGTGTTGACAAAGCCAGAAATCCCTGAAGAAAGATGGATACTTAAAATCGTGTCATACCCTTTCTCTTTCAATTCCTCATATAAACCCAAAACTTCCCCTACGACAGGTTGTGAAGTAGTAGGAAAATCTTTACTGTTTTTTAAAAGTCCATAATATTCATCCGCTTCGATATCGATTCCTTCGTTATAAATTTTCCCATCCATAATCAAAGGGATTGGAATAACGAATAAGTCGGGATGGTTCTTGATACGTTCCGGCAGATATGCCGAACTATCTGTAACTACTGCAAGTTTCATGTGTTTAATTTCCTCGTTTCAAAGAATTTTTCCAGACCTTATAACTATATCATAAGTAAGATTAGATATGAAACTAAAATTGGAAAATAGAAAAACGACAAGCGTAATCATACGAGTTGCCGTTTTTCAAGTGACAGCAAAAAACGATTAGTTAACCTATTCTTTGCTTCTGCTATGATGTTTAACATTTTTCAACATTCGAAACCCATTTTTTCCGAATTGAGAAAATAAAAATACTAAGCCGCCAATACTTCCTACAGCCACACAATAAATCATTGCATAGCTTTTTGATTCCATTGACAATCGCTGATTCAGCAAAAAGAAAACGGCAAAACATACTGCAAGCATAATCAGGGTGGAGCGGAAAGTTTTTAAGAAAAAATTGCTGATCTTTGCTAAAGGTGCTATTCGGTATTCTTTGCACATAAAGTGATAGCCGCGAACAAAGACAATACCGAATGCTAAGCCATTTGATAAGCTCATCCCGTATCCGCCAACTAATCCTAATCCGATTACTTGGAAGATGACTTTCAGGATAATTGCTTCTACAGTTAATCGGATCGCAAAACGATGGTGATTCAAAGATTGAAGCATCGTAGATAGGATCGTGAATAAAGAGAAAAACAAAGAAGCTAGCAAAGCCATTTGGAAATATCCGACACTTTCAGGATCATAGCCAAAAAACAATGTGTATAGTGGTCCAGCTAATAAAGACATTCCAGTCAATGAAGGAAGAAGAATCAATAACGCAATCGAAAAACTATCTCCTACTGTTTTTTCGATTTGTATCCGATCTTTTTTCTTCATCGTGCTTAATATTGGCAAGCTGCTTATAGCTACTGTTCCTACCATGGAGATCAGGATCAATGTCAATTTATTTGGATTGACAGAAGCACGGCTGAATAAGAATTCCAGTTGCTGATCTGCGATCTCTGGACGGAAAAAGTGAAGCAGTGGTTTCATCGTTACTTGGTCGATCATTTGAACGATAGTAATGACTGAGCCGACAAAAATAAACGGTAGTGTTTCCCGAATGATAGAGACAGAGGCAGATCGGTTTTCTCTTTCGAAATAACGGCTGGAAATCAAAAAATCTTTAAGTTCGAAGAAGTCTTTTCTGCGTCCGACGATATACATATGGATAATCGCAGCTAACCCACCGAAGAAAGAAGCGACTGTACTGATCAATACAGCTTCTAATATGGTTCCGTCAGTCAATACGCGCAAGTAATAAGTACCAGCCAAGATAACGATCACTCGCACAGCCTGTTCGATAATCAAAGAAGTTCCATAAGGCCGCAGATCATTTTTTCCTTGGAAATATCCTCTCATTGCACTAAGAATTGGGATAGCAATCAAAGATGGGCATAAACTTCTGATAGCTAGTATCCCATTATTAACGTTAGCAATCGGACTGATTCCGGCTAGTAAAGGAGCAAATAAATACATCAGTGCAGCAGAGGCGATACCGATGACAAACATGATATTGATCGTACTTCTAAAAATCAGCCGACAAGCAGCGTTATCTCCTTCTTTTGTGGCTACAGCTACTTTTTTTGCAATCGCATTTGGAAATCCGACTGTACCAAGCATCAGGAACAATCCATAAGGAAGATAGCCAACATTATACAATGTCGTAGCAAGCATACCATCTTGATTGTTCCCCATCATACTTAGCCAGGGAATCAAATAGACTACCCCTAAAACTTTACATAGAAGATTAGCAAAGGTTAGCCAAAATGTTCCTTGCATCAATTTTTTATTCATTTAAATTCCCTCAACTATTCTTTCATAAAATAAACATCTTCCCTATTATAGCAAAAAATCATAGAAGGACAAATCCCTCTCTAATTCCTAAAATAAAAAAGAGCTTGCATCATAAGCCAACACTAATCTTTTTTATCCCTACGAATAAACTTGCATCCAGAATTGACTGTTGCAAATGCAGTTCGGATAGATCAGTTTGAACAACTTATGTCGCAATCTCTGTTTTTAATAAAATAAAACAGTTTAAAGCATAGACAGCAAAAAGACAGACGCAAGTCCTGTCAAAACTGACAACGCCATCGAACGTGTTTTGTAAGCCACGCCTGCTACTAGAATCATTGCAGCTATTTTGATATTCCAAGCAATATCCAGATGTTCATGAGTAATGAAAACATCTTTAAAAGCTAACGCCGCAAATAATGCCACCGGTACATATTTCATCCAGTCACTGAACCAGGATGGCACTTTTCGATGAGTAAAATAAAGCATCGGGAACAAGCGCGGGATATATGCCACGATGAACAGACAAGCAACTAAAAGTAGCAAATATAGTTTAGTCATGGTGATTGGCCTCCTGTTCCGGGAAGTTGAAGAGCGGCTCATTGACATCTTTACCGCGGTCTCTTAGTTTCTTAGCTTTTTCTTTTTTGAATGCCTTCTCCAGCATAAATCCGGCAAATGAAGCAATGACTGTTGCTGCAATCAATCCGAAAGTATTTTGGAATAATACCATGAATACGACCCCTAATACGCCTGAGAATAAACCTGTAAAGATCAGTAGTGCGCTTTTCATCTGCATGATAAACATGAAAATGAACATGGCCGTCAAAGCAAAATGGACAAGGTCAGCATCTACTCGAATCACCGAGCCGAAAAAATTACCGATCATATTGCTACCGGCCCATGCAGTCATTGAGAACCAATTGACATATAAAGCCTTTCTTTTATTCCAGGAAGGGTCAGTTGAAAACTTTAAGTAGTTCACCGCATAGTTTTCATCATTCAGTGATTGAGAAAAGACAGCCAAAAACGTCCGCTTTTCTTTTTTCATAAAACCGGCAAGACTTGCTCCTAATAATGTATAGCGTAATTCTAAAAAGAAAACCATCAATAATGTCGTTGCAAATGATGCTTGCGTCGTAAGCATAGATGCAACTAAAAACTGCGCGCCACCGGAAAAGACCAGAATCGATAACAGTCCTGATAAGAGAGGATCAAATCCAACTTTTTGCAACAATACTCCGCAAGCTAATCCTACTGGTATATAGCTTATACAAAGTGGCATCACTGCATGCAAAGCTTGAAGCCATGGCGCACTTTTCTTTTTGTTCATTAAAATATCTCCTTTAATTACAACAAATAAACAGCGGACTCATTGTAACATAAATTCGCTAAATTGTAGCCGTTTTATTTAAAAACAAGATTATATTTTTCTCATTTTTGCTTCAATTCATGAATAAACGTTTTATTTACGAGAATAATTTGGGTCATATTTATCTGTTTCAATGTATATATACATCTTCTTGTCAGGAAGAGACTGACGCATATTTTTTTCAATATCATTGATGACCGAGTAAGCTTCATTCTCTTTGTTACCAACGATATCTGCTTTTGCTGCAACTAAAATCTCCGTTGGACTTAAATGAACTGTTTTTATATCGATCAGCCGACTGATCTCAGGACGTTCAAAAGCTAACTTGATTTTTGATAAATCGCTTGCTGTCACGCTTTCACCGATGATCAGACTATAAAATTCTTTTGCTAGGAAAATGGCGGCTCCCATCAGCAAGAAACCGATCAGCAATCCGCTGATCGCATCAAATGCAGCAATCCCGGTTGCATAAGTCAATATTGTTCCTGCTAAAGCCAAGACCAAACCGATTACAGCACACAAGTCTTCCGTAAAAATAATCAGTATTTCACTGTGTCGACTTTCGCGCAAAAAGCGCATCGTGGAAAGTTTTTCAGTATTCAATTCTTTGATTTCTTTCATTGCCACGCGTAACGAACTTCCTTCGATTACCAAACCAAATAACAGTATTGCTATAACAATGATCGGATTACCCACTTCATGGGATGGATGCGTCAACTTTTCAAAAGCTTCCATCACCCCAAGTGCCCCACCGCCGAAGAAAAGCATCATTGCGACGATTGTACTGAAAAAGTATTTTGCTCGTCCTTCACCAAATTGATGCAACTCGCTCTGTCCTTTATTGGCTTGTTTATCACCGAATAACAGCAAAATCTGATTGCTGCAATCAACGATACTGTGGATGCTTTCGTTTAGCATGGCGGCACTGCCACTGATTGCATAGCCGACAAATTTGCTGATAGCAACTAGAATATTAGCCCCTAGAGCAGCAATTACGGAAAACATTCCGCTTTTTTTAAAATTTTCCATGTTATTTTCCTTCTTTCATCAACTGAACTCACTGAATTATGGCAATATTCGCCCTTTAACAGTTTTTTATGAAACTTATAGTTTAGACAAATTGAAAATGACCGATTGTCCATCATTCAATTTGATCTCTTTGGCACCAGTAGTAGCACTTTTCCCGTCCACAGTAAACATCCAATAGAGTTGATTTTTCTCATCCTGTGAGTGCCCTTCAAGCGAAGTGATGAAGCCGTTATCTTCTTTGACTTCAAAATTTCGTTTCAAAATACTCAGTAAATCATCGCCTTTTTTGAAGACCACTTCTTTTTCCGAAAAGTTTTGACCATTTTCTTGTAACGTGATTGTTGCTTTTTGCGATGTTTTTACTTCCTCCTTTTGGTTGGAAGCCGATTGTGTATAGGTTGTACTGCAACTTGTCAAAATGAGTATACTGACACTCATTGCAAGCAAACTATAAATTATTTTTTTCATTTTTTCCTCCTGAATGATTGTAAAAACGTTTGACGACTGGCAGAAAAACAAGAAAGAACACAACATTGCCTATACTGTGCATCAAATCAAACGACACCCCTTGAAGGTAATAGATCCAAGGTTGAGGCAAACGATATAACAGCGTATCAAAAACGGTCATACCTATTCCGTAAACCATGCCCGCCAGAAAAAAACAGACTCCCTTTAACCATAGATTCCTTTGCACTGTTTTTCTCAAGCAGACGATTGAAAACAAACTCAGAACAACAGTATAGCTGATCCATTGGCCGATGACCCATGGTCCAACACCAAAATAAAAACTGCTGATCGCAATAGAAAGACTCATGACAATTAACGCATCTTTTAAGCTTAAGTAAAGTACTATAAATAAAAAAATAGCAGTCATTGGCTGGAAATTCGGAATAAATTGAAAAGCGATCCTACCTGCTACACAAGCAGCAGACAATAAGCTAAGCTGTGCTATTTTATTTGTGGACATTCCTAATGAAATCCCTCCTTCATCAGCAAGTTATTCACGTCCATTTAGTACATACAGAAAAGACTTGTGACAATTATTCTGGATAACTGCCGCAAGTCCTTTGGAACAGAATTATCTGAATGACATCTGGTAATCCAACTTATCCAATCAGGACTTTCTCACCATTAATGGGACCAAGAATTCGTAATTGATAAAGAAATCAATGACAGATCGTGGGTAGTCTCCAGATGAGATCGACAAGACTGTTTGATCTTTTTCGTTTGTTGTTATCGTTAAAGACTGTCCTTTATCTAATCGTACTTGATAAGTAGTTTCGTTGATCTTTTCCATATCGTAGGATGGATTTTTCATTGCCACGATAAAAATATCATCCAATACTTCATTCGTCAATTCAAATTCGCTCTGAAGATTCAAACGAAGTGGCTTCGTATTGTCTAGTAATGTCTGATTAACGGTAAAACCAAGTGTTCTTGCATGGGCTAATAATTGATTCAATTTGTGATTGAATATCGTGATCTGCCCTGCAGAGAATACTCGATCCACTGACCAGTGTCGGATCAAAGAAAGCACCCGGTCATCTTGGACATTGATTTCCATTGTCTCTGGTGATACGTTTAGGAGACTCATCGATTCCACTTGGTATCGTTGATCGATGGTCGGTAATACAAAGGAAAAGACTAATTCGTTTTGTCCATTCAACGTATAATTGATCGAAAAATGTCTTGTTTTCCATGTGTCATAAGCTGAATTTGACCGTTCCAGACCAATATCATTCAACGGTTTCAGTAATTCATACGTGAAGTATTCGATCAGGCTTGTCTTTCCGATCGTGGAGATTGGTTCTTCATTCAATATAAAACGATCATATGATTCTAATAATTGTGGAAAATCTGATTCGATCAAATCTTTTCTCATACGTAAATCCGCTAATTCTGCTTCCGCTGTTTCAATCAAACTGACGATATCTTGATGATCTTGCTCTTTTCCTTCTAAATACCCGGGATTTTCAGTTATTTCGTAAGCATGGGTGTTTTCTGCAGTATTCGTATTCGTCGGAGTTACTTTTTCTTTTTCGTGTATTTTTGTTTCCTCTAGCATAGGGATTTCTTCTGTGTCATCCAGAGGATTACTTGTTTGTTCTTCCAATGAAGTGTTCGTTTCTTCATGATCTTCTGTTTGTTCTTCATTTTTTGTCCATTCTGCTTCATCGTGTTCATTCATACTCGGAACCTCCTTCATTAGATTGATTATTAGGATTCTCATTGCCAAGATAATTCATCAAGAATTCATGGATTGCTTGACCGAATCCCTCTTTGCTACCGAAATAGCGTCTGATTTGCCTTTGTTCTTTTTCTACGATGGCTGCACGAAGCTGGTCTGCTCTTGCTTCTTGCTTCAATGCTTCTTTTTGCTGCTGGATTGTTTCAGGCGTCTCAATATAAGGAAGCCAGCCTAATTTTTCATTAGATAGTACTTGCTTCTTCTTCTCTAATTCTTGAATTTCTTCCTCGATTTTTTTACGATTCAAGAATCCTTTATTGTCGTTCAAATCAGTCATTTGTCGATTGATTTCTTTTATTTGTTCATCTAAACGTTCAATTTCTGTCTGAGCAGTGATCACCTTTGCGTCTAGCTCATTGATTTTTTTGTCATAGTCCGTTGACTCCGGTTGGGAATATTTCTCCCACTCTTCATCGATCTTAGGCAAAACAAAAATTTCTGGCAGACTTGCATCAATACCGACCGTGGGCCGATCATGGTAATAAGTGCCGATTTTGTAATAGCTCATCGTTGGCGAGATGTTTTCTACTTGTTCCATAAAAGGAAATTCCTGTAAAAAACGATCATGGATCTTACGCATCAGCAATTGATCGATCTCGTGATTTTCATTTGAGCTTCTTTTTAATTCTTCATTCAATCGGCCATTGTATAAACGGTAGATCTCAGGGATATCTTCTTCGCGGACAGCTTTTTCAAAAGCCTGTAAGTCTTCTAATAATTGGGAAAGATTCATGCTTGCTTTTTCTTTGATATCGTAAAAAGAAGACGATTCTTGTCCTGTATCCTGATCCGCGTTCGTCTCCTCTAGTTCGTCTGGCTCATAATTTGCATTTGTATCTGGCTCTTTCATACTACTTGCCTCCTCTTACTCATCTGTTTTTCACTTATTAATACTTCAATAGTACCATTTTCTGTAAAAAATTGTTATAAAAAAGAGCGGGCAATGCTCCATAAAACAGGCTGCACCAAAATTTGGTACAGCCTTTTTTTCGATCAACTAGTCTTTCCATCTGATAGGACAGAATCGAATCCGATGACCTTTATCTTATTTTTTATTTACTAGGCAGATCTCTTGTTGTGAAATGAATGCGCTGATGCTCATCACGAGTTAGCTGCGTTTCTTCGTTTAGATAAGTAAACGTCAATTGTTCCAATTCGGGATCTTCAAGCATTCTTTCATAACCGGTAAAAATCGAACGGATATAGTGTTTATATGCGTTTTTCTTTTTCTGTCTTTTTTTCATGTAGCACCTTCCTTATCAAAAACTATCATACCAATGAATAACTATCTAGACAAGTTGGTTTAAACCATTTTCTTTGTTTTTTTGAGGAATTTCGCTCTTCCAGTTGACGAATCCTCAAAAAAATGAAAAAATGCTTTAGTACTTAAGGAGGGAACCTAGTGAAAAAAATTGGTTTTGATTCAGAAAAATATATTGAAGAGCAGTCAGCGTATATTTTGGAACGAGTGAACCACTATGACAAATTATATTTAGAATTTGGTGGGAAGCTAGTTGACGACAAGCATGCGAAACGTGTACTTCCAGGATTTGAAGAAGATGCGAAAATCAAATTGCTGCAAAAATTGAAAGATCAAGCTGAAATACTGATTTGCGTCTATGCTGGAGATATTGAACGTAATAAGATCCGTGGTGATTATGGGATTACTTATGATATGGATATCTTGCGGTTAATCGATGAATTACGTGGTTATGGCTTATTAATCAACAGTGTCGTTATCACTCGCTATAGTGGACAGCCTGCCACGAAAGTCTTTATCAATAAACTAGAAAGACGAAACATCAAGGTCTATAAACACTCAGAAATCGAAGACTATCCAGTCAACGTAGAAAAAATCGTCTCAGAAGATGGTTTTGGAAAAAATGAGTATATTGAAACAACTAAACCAATCGTTGTAGTGACAGCTCCTGGCCCAGGAAGTGGAAAGCTCGCTACTTGCTTGAACCAACTGTATCATGAAAGCCAAAAAGGACATGCAGCTGGTTACTCCAAGTTCGAAACTTTCCCAGTATGGAATGTTCCGTTGAAACATCCGCTGAACATTGCTTATGAAGCAGCCACAGTCGATCTAAAAGATGTCAATATGATCGATTCCTTCCACTTTGATGCCTACAATAAAGTAGCTGTGAACTATAATCGGGATGTTGAGACATTTCCTGTAATCAAACGTATTATTGAAAAAATTACTGGTAAAGAATCTGTTTATCAATCTCCTACTGACATGGGTGTGAATCGTGTAGGATTTGGGATCGTGGATGATACCGTTGTCCAAGAAGCCTCTAAACAAGAAATCATCCGTCGTTATTTCCAAACAGAATGCGACTTCAAAAAAGGATTGATCGACGAAGAAGCAGTTAATCGAATCAAACTGATTATGGAAGAAGTCGGTTTACGTCCTGAAGACCGAAACGTGGTAGTCCCTGCCCATGACTATGCAGATAAGATTCAAGCGCAAAGTCCTACAAAAGATCCTTCTGCTGTGATTGCAATCGAATTACCAGATGAAGTCATCATTACCGGGCGTACAAGTTCATTGATGGATGCGTCAGCGGCAGTTATCTTAAATGCAGTAAAACATTTAGCCCATATCGCAGATGACATTCCTTTATTGTCACCATTAGTTCTTGAAACAATACAAGGATTGAAATCAAAGACACTTCATTCCTCTTTGGATGCACTAAGCATCAATGAAGTCTTGATCGCTTTATCAATCAGTGCAGTAACGAATCCAATCGCTCAAGTTGCTTATGATAAACTAGCTGAACTTGAGGGAGCACAAGCCCACTCTACTGTGATGGTCAATAAAAATGATGAACAAACATTGAAAAAACTAGGAATCGATATTACCTGCGCACCTGTCTACCCTTCCGAAAATCTATATTACCAATAGAAAAAGTTTACTTATAAATGTTGAAAACGAAACTATTAGCTTAATCGATAGTTTCGTTTTTTTATAGACTTTACTAAGACGTTACACTTTTTAAACCTTTTATTTTGTTCGCTTTATTTTCTAATGGAAAATGAATGCGTTTCACTCTAAAAAAGTAATGAAAATTTCACTAAAGATTAGTATTTTATTTGCAAAACAGGTAAAATAAAACGGAATTTGGAATAGGAGTGATTATTTGAGTTATTTATTAGGTATTATTGGTTTATTTGTCACATTAGGGCTTGCTTTTTTGATCAGCAGTAACAAAAAAGCAATCAAATTGAAACCACTAATTGTGATGTTCGTTTTACAGCTTGTTCTTGGTTTCGTATTATTACGTACAACTTTTGGTACAGCGGTTGTTTCTGTATTGGCAAAAATGTTTGATCATCTTCTTGCTTTTGCTGGGCAAGGTGTTGACTTTGTTTTTGCCGGTGTAGCAAATAAAGGAAGTGCACCTTTCTTTCTTTCCGTATTGATGCCAATTGTATTTATTTCTGCTATTATCGGTATTCTACGCTATATCAAGATTCTTCCATTATTTATGAAAGCTGTTGGTCTAGGATTAAGTAAAATCAACGGGATGGGCAAATTGGAATCTTATAATGGAGTAGCTTCTGCTATTTTAGGACAATCGGAAGTTTTTATTTCCATAAAAAAGGAATTACCCTTCCTATCTGAGAAACGTTTGTTCACCATGAGTGTATCGGCTATGTCTACAGTTTCTATGTCGATCGTCGGATCTTATATGGCACTGATCGATTCTAAATATGTGATCACTGCCCTTGTTTTGAACTTATTTGGCGGTTATATTCTGGCTTCAATTGTAAATCCCTATGTATTAGAAGAAAAAGAAGATGAGCTGATCATTGAAGAAAACAAAGAACAGACATTTTTCCAAATGTTGGGAGAATACATTCTTGATGGTTTCCATGTGGCGATCACGGTTGCTGCTATGCTTATCGGTTTTGTTGCTTTGATTGCCATGATCAATGCTATCTTCCACGGGATATTCGGCATCACTTTCCAAGAGATCCTAGGTTACATCTTTGCCCCTCTTGCCTTCATCAGCGGAATCCCATGGAAAGAAGCAGTGGATGCCGGTAGTATCATGGCGACTAAACTGGTTACAAATGAATTTGTTGCTATGACAGAATTAGCAAATGGTAATTTCCATTTTACTGAGCGTACAACAGCAATTATATCTGTCTTCCTCGTTTCATTTGCCAACTTCTCTTCTATCGGGATCATTTCTGGTGCGATGAAGGGATTAAATGAAGAAAAAGGAAATCTTGTCGCAAAACACGGATTGAAAATTTTGCTAACAGCGACTTTAGTCAGCTTTTTAAGTGCTATTGTGACTGGCTTGCTGGTATAAAATACAAAAAAGCAAAGTTACTTTTAAAAGCTTTGGAAATATTTTCCAAAGCTTTTTCACTTGTTCAATCATCAAAGGAGAAATGACAATGAATTATTGCTATGTATTTATCGGTCCTTCTGGTTCTGGAAAAACTTCACTCGCAGAAGCTATTTTTCAGCCGGAACAAAAGATCATTACTTACACGAATCGATCACCAAGACCTGGGGAAAAAGATCAAGAGGATTATTATTTTGTTTCTGACAATACATTCAATCAGATGATCAAGGGAAATGAGTTTGCAGAGTGGGACCAATATGCTCAACATAAATATGGTTCCAGTAAAGCAGAAATTAAAAAGAAACTGACAGTAGGAAATTGTTACGCCGTTTTGACAGCAAATGGTTTTTGGCATTTATATGAGTATTTCGGGACGGTAGTCCGTCCTATCTTTATTACGATCTCTAAAGAAACATTGCAATCGCGCCTGAAAAAACGTGGAGATTCATCTGAACAGATTTCAGCCAGACTGGCGGTTTATGTAGAAGATTTAGCACAGTTGAAACGTTTGAAAGCTATCCCCTCACTTTTAGTCGTGTCAAACGATGGAGCGTTCCAAGAAGCTGCAGATAAAATAAAAAAAGGATTATTGATATAAATGTATCGAATAATACTCGTAGGATAAGCCGAGAGATCGTGACAAAAGCTATGTCACGACCTCTCGATGAAGGGAGTTTCAGAAAGCAGCTATTTCGTAAAATACGCTAAAATTCCACAAAAATTTGAGAAGCATTTTCGGAAATTCTTTCTTGTTTTTTGAAGCTGGCCACTTCTGTTACAACCTCTTGGCTATCATATGATTATTTTTTTCAGTAGTGTTAATGTCTTTATCTTTGCTCAGATGATTTTATAGTCAATTGATGATTATTTGATATGCTTTTCTTTCGCCGTGTTCAAAAGGAAATTCAATCATCCCTTGATAAGTGAATCCAGCAGAATAGATGGTCTTTTCCATCGGTTCATTAGCTGGATAAGTATCGATACGGATATCTTGGATATTTTTGCTGGCTGCAATCGTCAACAAATGTTCTAAGAACGGTTTTGCTAGTTTTTTTCCTCGAGTACTTTCTGCTAAAGCGACACGATGAATCGATAAATAAGGACCAGTTGATTCTTTCCAACTACCATCTATTTTTGTGTAAACGGGATCCACGCCTGAGACTAATGCAGCTGTTCCAGCAATTTGATCTTCCACTATTAATACATAGCTTTCTTTTCTTTCAATATCGTTCAAAATCGTTTCTTTTGTTGGTTTCTGCCCGTTTTGCCATTGAGGAGAGCCTTGCGAAGCAATGAAATCCGCTGCGGCATTAATGATTTCTACCACTTCTTCTACTTCTTCTTTCCTTGTTTGCCGAATATACATCCAGTTTCCTCTTTTCTATTCCTTTTTCATTTACATTATCTAATCATTGGATCACTTCATATAGTTCCTGAACTTTTGAATAATATTTAAGCCAATCTTTTGGATGATCTAGCAGGTGACTAATAAGTTCCAAATGATGCATAAGTGACCACTTTTTCAACACTCCCAGTCCAGGGAATTTTTGTTGCTGGTAAAGAGCCAATAATTCAATCATTCCTGAAGTAATCAAGAGTTGATGATGGTGACGCATGATCCATTTTTTCATTTTATCTCCTGCTTCAAGAAACTTCAATGCTTGGTCTTTAGCAGAGTCGTTACTGTCAGAGACAAAATGTTTCACGCGTATATTGCCGTAAGCATCAATATACGTTAGATGGATAGCAAGCGCTCGGCTAGGGAACCCTTTATCGAAATAACGGCTACCTTCGATCGTGAAATCAGAAAATCCAATATATCCGTCTGCGTGGAAAAAAAGATAGTCATCACTAAAAAAGTCATCTGTTTTATCTGCATAACTTTCAACATGCTTTCTCGTTTGAAAAGAGTCACGGATCACAATTTTGTTTTCGGGCAGCCAGATGCGAAAGCGACTAGTATCTGGTATCAAAAATTTCGAATCAACTCCTGCCAACTGTTTCCACACCTCTGTATCTTTTGGGTAGTGCTGTCCATCGAAAACAAGAAACGCTGGAGGTGAATCCAGTACTTCACTGAGATTTTCTGGCGTTAAGATCTGTGCAGGGACGACAGAGCTATTTTCTTTGACTGTCCAACTGTGCACATGCTGATCGAATAATTTGAATTGTCCTACTTGGGGATTTTGGATCACAGCGATTGGATGGTGCTTTTTTTGAAATAATTCGATCACATTTTTAAGCGTAGCGGAATCACGTACTGGTTCGATCACTGGTTGGATTTTATTGGAGAGCAATCCTCGCGACAGTGCTTCTTTTAATGCTAATAGGTCAAATTGTTTTCCTCTTAAATAAGGATAGTACATATTTTTCACTCCAATGGCTCTGTAGGCAACCGACGGATCTGCTGTTGTTGCCTCAAATATTCATAATCATGCTGAAGCGCGATAACTTCTTCTTGCAACTCATTGATTGCCTGACTAGCTATTTCCTCTAAAAACCGTTCATAATATCGTTCGTTAGAAAATGGATCTTGATTTTCTGAACGTCTTTTCAATTCTTTGTACAATTGATCTTTTGGAAAATATTTTACGCCTCGCTCCATTTGCTTTGCTTTTCTTACTTCCCTGAATAAAGAAGCCATGAAGCGGTTTGTCAAAGCTTCTTCCGGTACAGCAAGCTCTTTCTTTGCTGCTTTTTTCGCAATCAGAAATGTACCAGAGGCAGGCATCTCCTCTTCAACCGTGTACGGACGATACACTAAAACACCTATTCCTGTAGGGATTTCAGTTTTTACTTCTTCATATAGTTTACTTGGTAAAACAAAATAATTATAATGTCCAACAAATGACAGTTTGGCTGTAGAGCGAAAATCTGCTTTTGTCACTTTCAGCTCATAGCATCGCCATTCTCGGCTTCCATCAAATTTTGTCAAGCAGCTAAGCGTATCTACAATTCCTTGGTCATCAGGCATCGTGACTTCTTCTACAACCAAGCCGCCTTGCTCGATGCAATATTGGTATAACGAGGATTCTATTTCGATGGTTAGCGGGGTCTTCATGTTTTCTACCTCCGAACATATTTTCGATTTACATTTTACATGAAATGGTTTTAAAATACTAGGCAGAATATACAAGAAACAAAAAATAGAAATGGTGCCAGCCACGCTAGCACCATTTCTATTTTTCAGATTGACTGATGGATAGAACGTTTTTCTAAATACTGTTGCACTTTTTCGATCCCGATACAAATGACCCAATAAATCAGTGCAACTAAAATATAGAGAGAAAAATAATCGAATGTCCGACCGCCTATGATCTTTGCTTTTTGAAATATTTCTGGCACTGTGATTGTTGCTGCTAACGAAGTACCTTTCACTAGATCCATAGCTACGTTACTGAGTGCCGGTACTGAGATTCGAAAAGCTTGCGGCAAAACGATATATTTCAATACCCCAAAGAAAGAAAAACCAGAAGCTAAACCAGCGTCCCACTGACCTGAAGAAACGCCTGCTAGTGATCCTCGATAGATTTCACCAATAAATGCACTGCTGGTAATCGTAAAGCAGATGACTGAAGCCGTTAAGGCACTTAATTGATAAGGTAACCCGAAATATAACAGAAACAGCAGGACTAGTGCGGGAATGCCTCTAAAGAACGATAAATAAAAACGAATAAATACATTCAGAGGCAGCCAATCCAAAAGACCTAAAACTGTCAAAAGCAACCCTACCAAATTTCCTAAAAGAAACGACACGAAGCCAATCCCTAATGTGTATACCAAGCCTTGCAGTACGAAAGGAAGTGAAGTCCACATGAGGGAAAAATCAATTAGAGGAAAGTACATCACTCACTCACCGACTCAGCCATCGTTTCTTTCGGTTTGACTGAAACATCAGTTTGAAAATATTTTTCAGATATTTTCTTTGTCGTCCCATCTTCTTTCATCTCTTTTAATACGCCATCGATTTTCTTTTTCAGAGCATCATTTCCTTCTTTCAATAAAAAACCACTTTCGTTTTCATTGAAATAAACGTTCTCCAGTATTTTTACAGGGATATCTGGTAAAGCAGATACGGCCATTTTCTGCAGATAATAATCATTTAGAATAACATCTGTTCGACCATTTGCTACATCGCTTAAATACTGATCATTCGTGGCATTGTCATATGTGACTAATTTAGCTCCGTGTTTTTCCGCTAAACGCATATAGCTAGTATTGGGTTCGCCAGCTGCTTTTTTCCCTTTAAGATCTTCAAGTGAGTGGATTCCTGAATCATCTTTTTTTCGTACGATCATACTGTCAAATGAATATTTGAAAGTCTCTGAAAGGGAGAATCTTTTTTCTCTTTCTTTTGTGATACCAAAATCGTTCGCAGCAAAATCTGATTCTCTTTTTGAAACAGAAGTGATTTGTCCATCCACGTTGTATTCTTTAAAGGAGATTTTGACATTTAACCGTTTAGCCACCTCTTTTGCCAAATCTACATCATAACCAACTAATTCATTTTGATCATTATAATAAGATGCGGGAAACAGTGTGCCAGAAGTCGCTACTACTAATTCTTTCTTTTTTTCTACATTACTCCAGCTGTTATCTTCCTGATTAGCGGCAGCTGTACCGCAAGCGCTTAAAATAAAAAAGGCACTAGTTATTAGAGCAAACAATCTTTTTTTCTTCATTCTTCTTCTCCTTGTTTCTGCTATTTCCATGGATTTGGTAAATGGAACTGATGATTTGCTTCAAATAGATAGCCGATTTGAAATAGCAAATCTTCTCTTCCTCTGGCAGCCATAAATTGGATTCCTAGAGGCATGTTTTCTTTTGTCAAATGAGTAGGCAAGCTGATTGCTGGTTGTCCAGTCAGATTAGCCAACTGTGTATAAGGTGTGATCTTCAAGCTCTCCTCAAACATGGAAGAAACAACGTCTAAACCTTCTACTTCAGAACAATCACTGATGTGTTCCATCTGTGCTCTTATCGCATCACTTTGCAAATCTTCGCTGATTTTAGGGGCGGTAAATGCAGTCGTTGGTGAAAGGAATAGATCGTATTCTTGATGTAGGTTTTCCATGACAATTGCTGCTTCATCCCATACATGCAGAGAATCGATGTAAGTAGCGGCAGAGAGCTTCTGACCATATTGGAACAAAGTCCAAGAAATGGGTTCAAGTTCTTCTTTTCTGACAGCTCGCTGGATGCCTGTTTCAATCGAGCGGATCATTGCTGCTGTTTCTGCGCCATTCATCTGATAATAAGACGTGATCAGTTTACGACCATCTAGTGGGTAAGGAATCTCTGTCAAATCATGCCCTTCTTTTCCAAGGAAATCTACAGCTTTTTTTACAGCAAGTACTGCCTCTTCACTAATCTGTGAGTGGATCGGTGAATCAATACAAAAAGCTATCTTCAACCGTTTTTTTCTTGGATGTGTTTGCCACTCAACTGGCGATACTTGATATGGCGCACCGGAATGGATACTTCTCATCCCATAAAATAAAGCCTCCGTGTCTCTCATAGAAACTGTCAAGCCGAAATCAATAGCAGCTCCTTGCCATCCTCTCCAAGCATATGGACCAACTGGCATCGTCCCTCGCGAAGGTTTCAGCCCAATCAATCCGCAAAACGAAGCGGGTATTCTAATAGAACCACCGCCATCACTAGCACCAGCTAAAGGAACGATTCCTGATGAAACTGCAGCAGCAGCTCCTCCACTTGATCCGCCCGGTGTACATTCAAGGTTCCAAGGGTTTCTTGCTGGGCCATAGATGACTGGGTCTGTAATATTTTTGAAACCAAACTCTGGCGCATTGGTTTGTCCAAAAGGAACTAGACCTATCGCTTCTGCTTGCCGCACATAATTAGATGTATGAGAAGCTCGGTGTGTTTCAAATAAACGAGATCCTGAAGTAGCTAGCCATCCCTTTTTTTCTTGACCGAGCATTTTTAAAGGAAATGGGATACCAGCCAATGGCCCTTTTTCTGACTGGGGAATCAATAGCTCGTGGGAATTACTCTCGAATGGTTCAAGCGCGACAAACGCATTCAATTCATGATTTTGCTTCTTTATTTTTTTCTGTATATCCGTAACTAGTTCTTGAAAACTAAATTCTTTTTCTTTAAGCTCTTTTGCTAATTCTGTTGCATCATTCATATTATCCTCCTTTTTGCCTCTGTTATTTTCCCACAAGTTCGTCTAACATACAATGAGTACGCTTGCACAGGAATGAACAGACGAGTGTTTTTTATAAAAAAAGACGAAGATCAATCATGACCTTCGTCTCTTTGCTATGAAATGGTGCGTAATTTGCCTTTAAATTCGTCAATTGACGTATATCCTTTTTCTGACATAATCTGCGTTAATTCTTTTATGATTCTAGAAAAAATTTCCGGCCCTTCTTTATGAAGCTCTGTACCAATCTGTAACATGCTTGCGCCACATAGCAGATGTTCAAATGCATCTTGTCCTGTCCGAATCCCACCTGTACCAATGATTTGGATTTCTGGTTTCAAACGTGTATAAAAAGCGCGAACATTCGCCAAAGCAGTCGGCTTGATATACTCTCCGCCAATGCCGCCGAACCCTTCTTTTGGTTTGATGACTACTGCTTCTTGTTCTGTATCGATATACAAACCATTGCCCACACTGTTGATAGCATTGACATAGGTCAATGGAAACTGATTCAAGATATCAGCCATCTGATCAAAATGAGCAAAATCAAAATAAGGAGGCAATTTGATTCCTAGCGGCTTAGAAAAGATGCTGAATACTTCTTTCAGTGTTTCATAAGTGGCCTCAAAATCGTAAGCTAGTTGTGGTTTTCCAGGCACATTGGGACAAGATAAATTTAATTCAGTGATCCCATTAAACCCACTTTTTTCTATTTTCTCAAGCATTTCCAAGTTTTCCTGGACACTCATCCCGGCAATGGAAAAAAATAACGGTTGATTTTGGTTTTCCTGCACTTTTTCATACGCAAGAGCATACTCTAGATAATAAGAAAAACCTAAGTTTGGAAGTCCCATAGAATTGATACTCCCTAAAGGAACATCAAAATAGCGTGGTTCGGGATTTCCTTTTCGTTCATTGATCGTACAGCTCTTAGTGATAAATGCTCCTGCTTCTGAATGAGCCAGTTCATCTAATTCCTGGGTAGTCATGCAGTGGACACCAGATGCATTCATCAAAGGATTGGCAAAGATATGATTGGCAAAGGTCGTTTCTAAACTCAAGTAAATCGCTCCTTCAAACAAGTTATTTTGTCTAGTGTATCATGACTAAAAGAAAAATCAACTCTTGTTTTCCGAAGAAATTCTTAATCATCTTGTTCAGTTGACAGTACTTCGCCTGTTTGGCTATTGATCTTGACTGATGTACTTTGATTGCCGTCTTTTACTTTGACTTCCCAATAAGTAGTACCTAAATCTTTATCCAAATCCCAATCTGTTGCCGTACCGCTTCCTACTTTGTCGACGGCGATTTTTGCTGCTTCCTCAATCGTGATCAATTTATCAACATCCAGACCATCTTCTTTTTTCTTTTGACCATTTTGTTCATCTCGATCTAGAGTTTCTGGATTCTCTGTCTCCATTTTTTCATTTTGAGCATCAATTCTTGCTTCGTATTCTTTTTGATCATCGACACCTTCTATCTTGTAGAAGTAAGATCCCCAATCACTATCTAATTCCAAACTAGTAATTGCAGTATCTGGGTATTTATCTTGGAACAATTCGATCGCACGAGCTGCAGACACTTTGATATCTGACTGAGTACTTGCTTCACTAGAACTTTTTGTCTGGCTAGACGAAGATGTGCTTGCTTTTGTTGAGGAGTCCGATACCTGTGAAGAGCGCTGTTCGCTACTGGAAGACGTATTCCCAGATGTGCCTTGATTGGTATTTGATTGACAAGCAGCTAAAAACAAAGCTGCAAATAAACTAGTATAAATAACAGTTTTTTTCATTGATTCGATCCCCTTTGTTATAAAATAGTATTCTATTACAAGTATAACGAAGAAAAAATTTTCTGTCATGTTTAAAAATTAAAGAACCAAACTTTTATTATGAAAATATAAAGAAAAAGAAACTAAGCTTTAGAGACAATCCTAGAAGTTAGACAAAAAAGTTCACTTCTGGAGCATCATAAAACTTAGCTTCTTTTTAAATAGTCTTTAAACAGTACTTTTGCCTCAATTATGCACGATGCATTGGGATGTCATTGTTTCCAGGTTGAACAAGCAAATATTGAATCACATCGATATTACTTGATTCAAATGAAGCTGCACAAGCTTGTAAATATAGATCCCACATTCGATAGAAGGAATCACCCATTTCTTTCGTGACTTGATCTTGGACTTGATGAAAATTCTTTGTCCAATGTTCTAATGTCAATTGGTAGTCACGACGTAAGCTTTCCAAATCAATCAGTTGCAAATCGTTTTTTGTAATATTATCAACTAATTCAGTAACACCAGGGACATAACCGCCAGGGAAAATATATTTATTGATCCAAGCATTTGTCGCACCGCCTTGTTGTCGGCTGATTCCATGGATCAAAGCTGTTCCTTTTGGTTTCAATAAATCTTTTACCACTTTGAAATAACCTTCAAGATTTTCAGAACCTACATGTTCGAACATACCTACACTTGTGATATGATCAAACGTTTCGCCTTTTAGTTCGCGGTAATCCATTAATAATACACGGCATTTATCTTCTAAATGTTCTTCTTTTATTCTTTTGGTAATCAAATCGTATTGTTCTTCACTTAGTGTGATCCCAGTTGCCTTGACATTATACTCTTTGGTAGCAGTGAACATCAATGTTCCCCAGCCACAACCGATATCAAGCAACGTTTCGCCTTCTTTGATAAAGAGTTTGTCTAAGATATGATGGACTTTATTGATTTGTGCTTGTTCCAACGTATCTTCAGGTGTATTGAAATAAGCACAAGAATAAGTCAAAGTTGGATCTAGCCAAAGTTTATAAAAGTCGTTACCTAAGTCATAATGCGCATGGATATCTTCTTTGTTTTTTTGTTTCGTATGTTTTTCTTTCTTTGGCAGCCATTTTAGATAATCTTTTCCTCGTAAAAAGCTGTTTGCTTGCTGATAAGCATCGTTGATCAATGCTTGGATACTTCCCTCGATCTCGATTCGATGATCCATATAGGCTTCTCCTAGTGCCAAAGAAGCGTTACTTGTAATCTCTTTCATTGGGATTTCTTCATGGATATTGATTTTGATTTGGGGAGGAGTGTCCGTATCTCCGTATTGTTTCGTTGTACCGTCCCAATAATTTACTTCGACAGGGAGCGAGAAAGAACGTGAAAATAATTGATTGTATAAAGTTTTCTCTAACATGATTTTCCTCCTTAAAAAAACTACCCTATTACGTTAATACTAAAAAAGAAAAGAATCAACTAAGAAGTTTAATTTTTTCAGAAATTTTTCAAAAACTACTTTATTTTTCATTTTTTTCACATTCATTGTCGCATAAATCGCTTAAACTTGTCATTCGACACGCTTATCTTTGAATCTTGTTTTGACAAAAACCCATAAAAGCAGCAAGACAGTTATCGTTGTTTGGACACTTAGCATCAAGATAAAGTCAAAGTGGATAAACCCTACAACTGCTGCTGCCATGGAACCTATTCCCATAACATTCAGCATCAAATTTGCACTCTCTTTGAATGTATGAATGGATGAAAGTTGGCTTTTTCTTGTCATCCACAAGAAAAAGGAAGCCCCGAATAAAATGAGACTCGTCATGACAAATAGGACAAGACCAAGACTTAAACTATAAGATAAAATGATTGTTGGACGATTACTGGCATAAAATTCTCTTTCTAAAAATCGTTGGAAATCTTCGGGCGTACGTACAGAATCTGGTTGGAAAGATGGGCTATAATTCATCGTATAGCGGCGTATACCAGATTTATCCTTTTGTTGGATCACCCATTGTTCCTTCTCAAAATCAATAAAAGTTCCATGATCGGATTGTTGTTTCTCAGATAAAGACACACCTACCAAAATTTCAGGGGTCACAGCTATCGTTTGTTGCGATGCTTGTAACCCAGTTTCAGATAATTCAAGTTCAGAAAATTTTTGGGTTCCTTGTTCATCGATCAGCGAATGAACGGATAGAAATTGTTCTAATGGAATCGCTTGGATCTGATTGGCATAAAAAAGAGTCACAGGCATGACCATCAAGGAAACTAAAAATACAAATATCAAGAAAAATTTAGGCCATGATAATAGTTTGCGTCCCGCAAACACTTGAGTTGGCGTACGTAATGCGGAAAAATAGTTTAACGGAAATGTTTGCATGATACTCTGCTCCTATCCTTTTGTTCCGCCAGATGTCAGGCCGGTAACAAAGTTCTTTTGTAAAAAGAAGAATAATAGACAAATCGGTAGTGCAATCAAAATTGCCCCAGCAGCAAAAAGAGAGACTCTTTGGTTTGTCACATCAGAAATAAATGTTTGTAAGCCGACAGCAACAGTCTGATTTTCAGGTGTTCGAAGCAGGAACTTAGCTAACATGAAATCCCCAAAAGGTCCCATAAAAGCCCATAATGCTTGAACGGCGAGCATCGGTTTGACAAGCGGTAATACAATCTGGAAAAAAATCCTGAAATGCCCTGCCCCATCAAGTTTAGCAGATTCATCTAAATCTATTGGTACAGTGTCAAAGTATCCTTTCATCAGCCAAGTATTCATTGGAATTCCACCGCCTATATAGATCATTGTCAAGAACCAGTACTTATCGAGCGCTTCTAATAAGAAAGCCATGACATAAAAGGCAGTCAATGCTGCCATAGTCGGTACCATCTGAATCACTAAAAAGAACATCAAACTTGATTTGCGGCCGATAAAACGATAGCGACTATAAGTATAGCCCGCCAAAGTTACTACAGTCACTTGTACGATCATTGTTAGGACAGAAATGATCAATGTATTTTTATACCAAGTCCCGTAAAGTGTTTCACTGAATAGCCGAGTAAAGTTTCCTAAAGTCCAGTCACTTGAAAGATCTAAACTAAAAGCTGCAATATTTCCTGACTTGAAGGCAGTACTTGCTGTGATCAAAAGCGGATAGATGATAATGACTGACAGTATTAAAAGAAAAAAGTAAGTAAAAAAGTGAGAAAGTCGTTTTTGGAATCGAGCACTCGAATGAAATTTTTTCATTGTTAATCCCCCATATTGAACGCATTTGTCTTTTTAAATACCAGCAATGACACACAGATAACGATGACGGAGATAATCAACGTGATTGCTGAAGCCATAGAATACTGCGGAGAAGTTCCAGTCGTAAGTTTATAGATCCAGGAAATAAGAATATCAGTAGAACCAGCTCCTCCGCCTACGCTTCCGGGACCACCATTGTTAAACAGATAGATCATGGAGAAATTATTGAAATTCCCCGTATACTGTGTAATAAATGTTGGCGCTGCCACTAGGAAGACAGCAGGAAGCGTGATGTTTGAAAAGCGCTGCCATGCATTTGCTCCGTCGATTTTTGCTGCTTCATATAAGTCTTCTGAAATCGATTGTAAGATTCCTGTAACCATCACATAGATATAGGGAAATCCTAACCAGCCCTGCACTAAGATAATTGCTACTTTCGTCCAGTTCGGGTCCGTTTTCCAAGAGATTGCACTGATATCTACAAAAGGAAGCTGGTTTATGAAAGGAATCACTTGAGTATTGATGGCACCTACGCTATCGTTGAATATATTCGAAAAACTCATGATAGTAATAAAAGCTGGGACCGCCCATGGTAATAAGAAAATGATACCGAAAATACGTTTGAATTTAATAAATTTCTGGTGAGCAACAACCGCTGTGAGAATACCAAGGGTGATTTGCAAAGTTGTTGCACATAAAGTCCAAATCACGGTCCACGAAAAGACTGCAAAAAAAGTATTACGATATGAGCTTAAAAAGAAGATACTAAAAAAGTTTTTAGCCCCTACCCAATCAATTAAACTGGCTGGTGGAATATGATTGAAGTCATAATTAGTAAATGCAGTGAACAATGTAACTAGGACTGGGAAAATGATCGTAAAAATCATGAGAAGATAAGCGGGAAGTGTCAATAGATAAGGAAAACCTTCATCACCTATATTATGTATGACTTCCTTCATCGTCCGATTGATTTTTTTGCCCTCTTGACGCATCTTCGCTACTCGATAAGCGTCTAAAAGATTCAAACCGTAAAAAATCAAGAAAATGATTGTAATGATGAATTGCAAAGTGCCTTCAATCAAAATAAATAATGAATGATCTTCCATTGGTATACTTCCCAAAGTAACCAATCCTACCAATGCATGAAATCCGCCCAGAAGCATCTGACCAATGAATAGGACGAATATGGCGAAAAAAACGATACCTTTAAAAGCTTGGCCATTTACAAACTGCCCCATCCCTGGAATAAGTGAACAAAGCGTGATTTTTTTTTCGTTGATATTGCTTGTTTTATCTTGCTGCATCTGAATGCCCCCTCTAAACTTGCTAAACCGCAAACTGCTTTTAAGATAATGGCAACAAGAGCAAGATAATTTTCCATCTCGCTCTTGCCACTTTTATCTGAAGCACCTGTTCCATTTTTTATAAAAATGGACGGTTATCATTTTAATCAGTATTTTTGTTCTATGGCTTCACTGATTGTTTTTACTGCTTCATCTGCGGATTCTTTTGGTGTTTTTGAACCTGATGCTGCATCGAACATCAAGTTTTCTGCACCTGTCCAAACTTCGCCCATTTCTGGGATGTTTGGCATCGCTTGAGCTGTTTCATATTGTTCAATCACAGCTGTTGTTAATTCATCGTTTTTAGCCTTTGCTGTTTCCCTAGCTTGTTGGTTTGCAGGGATTTCATTTACCATTTCAAAGAATTTTTCTTGATTTTCCTGATTCGTTACATAATCAAGCCATTTTTGAGAGAGGTCTTTGTTTTTAGCATAATTGCTGACTACCCATCCTTTTCCTCCGCCAAACGGTTGATAAGGCTGTCCATTATTTAGAGTAGGAATTTTGGCTACACCATAATTGATATTGTTTTCTTTGTATGTTTGCGCTTGCCATGGACCGTCAATGATTGCTGCAGTTTTATTGGACATGAATTGCTGGCTGGCGAAGTCTCCTGCACTTTTTATGTCTTGCATTCCCTTTGGCCAAACATTTTTGAACCAATCTGTTGCATAAGAGATTCCTTCTACAGCACCTGCATTATTCAAACCGATATCTGAAGGATTTGTGCCATCATCACCAAATACATAGCCACCGTAACCTGCAATTAAACCATAGGAATAATAAAAGTCAGTCCATTTAGCTAAAAATCCTGTATTTTTTCCTGCTTCTGACTCAAAAGCAAAACGACTGTCTTTGGATAGATTCTCCAAATCTTTAAACGTTGATGGTGCTGTATCGACTAAATCTTTGTTATAGTACAAAACAAGGGTCTCGATTACTGCAGGTTCTCCGTAGATTTTTCCATCATAAGTCACTTGGGCTTTGTCTGTTTCATCGTAAGCTGCTTCATTTCCCAGTTTTACTTCCGCCAGATGTCCTTGCTGTCCTAACGCACCGATCCGGTCATATGCTGCCATCATAACGTCAGGTCCCTTTCCAGCAGGCCCATCTAACGCTAATGATTCCAACTGATCGAACATGTCCTTTTCTACTAGCTTGATTTTCACATCGTTTTCTTTTTCGAAAGTGTTTTTTATTTCGTTTATATAATCTTTATATCCAGAATCAACGGAAACTGTTAACGTTTTTCCTTCATCGGCTTCCCCTTCTGCTGAAGAGTTACCATTGCCACAAGCCGCTAATCCGCCTAAGATTCCTAAAGAGATTAACCCTAAACCCAACTGTTTCACACTTCTTTTTTTCATCTTCATTTCCTCCTGTGTATTCAACGTGCTGTTACACCCTTATTATAATGGGCACAAATCTTCATTTGCAAACGCTTTCTTGTTGTTACCGGTAACAGTTTTCAACACATGATCAAAAATCCGTATTGTCGTATCTCTGCTTTCCCGTCTTCTAACAACTGACAATTTTGACTAAGAATCACCTCATTTTCCTGTTCTACTACCCAAGGTTCTTTTGACTGATTAAAGTAAACATAGATGATCTGTCCCTCTAGTTCCCGTGTGAAATAGAGCTTATCTTCACGATCATATACTATTAGCCACTGAGTAGAACCTTCAGAAATAATCTTAGACAACTGTTTCCTTAGAGAAACAAGTTCTTTTATAAAACCGAATAGCTCTAGATCTTGTTCCTCCTTCTCCCATATCATACATTTGCGGCAATCCGGGTCATCTTCACCAGTCATCCCTATTTCTGTCCCGTAATAGATACAAGGAGACCCTTTTTGAAGAAACATAAAGGCCATCACAGACTTCATCAATTCTTTGTTACCTTGGCAAAGGGTCAAGATCCTGGCAGTATCATGAGAATCTAATAAGTTGAATGTTCCTTCGTTCACCTGATCTCTGTAAAGCATTTGCTGATGATTCATTCCACTGACCATTTGTGAAGCTGTGATTTTCTTTTTTGCAAAATAATCTTTAATCGAATCTGTGAATGCATAATTCATCACTGCATGGAATTCATCCCCTTGCAGCCAAGCTTGAGAGGAATGCCAAATCTCTCCAAGGATATAGATGTCTGGTTTGATTTCTGTAACTGCTTCTCTGAATTTTTTCCAAAAATGATGATCGACTTCATTAGCAACATCAAGACGCCATCCATCAATATCGAATTCTTTTATCCAATAAGTTGCGATATCCAGCAAATATTTTTGCACTTCTGGATTTGCTGTATTTAGTTTCGGCATGAATGGAGTAAAAGCAAAAGTATCATATGGGATATTTTCAGCAGTTTCTGGTAAGTCAGTCATCTGATAAGAATCTACTGGGAAAAAACGGATGTGGAACCAGTCTTTATAGATCGATTTTTCTCCGTTTTTGAGAACGTCTTGCCACTGTGGTGAATGGACACCCATATGATTGAATACAGCATCGAACATGATACGTATCCCTCTTTTATGTGCTTCATCAATCAAGTTTTTTAAAAGTTTTTTATCGCCAAAAGCGGGATCCACCTCATAATAATCAATCGTATCGTATTTATGATTGGATGTGGCTTTAAATATGGGACAAAAATAGATGCCATTGACGCCAAGGTCCGTCAAGTAATCCAAATGATCCCTCACACCTTGCAAATCTCCCCCGAAGAAGTCTTCTCGGTCTGGATCTTTACTTCCCCAAGGTAAAGTGTGTTCGGGGTCATTTGCTTTGTCCCCGTTTGCAAATCTTTCGGGAAAAATTTGATACCATACTGTTTCTTTTACCCATTCTGGAATAGTGAATCGATCGATTTGATGAAAATAAGGTATTCGAAAATAAAAATTTGGTTCAGTAATCACATTTTCTCGATAAGGAAAAATTCCTTGATCACCGTAAAAACAGTCCGTGTTATCTTCCCCAACAACATGGAACGCATACTGTAAGCGCCTTGTTTCGCTCGTCACTTCAATTTCCCAATAATCATGAACATTGGTACTTAGACATTTTTTCATTGGTCGTTGTTTTTGATACCATTTTTCAGTTGTTATGGTATATGGATCTCCACAAAGCACATATACTTTTTTGATATCATTTTTCCTAGTACGAAGCCGAATACGAAATCTTGTATTCGTATATAGAAATGCATATTCACTTTCCGGTCGATGATAAATTGCAGCTGTATCCATTGATTTCCTCCTTGTGTTTTAATATGACGTCATCACTATAAGTGATAGAGAAACAAAAGACAACGCTTTCAAAAATGTTATCGGTAACAGTTTTTTGATACCGAATTTTTATTTTTTAAACTTGCCAAATAGATAGACTTAAAACTTTTAAAAGTTTTAATCTACTTCCTGTACTATTTAGTGTCCTGAATTTATCTTAAGCGATCAATTTCTCCAATTTTCTAAAGTAAAAGTTTTTTAACAGTTTTTAACGTAGAAGTATATTCTAGAAGAATGAAACATAATAATTTAGGCTAGCCTAATTTTTTTATTAATTAAAGTTAACTTAAGGTGAAAAGTAAGTTATAATAAGATAAGAGTATTATTAATGAATTAAGGAAGTGGATAAATGAAAGAAACGAGACAATTTATATGGACATACATTAAGATTATTTTTGCCCTCTTCATATTAGGAGTCGCTATCAATATGTTTTTAGGGCCTCATCATATTGCTGCTGGAGGTGTCAGCGGTCTAGGAATATTACTGGAAGCTGCTTTAGGATTTGACCGAGCTATAGTTATTTTAGTGTTGAATATCGTTATGTTGGTACTAGCTCTTCTATTTTTAGGTAAAAAACCCTTTTTTAAAGTACTTTTCGGAAGCTTGTTTTTTCCTTTAATCATTGCAATAGTTCCAGAAACAATGATTACTTCAGATCGGTTGTTGTCTGTCATTTTTGGAAGTGCGATTTTTGCTTTAGGAGTTGCGATTTTATATAAAAACAACTCTTCTAGCGGCGGTACGACGATCCCTCCCCTCATTTTTAAAAAATATTTCCACTTGAATACTTCGATTGGCTTATTTTTTACAGACGCATTCGTTGTTTCTCTTAATCTGTTTGTTTTTGGAATAGAAGAGTTTCTTTATGCTATTTTATCTATTGCAATCACTTCAATTGTCATGACTTATATCGAAACAGGTATCAATCGAAAGAAATCTGTTATGGTCATGAGTGAACATTATTTGGAAGACATCCGCCTTCGCTTAAGTGCTGAGATTGGACGTGGCCTTACCCTGCTAGAGGCAAAAGGCGGGTATAATCGAAAGTCAAAAGAGGTTTTATTGATCGTTGTGACTGATCATGAATTTTCCCGAATGAAACCATTGATAGAAGAAATCGATCCAAGTGCCTTTGTCATTGTCAGCAGCGTAGCAGAAGTAATGGGACGCGGATTTACTTATCATCCAATCGAATGAGTTGGTAAGTAAATCCGCTATTTTTTTGAATGCGTTTTCTTTAACTGGTATAATAAAAGAATCTAGTAACTGTTCGACTGAAAAGGAGAGGAGATCTTTATGCATAAAGGAACGGAAATAGATTTTGTATTAAATGATAGTTTGAAAGCACTAGAACTGTATCAAACAATCTTTGATGAAATACAACTGATTGAGGCAACAGATTACCCTAGAGGCAATAATGAAGTCATTTTTACCTTGTATGGCACGAGATTCCATATGCTGGATGAAAACACGTCTCTTGGTTTGACTGCTCCTACTGCTGAACATCCAAATACGATCTGGTTCAATATCATCGTCTCTGATATCGAGGACACACATAATAAAGCATTACGAAATGGCTGTGTAGAGATTCAAGAAATGACAGAAATGATGGACTTTGGTGTGACTAACTCAATGTTCAGAGATCCTTTTGGTTATTTATGGATGCTTCATCAGGTCCATCGTGAAGTAAGTTTTGAAGAAAGAAAACAACTTTTTGAGAAATATATGTAATGTTTATGATGAGATTAGTTTTTGTCTCTGATATTTTTTTGTATATGTTTGCTATTCGAGAAAGCGCGTCTGTTTCATGTGCTTTCTCTTATTTATCTTATGCCAATCCATTTCTTTGCTTTCCACAATTATATTGTGTAAAATTCAATTGTATAAAATATAATTAAAGGTGGTAATTTTATGAAAAAAATGTATTCTACGAAAATGATCAACACAGGCGGACGCTCTGGAGAAGTTCATAATCCCGATCGTACATTCGAATTGAATATTGCAGCTCCTGGTAAACGCGTCGAAAATGCAACCAACCCTGAACAATTGTTTGCAGCTGGTTTCAGTGCATGTTTTAACAGTGCATTAGAATTGATCAAACAGCAAAAAAATATCTCTGGGGCTTCTACTGTCAGTGCACAAGTTTCCCTTTATTCAGAAAGTGAAACGAGCTTTGTCTTAGGTGTAGAGATTGAAGGATCTATCGAAGGTCTTTCTCTGGAAGAAACGCAAGAATTATTAGAGGCAGCGCATAAAGTGTGTCCGTATTCAAAAGCTACAGCTGGAAATATAGAAGTTACTCTGAAAGCAGTTAGTGAATAGACTTTTTTGTGTAAATCCGCTATGATACACTATAGTAAAACAGCGGAGGTGGAAAAATGGAAGATCTATATTTAGTTAATCAAGTATGTTTTCCTTTATATGCCGCCTCTAAGGAAATCATTAGACACTACACTTCCCTCCTCAAGCCGCTGAATCTTACCTATACCCAGTATCTTGTGATGTTAGTTTTATGGGAAAAGAAAAAGACTTCAGTGAAAGAGCTAGGAAATGATTTGTGTCTGGATTCTGGTACGCTGACTCCCTTACTAAAAAAGTTAGCAGAAAAAAATTATATTAATCGTCAGCGTGAAACGGGTGATGAAAGAATCGTAAATGTTACGCTGACTCCTCAAGGTGCTGCGTTGCAAAAACAAGCAGAAGGTATTCCACAAAAGATCAAGTCTTATCTTCCACTTGAACAGGAAGAATTGGATACACTGCAACATCTGACCCGAAAAATGCTAGATAATTTTCATCAAGACCAGAAAAAGGGCTGAAACTGCTAGATGAACGATTTTATGAGGAAAACCAACTCATAAGATAACGTCATTTAGCGGTTTTTCTTTTTGCTCTTTCTCTTTCTTATTTTCATATTCCATCATATAATGAATAACGTGTTTATTTTTTGTTATTTGGAGGTTGTCGATTTGACCGTTTATCAGCGTTTTTTGGCGAATGAAAAAATACGCCGTCTCACTGTTTTATTATTTGTCGTTTTTGTTCTTTTCTTAGTTAGAAGTATGATTACAACCATTTTGCTCACATTTATCTTTACTTATTTGATGATTCATCTTGTTCAAATCATTCAGCGATTTGTCCGAATCCCTACAGGTGTTTTAGCTATCATGATTTATACACTGATCGTTTACCTTATCTATCTGGCATTCACAAAGTATATCCCGATGCTTATTCATCAAACATTTGATATGATCCAGTCCGTTATTGATTTTTACGAGCATCAGCCAAAAGATGCAGATCCTGTTTTACAATATATCCATACTTATATTGAGCGAAACGATTTTTTTGAACAGCTTCAAAATGGCGCTTCGATTGCGCTTGGCTATTTACAGGATATAGGAAAAATGGCAGTGGCGTTTGCTATGTCATTCATCTTAAGTTTCTTTTTTATGATTGAAAAGAAAAAAACAATTGTATTCTCAAGATTGTTTTTAAAAAGTGAATTTTCTTGGTTCTTTCAAGATATTTACTATTTTGCCGATAAGTTTGTCAATACATTTGGTTTGGTATTAGAAGCTCAATTTGTTATCGCTCTTTTAAACACGTTGCTCACTACAATCGCCTTGGCTGTATTTGGCTTTCATCAGCTGCTGAGTTTAGCGATCATGATTTTCATTTTAAGTCTGATCCCAGTAGCAGGTGTTATCATTTCTTGTATTCCTCTATCTTTCATAGCTTATTCCCAAGGAGGCATCCGAGATGTTGTTTATATCCTGATTACGATTTTGATTGTCCATCTAATTGAGTCTTATGTGCTGAATCCGAAGTTGATGTCCAGCAAAACAGAACTGCCGATTTTTTATACATTTGTGGTCTTACTTGTTAGCGAACGGTTCTTTGGCGTTTGGGGCTTGATTGTTGGCATTCCGATCTTTACCTTCTTTTTAGATGTATTGAAAGTGAAAAAGATCCCGAACCATCTTCCAAAAGAAACAGATATCCCTTAAAATAAATATGAAGAAAGATAAAGTATGAACGACCCCAAATATCAGATTTCAATCTGGTATTTTGGGGTCGTTTTCTGGATATTTCTTTTTATTTGAAAAATGCGTTCACAGACATTATTCAAATGTTAGAGAGATCTGTTTTGTTTAAATCTTTTTGCAGAAAGCATTGTTGCTATACTTAATAGAATGATTCCGCTCCACAGTATAACTTTGTTTTGTGACTCTCCGGATTTTGGTAGCTGTTTATTTTTCGTTTCAGGACTAGCAAAGGTTGTATCCTTGCTACTTTTTAAGGTTTCAGCTGATTGGGCGCTATCAAATATTCGTGATTTTTTATTCAGCTGCTCTTCATTTATTTTTAGAATTGCTAGATTTGATTTTTTACTCTCTTTTTTTCCATCCTCTTGAATTGTTTTTTTGTTTATTTTTTCTGGTATTCCTTGGTCTCTTGCGTCCGTATCTGGTTCTGGAGTCACATCTGGTTTTTCTTCTGGATCTACCTCTGGTTTTTCTGGATTTTCAGTTTCATTATCTGTGTCTGGATTTGTTTCCGGTACTGTTTGGTTTCCAGAATCCGTATCTGGTTCTGGAGTTACATCTGGTTTTTCTTCTGGGGCTACCTCTGGTTTTTCTGGATTTTCAGTTTCATTATCTGTGTCTGGATTTGTTTCCGGTACTGTTTGGTTTCCAGAATCCGTATCTGGTTCTGGAGTCACATCTGGTTTTTCTTCTGGGTCTACATCTGGTTTTTCTCCAGGGGTTATTTCAGGTTTTGATTCATTGTCTGGCTCTGGTTGAGTTTCTGTATCGGGTTCTTCTCCAGGTTCTATTTCCGGTTTCTGTTCTCCGTCTGGATTTTCTGTAGGCGGTACTTCTGGCTTATTTTCATTTTCTGGTTTATCTGTTGGTTCTTCAACAAGATCTCCTCCTGAGTCGATAGCTGAATCTTGCTCAATTGTCTGCCGCTGACTATACGGCGTTAAATGATGATGATCGTTCGGTAGTCCATCTGATACCTTGACAGTAAAAAGCGCTGGTTTTAACAAGTCCTGATTTAATGTAACGGTGAAGGTAAATATCGCTTGCTTGTGTTGGATAGTCAAAGTGTTCTCGTCATAGCCAATCGACAAAGCGGGATCAACATTCTCAAATGTAACAGCTGATTGTAGTATAGGTGCTAAGTCTCCTGAATAGTCAATTTTTGCTTTGATGGTCGCTGTTTGTCCTTTTCTTAATTTTGCGACTCCTGAATTGAAGGATGAAAATTCATCCTGAAAGGTAATTCGATTGACGTTGGCCCACTTGGTTTCTGTCCATTTGGCTGTTTCTATCTCCTCTGTGTGGACTGTCTGATTTATAGTAAGCGATAAGCTTAAGGCTGCAAATGTTGATATTAAGATGGTTGAATATCTCATAACTCTCTCACTCCTTGATTTTTTTGTATGCAAGAAATAAGATAGTAGAGATTCTACCTATATGTTTACTGTTTTTTTGTCTAAATTTATGAAAAAAACAGTAATATTTTCAAGTTTTAACAATTTAAGTAAAAAGGAGCCTCTTTCATGCAAACTCAAGAAGCGATTAAAACGTTTCTCTTGAAGAAAAAAAGCAATACAAAATTAGATATTTTTCTTTTCCTATCTGAACATCGTTTCTTTATTACTACACAATATTTAGCAGATCATTTCCATATGTCTGAATCAAATTTTTTACTATACATCAAAGAATTAGAACAAGACTTTGAGCGTCTCAATCTAACAGAACTGCATATTGATAAGCAAAAACCTTTTTTAAAGTTGAATTTTGAAGGAATTGATCCGGCTTACTGCTATTATCGTCTATTTGGAAGATACTGCAACGAATCAGTCAGTTATCAGATCTTGACTTCTTTGTTCAGCTGTCAGACAAATTCGATTATCAGTTTAAGTCAGCAAACAAACTATAGTGCCTCTTATTTGTATACGAAAATGAAAAAGATTAATGCATTTTTAGCATTGTACGGTTTGTCTATCTCCTTTTCTAATAATGGCAGAAAGTCTTTTTCTGGAAAAGAGGTACAAATTCAATATGCAGCATTAGATATTTATTGGAACATCTTTTCAAGTACTGCTACAGAATTTTATGATGAAGATCCGCAAGTAGTGGCTTTTATGATGAATACTTTTTTTAAAAAAGAAGTACTTGACCGACTAAATAGCGGTATGATAGATAAATTATATTTTCTATTAAAAATATGTAAAGAGAATTTTCCTGCAACTTCTGTGAAAGACGTACAAAAAGAATTCACAGAGTATGAATATATTGACTTTTTTATTGATCCCTCTGTAGATATTTTGCGACCTAATCTGCCAATTTGTCGCGAACAACGCATCTTAGTGAATATTTTAGCTCGACTTTCTATCACGAAAATCGAATCGGAAGAAACAAGCTTGGAGCAATACAAACTTTTAAAAAAAGCAAACGTTCCTCATGTTCTTTATTCAAGAGAAATGGTGGAGTCCTTTTGTACTGTATTTGATTTGTTTATACCTGAAAAAGAAAAGATTCTTTACTCATTGGCATTCGCACGAAATAAACTTTATAATGGATTTCTTAACTTCAATCAACCAAATACGCCCCTTCCTACTTTCATGCTTTATCAAGAACATAGCGTGTTGAAAGAAGTCCAAACCGCCATTGAACAATTTTATATGGATTTCAGAGAACAAAATCAACACTTGTTACCAGTTATTTTAGAAAAGGAAAATGTGCAATGGATGGTTGAAGACCTAGTACATTTGTATGATCGCTACAAAAAACAGCCGCGAATTGTGATTGGTGTGAACTATACGCGTGATTTTTATATCAGTAAAGATCTGATCGTTAAGATAGAACAAATTTTTTCAAATGAATCGATCAAAATACAAAATGATTTTATGGAGAACTGCAACATCGTTATCAGCGACTGCCCTTTGAAACAATTGCCTTCTCATATCAAAAAAATCTATATTTTAAAAGGAATCATCACACCAGAAGACTGGAAAAAAGTGATTATGAGGATCTCAGAATATATCTTTGAATTAAAAGAAGAAGCACTCATGGATCAATCGAAAAAAGAAAATCAAGTTACTTCCTAGACCAAATAAGATACATAAATCCGAATGCTTATTAACAACCTCCGGATTTATGTATCAAGAATTTGAACATCCTTCTTATTTACATAATAAAATTACAGTTTTTTTCACTAATTATCTTTACTTTTGTTTCCTTTTTCGATTGCTTCCCATAATCCATTTAGATAAACAGCACCTAATGCTCGATCATATAAGCCGTATCCTGGTCTTCCTGTCTCATTCCAGATCATTCTTCCATGATCAGGACGGATGTATCCGTTAAATCCGTTGTCATACATTGTTTTTAGTATGCGGTACATGTCTAATGAACCGTATTCGGATTTATGCGGTGCCTCATAGAAATCTCGATTAGCTAAAAATTTAATATTTCGAACATGTGCAAATGGGATTCGATCTCTTTGACAAAATTCTGCTAAAATCCCATATACATCATTTTCTGGATCTTCTGCAATACTCCCTGTACAAAGAGTGATTCCGTTATAAGGGCTGTCTACTATGCGGCACAACCAATCTAAATCTTCTCGATTCTTTACGATTCGAGGTAATCCAAAAATCGAGTATGGCGGATCATCTGGATGTACAGCCATTTTGACCCCTACCTCTTCACATGTTGGGATGATTGATTGGAGAAAATAGGCAAAATTTTCTCGAAGTTTTTCTTCGTCTACTGATGCATAGGCTTCAAGCAAGGATTTGATATGAGCTAAGCGCTCAGGTTCCCATCCCGGCAATTCAAATTCATTGCTGGAATGTTCGATGCGCGCGACGATTTCTCTTGGATCATCTGGAATATCATCAGATATAAAAGCTAACGTGGATGAGCCGTCTTCTAAGCGGTAGTCAAGGTCAGATTTCACCCAGTCAAATACAGGCATAAAATTATAGCAGATGACTTCTATTCCATATTCTGCCAAGTTTCGGATTGTCTGCTTATAGTTTTCGATATACTGCTCACGGGAAGGTAATCCAATTTTAATGGCATCATGCACATTGACGCTTTCAATTACTTTTAGTGTTAACCCACGAGACTCAATTTCTTCTTTTAGTTCTTTGATCCTCTCCCTAGGCCATACCTCTCCTACTGGTATATCCATCAATGTGCCTACAATCCCTTTGACCGCAGGAATCTGTCTGATTTCATCTAAGGTAATCTTTTCTTCCTGTGATCCGTACCATCTAAAAGTCATTTCCATGATAAATTTCCTCCATGTTCTTGTAAGTAATCCTGTGATGTTTTTCGTACGGCATTCGGTCCTGCTACCATCTTGATGAACATTTCTTCTATTTTTCTGCCAAGCTCTGCTTGGTAAAGATCTACACCAAAAATTTCTTTATTTGACAAAATAGGAGCCATTTTCTCATGAATATGTGATGTATCTTGCGTACCCAGTTGAATATCGGAAAGCTTATGCTGAAAGTCTGTCAATAGTGGGTCTGGACTCGGGATGAATGGTTTTCCTTGATCATCAATGCCAATAAGGTATCGAAGCCAAGCAGCGAGAGTCAATGGTATGAATACAAGTGTCTGCGGGTCTTTAACTTCTATTTCCATATATTTTTTAATCGTCTCACCATAACGAATCGCCACCTTTTGAGAGGTATCCGTGGCGATTCGCTGAGGCATATCAGGAATATTTGGATTAGAAAAGCGCACAGTAATTACTTCTTCCAGAAAGATCTTTGGATCAATGATACCTGGAGACTCCACAACTGGGAGGCCTTCATTGTACCCGATTTCAGAAACTAGCAGCGATAAATCTGGATCTTTCATCTCCTCAGCTATGCTCCTATACCCCAGTAAACAACCCATAATAGCTAAAGACGTATGCAAAGGATTAAGGCAAGTCGTCACCTTCATCGTATCTGCTTTATCTACCGTTGCACGATCAGTCAAGAATACCCCAGCTTTTTCGAATTTCGGACGTCCATTGGGAAAATGATCTTCCATGATTAAATAATGGATGTCCTCTGTATTGACAAATGGAGCAATATTATTTCCTTTTGCGGTTTGGAAAATCGACATATTTGAAAAGCCCTCTTTTGCCAACATTTTGCTAACTGACAAGGAAGGATTCGGGGTGATACGATCAATCATCGTCCATGGAAACGCAACAATTTCTTCATTCGATAAGTATTGGATAAATGTATTTTGTACATAACCTTCCTTTTGCCATTCTTTTGCGATCGTTAGCAAAGAAGTACGTAATTGACTACCGTTTTGTGAAAAATTATCTGTAGAGACAAGTGCAATCGGCCAAGCTCCAGATAAAAAACGTTTATAAAGTAGCGCAGCAAGAATACTCATTGTATGTGATGGCTTCTTTGGACCATTTTTTATATCGACTGCAATCGGTCCTATATATTTATTATTTGTATCTTTCAATCGATAACCTTTTTCAGTAATAGCAAAAGTAACTAATTGTAAACTAGGATTTTCAAAGTGTCGAATCATCTTATCAAAGTGTTCAGAACAATCTGGATGACAATACAGACTGTCAGCTGTCGCAGCTAATATACGTTTGACGAACTCTCCACTGCTTGGCATGACCACTTCAAGAATCAAATCATCAAAATCTTGGTAAGCCCTTTCAATTATTTCTTCATCGAATGTTTCACAAACAATGACACCAGTGGACAATTCGCCTAGATCCGCTAAACGTTGAGCGATTTCTGCATGAAATCCTCGATAAAGATTTCCGCCACCGAAATGGATCCAGACAGGATTTTTTTGTCCATTTTCTCTTAATGATGCACGGTCAAAATGAGGTATTTCTACTTCTTTTTGAGATAATTCAGGGATAAAGTTCCTCCAGTTGTTTAAATCAATCATTTTTCCCCTCCTAAACTAACATATTAGTTTTTGTATTCAAGTGAATTTTATGCAATAAAAATCGCTATGTCAACCAAAATTTTACTATTTATACAAATTTACTAGTTAATGTGACATACCAGATTGTTTTTCAGACCTCTTCTGTTATACTACGTTCATAGAAATGATTTTGGAGGAATAAAGATGAAAAGCAGCTTGCAATCTCAAGCTTATCAAGCGATTCGTAAACAAATTATCTATGCTGACTTAGAACCTGGAAGGAAAATATCTGAAAAGGCACTGGAGGAACATCTTGCTATCGGCCGGACTCCCATTCGCGAAGCATTGATTCAACTACGTCAGCAAGAACTCGTGTATACGATACCTCAAAGTGGTACGTATGTTTCAAAAATTAATCTTGTTTCTGCAGAAAATGCTCGCTTTGTCCGAGAACAGTTGGAAGAGCAAATCATGATTGAATGTTGTTCCAAATTGGACACACAAACACGAATAGTGCTAGAAACGATTTTAGAAGAACAAGAAAAAGCAGTCAAAATAAATGACGAACGCGCTTTTTTCCGTGCAGATAATTTATTTCATGAAGCTTGTTTCGAAATTGCAGGAAGAAAAGAAGTTTGGAACTGGTTAGATGACCATAATACCCATTTAGAACGTTTCCGCTGGTTACGAGTGACCATTCAGGGGCTTCCATGGGAAACGATCATGGAACAACATTATGATTTACTCAAGGCTTTAGTTGATAAAAAACCAGAAGAAGCTCGATTTCAAACGGGATTGCACTTACACATGATGCTGAAAGAACAGGAAACTGTTACTCAACGTTATCCCGAGTATTTCCAGCAGTAGCATTTTCTTGCGACCTCTTCTATTTTTATAATTAACCTTCGTTTTTGAGTAATCTTTATTAAATAACAAAATATCCATTGACTTTGCAACTCCAACTAAATTACAATAATTATAAATAAATAATTATTATTGGAGGTTTTACTATGTCATTGATTGGGAAAAAAATCGAAGAATTTAATGCACATGCTTATCATCAAGGAGAATTTTTAGAAGTCAGTGAAAAAGATCTTATGGGGAACTGGAGTATTCTTTGCTTCTATCCAGCTGATTTTACTTTTGTTTGTCCTACTGAATTAGAAGACTTACAAGAACAATACAGTACATTGAAATCTTTAGGTGTTGAAGTCTTTTCTTGCTCTACCGATACCCACTTTACTCACAAAGCATGGCATGATACATCAGATGCTATCGGTAAAATCGAATACGTGATGATCGGTGATCCGTCTCATCAGATTTCTCGTATTTTTGATGTTTTGGATGAAGAGCAAGGATTAGCTCAGCGAGGAACATTTATTATTGATCCAGACGGAATCGTTCAAGCTATGGAAATCAATGCAGATGGAATCGGTCGTGACGCTAGTGCACTGATTGATAAGATTCGCGCTGCTCAATATGTACGTACCCACCCAGGTGAAGTTTGTCCGGCAAAATGGAAAGAAAGTGGCGAAACATTGAAACCAAGTTTTGATCTTGTTGGAAAGATTTAGGTGGTGGATATGTTAGACAAAGAAACTAAACAAAATCTCGAACAATATTTAGCACTGATTGAATCTCCTATTGTTTTTTCTGTTAGTTTGGATAATAGTGAAAATAGTCAAAAACTAGCTGAATTTACGAAGGAAATAGCAGAAATGTCTCCTAAAATCTCTTGGGAAAAAAGAGATTCGATGCGCACACCTAGTTTTTCTATCAATCCAGTTGGCAAAGAAAGTGGAATCGTTTTTGCTGGTATCCCCCTCGGTCATGAATTTTCCTCTTTTTTACTGGCTATGTTACAAATTAGTGGACGGGCACCGAAAATCAGTGAATCTTTGAGTCTTAAAATCAAAAAAATAACACAAACATTGCATTTTGACAGTTATGTTAGCTTGACTTGTCATAATTGCCCCGACGTTGTACAGGCATTGAATATATTAGCTGTATTAAATCCAAATATTACTCATACGATGATTGAAGGTGGGATGTTCCAAAAAGAAATCGATGATAAAAAAATCATGGCAGTGCCAACTGTGTTTTTAAATGGAGAAGAATTTAGTAGCGGACGCATGACGATCGAACAAATTGTTGAAAAAATCACTGGCCCTTTGATTGAAGAAGAGTTGTTTGAAAAAGAACCTTATGATGTATTAGTGATTGGCGGTGGACCAGCAGCTAGTAGTGCAGCTATCTATGCAGCACGTAAAGGAATCCGTACAGGACTTGTCGCTGATTCTTTCGGCGGACAAGTCGTTGAAACACTAGGGATTGAAAATATGATTGGTACCTCTTACACAGAAGGTCCAAAATTGATGCAGCAAGTAGAAAGTCATGTGCGTAGTTACCCTATCGACATTATGATGAATCAACAGGCCGTTTCCTTAAATAAAGAGCAACATTTTATTAATATTGGCTTAGCTAACGGTATATCACTTAAAGCAAAAACCGCCATCATCGCGACAGGTGCGCACTGGCGTTCTATCAATGTACCAGGCGAAAAAGAGTTTAAAAATAAAGGAATTGCTTATTGCCCACACTGTGACGGCCCTTTATTTAAAGGAAAAGAGATTGCTGTTATCGGTGGTGGTAATTCTGGTGTTGAAGCAGCAATCGATTTGGCTGGGTTAGCAAAACATGTATATGTTCTAGAATTCTTACCAGAATTAAAAGCAGATCAAATCTTACAGGATAAACTAGTCTCTCTTGCGAATGTCACTGTTATCAAACATGCAGCGACGAAAGAAATCAGCGGTACGAATCAGGTAGAATCTCTCTCCTATATCGATCGCCGTACGATGGAGATGCATACACTAGCTGTTTCAGGAGTATTCATTCTAGTCGGCTTACTCCCTAATACGGATTGGCTAGATGGAACGATCGAAATGAATCCAAGAAATGAAATAGTGACCGAGAAAAATGGCGCAACGAATATCCCCGGCGTTTTCGCAGCTGGTGATTGTACAGATAGTCCATACAAACAAATCATTGTTTCAATGGGTTCAGGAGCTACTGCAGCTTTAGGAGCATTCGATTATCTGATGCGCACTTGAGCTATGAAGATTGTAAAAAGTCAGAGAGCGGAAAAAAGGATGGTGACAAGAATTTTGTCACAATCCTTTTTGTTTTTTTGAATAATCGCTTTTTCTTCTCTTTTTCTTATATACTATAAGTAGTAAATAATTTGAAAAAAAGAAAGGTGACTGATTATGGCGCAAAATCGTATTTTTACGACAAGTTTTGCAAGCGTTTATCCTATGTATGTAGCAAAAGCGGAGAGAAAAGATCGTATAAAAGAGGAAGTAGATGAAATCATTTGTTGGCTGACGGGTTATTCCCAAACAGAACTAGAATATCAACTACAAAAACAAGTGACTTTCGAACAATTTTTTGCGGAAGCCCCTGTCCCCAATCCTTCACGTTCCTTGATTACAGGTGTTGTTTGTGGTGTACGAGTAGAAGACATCGAGGATAACTTGATGAAAGAAATTCGTTATTTAGATAAAATGATCGATGAGCTAGCAAAAGGCAAAAAAATGGAAAAGATCCTCAGAAGTTGATTTTTCCAGAGATATTCTTCTCCTTCGCTCATTTTGTAACATTTAATTTGGTAAAATGACTAGTTCACGTTAAAATAAGTCAAAGGAGGTTTTCTTATATGTTTGAGACGATTAAACAAAATATTCAAAAATACGCCTTATTAAGAGCTGCTGTTTATATTATTTCTGGGATTGCGATTGTGCTAAACCCTTCTGCTGTTTTTCATTTTATCGGTTATCTGATCACCGCCTATCTTGTTTTGCTTGGGTTGTTGAATCTTTTTGAGGCTTACCGTTTTAAAAGGAAAACAGGTTCTTGGAGTATCGGTCTGTTCAGTGGTCTTTTTTTCCTGATCTTAGCTCTGATCGTCTATGCTTTTGCACCTGCAATCGTTTCTATCCTGCCGATTCTTCTTGGATTAGCTGTTATCATCAACAGCTTGTTCCAGTTGTTCTTCAGCATGAATACAAAAGCTAAAAGTTGGAGTGTTTATAGTAGTATTCTGTTGTTGATTGGCGGATTCGTCTTATTGTTCAATCCATTCAAAAGTTTGATGCTTCTATTCCAAATATTCGGCTTTATTTTGATTTTCATGGGCATCCAGGAGATTATCAATTTCATCAGAATAAGAAAAATGACTATACGTTAATCATTTTTAGTTATTAAAATAGACCGTATAAAAACCAACAATCCAAAAAAATCTTTTGGATTGTTGGTTTTTTTGTGAGTATATTTTCCTATTTTTTCAATAATGTATGTTATGCTAAGTTCGGGCTATATTTTATACAAAGGAATGATGAGAATGGAATTTATTGGTATTTTATGCCTGATATTGATTTCAACAACGATTGGCTCACATATCTCGCGGAGATTAGGTATCCCAGCAGTGATTGGACAATTACTTGTTGGTGTTTTGCTAGGCCAAGCTGGATTGAATTGGGTCAAACCTGATATTCTAGTCCATGACTTTTCGGAGATTGGTGTGATCTTATTAATGTTTTTAGCTGGTCTGGAAAGTGATTTATCTCTTTTGAAAAAATATTTCCGACCTGGTATGTTCGTTGCTTTGCTTGGGATCATCTTCCCGGTTGTTTTTGGCTGGTTGACAGGCAAAGCATTCCAAGTTTCGGGAAATGAAGCGATTTTCTTTGGGATTATTCTTGCGGCAACTTCTGTCAGTATTTCAGTAGAAGTATTAAAAGAACTAAACGTAGTGAATACAAAAGAAGGATCAACAATTTTGGGTGCTTCTGTGGTAGATGACATTTTAGTCGTTTTAGTTCTAAGTTTCAGCCTATCTTTTCTAACGGGGGAAGCTTCTAGCAATGCTTCTTTACCGCTTGTTTTGATTGAACAGCTAATTTATTTTGTTTTTATTTTCTTATTAGTCAAATGGATTGCGCCTTTCCTACTTTCATTTGCAGAAAAAGTGTACGCAAATTCTTCTATTATCATCGTATCGCTAGTTATTTGTTTAGGAATGTCTTACGTAGCGGATCTTGTTGGGCTTAGCTCTGTCATTGGTGCTTTTTTTGCTGGGATAGCTGTCAGTCAGACAAAGGTTAAAGAAGAAGTATACCACAATGTAGAGGCTTTAGGATATGCAGTATTTATACCAGTATTTTTTGTCAGTGTAGGATTAGAAGTTGATTTTTCTGACTTTAGTGAACAACTACTCTTTATTTCTATATTGACGCTTGTAGCGATTTTGACCAAATTGCTTGGAGGTTATTTTGGTGCTCAGATTGCCGGTTTTTCTCAACATAGTTCATTGATGGTCGGTGCTGGTATGATTTCGCGTGGAGAAATGGCTTTGATCATTTTACAAATTGGACAGCAAAGTCAATTGATCGAACCACAGTACTATTCACCTTTAGTTATCGTGATTTTATTAAGTACACTTATTTCTCCACTTGTTCTCAAATATTTTACAAAAAAAGTTTATGAAGTGTGAGTAAATCAAAAAGAAGTTGTGAAAGAGACATCGTGAAAACCGTTTATTTGAAAAAAGGACTGTGACGATAACGCCACAGTCCTTTTACTGTACTTAAAAAGCAATTTTTTATTGATAATTTTGGTTGAGGTATTGCAATAGTTCCGATGCTCGTTTGGTTGCTGAATCATCATCTTCTTTATTTTCCAACATGCTGACCATCATATAACCTTGGTTATCAGGATTGAAAGCAAACAAGAAACTGTTCTCTTTCCCCTTTTCATCCTGTTTTTCTTTGATTTCCGCTGTACCAGTTTTCGCTGCCAACGGAATCCCTAAAGCAGAAAGAGAATGTGCTGTACCATTTACATCTTGCACAACTTCTCTCAGATCTGGCACGATCGTTTGTACTGCTGTTTCGCCGATGACATTCTTCTTATCTTTTGTCTCTTTATCTGCAATCAATTTAGGATAGACAAGTGTGCCATTGTTGGCAAAAACAGAATACATTGCTGCTTGCTGGATAGGATTAATTAGAAGTTCGCCCTGTCCATATCCAGTATCAGCTAGCAAGATATCTGAGTTAAAGCTATCTTCATTAGAAATTTGTGCTGGATTCATACTAATTGGCAAATCAAGGTCTTCACCAAAAATGAATTTATCTAAGCCTGTACGAAATTTTTTCTCACCCATTTTCAACGTTTCTTGTGCCATATATATATTATCGGAATAGATCAAAGCAGTTTTTAAGTCTACTTGTGATACATCACTGACACGCGTTACTTGATAAGATCCCCAAGAACTGTCTTTTTGCCATTTAAGCCCGTTGATCGTCAACACTTCATTTGGATCGATAGTGCCGTTGTCGAGACCGATTGCTGCTGTAATCATTTTAAACGTAGATCCAGGAGCATAACCTGTCGCAAATCGGCTGATGAATGGCTGTTCAGGATTTTCTTCATAAGCTTTGTAATCTTCTTGTGAGATCCCGTTTGTCATTTTGTTTGGATCATAGCTTGGAGAGCTAGCAAGCGCAAGAAGATCACCGGTTTTTGGCGTTGTCGCAACAGTTGATCCAGCTTTTCCTCCTAGACTGTCAAAAGCTGTTTTTTGTGCCTTCGCATCGATTGTCAATTTGATATCTTTGCCATTTTGAACTTCATGTTCGATCAGAACTTTTTTCTCTACACCGTCTGCATCTGTAATGCTTAATTTCCCACCTGTTGTCCCACGAAGATCCTTATCAAAAGCCATCTCCAAACCTGAGCGACCGATTTTTCCATTACTGCTTAATTCTGGATTCTTATCAATATCTTCTGCTGTGATATCTCCCACGTAACCAATCAGCTGAGCAGCTGCTTCACCCAAAGGATAATATCTGCCGTCTACTTCTTGAATGGTAGCTCCAGCTGGAAGTTCTGGCGTTGCTCCATCAATGATTTTCAATGGGACAAAGTAATCGGGTTGTACCCAGCTTTGTGAAATCGCCTGATTGATAGCATCTTCTGTTAAGTCGAAGGAGGAAGCAATCGCTTTGATATTGGCTGTTTTTTCGCCTCCATCTCCAAGTTTACTTGGAACGACTCCTAATTGTTTTAGTTTGCCTGTTGTTGCTAATGGTTCACCATTTCGATCTATAATATTCCCTCTTGCTGCTTCTTGTGTGGTCAGGCTTACTTTGTCATTTCCTTCCATTTCTGGAAAAACCAAGTTGGGTTGCCAGTTGATCGTGGTTTGACCATCATTTCTGTCTAATGTTCCTTTATAAGAAAGATCTTTCAATTCACCTAATGAGGTATTCATCTTTGCTTTATATGAAAAACTGTAAGTAGAATCGTCTTTTTTATCTACTTTTAGATTCGATATCTGAAGTCCTTTGACATCAGCAGCACCGTATATATTCTGGTATTTATCTAAGATCTCTTTTTCAGATAATGCACTTTTATTTGCCGCCTTTTTTGATGTCATTTCTGCAGCTTTGTTATAATCTCCCTTGTTCAAAGCTTGGACAAATTGCTCAACTGTCTTTTCTCCAGCTTCTACTGCTTGGGTTTCTTGATAGTGCTGGTAGTAAAAATAACCGCCACCCGCAGCTGCTATTAAGATCACTGCGCCGGCAATATAAGCGCCTGTTCGATTTTTGCCGTGCTTGTCACTTCTTTTCATTTTTTCCTCCTTCTCTTGCTTGTCATTCCTTTATTTCACTATTTATACCTGTTTATTCTAACATAATAAAAGAAGTCAGAACATAACATAGATTGTTATTTCTAACTTCTTTTATTTTCTTTACTTAATTATTCAGAAATTTTTTGATTGCTTCTTGGTTTTTGGTCAAATCTAATTCCAGAACACTTCCGGAAGGCGTATTGTCGTTGAAGTCCCAACTGCCGTCTACTGGTACGGATAATGTATCGATCTTTTTATTATTGTCTTTGAGGAAATCCATACCACAATCCAGAAGCACACTTTCTGGAAGGTTCGTTTGGATACTACCAAGTAATTTCCCAACCGCTTTGGGTAGCTTGAATATTGAAGTTACGTCTTTCAGCTGCTGAGAGATAGCTTTGATCACTTGCTGCTGCCTTCTGATCCTCCCGAAGTCTCCTTCTTTGTCTTCCCGAAATCGAGCATACTGGAGTAAAGTATTACCATCCATCACTTGCTCTCCTTTGTTTATATATACGCCATCTAAATCTAGAGATTTTTCTGCATCGATCTTGACTCCACCAGGAAACAGTTCATTAACGCAATCGATAAAATCTTGAAATGTGATACTTGCATAATAGGGAGCTTCAAATTTGAAATTTTCCTTTAATGTTTGATTTAATAAATCAACTCCCCCATAAGAGTAAGCTGCATTTATCTTATTCATTCCGTAACCTGGAATATCGACATATGAATCTCTCATGATAGAGATCAGTTTTGCTTGTTGTGTTTTCTGGTTGTATTGTGCAACCAGAAGTGAATCCGAGCGACCGTTTTCGTCTTTCGAACGAGCATCTGAACCAATCAAAGCCACATTTAGTGTGGTAGGGACACTTTTCGGCTCTACCTTTTTCACAGTTGAACTCTGTTTTGCAGACGAAAATCCATGGATAAACTCAATCGAAAAATAGCCAACTACTAATGTAAGCAGTAACAAAATAGATAATATGATTTTTTGAGATACTTTCATTGCGAATTCCTCTTTCTAAAAGAACCTCTCGCTTGAAAAATAAAAGATTGTACTTTATGATAATTCAAACTGAGAGTTTCTCAGTTTCTCTTTATTGTTTTTCAGGTCGATAGAGCGGCAACTCTTCGGCCTGTATCTTTGAAGAAATATTCAACGTGATTCCGATTCCTAAAGAAAGGATCAGATAACTTGTTCCTCCGTAGCTAACAAATGGCAATGGCACACCAGTCATTGGCATCAGCCCCGCGATACTTCCCACGTTCATTATCGTCTGAACGAATAGCAAAGTTCCGAATCCTAAAAGAAACAATCCAGCTTGCTGATTTTTACAGCGACTGCTTAAACAAAAGATTCTCATGCATAATGAGAACAATAAGAAAAGCACACACAATGCACCGATTAGCCCAAGCTCTTCTGTAATAATCGAAAAAATAAAATCTGTTTCTGTCTCTGGAAGATACCCTTTTTTTGTGATACTATTTCCTAATCCCCGCCCAAATATGCCACCATTATATAGTGCATAAAACGAATGGGTCATTTGATAGCCCGCACCATGACTATCGATAAAAGAATCTCTTAAAGTCGCGATCCTTTCATAAGCATGATTAAACATCTGTGGAAGCCAACCTTTATTTCCTAAATATAATACCCCGCCTGCTGCTCCAATCAGCAATGCAGAAAAAGTAACGATTAGATAGATCCCTTTTTTAAATGGAACCGCCGCTGCCCAAAATATGACCCACGCAATCGAAAGGATCATCAATGCTCCAGCAATCTTTGGCTGAAATAAAATCAGAAAAGTTATACCTACTGTAATCAGGAATGGTTTTTTTAGATCTTTTGGGCTACTATTTCCGTCACGAAAAAACCAGCTTAAATAAAAAATCAAAAAAAGATTTGCCAGTTCAGAAGGCTGGAATTGAATGCCAAACAGAGAGATCCAACGTTGTGCGCCGTTGACAGTGACACCGAATATCCCTATTCTTACTAATACTAAAAAGAAAATCGATAAGGCTAAACCGTATCCTGCTATTTTAGGGTGAAGTAAATAGTGTAGTTTGACTGAACGAGCTAAGAAGATCACGCTCCAACTCAAAAATATGAAAATTAGTTGACGCAATAATAGACTTTTTGTATTTTCATCGGCTTGCAATAAACGATAAGAACTGGCACTGTATACTTCTAAAAGACCGATCATGGACAAAGTCAAATAAGGACCCAAAATCCACCAATCGATCTTTTTTCTTTTTTTCACCGCATCTCCTCCTCACACAGCAATCCACTTGTCAGGTGAGGAGCGAGTTTGTCTCATCAAATAAGTCAGTCACAAAAATATAAAGAAAAGGTCAGAAACCTTTTCGAACAAGAATTCTGACCTAGCATCATCTCATCGTCCGAGTTTTAGCACTATACAACGTAAAGAAAACATTCTTAGCTATTGGAAAAAGCCTTAATCCGACAGTTTCTGTTTTACCCATTGGCGACTTTCGACGTTTCTGGGCAACAGCCTATGTTTGTATAGGAGCCTCACCTAACAAGGTTATTACTATATTCTATTTACGAGTTCATGATAGACTTTTCCTAATGATTAGGCAATGGAATTTGAAATGAAATAGTGAAATTTAACAATCTTTAATATTTTTTAGAAAAAAATAACAAATAAGTTGAAAGAATCCCGTTGCAAATTCTTTCAGTTGCACCAGGATTCTTTGATAATTTTTTAGTTTTATGTGTTTTTTTATATGTTTTTTCACTTTTCGGAATAAATATTTATTTGTTAAAGTAATTAAACAATCCGCTAATCGTTTGATCTGGCATTTCTATTTCCTTACCATCTAAAGTAACAGTAGTAACGACAAAATGGTCTTGCAATGGCGGAACTTCTAAGTACTGCCCTTGCAGAAAATCATTCACTGTTTCATATTCTTTTTTCATTTCTTTTGAATCTGTCGATGGTTTATAGCTTATTTTTAACATAACTAGTGCTCCTTTTTATTCGGGACGTGCAATCGTGAAAATTTCTCCTATTGCTGCATAATCATTTCCTGCCAAACGGCTTACAGCATTCAATTTTCTTGGATCGATCCTTCCTGTCTTATCATCATAGACTGTTTCATTTAAATGATATTTCTGTACTTCTAGCAAAAATAAATCAGCTGTTACTTTATTTTTATTCCGTATCTCGACATGTTCATATAAGGATGTTTCAAAACGAACTTTTGCTTCTGTCAATGCTGGTACTGAAATGATTACTGAATCAGTTAAAGTCAAGTCAGTCAGGTACAGTTCGCTTTCCTCATTAGGCAGATTGGCTGCTGTTTTATTTACTTCTTCTACGTTGTCCTCATCAAGGATATGGATAACAGCTTCTCTTGTCTCAAGAATATTCTTTGCTGTGTCTTTTACTGCATCTTGTTTTCTCTGGATCGCCAAGGATAAGATGGGTCGATTCGAACTGACGATATTGAAGTAACTGAAGGGTGCGATATTCACTATATCTTTTGCTGATTTAGTCGTTACTACTGCTACTGGTCTAGGGATGACTGAACCAATCAGCAACTTGTAATTTTCACGTTCTGTCAATTCTGAAGGACTCCGTTCAAACATGGTTTCGCCTTCTTTCTATAAAATTCGTTAAAAAGCAGATCTTGAAGACAAAATGAAAAGTAATGCTTTTTTCATCTTCTTAGAATCTGCTTTAAACTATCTATCAATTTTTCTTTTTTGTCAAGAATCTGTGCCGTGCGTGTTTTTTAGTTATTTGCTTTACTTGCGGCTTCGACATATCTTTTAGTGATCAATTGCGGACGGGTGATAATAGATCCAACTACGACTGAAAAAGCACCTAATTCATATGCTTTCTCTACTTGTTCAGGAGAGTCAGTATGTCCTTCCATAATTACTGGGATATCGACTTGTTCTATGATTTGATTCAATAAATCAAAATCAGGTGTCTGCGTCTTTCGTGAATATTCTGTATAGCCTGCTAAAGTCGTAGACAAAAGATCAAAACCATCTTCTTGCGCTTGAAGCGCTTCCTCAAAAGTCGAAATATCTGCCATAGCTAACCGACCGTGTTCGTGAATCATTTGGACAAGTTCAGCAGTTGTTTTTTCTGTCGGACGTTTACGAGAAGTTGCATCCAGTGCAATGATTTCTGCTTGCGTCTCCAAAAGTTCTTCCACTTCTTTTTCTGTCGCAGTAATAAACACTTCTGACCCATCGTAATCTCTTTTGATAATCCCTATTACCGGTAAATCAACGATTCGCTTGATTTCATTGATATCTTCTGTCGTATTTGCTCGAATACCAACTGCTCCGCCTTCTTTTGCAGCCAAAGCCATTCTCCCCATAATAAAAGAACTGTGTAGCGGCTCGTTTTCCAAAGCTTGACAAGAAACGACGACTCCGCCTTTGATTTGTTCCAGTGTATCCACAATATCTCCTCCAGTAATGTTATATAAAAATACAGCTTCATATAAAAATGTAACCCTTTTCTATTCAGGAGTCAATAATGAGCTATTTCTTTCAGCAGACCTTTCTTACTAAAAGAAAATTACTTCAAATTCTTCGTATACGACCAGCTTCTCTTCTGTAAATTCTATGTTCAACGCTTCTTTATAAGCATGTTTAAAAAACTCAGCATGGACTTTCCGCCAATAAGCTAATGTCCGATCCCCTTCTCCTTCTTTCCAAGCATGCTCTTTCGTGACTTCACTAAAAGGCAAGATGGTCACATTTATATTTTTGATGATACAAACTGGTTCATTTTTTCCATTCAGGACCACGTCTAATTGACCAACTTTTGGTAAAGGCTCATTCTCTTGTTTATACAGATCGTAACCACTTGATGTACCAGTCTTTATCTTTTTTACAACTAGTTCGCTCAACTCGTCTGCCATTTTTTCTGTATCCCCAAATGAAAAGAAACCTAATTTTTCTGATTGATAACTAGGATATTTTTCTTGGAACTTTTTGACATATTCTTCTACTTGCTGATACATAACATCCACCCCTTTGCTTTTTATAATGAAAAAACCATCCAGATACTAGTATAAACAATTATCTGGATGGTGAGCATAATGAATTATTGAATATTCAAGACACGCAGACTATCTTCAACGATTTGTTTTGGTGTTAAATGATAACGTTCATAAAGCTGCCCTACAGGAACGCTATCCGTGAATTCTTTCTCTGCACCAAAATTTAATACGTTCATTGAAGAATCACCATAATAACGACTGATATTTTCGCCAAATCCTCCTGACAAACTACCATCTTCTAATGTGATGACTAATTCGTGTGTTTCTTTTAATTTATCTAATGTTTCTACGTCATTTTCTGTGATCGTTCCTGGATTGATCAACGTTGCTTCGATTCCTTTTTTTCTAAAAGCTTTTACTGTTTCTTTTCCTAATTCAAGAAAACCGCCTAAAGCTAAAATTGCTACTTTTCCTCCATTATTTACTGTTTGATAGGCTGGAATACTATAATCATTTGCGATAGCTGTACCATGTTCTACACCATGTGTAGGAATTCGGATTGCTACAGGCTGCGCTGTTTGTTCGAACGCCCAATCTAGCATAGAGATCATATCCTCTTTTGTTGCTGGAGCAAGATATTTGATGTTCGGGATACTTGATAAGTAAGGAATGTCAAATGTTCCTTGGTGTGTTCGGTCACTAGCTGAGATCGTTCCGCCACCGACTAAAATAATCACTGGATTCTCGTTGATCGCTAAATCATGTGATAATTGATCATATGCCCGTTGCAAGAAAGTACTTGATTGGAAGACGACTGGACGTACTCCCTGAGAAGCCAAAGCAGAAGCGAAAGTGATAGAGTGCTGTTCAGCGATCCCCACGTCAAAATAATGATCTGGATGTTTTTCTTGGAATGTTTTCAGTCCAAAGGCGCCTGGTATCGCTGCATTGACTGCGGCAATAGGAGCTGTACTTGTTTGCATTTTCTTATCCAAATAATCCATGATGATCATATTAAATGTTTCTCCAGAAGTTACTTGCTTTGCCTCCCCGGTGGACAGATCAAATGGTACATGCCAATGATATTTCATTTTATTATCGATTGCCGGCTGATAACCGCGACCTTTTTCCGTATGGACGTGAAGTACAATCGGATGATCAATATCTTTTACTTCTTCAAATAAACGGATCACCGTTTCCAGATCGTTTCCATTATCCACGTAACGATAATCAAATCCCATTGCTTTAAATAGGTTATTGCTGCTTTTACCGTTGGTTTGACGAAGCTCAGCTAAGTTTTTATATAAACTGCCATGATTCTCATCAATAGACATCTCATTATCGTTTACTAATACGATTAGATTGGATTGTAAAACACCACCATTGTTCAATCCTTCAAAAGCTAAGCCACCACTTAGGGAGCCGTCACCGATAAATGCTACCACATTTCCTGATTCTTTCTTCAGATCTCTCGCTTTAGCTAAACCTGTTGCTAAGCTGATAGATGTAGATGTGTGCCCCACTGTAAAATAGTCATGTTTACTTTCATGTTGGTTGGAATATCCGCTCACTTCACGGTAATGTCCTTTTTCAAAACCATTTTTTCGACCAGTTAAAAGCTTATGACCATAAGACTGATGGGAAACATCCCAAACGATTTTATCCTTTGGTGAATCAAATACATAATGAAACGCAATCGTTAATTCTACTACACCTAGATTCGGACCAACGTGCCCACCTACATCGCTGTCCTTTTGCAAGATTTTTTGGCGCATCTCTTCTGCCAACTGTTTCATTTCCTCAACAGATAATTTTTTGACATCTGCGGGGCTATTGATTGCATCCAATACATGTAATACTGTACTCATAATACATTCTCTCCTCCGTACTATCTTCTTTTAATGAAAATAGATTTGTTACACTTTATCTATTCTACTACTTAGAGTTGACTCTAAGTCAATAGCATTTTAAAAAAATTTCAGAGAAAGCTTGTTATATAAGTAGATCTTCGCACGAATCAGGACTCAAATAAAAACCTTCTACAGACAATTAAAAAGCTTTGTAGAAGGTCTCCTAATTAAGGTCTCATCAAGAAATATGTTTTTTTAATAGGTGAAGTTCCTGAGCAATATGATACAAATGGATGTTTGCACCTTTTAATGAGATTGGATAGATCTTTGTCTTTTCAGTTTCTAATCCATTTTGATAGCTAGCAGCATCGCACAAAACCACTCTTTTTTTCGCACATAGACATTCATCAGGCAATTCTTCTAATGAACGAAATAAAATAGGATTTATTTCAGCGATGCCTTCTTCCGCATACAAATGAAATTGGGTTCGATAAAAAAATTGTTTGACTGAACTTTCTGAAACAACAAAAATTTCTATTTCCTGTCTCCCCGCTTGTTCACTGTTGATCAAAGAAAGACTTTTGACGAATTTTCGAATGAAATTTTCATTCCATCTTAGTTGGATTTGATTTTTCTTTTTCCACTCTTCCAATATTTCTACAATTTTTCCGTACAGAAGTTGTTCTTTTTCTGATAGAAGATAGATCCTTTCCGGTAAAAATACTTGTCCATCTGCCCACAACGTACGGACAAATTGTAAAAAGGATTGCTTGAAAATAAAATTTTCTGCATCGTCGATTTCAGCGATACTAATAATCTGTAAAATCAATTCATTCAGTGATAGGTCATTGAGAACAAAATTTTTATAAACAACTTCGAAATCTTTTCTTAACAGCTCCATGTTCTCATTGGTATAATTTCTACTGTTGAACAAAGAAAAAATATAATAGACATCTTCTTCTTGTAAGTCTAGAATTCCTTTTTGCTCTTCCAATCCTTGACAGACTAATTGAAATAACGGCTTCGTTTCTGCGCTTTTCTTATCTTCTTCTTTCAGTCCAAGGGGAAATGCCTTTCTTCCGATTGCGATCTCTATTCCTCGTATGATAAAGGACTTTTCATCTTCCGAATATCTTCTTTTAAAAAAATGAGTCTCTACATAATCAATCAACTCGTTACAAGCTTCTTCTACATACGGATTTTTATTTTCATAGCCTTCCCAATTGACATAACGTACTAAAGCTAGCAAGATGTTCCGCGAGTCAAATTCTGGGATAATGATTTCTTTATTTTTCAAATAATCATTTTCTTTAAAAAAATCCAATACGATTTTTTTGATTGTATATACTTTGCTCAAAGAAATAAATTCAAGATCAGCCAGTTCTGTACTCGTGAATATACCATTAAAATAATAACTTAAAAACTTTAAAAAATAAGATTGACCGTACAGAAACTGTGTGAGCTCAGAAAGAGCAATACCATGTTTGAATACGAGTTTATACTTATGCTTCTCTCTTACTTGTTCTTTTATACAATATTCTAGACACTCGGCTAGACTTTCTAGATCGTGAAGGATCGTTGGTGTAGTCACCCTTAGAGAAATAGCTGTTTGTTCGATGTCTATTTCTTGGAATTCAAATAATTGTTCACACAGATACACTTTTCTAAATATATTTCGCTCGATGTAATTTTCCAGCATTCCTGATACACGCCTCCAGTTTTTCTTATGATTTTATTTAATCATATCTGTAAATCGTATTTTTGTTTCCTTTTTATTTAGAAAAGCCCTTTCAAAAACCAATAAAAAAAGAAACTGGGACAAAAGTCAAACAAGCTCACAATTTCAGCCTCATTGTAGGTAGCTTTGAGCCGTTTGGACTTTTACCCCAGCCTCTTTCAAGAATGGTTATTCAAAGATGTCAGCGTCTAGTTCTTTGACTACATCTTTCAACAATTGGATACCAGCTGCGCTGTTACCAAATGGATCTAGTGCCGGGCTGAAGACACCTATGCCGTAACGATTTGGCACAGCTGCCATCAACCCGCCGCCTACACCGCTTTTTGCAGGTACACCAACATGGACGGAAAACTCTCCTGATTCATCATACAAACCAGCAGTTGTCATAATTGATTTGACGATTGTAGCACTTTCTTCAGTAATGATTTGTTTGCCATTCCAAGGAGCAATTCCTTTATTTGCCAGCACAGCAGCTAATTTTGCTATGCCTGTAGCGGTGACATTGAGGGAGCATTGTCTGAAATAAGCATCGAGTATCTCCGGTACGTCTCCTTCGATCATTTGATTACCTTTCATATAGTAAGCAAGAGAGCGATTGATATCACCTGTTCTTGATTCAGAATGATAGATTTCTTCATTCAATGTGATATTAGGATCATCACAGATCTCTTTCATAAATGACAAGATTCGCTCAAATTTTTCATCTGCATCTTTACCGGCAATCAACGAGGTTGTTGCAATCGCTCCTGCATTAACAAAAGGATTCATTGGATGTTTGCGATGATTGATTTCCATATTCATGATAGAATTGAAGGCAAAACCGGTTGGTTCCGTGTTGATTGTTTGAAAGACTTTTTCTATTCCGTTGTCTTTGATTGCTAATAACAATACGGGAACTTTTGACATGCTTTCGATGGCAAAGCGCACATCGGCGTCTCCTCCCTCAATCAGTTGTTTTGTATCCAAATCATAAATCGCCATACCTAATTGTTTGGGATCCACTTCAGCTAATGCTGGAATGTAATCCGCCACTTGTCCTGTTTGATAATAGTGGAAATTTTTTCCAATCAATTGTTCTAATTCTTTTACTTCCATTTGAATAACCAGCTTTCATTTTTTATTTTTCTGCATGCTGGAATTTATGACGGCATGCGTAGATCGTAAATGGAATAACTAAGACGATAAGATAAGAAACAATCAGAATCGTTTCATAAATCCCATGCTGTCCAGCTGCGATACTAGCAGGTGGAACAAATGAGATACAAAAAGCAAAAAGTGAAGTCAAAAGACCTAAACAAGCAACGATTACTTTTACAACTTTTCCGCCTGGAACCTGATAGGCTCTTTCAAGACTGTCATCTTTAAAAACCAGCTTCAAATAGCCCGCGAAAAACATAAAGTACAACATCAGGTAGATTACAACAGTCAATGACATCGCTGCAAGAAATGAAAGATTATTCCCCCCGCCGCTTAATGTAAAGACGGCTGCCCAGATTGTTGCAACGATCCCATTTGCGATCATCAAATGAGCAGGAACACCGTGTGTGTTTTCTTTTGCAAAATATTCAGGAAGTAATCCTTCTTCTGCTGCTACGTGAAGTGCTTTTGAAGGAGAGGTTACCCAAGAAGCAATTTCTCCGATGACACCTAAACAAACAAGAATCGCAAGAATTTTCGCAATCCATGCAAGATTTGGATCAATGTGTCTTAATAGGAATTCTAACGATTGAATCACCCCTGTATTAAGAGACAAACCATGTTGAGGTACTGTAGTAGCGACGGTCAATCCGCCAAAAGTATCTAAAATGATTGCCAGAATAACCAATACAAACATTGCTAATGGATAATCCTTTTTAGGGTTTTCCATTTCATTTGCATGACTGGCAGATGTTTCTACGCCCATATATGCTAAAATAAAGGAAACAAAAACAACCAGCGTAGGCAATTTCGAAAAATCAGGAATCAATGTTTTCATAGACAGTATCGTTTGTAGTGGAGCGCCTGAAGCGACATAATGGATCCCTAAGCCAAACAAGACTAATGCTGGCAACAAGATACCAGCTACAAAACCGATCCGAGCAATCAATGAAGTGTATTTGGTTCCTTTTAACTGTGAGAGTAAAATAGCCCAGAAAATAATCAATAGGATTGCCAATTTCAGATATTTATTGTTTTGTATAGCACCAATACCCGTTGCATAGGATAATGCACCAGTTAAGAAATACAGCATGGTCAAGTAGCCAACTGTTATCTCAAACCATTGGAAAAAGATTGCGGCAAAACCGAATCGTTTTCCCAATGTGCGACTGACCCAAGTATAGACACCGCCTTTTTCCCATCCTTTCACCGTTGCCATCTCTGCTGCGCACAATGCCACAGGGATAAACCATAGCAAACCGCCTAATAACAAGAAAAATACTAAGCTGAAGCCTGAGGTCGCGAATGTGGGATATTCATATAATGAAACGACCATTGAGATGGTCATAGCCAAAAAGCCAAAGAACGTTAATTTTTTTGCAGGAATTTTCGTTTTGCTTTGTTGCATGAATCTTCCTCTTTTCTATTTGAATTTGTTTCAATTGAGTTTGTTGCCAAAGAAGAAAAAGTCCAATCCTTCTTCTTGTTCTTCTTTTGTAGTAGTGATCGTTGTAAAGTGCATCGCCGATTTTAAAATCACTGTTGTCAGCACATAGGCATACACGGCAGTAATGATGACACCAATCACTTGAATCCCTAAGAAGTACCAGCTGCTTGGATTCGTTAGTAAATGGCTGTTAGATGCAAAGATCCCTATCAGAATCGTACCTGTGAATCCGCCCATGCCATGAACACCCCACACATCAAGTGCATCATCCCATTGTTTCTTTTTACGAAAATCAACAGCAGCATGACAGACGATACCCGCAATGATCCCAATCAGCATGGCACTTTTTGCTTCTACATAACCGGCACAAGGCGTAATGGCTGCCAATCCAGCAACGGATCCTGTTAGTACGTCGACAAAATCAAAGCCATTTCCTTTTACTTTTGCAATGATCAGCCAAGTAATCATCGCAAATGCAAGAGCGATGAATGTTGAACCAAATGCATTGACTGCTTGTTCATCTGCTCGAAGTGCACCACCGGAATTAAAACCGAACCAGCCAAACCAAAGCAGTCCTGTACCGATAGCAGCTGCCATAAGACTGCTATGCTGACTTCTTTCTCCTAAAGGAATCTTTCTTTGACCAAGTGTGAGGATACATGCTAAAGAGCCGAATCCAGCTGTCGTGTGGATGACTGCTCCACCAGCGAAATCTCTAAATCCCATCTGATCCAAAAATCCGCCACCCCATATCCAGTGGCAAACAGGGAAATAAATCAGCAGATTCCAAAAAATAACAAGTATAATATAGCCTTTTAAATTCAATCTCCCTGCAAAAGCTCCTGTCATCAAAGGAACGGTAATCACGATAAACATCAGTTGGTAAAGAAAGAACATTAAAAATGGAATCGTTGCACCATGAAACATGTTGGGGAAGCTTGTAACATGTCTCATCAAAAAGAAATCTGCCGGGTTTCCAATAACACCGCCGATATCCCGTCCAAAGGCCAATCCGAATCCACCAAATACCCACATAATCGTTGTTATCCCAACGGAGAGAAAAGATTGAGACATGATCGTTAGTATATTATTCTTCCGTGCTAATCCGCCGTAAAAAAAAGCTAGACCAGGAGTCATCAGGCAAACCATTGCTGTACATAAAATCATGAATGCTGTATCTCCTGTATTGATAGGTAATGTATTCATTTTTTTCGCCTCCTTTCTACGATTACGAGTATAAAAGAAGGTGTAGTTGTTTTTTTCTTCTGTTTTTTTGAATTAATACTTGCATTTATAAAAGACAGACAATTAATAAAAGCTTGATGTGTTGTGCTCTTTTTCGTTTTTCACACAAATAAAGACAAAAAATAAACGGTCTTCTTTTTATAGAAAACCGTTTATTTTCGTCTTTTTTTATTTTTAAAGATATTTTTTCATAAGGAATAAAGAATACTTCATATAAAATATATAAAAAAGAACCGCAGCGAGTGTCGCTACGGTTCTCAAATTTGTTCTTCATTTCAACATAAGTTTTTCTTCAATTTGCTTATAATTTACGTGCAAAGAATGAAACGACTAATACTAAAATGATTGCACCGATCAATGATGGAATGATAGCCATTCCTGCAATTGTTGGTCCCCAAGTTCCTAGTAAAGCTTGTCCAATTGCTGAACCTACTAAACCAGCAATGATGTTTGCGATGATCCCCATTGATGATCCTTTATTCGTGATTGCTCCTGCAATTGCTCCAATGATACCGCCGACGATTAATGCCCAAATAAATCCCATTTTAAATTCCTCCTAACTGACTTCTTACTTCTTATTGTACACGTGGTTCGTTATTTTCTTTGACTTTTTGTGCACCTTTGCCTACAGCAGATTTTGCTTTATCTGTTTGGCGTGAAGCAAATTGTCCTGTGGATTTTGCTGCTTCTGTTACTTTGTCTTGTACTGTTTCTTGATCTTTTTGGTATTCTTCTTGTGTTTTGATGTCTGCAACATTCACATTCACTTCGATAACATCTAAATGTGTCATATTGTTTACTTCAGTACTGATCAATTCTTTGATTTGGTTGTAAATATCTTCGATGTCTTTACCGTATTCTACGATCACATCTAGATCCACAGCTACTTGTTTCTTACCTACTTCTGTATTGATACCTGCTGTTACGTTATCTGTGTTGACTAATTTTTCAGCCATATTTGAGAAAAATCCGCCATCTAATGTCAATAGACCATCTACATCTTTCAATGCATAACCGATGATTTTTTGGATGACTTTGTCTTCATAAGTCAATTCACCATTCATCATGCGGTTTTCTCCTTTTTCATTTGCCAAAACTGATCCATTTGTTGTATTCATGTTTTTGTTTTCCATCTTTGTTTCCTCCTATGATTTAAAAAATTGATCAACTATTCCTGACTGTTTCAAATAAAAACCGATTCCTGCGCCAATTGCTGTCATGATTATGATCAACAATGTCTTGAAAAATCCAATCGTTAACCATAAAACAGCTAGCAGTAGTCCAAGACCCCCAAAGATAATAGGGAGCTTGTATGCTGAAAATAGTTCTTTCATTATTTGGCCCTCCTATTCCACTCGAGAGTGCTTGTAGTCTCTTGTATCTTCTTGTTCTTCATAACCGCTGTATGTGACTGCCACTTTGACCGTTTCTTTTGTTCCGAGTACTTTAGTTACTTCTTCTTCGATATCTTGCATCAATACACCTGTTTTCCCTACTAATGAAGAAGTTCGTTTCAAGTCTCCGTTGACATGGATATGGATTCGATTTTTCGTTGAACGTATCCGTACTTTAGGTGAATGAATGAACTCTTCTTCGTGTAAATGGGAACGTACCAACCCTTCGATCGCTTTTTTGTCGATTGTTAGTTTGCCATCTTCCCGTTTCATAACGAAAGTTCCTCTTGACTTTGGATAGAAAAGAACGACTAGCAAGATGATAATAGCAAGAACGGCAAATACTACAGCTGCCCAGAAAATATATTGTTGCATGTAGTAATTCGTTAAAGTAAAGAAGCGAAATCGTTCCAATTGTTCAGGCATAATATACGGCGCATTGATCAACGCAATCGCTAGAAATACTGAAAGTAGCAGTAAACTCATGATAACACCGATTATTTTTAACCCCTTATTCATTTTCCACCTCCTATAAACTTATTTTTACCCTGTAAATAACTCTACCGACAATCACAGTATAGATAGCGAACAGTTAGCATAGCATCAGTAAATAAAGCGCTACCAAACATTGCTGGATCATAACGGCGTTTTATTGCCAGTCTGATACTGAAATAACAATTGCTTACTTATTCTCTATTTACTTTTGATTGCTGGCTATACTTAAAGGATATTATTCAAGATTAAAAATTGCAAAGATTATGCTCAGTTATTATTACAAGATTCTATTTATTTATTAAATTTTTTCGGAGAATTAAAAAATACAATAAATAACTTTAGTTACTTTAATGCGTTCTTACTTTATTTTTATATTATCATTTTTCTTATTCACTTCTTTGGTTTATACTATTCTTATAAATAAAAACGAGGTATGTCCTATGATGAAAAGATTGTACTATTCATTGATCATAACGATTGGCTATTTGATTGTATCAAATCTAGGAAATATGGTATTTGGTATCAGTAAAGAATTCAGTTGGACTACTACATTATGGGAATCTCTATTCTTTTTCATCTTCGTATTTTTGTTACAAAATTATCGAAAAAAATAAACATGTGCCATCTATCTGTTGGCACATGTTTTAGGATTTATGGTACTTTTTATTCGGCAATCCATTTTATTTTTCTACTTCTTCTTAATACCTCTAACACTTTTGATTTATAAACTAATCCAATGCATCTACTTGCGCTTATTAAGCTATTTCAGCTAGATAGTACCACCCCATGCGTCAATGCTTGATTTTCCTTTTGTATAACATTGTATAAGCAATAAAGGACAAATAAGTGGTGATTACACCAAACCATTGAATAAGAAAAATTCTGATACGTAAATAAACATGAACTTGAAAAAATTAATGAATCGGTTAGCTACTACGTAGTTGTCTTTTTTCTCATACAGTTCTGTTAACTTACACTTCTCTTCGCTAGATAATAAAAAATCCTCCAACTGTATTGTCCAATATAATCCCAGGCATCTAAACTAGCATTATAGAAGAGACACACATAGAATCTAAAATAACTGGTTTTAAATGTTTCTTACAATCAAAAAAAGCTGTTAAATGCACTCCACACCTTCATACTCTATCATTTTTTATAAACGATATATTTTTATTGTTTTTCGATAAAAAATAGTTGTTTTACAATAATTATTCTGCTATATTTTAGCTATCAAAGATAAAAGAGGGATAAAAATGAAATTTAAAACATTGCTATTAAAATTTGTCGTTTTAGGTATAAGTGCCGTATTTATTTTGTTCGGCGTACTTTTTTATACTCAGATCGCTACAAGCGAAAAAGGATTCAATTTTGATTGGCAGACCACATTATTTGTTTCTGTCATTTACTTTGCCCTTCTCCTAGGGATCGTTATTGCTTATTTCTTATTGAAACTATTGAAAAAAATCGAAGATAACCAAGCTTTTTCCACTCAAAGCTTAAACATACTAAAAAAAATCGAACGAACCATTTTGTTTATTGGTTTCGCCTTTTTTGGCTTACTTCCTAAATTTATGAAAGTAGCGGATTTAGACGATGCTCCAGGTTTGATGTTGGTAGGAATCGCTGTCGTATTCATTCCTTTTGCAGTATACACATTAACAAGCGTGCTGGAAAAACTGCTTGAACATGCGATTTTACTTAAGACAGATCATGATTTGACAGTGTGAGGTGCGACATGGCAATTATCGTTAATTTAGATGTAGTATTAGCTCAAAAAAAAATGAGTGTGACTGAATTGAGTGAGAAAGTGGGCATTACGATGGCAAACATCTCTATTCTAAAAAATGGAAAAGCAAAAGCCATCCGTTTTTCCACTCTCGAAAAAATCTGCCAAGTTTTGGAGTGTCAACCAGGTGATTTGTTGACCTATAAAAATGACTCGAATACTATACCAGAAGAATAAAATAAAGTAGAACAAACAGTAAATAAAAAATAATCTGAATGATAGATGTGTGAGACTTTTAGAAGTTATTTACGTCTATTATTCAGATTTTTTATTTCGATTGAATACCGTTTTATCTATAAATAAGATATGTACTGACTCATACAAAGGGGGCCTTTTCTTCTCCATGTATTATCACTTTTCCTGATACAACTGGTTTCCTGTTACGTTGTAGTTGGATCTGCTTTTAGTATAATACTTTATTCATTCCACCAGACTGATAGCAGTTTGAGCAGTCTAAATAATCATGTAGTATTACAGGCCATTCTGTTTCATACCTTGAAGTGCTTAAAACTTCAGCTAATGGCCCATTGTGTTAACTCTTACTCCATTCTTTTTTAGTAAGCTCCCATATATACTGTAAAGCCTTCTATATATTATGTCATGTTGCTTTTTAACATTTACTATGTAGTTTTGATAAAATGATTTGAATAACAGTGATGGACAATTCTTTTTTATTTTTAACATTATTTTGATAATAATGATTATTTATTTAAAAATACATTAGATAACATTTGTTACGACACGAAAAAGCTTCACAAACAAATATCGTTATTTTAAAATGAGGGCGAACTCACACAATTAGGAGGAATAGTATGCCATTTATTGTTTACTTTTTTCTTTCATTACTCGTGATCTATATTCCATTACCAACATTTTTCCTGCTCGTCAATCGTCTAGCAGAGCAACATGATACGATTGCTGCTCTTACGAAACTTTGTTTACTTCTATTTGTTTGTCTAGATTACTTTACGAGCTATTATTGGCTAAAACAGACAAGAGTAAAAAAGAGATATTATTTCTTCCTTGTCTTTTTCAATCTCTTTGAGTTTCTGATCCATTGCTTTTTACTTCATCAGTATCATACGATCCATTTGTGGATCATCTGGGTTTTCAAAGTGGTCGTATTATTTTGTATGTTCACCTTTCCTATCTCAAGAAAATTTAGGGAGGCATTGTTTTATTAAAGAAGCTTCTCTGTATCAATAAAGACACATTTAAGGAAAAACTTTTAAAAATCTAATTGGGAATTTGCCCGCATAAATAAGAGGCTGTGACAAAAGTCTTGTCACAGCCTCTTATTCCGTATAAACAGTGTTCAAAAGCTTGCATCTTCGATAATATGCCCAACCAAATGAAAAATATGAGAAGCTATTTTTGTTTGGCTGTTCTTATTACTTGATGAAGAACAGCTTTTTCACGACCTCTTTTTAAAAGTCTTTTTACAGTTTTCGAGCAAAGAATGATACGATTAGTACTAAAATGATGGCACCAATCAATGATGGCACGATTGCCATTCCTGCAATACTTGGTCCCCAAGAACCTAATAATGCTTGACCAAGTGCTGATCCAACTAAACCTGCTACGACATTTGCAATAATCCCCATCGAAGAACCTTTATTCGTGATTGCTCCTGCAATTGCTCCGATAATTCCTCCGACGATAAGTGACCAAATAAATCCCATGTTTCGTTCCTCCTAATGTTTTACTTCCTTATTACTGAACCCGTGGTTCTGTATTTTCTTTTACTTTTTGTGCGCCGCTTCCAGCTGCTGATTTTACTTTATCTGTTTGATTCGAAGCAAATTCACCGGTTTTTTTCGCTGCGTCAGTTACTTTGTCTTGCACCGTTTCTTGATCTTTTTCAAATTCTTCTTTTGTTTTGATGTCCACTACGTTAGCGTTGACTTCGATCACTTCTAAATGTGTCATATTTTTTACTTCTTTGCCGATTACTTCTTGCATTTCTTCAAAGATTTTTTCGATATCTTTGCCATATTCCACAATGACATCCATATCAACTGCTACTTGTTTTTTACCGACTTCTGTTTCGATCCCAGCCGTTACATTATCTGTATTCACAAGTTTTCCTGCCACATTAGAGAAGAAACCACCGTTTGCAGATAATAAACCGTCTACTTGTTCAATTGCGATTCCGATGATTTTTTGCACAACTTTATCTTCATAATTCAGCTCACCGCGCATTGAATCTTCCTGTTCAGAATCATGCTTTCCTTGGTTATTTGTATGATCAGAACCAAGTTTTCCTTGTCCGTTTGTGTGGTCAGAACTAAGTTTTTCTTGTGCTTTCGCATGGTCAGAAGGATGTTTTTGCTCTTCCACAGGTTTAGAAGGATCGATTGCATCATGTTGTTCTGGAACTTTAGATTCTGGAGTTCCTGGATGATGAGGTGCATGCTTTTCTGCATCATGTTTCTTCTCTTCTACTCCTTGTTGAACGTTAGGGACTACTGGATCTGGATGTGCAGATACTGGTGCTGTTTTGTTCTTTTCATCGTTCACACCATTTGATTGGTTTGGTGTCGTTGGGTCTGGATGTGCAGACACTGGTTTTTGGTTGTTCATTTTATTGTTATTATTTTTGTTATTGTTATTCATGGATGTTTCCTCCTAAGATTTAAAATAGTGATCTAAGATTTTCGTTTGTTTCAGATAAAAACCGATAGCGACGCCGATCGCTGCCATGATCAAGATCAATAAGGTCTTGAAAAAGCCCACGGTGATCCATAAAACGGCTAATATCAATCCAAGTACCCCAAAGATGATAGGGAGCTTGTATGTCGAAAATAGTTCTTTCATTTTTGGTCCCCCCCTATTCTACTCGTTTGCGGTCATTGCTTCGTTTAGCTGGTTCTTCAAAGCCTGTGTATTTCACCGATACTTTCACTGGCTCTTTTGTTCCCAATATGTGTTGTACTTCATTTTCGATTTCTTTCATCAATGTTCCTGTTTTACCAATGAGTGCTGAAGTTCGTTTCAACTCCCCTTTTACATTGACGGCGATCTTGTTTTTCGTTGCTTTGACATTTACTTTTGGTGAATGGATGAATTCATCTTCATGCAAGTGAGAACGAACCATTCCTTCAATTGCTTTTTTATCCAACGTCAACTCCCCATCACCATGTTTCAGTAGAAAGTTTCCGATTGTTTTTGGATAAAACAGGAAAACAAGTAACGTGATAATTGTCAAAATAGCAAATGCAACGGCAAGCCAAAATACATATTGTTGCACGTATGAATTAGTGATGGAAAAGAATCGAAACTTCTCTAGCTGAAAAGGCAATGGATAGGTTGCACTTAATAGTATCGCAAACAAAAGCACAGATAGCAAAAGTAATGTTCCGATCACTCCGATCGTTTTTACACCTTTATTCATTTTCGCACCTCCTCATAGGGGTGAAACGATCAACTTCTTATAAGTTGATCGCTTCTCCACCAGTTACTCCGTAAATTTGGGCTGTAACATAACTTGCTTTATTCGATGCTAAGAAAACATAAACTGGTGCTAATTCTCCTGGCTGACCTGCACGTTCTAGTAAACTTTGCTGACCAAATTCAGGGATCGAATCAGAAGGTTGTCCTTCGTCTAGTTGTAATGGTGTCCAGATTGGACCAGGTGCTACACCATTTACACGGATTCCTTTAGGTGCAAGCTGTTTTGCTAAACCGATCGTAAAGTTAGCGATTGAAGCTTTTGTTGCTGCGTAATCTAATAAATGTTCGCTTGGATTGAATGCTTGAACAGAAGTTGTTGTTACGATTGCTCCTCCTGCTGGGATATGCGGAACAGCTTCTTTCACTAAAGCAAACATAGCGATGATGTTTATCATAAATGTGTCTTTGACTTGCTCAAGTGGTAACTCAGCAATAGACTGACAAGAAATTTGCTGTCCTGCGTTTAGTACCATCGTATCTAGCCCGCCAAGTTCACTCACGGCTTTATCTATGATTTCTTTAGGTGCTTGTTCGTCACGAAGATCAAAAGGTAGTAAGACAATCTTACGTCCTGCAACTTTCACGTATTTTGCTACTTCCTCTGCATCTTTTTCTTCTCCTGGGAAGAATTGAAGAGCGATATCTGCCCCTTCTCTAGCAAATGCAATCGCTGCTGCACGACCGATCCCTGAATCTCCACCAGTGATTAGTACACGGCGGTTTTCTAGTTGATTATTGCCTTCATAGGATTCTTCTCCACAATCAGGAACAGGAATCATATTCTGCTGTAAAGCTGGTGTATCCTGATCTTGTTTAGGAAATTTCTCCGTATGGTACAAGTTTCGCGGGTCGATTAATTTTGGTTCTGTCATTGCTGTATTCCTCCTAGTTTTTAAATTGTATTGCCAAAACAAATTTCTTTGTTTGATACCTGTTTTAAATAGATTCTTTAATTTGTATAATCTTTCCGGTATAAATGGTAACCTAAAACTACTGCTGCTATCAAAGAGCCAAAGACTACGAGTATAAAGCCTAGAGCAGAACTTTTACCCGGTAATCCTCCTGTATTCATTCCCCAAATCCCTGCGAACAACGCCGGAACGGAAATGATTAATGCAGCTGAATCTAGATATTTCATGATATGATTTAGATTATTGTCCATCATCCCGTTGAATAGATCACCAATACTCTCTAATAAATCTCGATAGATCTCGATCATTTTTTCTGTTTGTCGCTGTCTCAAATGGACATCATAGAGTAGCTGTTCATCGTCTAAACGTTTGATGAAAGTTTCAGAATTCCATAATTGATCCATTGTTTCCCGTTGATCTCTTAAGGTATGATCGATATATACGATGTCTCTTTCAAGATCTGCCTGTTTATACAGTTCTTCATTTTCCGTTGTTTTACGAGCTGCTTTATCCAAAGCGTCAATTCGCTTTTTCATCTCTCTTAGTTCTTTCACGTAATGGGTGTAAATATCTAATAATGTATACGTGATGATCTTTTCAAACGAGTTTAAATGATTTCCATGCTTTGTCAGCAGCCGATCCACAAATTCGGTTTTTCTATCGATACAAGTAATCAAGAGATTATCGGAAAGTACAAAAGATATTGGCGTTAATTTTTTTTCGATACGATTATCTGACTGATCTAGATTAATCACTACCAAAGAAAATGGATGCTCTAGTTTCGTCTCATAAAGGCGCTCCATCCGAGAAACTTCTTCCGGATATTCGGTTCCTACGAAAATATCATCAGGAAGCTCGAATTCTTCGATTGCTTGCTCAATCTCTTCGGGCTTTGCACTATCAAGTACGAGCCAATTATATTTTTTTTCATCTGTTTCTATTACATTCTTTTCTTCATCCACAAAGTAGTATCTCAATGTATACCTCCTTTTTGGACTTTCTCGAAACTATTAGCTGAAGAAGCAGTTCTTTAATTTGATATTATAATCGAGTACTGCGATTTCATTTTCTAATGAAAAGCTGTCAAGCTGTTTGTTGAAGTCCATGTTCAATCGTTTACCGAAATAATTTTGCTCTAATTTAGATGTATAGATGTCCAATAATGGATGCTCGATTTTAGTCGCATATTCTCCAAATTCCGAAACAAAAGGAATGATTTGAAAAAAGCTGCCTTTTGCAAAAGCACCTTTGTCCCTTAAAAATGGATCGGAATCATTGATAAGCGCGAGTGCGATTTTTGTATTTTCCCCAACCTTTTCAATTAACGTCTCTACTGCATTTTTAGACATTGTAATTTCCATTCCTACTCCCCCTCTTCAGTTGTTGTCTTCTATTATTTAACAACTACATCTGTTTTTGGTTGAACTTTTGCATATTTTGGATATTTAGGGAATTTAGCTACACAACGGAAAGCCGTCATCCCTGCATATTTTTCGTAATATTTCTTCGTTGGCCCTTCAAAATCCTTGCTCCACGGTTTCACATGTCCTGAAAAATGGATAATGTAAGGATTGTTGCGAGTTTCTTCGTATTCACGTTCACCTGCTGCTGTTGGATGTTTTTTTGCTTTTGCCATGATATAGCCTTGTGCATTCCAACGCGGATGAAGTGGTAACCAACGGTCATGTAAGATAGCATTTAATGCATCTTGGTCATGGAATCGTAATTTTTCTGGATTATGTTCGATGAAATCTAATACTTTTTGCGTAATATTTTCATCTAACCATTTTTTCACATTGATCAGCATCAAACCTGAGTTGAAATAACGCATTGATTTAGCTGAAATTTTCATTTTTTCCAGTCGTTGATGGAACCCAGCGTCTTCAACAGCTGCTACGATTGAATCACCGAAGTCAAGACGCCATAATTTAGAGATATCTTGTAAAGCGATCATGTCGCAATCCATATATAAGATACGTTCAACTTCTGTGCCGCGGAATAATTCCGGAATCGCAATACGATAATAAGCTGTTTCTGGAATACGATCGCTGATTACCACATTTGTAAAGAATTCTTTATTGATTTTCAAGAATTCCACATCTGAGTTCATTCGTGCGTTTTTCACTGAGAAGCGTAAAAGCTGTTTACTTTCAAAATCGATATCATCGTCAATCACATAGAACCGAACAAATTTAGACGGGTTGCAATTATCTAATACTGAGACAAATAATGCAGCTAAATGTGGTACGAATTTTGTGTTACAACTTGCGACTACTGCTATTTCTTTTTTATTCATTGATCTCGCCTACTTTCGTTAGAGTACTGTGTGCTAATTTTTTTAAGTATAAATTGGTATACGGATGATCTTTCAACGTATTCCAAGGTTTATCATGTCCTGTAAAGTGAACGATCGAAGGTTTTTCATTTCCTTCTTTATACTGACGTTCATATTTTTCATTTGGTGCTGGATGACGTTCAAAAATCAGCGAAGTCTGCATGTTCCATTTTGGATGAAGTTGTTCCCAATCTTCATAAAGTACAGCATTCAAAGCATCTTGGTCGTGATAGATGATTCGATCGCCATTTTCACTGAGGTAATGGATAGTTTTTTCTGTAATTTCTTTTTTATTCCATTGATCAATGTCAATCACCATCACTCCTGAATTGAAGTACAAGTCATCGGAATCGATTCCTAATCTTTCCAAAGCTTTCACTTGGCCTGGATCGATAATAGCGCCGATTGTTTTTCCATTTAACGGCTCATCATATAGTTTTACGATATCGTCTAGTACTAACACATCTGAATCTAAGTAAAGGACTTTCTTATAATCCTCTTTAGCTAATAAGTTTGGTAAAGAAATTCTTAAGTAAGCGGTAGTTGTGATATGGTCACTGACTAGGAAGTCTTCGTAGATATCTTTTTCCACTGTCAGGAATTGGATACTTGCATTACTTGAATATTTATTTACCGTTTCTTCCAATCCTTCTTTACTATATTCTGATAGACCATCGTCAATCACATAAAATTTTATGCGTCTTGTTTTATTGCAATTTTCTAATGCAGTTGCGATCATCACGCTCAAGTAAGGAGCATAATTTTCGTCTGAAGCAGTTACCACAGGAACTACGCCGTATCTCTTCTCCATCAAAATCACTCCTTTTTCTAATCTTTTTCTAACCTGTTCTACATCTAGAATATTCCTCATTTGGTTTTAAAGCAAAATATATGCTTTGTTTTCATTGAATATTTTAAAATTTTTTTATCACAAAACGCATTGGTAAGCGCTAACTATTCGTTTTTCATGGCTTTTTATTCAAAGGTATTGACCAAAAACTACTATATATAGCCACCTTTTTCTTAAGAATGTTTTTTGAAAAAATTCATAATGACAAAGCAAGTTAGTTTCATTTTTTTAAATTCTCATTTAATCTTAAGGTAACAGGAAAATAGATATGTAAAAAGAAAGTAGGAAGATAAAATGAAACTAGCAGCGATTGATTTAGACGGTACCTTGCTTGATCGAAATGGAAAGATACCAGAAGAAAATATCCAAGCACTTCGGAAATTTGATGAAAATGGCGGAATCGTAACCGTCGCTACCGGAAGGAACAGCATTTCTGCTAAAGATATTTTTTCCGAATTAGGAATCGGTGGCTATTTGATTTCTTCCAATGGTTCACTGATTGCTGAAATGAAGGATGGAAAAATGGCGAAAGTTCTCAGACGTTCAAAAATAGATAGCGATACACTGAGAAAAGCCTTCTTCTATGCTCAAGAAGCGAAAATATCCATCATTGCTAGCCGAGAAACCCAAGATGATCAGCTGACATTCGATGAATCAAATCTAGTCAAAGATGACCCTTATTATGAACATTTCAATTTACAGAACCATTCTTTTGATCAAATTTTAAATATGTTGGAAGATCCTTCTCTTAGCTATCTTAAATTAGCATTAACAGATAAGAGTGAAGAAAAACTACAGAAGCTACAAAGAGATCTGCAAGCAGATGGTATCCAATCAGTATTCTCTGATCCGCATTTCTTAGAAATCACGCCTACAGGTATCACTAAAGCTCATTCACTTGTTTTTCTGGCGGATTACCTTGGAATCGAATCGAGTGACATCATGGCTTTTGGCGATCAAGAAAACGACATTGCTATGTTGAATTACAGCGGGTTGAGTATTGCGATGGGGAATGCACAGCGACAAGTAAAAGAAATTGCAAACCAAGTAACACTGACGAATGAAGAAGCTGGTGTTGCTTATATTTTAAAAAACTTCTATTAAAAAGAATAAAATGACGATATGAATGTAGGAGGAAAGAAAATGTTAGTTATTATTGATATGCAAAATCATATTCTTGATCCAAACAGCGAATTTTATATTCCAGAGTCAGATCAATTGGCAGAACGTATTGCTCAAAGATTAGCTAAAGCACGCCAAAATAATGAATATATTCTCTTCACACGGGATATACCAGTTGAACTGAAGGACAAAGAAGAAGAACGAGAAGATTTGCAATTGATCCCTCTTCTTTCTCCACAAGAAAATGAACGAGTGATTAAAAAGTATTACTTTACGATTCCACCTGAAACTTTAGCTGAAATCCAGGAAACTTTATTTGAAAGCAAAGAAGAACAAAAAGAGATCGAAGTAGTCGGGATTGAAACAAACTTGTGTGTACTCTCTAATCTGATAGGCCTGCAGAGTGCTTTTCCTGAAGCAGACTTTTTTGTTGATCCAATGTTAGTCTCCAGTAGAAAACACGGAGAATCCGCTTTAGAGCTGTTGAAAGATTTCAACGTCTCTATCGTCGAATCATAAAAATATCTATCTTCATTTACGATATTTAACACACAATAAAAAAAGCACGCAGAACTGTTTTAGTCCTACGTGCTTTTTCTATCAAAGTAGATTGGCTTTTTTATGACACAGAGTGAAACGGCAGGCTCACGACCTCTTTCTTAAATGGTGTTCAATCAGCTGACCCTCGGTATTAGCTTAACAAACGGCAAAATATGAGGAACTATTTTTCCGTTTGTTAAGCTAATACTCAGGTCAAAACGCTGATTTCACAACCTCTTCCTTAAACGGTATTCAAAAGCTTGCATCTGCAGTAATAAGAACAGCCAAGTAAAAACATAAGAAGCTGTTTTTACTTGGCTGTTCTTATTACTTGATGCAGGGCAGCTTTTTCACAACCTCTTATGTACCTTGTAGGACTCGAACCTACGACCGGACGGTTATGAGCCGTCTGCTCTAACCAACTGAGCTAAAGGTACATCATAAATAAAATTTATTTTTGTTACTTTTCAACTATAGCACGAATGACAAACTCTCACAAGTTTCAAAATATAAGTAAAATAATATTGTTATTCTTATTTCTTTTACTTGTGTCATAACTATTTTGTTACTTTAATTTTTATTTGCTTATTTTAGAAAAAATGTTATTCTTTTATTTATTCTCAATGTTAGGAGTGATTATTTTGCCATTTATTGCGATTTTATTCGATTTAGTTGCGGCAGCAGCTTATTTTCTCCAATTAAATTATCAAACCTCAGGAATTCTGTTTATTGGAATGATTTTTCAAGGTGTGATTACCCTTTTGCTTCTTGTCATGATGCTCAGCTATAAAGGAAAAAGATATGCCCGTATTCAAACAAAAGTATTTGTTAAATATGTTTCCATTCGCTATGGGATCATCATTCTTTCCTTTTTAGTGAATGCGATCGTCCTCTTTTTATATGTATTGAATTACTTAGATATCAATCCATTGATTTTTTCTCGATAGATAAGACACATTCAGCGGAACAGTTCCTGCTTATCAGCAGAAAACTGTTCTGCTTTTTCATTTTTCATTGATCTATTCTTCTTTTATTTTCCTAGCATTTCATTTGTGATGTATGCAATAACATGTTATCTTTTATTATATGAATCGTTGAGGAGTCCGTTACATGATTACGTTGGTGAGAGTTTTGTTTTGGGTGCCTGCGGTCGCACTGGTCGCAAGTATTGTTTATCTTATGAATTGGAACAAAGAACGGTTTTATTTAGCTATTTTGACTCTTCCGGCTATCTACTTTATGTGGAAAGTTTTTAATTACAACTACTTTGAACCCGATAGTGTTTTTATAGAAGAATTATCAGGACTGGTTTTGTCTTTATTGATCGTCATTCTTTATTTGATACGTTTAAATAAAAAACATTGAGTACTATTGATTGCATGTGTAGCTTTCTATAGTCATTATAACTATTCTACTATAATGAAAGGTGATTAAATGAGTATCGAAGAAGCTATTTTACTGGATACTTTACGTTGTCGTCTGAATTTCTTAAGAACTGGCCGATCTTTATCTCAAGTAGCTGTTTCTAGCGCTTTAAGTATTCCTTTATTCAAATATCGTAAGTACGAAGAAGGAGAAGAAATTCCAAGCATCATTGAATTAATCTATATCGCTGACTTTTACGATATTTCCGTTGATTACCTAATTGGTCGCTCAGAAACAGCAAGCAAACTGAAGTGATTTTTTCCAGCCTTGGTGCTGGTTTTTTCATTTAACGTCTAAGGTTAACAATCTATATATAAAGGAGACATTTCTATGCGATTATGGCATGAAAAATTGATTTCAAAGCTTCCTCGTCAACAGCTTTTAGGACAACATCGGGAATGCTGTGCATTAAGAGGAAATGGCTGGGGAAAGAAACATGCTACTGTGGATTATGTTTTTCACTATTCTCCTTATAGATTATTCCAATATCATCAGCTTGTCATGGATGAAATGGAAAAACGTGGTTACAGCCCAGCACCAGAGTGGAAAAATCCTATGTATCGTGGCAAATCATGCGAAGCATTTTTTGATTTACCTACTGTAGAGCGCAACGTGCCGATTTATCCGGAACACGATGAAGTTTATCTAGCAGAATGTTTAGCAAATTTGGAGCAAAAAGGAATTTATCTTACCTAATATAACTAGAAAAGCCTTCTATCTCCTCTTACTTCATTAAAAAGCTTTAACCATCTTAGATCAAGCTAAAATGTCGTAAGTTTTAGGGTTATCTTCATCCTCACGTGCAAAACTAAAAGCGTACTCTAGTTTTGGTTCATCGCCAACTTCCCTAGACATAAATGAACATCTCCTGACGTGGTTTAAAAGTACCGCATCTTCGACGTCTGTATACGATGCACAGCACAGATTGCTTCTTTTGATCTTTCTTTTGATTTTTCTGTTGCTTCTTCCACACCTTCTTCGATTACTACATCGATGCTTACAATTGCTTCTGCCTAATATTCCCATGCATCGTCGATTTAAGCCTCTGTAGTCACTGTGATCGTTTCCACATTTTAACTCCTCTGTCGTGGCTTCAGTTGATTTTGTGATCAGTTCAGTTGCTAAGCCAGAGTCAGAACAACCTGCCATTGCTAGCGTTAATATTGATAGTAAAAATAGTTTTTTTATCATAAGGTTACCCCCCTGAAAATAGACTAAAATAATAACGCTTTCTTTTTTTGTTTTCAGACGAAAATTAATAATTTCTAAATATTCTTTAAAAAAGCTTATAACTATTATGCCTTTTTTAATATATAACACAGTTATTTTTAAAAATAAGAATGCTAAATCACTCTACAATAACGGCGAAAGCACAAAAAATAAAAAAATTATTACGTTATTAAAAAAACAGATGAAAGATCAGGTTTTATTAGATCTCATTCTTTCATCACTTGAAGGGATTTAATGAACTACTTTTTCCTCTTTGTCGTTTTTATATATTCGTATTCCTTCAAACAGTAGGATAGCCTCTTTCAATGCTTGATATTTGAACTGTCCGTTACTTAAAAATTTAGATGTGCCGCCCTCTTCCTAGAACATATTCTTTTTTACTTTTTCATTAATTGACAGACCAATCGAACGAAACTGTAAATTTCGATAGGATAATGATTGGTCAAACTCATTCATTTTCAAGACATCTCGATTCATATTCAAGATAGGAATCTTTTTATCAACATCACTTTATTCGTATTTTCCTCTACCATAAAAGCTTCACGCTCCACAAAATTGTTTTATACACTACTATTCAGCCCATTCAACGACCAATGAATTTTTTCGTACAAAAAAACCGTCTTTTCTTTCGAAAAGACGGTTAAAAGTCAATTTTTATTAAGCTTTAACAATGTTTGTTGCTTGAGGGCCACGTTGACCATCTTCAACATCGTAAGACACTGCTTGGCCTTCTTCTAAAGTTTTGAAGCCGTCACCTTGGATAGCTGAAAAATGTGCAAATACATCATTTCCATCTTCACCAGTGATAAAGCCAAAACCTTTGTCTGCGTTGAACCATTTTACTGTACCGTTATTCATAAATAAATTCCTCCTGATACGTATCAATGTACGTTTTTTCGTTGCAATAAATATTTGATAGGCAAAAGGAGTTTTATCTATGTAGATATATCGCTCAAATTACGTTTCAAAATAGATTACTCATTTAATATATCATGCTTTTTCTAATAACACAAGGATAATGCAATGAAATATAAAATTCATTGTCTTCTATTGTCTTCGAATCGAAGAAAAAGTTGAATAACCGCGATTGATTCACTTTTTGTTTTCTTGTTTATTTGCTTTTATCTGCAACTTTTGACTTTAAAATTTCTTAACTATGAAAACCTTTCAATTGGTGGTATACTTATAAATGGAATTTCGTTATCAACGCGTTCGTTGCCTTTCAGCAAGTATTTAAAGAAAGGAGAATGGCTATGACATTCTATAACAAAGATATACAATATCGAGTAACCTTGGATACAGATTTGAATCTATTTGTCGTTTTTGACAAAGAAAATACCAATCATGTAGCGACAGGTGTTACGATCGAACAAGCAGTGCAAGAATTAAAAAAATCTGCATAAGGAGTGGAAACCCTCATATGGACGATTCTCGTTCTTCTCTTTAAACGCATCTACTGGTAGATAACAGTAGATGCGTTTTGTGTTTGTTCTAAATTGTTCACTACAAATAAGGTAGATACTTCAAAATAAAAAATTACTTCTTTTTCATCTGTTCCCTCAGTCGTGCAGGACAATAAATAAAGAGGACTAGAAAATAGTCCTCTTTATTAGAGATACAACCCTTTACTTTCTAAAAATCGTTTTGCTTGATGCAGGTCATAAAATTCATAGTCTGCTTTATTGGATTCATATAAACTTACATCTACTTTCAACTTATGCTTCCCATTATGATCGGGCAACCCTATCAAATGATCTTTGATGAGAAAAGACAAAATGCCCGCTCGCCTTGCTGCTTCGATCCCTGCAATCGAGTCTTCAAATACAAGTGCTTCACTTGGAGGAATATTCATTTTTGAACAAGCTTTCAAAAAGATCTCTGGTTCCGGCTTTCCTTTTTTTACATCATCCCCTGAAATGATTTGATCAAACAAGGCATATAGATTTTCCATTTTTAAATACATTTCTACTTTTACCCGTGTATTAGACGAAGCCACGATTGTATGGATTCCTCTTTCTTTTGCAAAAGATAAAATTTCTTCTGCTCCTTTTTTCGTATATACTCTCTTATCTTCTTTCACGATTTTTTCTTTATATTGATTGATTGCTTCTCGCCATTTGATATATGGAACATCTTCTCCGTACAAAATGCCCATTTGTTCTCTTATCGCCATTTCTGTTTGGCCAGTTAGTAAATAATAGACTTCCTTACGCATTTCATAATCATACTTTTGTGCTGATTTTACATAAGCACGATAAGCTAAACGTCCAGTTTCTAATAAAAGGCCATCCATATCAAAGATGAAGAGCTTGATTTTATTCATAATGCTCTCCCAGTGGTTTTTCCTTACTTATCGCCTCATATAGACCTTGCATGTAAGTGAGTCCCATTGCACGATCATACAGGCCATATCCAGGCATAGCCACTTCACCCCACACGGTTCTACCATGATCAGGGCGTATAGGACCGTCGAACCCTTCTTGCACCAACGCTTTCATAATATGATACATATCAAGGGAGCCTTCTGTAGAGGGATGTGCCGTTTCTTTGAACTTTCTTTCTCCTAAAAACTCCACGTTTCTGAAGTGGACAAAATGGATGCGCGAACCTACCTCATGGATGATTTCAACTAAATCGTTTTCCGGATTTGCCCCTAAAGATCCTGTGCACAGCGTTAGTCCATTATATGGAGAATCTACTGCATTTAGAATTTTCTTCAAGTCGCCAAGATTTTTCGTCACTCTAGGAAAACCAAAAAGTTCCCATGGCGGATCATCTGGATGGATAGCCATTTTTACATCTGCTTTTTCGCACACTGGAATCACTTTTTCTAAAAAATAAGTCAGATTTTCAAATAATTCTTCTTCGGTCATTCCTTCATACAGTTTTTCCAGCTGAGCGAATTTTTTCAACCGTTCTTCTTCCCAACCCGGCAATTTGAATCCCTTTGACTGGCTGTGTATCAATTGATACATTTCTCCTGGCTCCATCTGATCGACGATTTTCTGATCGTATAAAAGAGAATAGCTTCCATCGTTGTTTTCATTAAACAAATCAGTTTTCGCCCATCCAAAAATTGGTTTGAAGCTATAACAAATCAATCGAACCCCACATCGAGACAAGTTTTTGATTGTTCGTATATAGTTATCAATATAGTAATCTCGTTCATCTGTCCCTGCCTTGATTGCATCGTGGATCGCTACACTTTCAATTCCAAGCAGTTCCAGTCCTTGGCTCTCAACAGATGCTTTCAACTCCTCAATTTCTGAAATCTCCCAAACATCTCCAGGCATTTTAGTCAGCAAAGTTCCAATTATCCCATTTATTCCCGGTATTTGGCGAACATATTTTAATGGGATCGAATCCCCTTTTTCACCATACCATCTAAATCCCCACTTCATCTTTTCAGCCTTCCTTCTAAAAATCGTCCTCATCTAATTTTTTTTCTTCCGCTGAAGCATGCCAAACAGTTAAATTATCTTTTCCTTGTTTGACAATTTGTTCCACCGCTTCTTCTATCGGTGTGTGAAGCATCTGATGATTGATTGCTTCTAACAACATTGGCAGATTCACGCCCCCTATGACATAAGTGGCTGCTTTCTTTTCTTCAGTCAGTTCATTGACTGCCAAGAGCGCTTGATTGTACGGACTTGCGCTAATTAGATCAACAAATACTAGCATGGGTTCTGCTGTGTTGATCATAGTTAATTTTTCTTTGACCTTCTCTCCGAATGTTTGGATGTCCTCCCCAGACTCTAAGCACATTGTTTCAATATGGCTCGATGTCCCGACAATTACTTCCGCCGCATCTTTCAGTCCTTCGCTCAACTTACCATGTGTAACGATCATGATTTCCAACATTAGTCTTCTCACTCCTTGTTTTGCACTTTTTACTTATCGAAAAAGAGCAATAATCTGATTGGCATTTTGCCAATTAAATGTTTTCCCTCGTAAATCTGTTTTGGTCAAATAGAAGAACTGCGCTTGCTTTTTTCTTGCACTAAAAATATAATTGACGTTTTTTTCTTTCAACTTATCAACTTGTTTCAGCCACTGTTCTTTATTTGAAAAATAATTTCCCGAAAACTGTAGCGGTGTATCTGCCCCAACAGAGTCTAGATAAAAAAGAATAGCCTCTTTTTTCATACCCGATCTCACGCTGTCTAAGCCCTTTTCTCCATAACAGCCTTCATCAACAAACGCATACGCTACACTCGGATCATCAATCGTACGGATCATTTCTAGCATCGTTAATATGGATGAAGTATTTCGAATAAAAGTTTGTCTGCTAGGCCATCCGCGAGCTGCTTTTCCCAATAAGAAAAAGTAGCTCCCAAATGCTAGTACAGTGATACCTGTTTGTACGGATAGCAGATCGAATACGTGATGAGGATTTTTGTTATATATCATCATTCCCCACCAACCTAAACTGAACAACAAAATGAAGGACAATAATATAGAGTAGATTGTTTTTTTCCTTTGGTCTTTCCAATCAAACATGAAATAACTTCCTAATGCATGAACGGGTGTATCGTAATAAGTACAGATAACTTTCTCTGCTTTTTCGATATCTCCAACATAAATATTTTTTGATCGGTAGGCTAGCGTATCGTAAGCAGTGACTGTCACATCTGTTCTCATACTGTAAATATCTGATACTAATGCTGAAAGAAAACGCTGTTTACTCTTTTTTGTACGGCGCTTACGGTAAATATAGCGATAACGAAATTCCCAATCACGAAACAGCTCGTTCTTCTTCATTTTTTCGCCCTCTTTATCTTTTTTCTAAGCATTTGTTTATGACAAATCAAACTTGTTCAATACATCTTTTAATCCTGTTTTAGGTGCAGATGGAGTGGCTTGAAAATAAATATTCTTTACGCCATATTGTTCATTCATTTCTTTCAATTTTTCAGCATCTGATTTATTTAAATAAACAGATTTCGTCACTAAAAGATCTGTATCAGGATTTTTTTGAGCAATCCCTCCAATATTCAATTCTTCCATGGGGATTCCGTGTTTTACTAAGTCGTAAATCGTTTGGACTGTTTTTGCGATCAAAATACAATTGTATTCTTTAAATTGATATTCATCCCAATAGAATTTAGCTTTCTCTGGTGTAATGACAATTGTTTTTTGTCCTGTACGGCTTCCTGCATTTTTGTAAAGATCTCTCATAAATTTATCTTTTGCTACAACTTCGTCTACAACAAAAATGGAATTCACTCCACTTTTTTGAGATAACGTTACCATTACTTGCCCATGGATCAAACGCTCATCCACACGCGCTAAATTGACTACACCCATCTTATTCACGTTCCCTTCTTTTTATAAAATACCGATTCCTGCTAGCACAATTAATATTCCAGTCAGCCATAATAATGCTTGTGTGACTTTCAATCCTTTTTTCGTATAGAACAAGTACACACCCATTACGACAGCTAAAGGTAATATCCCTGGCACGATTTGATCAAGAATTTCCTGGATAACAAACTCACGTCCGGATATCGCAAATTTCAATGAAGATTCTACTTTTACATAGTTTCCCGCAAGCACCCCCATCATAAACAACCCTAAAACTGATAGCATTTCAATCGCTGTCTGAACACCAGTGTTTTGCATTAGGCCTGTAGCATTACGGCCCATAGTGAAAGCTTGTCTTGCGAAAAATACCCCTAGTAAAACCTGATACAACCCAAAGCAGATAAAAGGAAAAAGTGCGCCTAAAGGACTTCCCTGTTGTGCCCAAGGTACCGCGATTGCGATAAAAATATATTGGACGGTTCCTGAATCGATTGCATCTCCGATTCCTGCTAGTGCCCCCATCAATCCCGCTTTCGTGTTATACATCAAGTCATCCTGCATCAAGATCTCTTTTTCTTCATACTCTTCTTCTGCTCTTTGCTGTTCCATAGAAGACATTAGGCCAGTAATCACACCGCCACCCCAGCTTAATTGAGTGTTGAAGAACAGTAACTGCCGTTTATATGCTGCTTTTAAAGAGTCTTCATCTTTATAAAGTTTTTTCAAGATTGGCATCATTCCGTATAGTAGTGATGGCGCCAAGTAACGTTCAAAAGAGTGAGGAATTTCGTTTGCAAAATGCCATCTCAGATAGGCTTTTGTTACATCTTTTTTCGTGATTTCTTCAGGAGCACCTGTTTGATTATCCATTATTTCAGCCATTTCCCATTCCTCCTAAATTAAAATCCGTCATCATAGTCATCTTCGTCATCAAAAGATGCTGAATTGTTATTGCTTGTGGCAGGCTGTACTTGTTTCCCTTTTTGCGACTGGACAAAGATCAAAGCGATAATAATCCCAAAAATGGCATAAGTAACCATCGTAATATCTAAAGATTTCAAAACAACACTCATAAAATAAGCAAGGAAGAAAAAGACCAGATAATCTTTTCGACCGATAACGTATACAGTTGTCGCGATACCGATTGCCGCTAACCCTCCACCTACTACTTCAAGAATGTGGATAACGACTGTTCCCTCTAAAGCTTTGATTACATCAGCGATCAATGGCGCCCCTAAATATAAAGCAATGAAAACAAGCGGAACGAATAATAAAAATGAGGCAACCGTTGGATAAAGAATAATTGATCGGGCCATAGCTTTTGTATTCAAATCTTCTACAGCTTTGTCTGTATATTTACCTAAAAAAGTATTGATGAAAAAACGAAACTGATACAAGTAACTTCCGAGCAATCCGACTGGCACCGCAACGGCAATCGCTGCTTCTGGCGACAGATCCCCTAATAATGCGACTGGTACTGCGATAGCTGCTGCAATAGATGGTTCAGCTGGCATTGATCCTCCTGGAGAAAAAACCCCCATATAAATCATTTGCAAAGCGGCTGTAACAATCATCGCTTGTGCAACTTCCCCCATGATCAACCCGACGACTAATCCAGTCATCAAAGGAGAAAAACGTAAGGTCAACGTGGCTCCTCCACCTAACCAGCGGGACATAACCGCGGCTACCCATAAAGCAATCAACAAACTTTGTACTACACTTAATGTTTCCATGTGTCCTCCTCCTTCAGATCTTTCTGATATAACCTTCCAGTTCCATCATTGACTGTATCAGTGATTTCTGTGTTACCTCTATAGGAATCAAATGCACTTTCTCTTTCGAATCAATAAATTCAGCCATTTTATCTATTATCTGTTTATCTTTCGGAAATAATCCCATTTGTTCTAGAGAAACCGGCAGTTCTAATTCCCGATACAAAGGATATAACTCGTCTATTTTTTCCCAGCGACCTTCTAGTGCCAGTTGATAGAAAATCCCATACGCTACTTTTTCTCCATGTAGAAAACGATGGCTTTCCGGAATATATTTACTGATAGCGTCATGCATAGCATGTGCTGCCGCATTTCTTGCGTATTTATCTCCTAATCCTCCAACTAAACCAGCAACAGCAAAGATAATCTCTGAAAGCTGTTTGAACTCCGATGTCAGTTTTCTTTGTGCCATATCTTGGATTGCTTTAGCAGAATGATTCAAAATCTCTTCTTTGCAGATCTTCGCAGTATCTTGTGCTAGCTTCAAAAATGATTCATCTTGCAAAAAATCTTGTTCTAAGATGAGCTCAGATTCATACCATTTTGCTAGTGTATCTGCTAACCCGGCAATGAAATATGGAACAGGGGAATCAATCACTAATTGGGGATCTGTTATAAAAAAAGCAGCTTGTCTGTAAAAGTGTTCTGTTTTCCCTTCTGCTTGTCCATTCTCCTTATACATGACAGCAAGAGGTGTCCATGGAGCACAATTACTAGCTAAAGTAGGGATGACGCCGAAATCGATTCTTGCAAGATTGGCACTATAACCCACTAGATCGGTCAGTTTTCCTCCGCCAACGCCAACTACGAAATCGATTTCATTTTTTTTGATGATTGTAGCTATTCGTCTGGCTTCAGCATAACTACATTCTCCAGAATAACGATGATAAAAAAATTGAATCGTTTCGTCATTCAAAAATACTAATTTAGGTAGCGCCTTTTTCCATGATACCGTTCCGTGGGTGACCAGTACTCTTTTCGCGCCGTATGATTTCAAGAGATCAGAAACTTTTGAAATACCACCTTCTTCATATAAATAAAATTGAGGGCCTGTTTTCACTTTTAAACCGTTCACCATTTTCTTCATCATCCTTTTATATAGTTGCTCTTTGTCTGGACAGAACGTTCAGGAAGAAGGTGCTGACTGATCTGTTCGACATCTCTGACACATTTTTCACCCATTGCTTCTAAACATTCCCTTGTGTAGGCCGATATATGTGGCGTAATCACTACTTGTTCAAACGCTAAATACGGATGATCTTGACGTCCCGGTTCTTCTTCTAAAACATCTGTGGCATATCCTGCGATCTTTCCGCTTTTCAGACCATTAATCATCGCTTCTTCATCAACTAGAGCGCCTCTTGCACTATTAGATAGATAAACATTTTCTTTCATCTGATCGACTTCTTTATCAGAAATCATGTGATAGTTCTCTTCTGTCAAATTCGCACATAAACAAATGATATCTGATTGTTCCAGTAATTCTTGAAGTTCTACTTTTTTTGCACCAAAGCTTTCGATGTATAAATCTGATTTGTAAGGATCATAAGCTAGAACATCACAGCGAAAACCGTTACGCAAAATTTCGATTACTCCGCTTCCGGTATTTCCTGCACCAATCACACCAACTGTTTTGTTAAACAGCGTCCTACCGACGAACTCCGCCCGATCTTCCCATCGATCGTCCTTGACTCTTGCTTGTGCTTGTGTCGTGCGTCGAAGCATGGACAACAAATTAGTTATATTATTTTCTGCTACAGCATTTCGTTCAACTAAAGCAGGTATGATAGATACGATTGTCTGGTGTTCTTTTGCTGCTTTTAAATCAATATTGTTGTAACCAATACCATGTCGGGAAATCAATAGCAGTTCATCTTTGTTTTCAAAAAAATCTCGTCGAAAAAATGGCGTAACACTTGCAATAATGATATTGAATCCTTTAAGTAACTCCGCTAGTTCTTTTCCTGGAATCTCTTGATCAACAGTAAAGAAATGAACGTCTCCAACTGACTTTAATCTTTCCAAGTGGTGTGGAAAGACTCTTCCGAAACTGCTGGAATTAACGATTGCTATATGATAATCTGGCATTTTACTCACCTTTTTCAACTATTTCATGTCCGCCAAACCCATTTCTTAGTGCTGAAACTACTTTTGCTGAAAAACTATCTTCTTCCTGTGAAAGATTCCTCATGAACAAACTAGTTGCAATTACTGGAACTGGAACAGCCATTTCTAGCGCTGTTTCAACCGTCCATTTTGCTTCACCTGATGCAGAAACGATTCCCCGATAATTACTTAAATTGGGATGTTCGTTTAACTGATCTTCCATGATTTCCATCAGCCAGCCGCGAATCACCGAACCATGATTCCAAACACGTGCGACTTGTTCCAAGTCAAAAGCATACTCACTTTTTTGTACAAGTTGGAATCCTTCACCGATTGCTTGCATCATTCCATATTCGATTCCATTATGGATCATTTTCAAGAAGTGTCCGCTTCCGGATGCACCAGCATACAGATATCCTCTTTCAATTGCTACATCTTTGAATAATTGTTCCACGGATAGAAAAGTTTCTTTATCTCCTCCAATCATTAAGCAGGCTTGATGTCGTGCTCCTTCGATTCCTCCAGAAGTCCCACAATCCAAGTAACCGATTTCATTTTTCTGAAACTCTTCTGCTCGACGGATTGAATCTTTATAATAAGAGTTTCCGCCTTCAATAATAATGTCTCCTGGTCCGAGTTTTGGAAAAAGTTTTCTTAACATGTTTTCGGTTATCTCTCCAGCAGGAAGCATTAACCAGATGATTTTTTTCTGCTCAAAAGTAGCTAGAAATTCAGAGATCTCTTGATAAGCAGGAATGTCATTTTCTCTTGCCTGACTAACAGCTGTACTTGAAATGTCGAGTCCTTGTACTTTGTGATGGTGCTCTTTTAAGTTTAAAGCTAAATTCAATCCCATTTTTCCCAAACCAATTACACCAATTTCCATGATAGCGCCTCCATTTCTTATACCCTCATTATACAAAAAAATATTTTTTTGTAAATAGATTTTACAAAAATATTTTTTGTTTGATTTTTTCCTACTCTCCTTGTATCTTTAACATTAATGAGAACGGAAAAAATGATAATCTTATTATGAAAAGGAGGAATTCTCATGAGCGTCTCCATAAGACTACAAATCAAAACAATGTACAACGACTTCAGCCCAAAAGAACAGGCTATCGCCGATTATATTTTAGAAAATCCAAGCAAAGTAAGTCATAGTCCTATTAGCAATTTAGCAAGTGAACTAGGTATTGCTGACTCTACTTTTTTTCAATTTACAAAAAAACTTGGTTATAATGGATTTAAAGATTTCAAAATGGCGATGTTGATCCAAGAAAATGATCTATCTGCTATTTCTATCCACGAAAATATTCAGAAAACAGATACTGAGCTCACTATGGCGCAAAAGGTGTTCGAGTCTAGTATTTCAACTTTAAATGACACAAAAAAGTTGTTACAACAAAAGGATCTAAAAAAAGCGGCTACTATTATCAATGAATCTAAACGTGTCTATTTTTTCGGTGTTGGCGGTTCAGAGATTGTAGCAACTGACGCTTATCATAAATTTTTGCGTTCCCCTATTGCAACTTCTCACAGCACGGATTACCATATTCAATTGATGGAAGCTTCTTTATTGACGGAAAAAGACTGTGCTGTTTTGATTTCTCACACAGGGCAATCAAAAGAAACAATCCATATTGCTGAAACCGTAAGAAAAACTGGAGCAAAAACAATCGTTATTACTAGCCAAGCTAATTCTTCCCTTGCTAAACTTGGCGATGTCGTTTTTATTTCTATTTCTGAAGAAACAGAATTCCGATCTGAAGCTTTAGCTTCCCGTATTTCTCAACTAAGCATTTTGGACTCTCTATATGTGATTTTGATGTTTTACAACGAAAAAGAATCACGTCGTTCTATCGCTAAAGTTCGACATACGATTTCTGAAATCAAAGAATAGCACCATAACATAAAAAGCGAAAAATCCATAAAACAAAAAAAGCCACTACCAAATATTTGGTAGTGGCTTTTTTGGTTCTGCAAGGGTGGTACAGAACATCAATAGTCGGTGGGTTAGAACGTATGTCATCGCATCTTTGGAGAAGGTTGTATTGGTATTATTCGAGTTACTTGTTAGATGCGATAACAAAGTTAGTATACAGTAGTAAAAAATTTATCTTTTCTTTTTTTTATTATTTTTGTTTCTTATTTTCTAAAAAATTAAAAAAATTTTTGGTAAATTAAGTATTTCCTTGATAACACTGGCTTTTGGCCTCATTTTAGGTTATCATTTGTAATTTTATTTCACAGTTGATATGATTGTTATGTAAAATAAAAAAGTTTAGGATACATCGAATTTTTGGGGAAATTCTTTTGGGGGTATCCTAAATCTTTTCTATTATATTCCCATATTTTCTATTATTGGTCTAGACGTATGATGGTAAACTTTGTAACTATCTGATTGCTGAATCATTAATTGCTTATCATTAGCCATCTTTGTTTCAAGTTCGCTGGATGATCATTTTATTCACATCCTAACAAACTTGTCACATTTATAGATTCTTAATCTATTTATCATACAATTATAAAAAAGGAGGTGCTGCTTATGAAAGCTATCCATATTTCTTTGCTTTTTTTCGCTAGTGCATTGATTTTATTTGCTATTCATCTTTGTTCCCAGCCTTATATCAATAACAACGGAATATTAGTGGAACCAGCATTCTTTTGCTTACCACTCGGCTTTTTGTCCCTTCTTGCCTCCGCAGGCTTCGGATTTGTTGCTTTTTTTAAACGATCAAAACAACAAATCTGACTTATAAAATTTACGTAAAAGAGATCGTGACAATAATCGTGTGATATTCCCAAATTTCGAATAAAAGGTGCCCCTTGCCATCTCTAACTCCTCAGTCACAAGTTACAATATTCATAAACCATGAAAAGCTTGTTTATTGAAATTGCTCCTTGTGACTTGGAGCTAAGTGACAGATTACAACCTCTTTTGCATCATAAGACTTTACTCCTTGAAAAACATTACTAACTTTTGATATGTTTCTTGCGCTTGTTTATTGCTGAAATCAAACTGATATTCATGGTTCAAAACAGCATTTTTCTCCGCATAATCTACTTTTGTGACTTTCACCCCCGCTTTCTCAAATACAGAAGTTACTTCTTCCATTTGTTTCGTAAACGTATTTGTATTTCCATCCGTTAAGAATGTGTTTTGCGTCCAACGATCCGCATGTCTGACCAAGGCTAAACTTTTGACCTTCTCTGATTGTTCAAAGTCCTTATTATCAAAGTAAGCCCATCCACATTTTTCATAAAGAAAGCTAGAGATTTTATCACTTACTTGAGTAAATGCAGAAGGATCCAACAGACCAGACAAAGAAATAAACTTCGTAATCTGCTTGTTCTCCAAAGTCGGATCAAGATGATCAGCTTTTTTAATTTCTTCATTTTGAAGTGCTAACAAATATTCTCCACTAATTTGTGCACCTGCCGAATCTCCACCAATCGAAATATTCGACCAATCTGCTTGATCTTTTATCTCTTTTTTAGCTGCTTGAATGGCTTCGTTCAATTGGATAACTGGTGTAGGATGTTTTGCTTCCGGTGATCGTTCATAATCTATATTTACGATGATTTGCTGCGTGTCTGAACATAGATATTCCAAATAATCACGACAATCATTTTTATCCCCTCCTACATATGCGCCTCCATGCATCCAGAAAAGAATCGGTGACTTTTTCTTTTCCACTTTCGGTGTGTAGATATCCATATTATTATTTTTGTATTTTGAAGGATAGGATATTTCTTTTTTTATATCGATTTGTTCGATTTTTTGCTGGAAATCATCTGGTCGGGCATATACTTGTTCTTTTTCACTTGTGTCAAATTGTTTTCTAACAAGCAAGCTAATCGGCTTTGGTGTGATTTGATTAATCAAAAATACAGTGACTAAAATAACTACGATGATAACTGGTACTGCAATCACTATTCGCTTGAACCATTTCATTCATTTACCCTCTCTTTCTTCGCCAAATCCATGTGATAATCGTGCTAACAGATAAAAATCCACCTGAATAAATGAGAAGCGAATGTTTCTTTTCTCCAGTTTTCGGCAACATTCTTTTTTTGCATCTGTCTTTTTTTGTACTTTCACTGTCATCTGAATCGGTTGCGTATCATCACTTGATTGATCCTCTCGAGGTTCATTCTTTCCCTTATTGTCTGCATTCTCTGTCGGATCTTGCTTTTTTGGTGGAGCTACTGGGATTTTTTTGTAATGGTAAATAATAGTTGGTATCGTCTCATTAAAAACCCCTTCAGTCGGTCCTTCAACATTTGCTAATTCGTATCCTTCGAATGTCTTTTGCTCTGTCATATAATTCTCTCCATAAGCTCCGTAAAGCTGGTTTTCGTCCTGGTCTTTGAGTAGACTTTTATTGTTTTCATCCACATACTTTACGTTTATCTGATCATGAAACACTACTTTCAAAAAGTCCGTTACATGTTTCGTGTAGGCAGCATGGTCAACTTCCTGTGCCTTTCCATGCCCTGCTCCTTCTACTAATAAAAGATCTTTATACCCTCCTGATAACTCATATAATTTTTGCGCGTTAGACACAGGTACTACATCATCTGCTGTTCCATGGATAATCAATTTAGGCAATGAATCTGACATTCCAATCGTAGGTAGAGCAGCTTTTGTATCCAAATGCATCTCCTGATCAAAATAGTATTGTTTCAAAAGGCCCATAAATAAATATTCATGCTCTTGATCCCCAATGATGTCTAACTGATTTTTTATGGCATCCGGTAGTGCGGGGACTACTGTCTGGTTGTACGTAAAACGTAGTTGTTCATCAATTGATGCAAATCCGCAATTTTCAATAATTCCTTTGACATTGACAGGAATATCTTTCGCTAATACAGACATCATCGTAGCTGCTCCCATCGAACCACCATAAAGTAAAATCTTTTGAGATGGCCGCTCTCGAACTTCTTGATTTATCCAGTAAAGGACGTCATCTGACTCATATTGTCCATAGGTCACATAATCGCCTCCGCTATTACCAGTCGCTCTGGAATCAACAAATAATAAATTATACCCGGCCTTATAAAAATCATCGTATTCTTCTGTAATGATCCCGTTATTCCAATTCCCTCGAAATCCGCCATGGATCATGACTGTTTTATCTGAACCTTGATCGACATAATATGCATATACATCCATCATTTTGCCATCTTGTTTGTTTAGTACAGTTTGATGAAGTTGTTTTGTATTTGGATAGAAGCCTGTTTTTTCTGTAGGCGTTGTCCCATCATCTGTACCTCCAAGCATCGACATCAACACACTGTTTTTTGCAAAAGCGATATCGTACAATAGATAAGTAGCAATCAGATGTTTGATAATCTCTTTATCTACACCATAATCATTAACAGCAAGCTCAGTGACTAATAACTCTATTAATTTTGACTTGATGTCTTCTGTTGGTCCATTAAGTATTTCTGTCATCTGTTTACCGAAGTAATTCAAATATTCTTTACCATTGAAATTTTCACCTTTACCGATATCATCATTTTCTGTACCATTCTCTTTGTCACTTACTTTAGCAGAAGAGGATTCGTCGTTTGACATTTTTGTAGCTGTTGCTTCTTCTGTTTGTTGGTTATCTGTGGTAGCGGTCGTTTCTTGATCTGTGCTAGTAACAGATGTCTCAGCCGTTGTTTCAGTATTTGTTTCTGTTTGTGAAGTACTCGATTTCGTTTCATTTCCAGCATCAGTAGTTTCTGTGGTTTCTACCTCCCGAGATTCCGATTCGGAAGAAATGCTCTCTCCATATACTGTCCATTGCGGGACGCTTGTACTTACAGCAAATAAGATGACCAACGCTCCCTTTAATACTTGTTTTGTTCTCAAGCTATTCACTCCTTTTTATGTTTCTAGGAGAATTGTATGTAAACGCAAACATTTTTTATACAAAAAATAAATGGTTTATCCCATAAAAATAGAACAGGATTATTTTCTCATTTTACGTAATAAAGCAGAATGGATAAACCAGTATCCATTCTGCTTTTTTTAAACGAAGAAACAACTTATTGCTCCAAAAATGTCAGAAATCGTTTATCCCAAATTTTCTCGTAAAAAGCGATTGTTTCCTTTGCTTTCATAAAAGGATTATCATAAGTTGTCGTTGCTCCTCTACACATCATAAGCTGGTATCCTAATCCATGAGCAAACTTCACAGTCGTATCTATACAATACTCTGCTTGTGCCCCACATAATTCGATCGAATGACAGTCCAATTCAGTTAATAAAACACTCAAATTAGTCTTATAAAATGAATTCGCATGGGTTTTTCTCACAAAATAACTGTGCTCAGGAATAGATAATTCCGACAATATCTCCCATGGTTTTGTTTGTGGCACTAATTGATCATCTTCGTGTTGAACGAAAATAACTGGCTTTCCAATCGTTTCGTATGTTTTGATTCTTTTATTCACTAATGCTGTCACTGTTTCTAATTCGTGTATCGGTGAAGAATCAAAACATACCCCTTTTTGTAAATCGATCACTACTATTGCGTCGGCTGTGTTTGACATACGTATGCCTTCTTTCTTTTTTCTAGTTCTTTCTTCTAATGATGTTTCGTTTACTACTATTTTCCATTTTATGGTTAGAAATCAAAAAAATATATTCCATTTTCTGATTTTTTTATTGGGGTTCCTTTGATAGCATTTCTTATCTCGTTCGTTCCTTTATACGTGACAACATTTTCTTATTTTACACCTATAAATGGCACTTTTCGACTATTTCTTCATGTTATTATTTCATAAATATTTAGCTATTGGAGGAATGTATCATGATTAAATTATATACAGGTTCTGGTTGCTCGTCTTCTAGACGCGCAAAACGTTGGCATGTTTAAAGAAAAACCATTTATAAAAGATATCTTGAAAAGATAGAGAAAACAAAAAACAACCACTTTCAGTTGACTACTGAGCAGTTGTTATCTTATGAAGTAAAAACTATTATACTATCATTCTATCACTAATTCTTTTCTTTATTCTCCATGTCTTTTTTTAAAGCTTTTATGTCGAGTTTTAATAAAATCAATCAATTACTTCTATACTAATAGATCAATGTCCACATCTTTTTGAACCAGTAGGTGCCTTACTACTTACTATGAAATTTCTCAAGTATTAAAAACATCAAAAACATATGCTCTGCTGCCTGTATCATAATAATTAAAATAGATACAACTAATTTTTGTTTCTTTCGTCTAAAGGATAATTTTTAGGCAATACATTCTGTTTACTAGCACGTCAAATGACACTAGCGATTATGAATTCAAAACAACTGTTTGTGATTTTTTCTCTTTTAAAACAAGTCACATGTTATATTAAATTCGTAAATACGTATATTACAATTTATTTTAAGAGGCGGACATCAAGAAAAAATATTATTAAAAAGTTTGCTATTATCAACCTTGTTACTAACTTTTGGATCAACAATTCTCCCAACTGGAATTGTTTTTGCTAGCGAACAAAATATCATCAAAAATACTAGTTATTCTAACGATGATAACTTGAATGTATCTATAGAAAAGACGAGAACGGTCGTCTTATGGTAGTAAAAATGGAAACAAAAGCTCGTGCTAATGTTGCAACGTGGGAAGCATGGCAATATCCTCATATTGCTTTAAGTACTGGTATAACAGCTGGAGCTATAAATACTGCCTACTCTAGCAGCTGATTGGACAAATTATGGCAATATCCCAGTAAATGCAGTCGCTCGACTATAAGACAAAAATTGTAATAGCTGGGTAGGATTTTACAAACGAACTGGCTATGACGGAGTGAGAAGAGCTGTGACCACTGATTATAAAATAGAGTAAATAATACAAAAGGAGAACCTATGAAAGCTAAAATAGATTTATTCTACGAAAAACATCCTTATCTTTCCCTTTTAATCAATTTGTTGTTAGGTAGTATTATCGGAATTTCTGTTGAATATTTACTAAATAAAGACTTTATAGGTTCTGGTTTCTATACGGTATTGTTTTTAAGTGTTCTTGAAGCTTTTTCAATTTACAGGAAATCCAAAAAAAATAAATAACTTCAAAGTCTCTTTTATTAGAAGGGACTTTTTTGTTGCTTATAGCAGGTACTAAAGTATACTCTGTTGATCTCCATATAACATTTTAAATATGGATAATCATTAATAACTATATAGTTATTGATAAACAGCAGTGTATTTCTTCATCCGCTTTGTTTTATATGCATAGAGTAACAAACCAACAATCAAGACTAACAAGAATAATGTAGTCGATATAGATGCTTCAGCCCCAAAGTTTCCCCCAGTAATTATTGTATTTTGCGATTGGATCAGAGTGGAGAAAAAACCTTGTTCTTGCGTTCCGCTGACTGGTATACCCAAAATAGCTCCTTGTGTCCAATTCCAAGTAATATGAGCACCAATAGCCGTAAATAAACTTCCTGTACTGTAGATAAGTGCACTGAAAAAGCAACCTGCTAAAAAGATATTGAAAACTGCCAGAAATGTCATGTTAGGATTCAATCCGTGCAAAAGAGCAAATAATGCAGCAGATCCAATCATTGCTATTAACGGACCAAATCTAAGCATCTGATGCTGAAAAAAGCCACGGAATAAAAGCTCTTCTGATGCCCCCACTGCAATAAATAAAATAAAACTCGTTATCAGCGGCACAATGTTTGCGTTTCCTGAATCTAACCGATACGCCCCCGTCAAATATAATGGACTAGTAATAAGCAGAAACACTCCAATTCCAACAACGAGACCTCCCGCTAAATACCCCCAGTCTTTTCCTCGAACAGAAACACCATAATCTTCTATTCTTTTTCCTTCGACCTTACTAGCAAGAAATAAAGCTAGTAAAAAAACAGCTAAATGTCCGACTGTACCGGCAATTGCTCCAATCCATTCACTATTTCCAATAAACATATCCGCAAGTGCATTATTGACAAGAATTCCTAAAACAAAACCAACTAAGACTATTAAAACAGATCCAATCAACCGAATAATCCTGAACATCTTTCATCCCTCCTTTATATTAAGTTTAACAACCCTTTTCTTTCTTGTCTCGTGAAAACTATGTAAATGTTCTCCATCATAGAGAGAATAGATTTTTACGAACTAAGAATATCTACAGCAACCTTACGAAAATGAAAGACTGTCTCCCTAATTCTTCTGTTAGACTGTTTTTAATAAGGAAAGGATGGGAAATTTTTTTGAAAAAATAACTACTAATTATGTGCCTTTCAGCATGTGCAATTTTACTATTCTCAGGTTGTAGCAAGTCCAATGAAACGATTGCAACGTTTAAAGGTGGAACACTTACAGTTCAGGATTTTTATGATAACCCAAAAGTTAAATCAAATAATCAAACACTATTAAAAAAAATGATTGTCTTCAAAGCATTTGATGATGTATACGGAAAAGAGATTTCTTCAAAGGAAGTAACAAAAGAATATAATGAACAAATCAAAAAACTCGGTCCAAACTACAAGGAACAATTAAAAGCAGTTGGCCAAACAGAAGAGACATATAAGAAACTCTTTAAACAGATGCTGGCTTTCCAATACGGTTTGAAAGCCAATGTAAAATTAACAGATAAAGATCTAGACACTGCTTGGAAAGAATTCTATCCAGAAGTTAGTACACAGATCATTCTATTTTCGACTAAAGAAGAAGCAGATAAAGCAAAAAAAGCAACAAATGAAGGGGAAAATTTCTCCAAGCTTGTTCAAGCTTATGGAAAAAATAAAACATTAAAGGAAACTGATGGAAAAATGAATTTTGATTCAACCAATCCAGAGATTCCTACTGAAGTAAAAAAAGCAGCATTTAAACTAAAAAACGGGGAAGTTTCTGATATCATTCCTGTAACAGATCCAACGACTTATCAGCAAAGCTATTATCTAGTAAAAATGGTAAAAAAACAGGATAAAGGTTCTAATAAAGGCAAATACAAATCTGAGCTAGAAAAAATTGCTACCGAAGCAAAAACTCTTGATACGGAATTCATGGATAAAACAATCCGTAAAGTGATGAAAAAAGACAATGTAACTATTAAAGATCCTTATGTAAAAAATATATTCAAATAAACAAATTTGACCCAATTGGGGATGTGGCAAAATTTGAGAAGTGATTTTTGGAAATTCCTTCTTATTTTTGAGGCAAACCACTTTTGCCACAACTTCATTGGGGTCTTTTTTTATTTGTTACAATCATGAGGATATAAATTTAAAAAAGTTTTTTATTTCTATCACATGAATCAATGCGCCATTAAGTAGATTCTTTCATGCTCCCCTATTTTTTCACTTGCCGTATCGCTTCAAAAACAACTATCATAAACTCAAACTCGACTGAAAAGTTATTTAAAAAAAGACTGAAAATATCCCTTCTGGACTTGTTCTTCTTATTCTGTTATACTAGAGAAACACGAAAGATATTTTTATGCGACACTTTTCATTTGTTTTTATGAAATTTATTCAAAACTGGCGTAACTTCAGAGTTACAAGGATGTATTAGAGGTTAGGGAATACATCGTTTAAATGAGAAATAAGTAATAGTTAGTAATAGTCACCCAAACTTTAAATTAATGAATATTGAATCGTCAGATAGCCTTCTCGAGTTTTCGAGAAGGCTATCGTTTATTTTATGGAGAAATTGATTCAGAAGTAATCAGCGACCTTTTTTAGTTCACCAATCGTTTCTGCTTGGAAAGTTTGCACCCAATCTTCTTGGAAGCCCCTCACTGCTTTATCAATCGAGGGCATCTCTAATACTTGATCTAGTAGCTCTTTACCTAACGTTATCGCATGAGCTCCAGATCGAATGGCTGTAGTGACTTGTTCACAATTTTTGAAACTAGCTGCTAATATTTTTGTTGGACTTTGCGTACGTTCGATCTCAGTCCGCAACGAATCAATCACTTTCATAGCATCAATGCCTTGATTTTGCATCCTGTTATAATAAGGTGCAATATAATCTGCTCCATTATTAATAGCTAAATACCCTTGTAATTCTGTGTAAATAGCTGTACCGGTAATCAAATAACCTTCTTTTTTCAACTTTTTGATCGCTTGAAGGCCTGCTTGATTCACCGGCACCTTGATAAACGTATCTTTTCCCAGTTCTTCTATGATAACTCGAGCATCCTCTATCATTTCTTCTTCCGTTCTTCCTATTGTCTGAATATGGATAGGAATCTGTCCGATTATTTTTTTGATTTCTTTCATATGCGAGAAGAAGTTTGACGCTCCTTCTTTTTTCAGAATAGTAGGATTTGTTGTTACGCCTGTTAAATTCAAAAACTGTTGACAAGAATAAATACTTTTTGTATTTGCTGTATCAAGCATGATTTCCATATAGCTTTCCCCCATTCTGATCCTCTTGATCGATTTTAATGATTGTCCCCTTTCTTAAATACGGCATTTCCTTATCTTCTACATACATTGTTCCTGGAAGTTCCGGCTCATGAGATCCATCAAATTTTATCGTGATATGTCCTAATTCATTCAAATTAGTTTGGACAACATCTCCTACTGCTGTGATTACATACATTTGTTTATCAAAGCAGAGCTTCATATCACAAGTTATTTCTTTTCTTACCTGATTCAATTCAATCTTATAACAATAATCTGTTAATGTTTCCGGTGCTTCATCTCCAAATAAAATCATTATTTTTTCTTTCCTGAATACTTCTGCTTCTATACCAACATCTGTTACAACCGTTTCAAAGATCGTCATCTCTGTTCCTCCTAAACTCAGCTATATAATCCAAAACTTGCTACCCAAGCAATGATAACTCGTGGGATGCCGTTAAGAAATCTTGAATAAAGAACTGATGGTACACCTACTTCTACTGTCTCAGCTTTTGCTTCTTCCAAACCTAGACCGACTGGAATAAAATCACATGCATTTTGAGTATTGATAGCAAATAGTGCCGGTAATGCTAATTGGGGAGGAATATTTCCTTTTCCAATCTCTACACCGATCAATGTTCCAATCACTTGGCTAATAACTGCCCCTTGACCAAGCAAAGGAGATAAAAATAGCAGTGAACAAATTAAAGCCAATGATTGTTAATCCAACTGCATTTCCTGCTAAAGGTGCCATAATGTTAGCAAATACATTACCGATCCCAGAACCTTGTATCACACCAATCAAAAGGGAAACGAAAGCCATAAAAGGGATCACTGTCCGGATCATCGTATCTACTGCTTCTCTTGCTGATTGATTGAATGTAGCAACTACTTTTCCCGCGCCCATTCCAATTTTTGCTATCCAGTTTTGCTGCTCTGCTTTTTGCTCGGTTATCTTTTTAGAAGTATCATATTTGTACTTTTTATCTGGAGATGTAGTATTTACTGTTTCTTTGTTATCACTAGTTTCCATTAGTGGCTGTATTTGTTCTAATCCTACTGCTGAAACATAAATATCTTCAGTGATATATTGTGCTAATGGGCCACTTTTTCCTGTGGGAACGATATTGATGGTTGGTATCCCTTTTTTAGGATAAATTCCACATCTAAGAGTCCCTCCACAGTCAACGATTGCAAGCGCGATTTCACTATCAGGTATTGATGTTTTGAATCCATTGATAGACTCCATACCTGTCAGTTCTTCTATTTTATCTACGATCATTGGCCTCTCACCTCCACCTGTGACATAGATGAACTTGTGTTTAACTTTTGTCGGCCTAATAATCAAAGGACCTCCATACCCGCCGTTTCCTTTTACGATCTTGATATCACTATACATTTAAAACACTCCTTTCTCTAATCAACTGAAAGCTCTACTTTTTTGCTAAGAACGATTCCTTGCTGTCTGCATACAAATCCAGTAGTAAAATCAGTTATCCAACCACCAATAAAGTTCATCAGCAGTCCCACAAGCAAGTATCGGATAGCCAGCTCCATCGAATTTAGCCCTAAGGTTTCGATCCCTTGAGCAATCCCAATCCATACAAACAATTCTCCAGGATTAATATGGGGGAATACACCATTGCTCGTATGACAAAATTGAGCTTGAGCAGCATAATAGCTTGGTTTGTAGTATTCTGGAAGGAAACGAGCCATTGTAAATGACATAGGATTTCCCAACATAAAAGCAGATAAGAACGGTAACACAAGGTAACGAGTAAGCGGATTTTTCGCTGATAATTTGGCTACTTTCGTTACTCGGTCTTCACCTAAAAAAGCAATCAGCGTATTCATTGCAACCATCAGCATCAAGACAACTGGTACGATTCCTGTCATCCAGCTTATGAATGTTTCTGCACCTGTTTGGAACAGCCTCATAAATCTCTCAGCAAATTTTGTTATGATATCCATCGTTTGTCACTCCTTTTTTCTTTGATCGTACTTTTCCATATCCGAAAATTATTGAGCATAGCAATAAAAGGCAATGTAGGTTGTTCACTTTTTTCATTTCCTGCCTCTATTCGTAAGTATACTTCTCTGGCATTTTCTAAAGCTGCTTGTGTCAAACGATCTTCCGCTCGAACTGAGGGATGGTAACGATCGATGTAATGGATATCTTCACCCGCATAGACAGGTAATGAATGAAATTTTGCCAAAGATGTAACCCCTTGCATTTTCCTGACTTCTAAAACTTGATCATGATCGTCTATAGCTAGCATAACAATCGTGCCTGAACGGATTTTCCCAGGTCGTTTACCAATCGCTACTTTTCCTTTTCTTCGCAGTTCGCTATATGTTTGATTGAAATGCTTTAGTTGCTTCCAACTGATAACTGCTTGCAGCACATAAGCTGAAGCTGCGAAAACTATGAATAGATACATATCATTCATGAAGTCTCTCTCCTTTACTTTTGATTAGTTTTAAAAATGATTCCTGTGTCGGTGCTAATTCAATAAACTCATCTATTCCCATTTTTATGAGTTCAAATAGGATATCGTATAGCTCAAATAATTCATTTTCAACTTCAGCCGTCATTTCTTCAGGTATGGCAAATAAAAAAATAACTCCATTTCCTCCTGTTTCTGCTAAACCTTGATCAGTTATTAGCCCTACTGATAAAACAATGTGTTGAGATAGCTGGTTGGTTGTGTGAGGAAAAGCAAATTCTTTGTTAACAAATGTGCTTTGCTGAGATTCTCTTTTCAAGATCCTTTTTTCAAATTCTTCATCCACATAATAGCCTCTGATCAAAGGAGCGACTAATTTGTTTAAATATTCTTGATACGTCTTTTTTTCTTTCCATATTTGATAGAAAAAAACAGTAGAATGAAACCCGACTAATCGCTTTTTTTTGCTTTTTGCCATTGTGCCCTTAACCAAGAGTCATCGAAAAGATTAGTCAAATGGATCACCGGTGTCTCTTCATTTACATTTTTTAACGGAATCGTTGTAAAAACAGCGAAATATTTGTTTAGATCTACTTTTTCATATTGTTCTTCTGAAACATGTGTTATTTGTATATCCGTCCCCAATATCCTTTTGATTTGTCTTTGGATCATTAATGCTGTTCCTTTTCCTGTCGTATGAACAATGGCTACTTTTTTAGAGGAAAAATGCTCTTTTGATATCGAAATGCTAACTCCAAATACAACGTTAGGTAGCTGATCTCTACTTTAGAGATCTTATGTTGCAAGATAGCTTCTAATGCTTGTATGCATTCGCTAGCGATTTGGTAAGAAAAAGGATACTTTTTTTCTATCTCACCATAAAATAAATCAGTCAATCGATAACGAAAAATTACCCGATTTATCAATAAAGAGAGGTGCTGTTTCATCTCTTGATATAAGAAGGACTCATCCAGATCAATGAGATCTAATCGTCGAATACGCATCATCATGGGGTCGAAATATAAGCGCAAATCAGAGTTAGCTTTTCTTATCATCGTTATACTTGTGTTGATGATGTTCAAAGGAAAACTGACAAAATCTTTTTCATATTGGCTCAAAGTTAGTTCATAGATTTCTTCCAACCGATTGATCAGTTCATTGAATTCTTGGATATATTCAAAACACCCACTGTAACGATTGATGGGCTTCTTCAACAGATAGTTACTAGAGATTCTATTCAAAGAAATACCGATAACTTTCGTCAAAAGGGTGATTTCTTGTTTACTAGCATTCGTCTTCTTCTGAAAATGTTTGATTGCTTGTTTTTCTTCTAGAACCTGTTCTGTTTTCGTCTCTGAAAAGTAGGGAGAAACAAAATAAAACAAAAGTAGTCGTAATTCTAGCTCATCTCCTATTATTCTTAGTCCTTTATTTGGTGTGCCTGTAATCTTTACATCAAAATCATTGATCATCTCTTTTAATGTCTTTAGATCCTTGACCACTGTTCCTCTGCTGACACCGACTTCTTCAGACAAATCATCCATACGTAAGAAATCCTCTGTTTCGATCAGCCTATTTAGTAAATAAGCGATTCTTTTGGATGCCGAATTGAAATCACTGGCTGTTTTCAATTTTCCTTGCATGATCTCATCAAAAAAATCAAAATCATAAATTTCAAGTTCAAAATGTTTGTTTTTTTGGATGATTTTTGCAATACCGGCAATTTCTTCATTCAACTCCCCAATATCTTTTTTTATGGTTTGATTACTGGTTTTGATTTCTTTTTGCACTTCCTGGATTGAAACTTTCTTGTGAGTGACTAGTAATTTCAATAATTGGTACCATCTGTTTACTAGCGTCACGTGCGTCCCCCCTATCCTTTATCCTCTTGTTTTACCTCCTGAAATATTAGTCGTGACTCCAGTGATATAACTTGATCTTTCTGAAAGATAATAGCAGACTAGATCCGCCACTTCTTGCAGCTTACCACTCCTTCCTAGAGGGATCGTACTTGTTCGACTGTAACCGTTTCTCAGCTGTTCGACGCTTATACCTCTCGTATAAGAAAGAGCTTCTTCATATTCTTGTGTTCTCAAACCGGTTTCTTCCAGTATCCCTGGTGCAACACCTACCACACGAACATTCCTCTTTCCTAACTCTTTTGCCCAAGAACGAGTAAAACTGTTCATCGCTGCTTTTGTAGCAGCATAACAGCTCTGTCCTTCTGATCCTTCCAATCCTGATTCAGAAGAAAGATTCACGATCACTCCTGATCCCTTTTGCACCAAGATTCTTCCAACTGCTTGGCTCATCAAATATACACTTTTTTGATTGACAGCGATCATCTTATCAAAAACTTGTTCTGATAATTCATACTTGCTTTTTGGATGATTTCTATCTATTAGAAGAGAAGGAATATTTATTCCTGCATTATTGACTAGACCATCGATCGTCTTGAAATGTTTCATTACTTTATATATCCCTTCTTCTATGTCCGTTTTAGAAGACACATCGACTTTTAAAGATAGTAGGTTTTCATGCTGTATACGGCATTCAGTTACATCAAAATTCGCTACTTGTGCATTCTGCTTCAACAAATTTTCGACGATACTTCTTCCAATTCCTGAGGAACCTCCAGTTACAATTACTACTTTTCCTGCAATATCCAACCAATCCGGCATATGTGATCCTCTCCTTCTTTTTTCTTACAAATCCAGTATAAAAGCTCACTAAAAAAAATTAAGACATGAAATTTACAGCTTCAGCTAAAAAATGTGTACTAATGGAAGAGCAAAAAAAATTTTCATCTTTTTGCATAGATTACTAAAATTCCTGAGCGTTATATAAGCAATGTTTCTCTTTTTGATATATAATTGTTTTATCATTTAAGGAAGGAGAATTCTAATGAAAACTTTAGATGCTATTGCATTAACTTTATTGATTGTGGGAGGGTTGAACTGGCTGTTGGTAGGCTTGTTCGAACTTGATTTAGTAGCTATGATTGCTGGTGGTTCAACAACTATTTTTGCGAAGATCATTTATATCGTCGTAGGTATTTGTGCGATCTACTGCTTGAAATTTTTCCCAATGATTACTAGAAAAGTTGATGAAAGATATTAGAAAGCTATAATTATTAAAAAAGTTATTATCTTCATAAACCTTCCCTTTATTGGGAAGGTTTTTTCATTTTAAACCATCTGCTTCTCTTTGTTTAAGTGATATACTGAATAAAGATAATCTATTTTAGGAGGAGCTATCATGCATAAAGGGATTTACGCAGGCTTGTTGGGAACTGTAATACTTTTTTCTGCCTGTGGATATAAAACAAAGAATTCTGTTAAAGAATCTTCAGCAGCCATTTCAACAACTGAGGTTGGTTCAACTAAAAGTACTTCTACTACTTCCATTACTAATACTTCTACTGGTAATGTAGATTCGCAACATAGCCAATCAAGTATTCAGTCGTCTAGCATTTCTTCAACATCTGAAATGCAAGAAAACACTGTACCTTCTCTTCCATTAGAAAACTCTGACAAAGCACTTCTATTTCTTATTGCCCACCGTTCCGAATTACAAAGTGACGATATTGTTATTAGCTTTTATCAAAAAATTGATCGAGATTATTTGTTCACAGCTTCCAGCAAACAAATCCGTTCCCAAGGGGGATCTGGAAGCGTTGGTTTTTATCGAGTGTCACCCGAAGGATCGATTACGATGACAGATGCAAATGGAACACCATTTTGATTAGATGATATTATACGGATTTACAGTACTAGCAAGTCATTATCGGTATCATTTTTTCTGAGAAAGTTATACGGAGTATAAATAAGCATTTGCATTAACCTAATAATTCGTTACAGCTTTTCTCTTATGAATATACTCACTTCTCTACTTGCTCTCTTGATAAATTTTTGGTATCTACTTCATTTTCGGTCAACTGAGTTAATGAAATTTATTGTCGGACGGTTTTCTAGATTCAATTTTTCTATATTTGGATAGAAGAATTTACTTTTTTTACCTTTTGACATATTTTCTTCTTATTATTTTAATGATCCCTTTTTCAAATTAGAAAGATAGCCTTTGTATCGTATTAGATGAAATATTCACAAAGCTAACCATTATACTTGCATTTTTTTCAAAATAGAGTTATTACATAAATAGGGATAAATAAAAAATACTTATTGAAAGGATGATTAAAAATGGCAAATGTACCTAGCATTCGCGACATGTTCCCTGATTTCAATGACGTGTTTAGTCCAGCATTCAATGATTTTTTAGGTGTTTCAAGTTATCCAAAAGTGGATTTAGTCGAAAATGAAAAAGAATACAAACTAACTGCTGATATGCCTGGCTGTGACAAAGAAGACACGACAGTTGAATATTCAGATAATACTTTGACGATCTCCGCCAATCATGAGTCCCATACAGAAGATAAAGAAGATGGCAACTATGTACGGAAAGAAAGACATTCGGTCTCTTACAAACGTTCATTCTATCTTCCTAATGTTGATGAAGAAAAAATCACTGGAACCTTTAAAAACGGTGTGCTGAAATTAGTATTACCTAAAACAGCTCATCAGCCAAAAGAAACAAAAAAAATTGAGTTAAATTAGAACTTATCGCCTCTCGATGGATGAGGGGCGATTTTTATATATTTGGATAAGAACGAGTATGTTTAAATTTTCAAAATGAGCAAAAAAATATTTTGTTTTTACGATAAAGATGTTATGATCTCTCTTGGTAAAAAATATGAGAGTTGATCATTTGATTGTCTTAAGTAAACTTTTGTTTTGGATACCATTTATCATAATGACCAGTGCTTTCTTTTACTTATTCAAAAGGCCTAATAAATACTTACTCTTATCTGCTTGTCCGATGATCTATTTTATCCATAAGATTAGAGGATTTTATTATTACGACTCTGGTATCTCATTGTTTTGCTACGAAATCGGCTTATTAGCTTCAGCCATCTTTTTCATATTTGTGTTAGAATATTTCAGAAAAAAATAAACTTCCAGTCAGTTTTGGCTGGAAGTTTTTTATTTGGTGCAGATCTTTTCAGCTGATATTCATACAAGTTGATCCATTTTTCTATTATTAAGTACATACCATTGTGACTCTTTGAATGTGGGGGAGAAAAAAATAAAAGGAGCTGGTATTTTGTTAGTTATGAGTAAAGCTTTGTTTTTACTTCCCTGCACGTTCATGTTTATTGTTTTATGTTATTTCAAAAGAAGAAAAAAATGGTGCTGGATCGATGTTCTACTATTCCTTCCCTTTTTCCGGCTTATTTATTTTCTTGAAGAAATATGGGATGATATGGCATGTGATTCTGCTTTTCTTTTTAGTCATTCATTGGGGATTATGATCTCTCTTATGATCTTTGCCATTGTGCTATTTTTTTTGAATAAAAAATAATGTATTAAAATGTATTAACTCGTTTATCCCAACTTCCAAAACATATTTTTGAAAGTTGGGTGTTATCTTTTTTGAAGTATAAAAAGATCTCAAATCAATCCACTTTACTTTCTTATTATGTTATTCATAGTAACAAAATCTCACCTACTTTATCTTATAACTTGATTTTTTGCATAAAAACTAAATAAAGAGTGCGGCATTTCGCACTTTTTTATTATAGATAAACGTTTAGACAAATTGGAGTACTTCTAGTTTCGTGATACATTGGCATAGAAATTACTTGCAGTTTTTAGGTTTACATAATTTAATTATAGTTACGCTCTATTTTATCTCCCATTCATTAATATTTCAAAGATGATTTCTCCATCTCGTTAATTATTATAGAAAATCATATGACAAAAGTGGTAGCTTTTTCGATTGTGATTCTTGCTCAACTTTATTAATAATACAACTGTCACTTGTTTCATTTATTTAATTAGGAGGGAAAAATTTGAATACTGTTAGCTTGAAAAAAGGATTTTCTACCTTTGATCTAAAAATTTTAGGGATTACGTTGATGTTTATCGATCACATTCATCAAATGTTTTATCCGTTTGGTGCTCCCGATTGGCTGGATTGGTTTGGTAGGCCAGTTGCTACTTTGTTCTTTTTTATAAGCGTTGCAGGCTTCTCACATACACATGATAAAAAGAAATATATGCAGCGACTTTATTTCTCAATGGTTCTTATGGCTTTCTTCACTTATTTTCTTGGTAATATCGTTCATTATGATGAAGTGGTATTGATAAATAATATTTTTAGAGATTTGTTTATTGGTACGGTCATGATGTATGCAATTGATCTTTTCACTGATGGAAAAAATACTGGAAGTTGGAAAAAGATTCTTACAAGTATTTTCTTGTTCATTTTACCAATCTTACTCTCACTATTTATTCCCTTGTTATTTTCCAGTCCAGTAATCGTTCAAAATAAAATTGTTTTTATGCTGATTACGTCATTTTTACCTGCACTGCTTTTAGCAGAAAATAATTTTATGGTTCTTTTGATTCCTTTACTTTATTTAGTAAGAAATCACCGTAGCATTCAATGTATTATTATCTCAATCGTTGCCGGCATATACTTCTTCTTGGGTACGACCCAGTGGATAATGATCTTTTCAGTCATCCCGATATTGTTATATAACGGACAAAAAGGAAAAGGAATGAAATATTTCTTCTATATCTTTTATCCGGCACATATTGCCCTATTATATTTGCTATCCGCGTTTTTATATAAATACTAGACTGATTATTAATGAAAGAAAAACTTGTCATAAACACTTAAAGAATCCCATGAAACTTATGCAGGAGAATTCACCATTTCGATTTAGTTCCTTTCCTTAGTCTTTTTTACCCATTCCATGTTACAATCGCTTTGCAATCGATCTCGCAAAAAGGAATCTGGAGGGAAAAAGATGAAGCAAATATTGCCGTTTTTGACGTATAATGGTCAAGCAGAAGAAGCAATCAATTGGTATCACAAAGCTTTTCCTAACTCCGAAATCACTAAGTTGAATCGGTATGGAGATACCAGTAAAGAGGAACCGGATCTTATCCTTGAAGGCGAACTTAAATTAGGCAATCAAGTAATTGGATTTTTGGATATGTCAAAAGATTTCCCTGCACCTGCCTCCACCTGGGCATCTACCATTTTGATTGAAGTAGATGATCAGGCAGAATTCGATCAGGCGTTTAATACATTAAAAGATAGCGGAACTGTAATGATGCATGAAAAAAACTATGAGAAGTATACGGAAGTTTGCTGGGTGACTGACAAGTTTGGCTTTACTTGGCAATTGTTATTCTAGCCATGAGATAAAACGAAAAAGCGATAGTTGACATCCATTAAATATGGAAAGTCAACTATCGTTTTTTTCTCGAGTAATATTACTTTTCTAACTTGAATAAATCGTCTAATGCATTTGAGAATGTTGTTATTTCAAAATCTGGAAATTTCTTTTTAAATTTATCAGAATTAAACTTGTTGTCATAATGATATCTAGGTAATAACTCTTTTAGCTCTTGCATATTTTTATTGAATATAGAGCCAAGATCAAACATCCATTGTTTGATCACTTTATATTTTACCGGTTTGTGCAATTTTTCTTCCATCAACTTTATCATCTCTTCATATGTTCGACTTACATCACAAGGTAGATGCCAGGTTTGGTTATAAGTGTCAGGCTGATTTGCTAAAAGCGCCATGGCTTTACTAGCATCAGGTGTCCATATTAATGTCCTTAATGTTTGATCAGAAATTGGTAACAAAGCAGTCTTATCATTTTTCACTCGGTTAAACAATAAACTGTTTGTAATACTTTGCGTCTTATTAGGTCCATAAAATTCAGGAGCGCGACAAATCATCACATCTATGTCAGGATTCTCCATTTCAGTCACTAGCCGGTCTGCCATTTTAGCTCGAACAGTGGATTTGATACCATCATAAATAAATTTGCTATCCTAAAATTGTTCCGTGTCATTTTTTTCGTACATATAAGTATTATCGAAAAAAACTAATTTCGCCTTTGTTTCTTTACAAGCCTGTATGACGTTTTCTAACATGATTTCAAATTTTGTTTTCCACTGTTCGGAGTCCATCGGTAATCCTGCAGCAAAATAAACAATCTCACTTCCTGCTACAGCGCGAATAGTTGCCTCACGATCTAAAAATATCCGCTGAGATTAGTTCGTCTGTATCGTCGATTGATTTCGGATTTCGACTAACTAAGCGAAGCTGTTTCCCGTAAGTTTGATTAAGTTCTTTTGCTAACTCGTATCCAATTTGGCCATTACTGCCAATAACTGTTTGCATTTAGATAACCTCCTTAATGAATGTTCGTGCTAGTTCTCTTGTTGAATACGGATTTTGTCCAGTAATCAGATGTCCATCCTTTACCACATGACTCTTAAAGAAACGCTTCTTGATAAAATATCCTTTTCTCCTTACAGTCATCTCTTCATTATCAAAAGGAACTACTTTGCTTTTCATCGCCAATAATTCCTCCGCTTTAGTAAAACCAGTCAATTTTTTATTTGCTATTAAATAGTCATTATTAGCAAGTCTGATATTAAATAAACCTGCTATACCATGGCACACAAATAACACATATCCATTTGATTCATAAATATCACTAGCTATTTTTTGTAATGCACTATTCTCGGGAAAATCCCACATGACACCATGCCCACCCCCACCAGTAAAGTAAATAGCAGTATAATCTTTGCTCTTTACGTTTGCAGGAGACAACGTATTCCTCAAACCTTTTTCAATAAAAGCTTTATTAGAATAAAGGTCTATTACATCAGAATCTAGATTTCTCATACTTCGAGGGTCAATCGGTACATAACCACCTAACGGACTGACAAAATCAGCTTCAAATTGATATTTATAGATTTCTGCTAAAAATTCTACTGTTTCTCCTAGCCAAAGCCCAGTAGCTTTATTTGTTCCTTTGTATTGATTGACATTTGTTTCAACTATCAGAATTTTCTTCACTGTTTTTTAGCTCCTCTATTTCATCTATTACGTCAGACAAAAAATCTCTTAGTTTATATATATTTTTATTTTCGTGTTTTAAATAGTAAAAATTTTTAGTTCCTTCTTCTCTGACCTCTAATAAATCGGCGTCTTTTAAAATTTTCAAGTGGTGCGATACTGCTGGTCTTGATAAACCTGTATCGTCAGTTAGTTCTCCTACTTGCAAACCATGACAGCTTTTTTCATTTAATAATCTAATCAAAATCAATTGTCTTTTTCTGTCACCTAAAGCTGCTAAAAAATCACTTAATGATTCTAGTTCTGTTTTTAAGCGATCGTGTCCATTCATTGTGATCCACCTATTTCGTTTATTAGTTTAAACCATTAAACCATTTTTAATAAAATATGTAAATTCCTTTGCTCAAAAAAGTAGCTTCTTTACGATTCGACAATTTCAAATAAAGCAGGTAAAAACTGGCTGTCAGAAAATAGCCAAACTGAAGCAAAAAATAATGTTAAAATTAATTAATGAACGAAAAAAATCCCTCACCTAATATTACGGTGAGGAATTTTTTCTACCGACATAAACAAAAAAACCACCTCATATGAGGCGGTTAACGTTCAACATTATTTTACGATATTTACTGCTTGAGGACCACGTTGTCCTTCTTCAATATCATAAGTAACTGCTTGGCCTTCATCTAAAGACTTAAAGCCTTCTCCTTGGATTGCTGAGAAATGAGCGAATACGTCATTTCCATCTTCACCAGTGATGAAACCAAAACCTTTATCTGAGTTAAACCATTTTACTGTACCGTTATTCATATATATTTCCTCCTGATACGTATATAATACGTGTTTTATTGCAATTAATATTACTTGGTAAAAGGAGTTTTTATAGTGTGAATATATCGCTCAGATTACGTTTCAAATTAGATTACTTATTTACTATAACACGGATGTAATGCTAACACAAGGATAATCACTCGATATACGGTTTAAATATAAATAAAAAAGATGTGAAATTTCAGAAAATCACAATAATTGATTAACCAACGAGAAAGACCTTCAATGAATGATCTCTCTATCAATTTATCGAGTAATATCTAGTTTCTTTTTGTTCTTCGTTAACTATTTCCGTTTTTAAACAAAATGTTTGCAGTGTGATTATATTAGCAATACAATTTTTCGCAACTTTATATGTTTCTTCTGCAGAAGCTCCGTATTCTTTTTTTAATTTTGCTTTCGCTGCAGTTAGTTCGTGTTTTCTTAATTTTGTTAATTTGAGGTATCTGTGATTCATTCGAAACTATTCTTCTTATTATTTGGTTATTAGTTGGCTATTAGTTGATAAAATGCTATTATCCTAATTGATATAAGACTATATGGGAGATGATGCTGTGGTCACATTTAGTATGCTTTTATTTTGGATTCCAGTCTGTATTGGTGTCATCTCTTTCTTTTACTTCACTAAACGTTCTAGAAAAGCGATTATATTAGTGCTTTCTTTTTTACCATCTGCGTTTTTTATAATAAAAATAATAAAACATACATTTTATCAATCGCTTTCAGCATTAAATTTTTACGTAGTAGGGTTGTTTTTATCTCTTATTCTTTTTATCGTTGTTTTGCGATATCTTTATAAGAATTATTAATTTTTCTGCTTTTATAACTATAAATTTTCTCACTTGTTGTTTTTGTCTTTATACTAGTACTATCACTTGACATCCAACTGTTTCTCCTTAATTCTTGTTTCTGTCGACTTATTATTAAGGTATTGACTATAAAATAAATAAGAGATACTCTTATCTAAAAGTGATAGGAGGAAGAAAAATGACGCTTATCAACAAACTTAATGCTAATATATTTTTATACACCGGAATGATTCTTGTTATACTTAATGCTATTTTTTTAGATTTCAATTTTTTCATAAATATTTTAGGTCTTGCTCTTGTCTCATTTTCTAGTAATATCACAAAAATAATTGAAAATTTTCTAAAAGACAATCACTAGTTGATTGTCTTTTTTTCTGAATGTCTATGTAACTAAAAAATATGAAAAGAATCTTTTTATCTTTTCCCCTAACGGTAGTCGCTAGACTTTAAGTGCCTTATTTTCTCTTTTTTTACTCATTTAAATAAAATTCTGATTTATCTTGTTGTGGATCAATTCATAATACGCCTTACTAGAAACCGCTGTGCTTATCTTAGCTTTATTATTTTACAAATCTTACACGATCAAACTGCAAAAACGACCATTTATTGTAATCTGTGTTTGATTTGTTTTATCAAATTTTTCATTTGACTAATTAGCTGCCTCTTCATTCTTCTCCTGCATAATGACCTCAATCTTCTCTTCAGCAAAAAAATGGCTAAAAACAAAAGTATCATGTATAATTAAATTAAAATTAAAATAATTAGAGAAGGTGAAGTTATGGATGAATTTCAAATGATAAAAAGCACTCTTGCATCTATAAAAAAATATGTATCAATGAGAAGTAGCTTTCCTAATGAAAGTGATAGAAACAACGTTATAAGGAATTTTAATATTCAGTTTATAGGAAAAGAACGTAAAAAAGTTATTTCTATAGAGATTGCTAATTATTTAAAATTAGAAAATAGGATATTTAACAAATATATTGAAGAAGTTGCCAATGAACTCCACATCAAATTAGAAGGACTCCATAAGGTAAATTCTGTTACTTCGGAAGCTGATGCGTATTATATTTATCTTTGACAATAAGCAATTGATATATTTTAAGTAAACATAACTTTGATGTTTATAAATTGATAGACAGCAACGGAAATAGTAAAAACAAGGATGTGAATTTCAACTCTTCCTAATTGTTCTTACTATTTTTCAACCGTTGCTGTCTATCGCATTTCATCATTCTTTCAATCCGAATTAATTAGGGTACTTTATCGGCATATCTAGTATTTAACCATCAATACCATGACTACTATCGTAAAATCCGTCTTTTATTTTTATTCCGTTCCCTCCCATTGACGATCATTATCTAATATAGAAATCCAAACTTACGAATAGCCTCACTCGCATTAACAACACGCCGATTTGCCATTTTATATTTCTTCTTCAGAAACTTTGTTGTGACTTCTCCCCTTAGTCTCATTTCTTTCTCATAATAAATAAATAGTGATAAAATAAATATATTGGGAAAGAGAAAAAATAAAGAGGATATAACTTTGTTATTTATTAGTAAAATCTTATTCTGGGTTACTTGTGCATATAAAATTATTGTTCTAAGTTCTTTGAAAATATGGCGTAAAAAAGATTGTTTATTGGTCGTCTCATTCCTCCCATTTATCTATTTCATGATCAAGATTTGGGATGATTCAGATTCTGATCCCCTTTTTTTATCCAATTATTTAGTTGGGTTAGTGTTTTCGATAGTATTTTTTATTTGTATATTAATTTATCTGAATACAAAAAATTAACTTTTCCAGCTCTTGTAGCTGGCTTCTTTTGTTTCTAGCCTAATTATTTTTCTAAAAAGTTATTTGAATAAATACTCTTTTTGAGAGATCTTAGCCAAACCATTTTTTAAATAGCTAGGGATTCTGCGCTAACTTAAACGGCATAACTCAGTTTATACATGGATTCTTTTGATTAATCCAAAGTTGTTTCCAACTCATCCACTGATTCCAAGGTATCCAAGGCATTATTAGATGTACACCTATTCTCATGTGACAAATAAGATAAAAACTGAAACGATAGATATCATGGAGAATTTAAGAAAAAATTCTTGAATTTTACCAAAAAAAGCCACCGGTAACAATCCGGTGGCAAACCCAAAAGAAATCCAGGCTCGAGTTGGTAATTCTAGATTAGTTACTACTATGGATGCTTACGCACATGTAACCAAAAAAATGAAAAATGAAGCTGTTGATATTTTCGCCCAACGTCTGAAAAGATCTTTGATTTAAAATGCAAAAAATTCGCCCAAGTAAAAACTTGGGCGAACATAGGGCGAATATTTTTGAATTTCACAAATTTTGGAAGCTAAGAAACTCCTAAATTCCTTGCTACTTCTTACTTTCTTCCTCATCCATTTTCAGAACGGCCATGAAGGCTTCTTTTCGCAATAATCTAACTGTACTATACTCTATTAATCTAAGATAGTCTCTAAGCTTCTAGTATTAAAGGTTATAAAGGAACTAAATAATCTCTTCTATCTTTAGGTCATTTCAAAACACCTGAGAAAACCTCAGTCATCGGTGGCAAAATGGTGGCAATATTTTTTTTGCTGCATTATTAAAAATAGTAACAAAAACTTTATCACGATCTTTCAATTTCCATCATTATCTTACCAATTTCATTTTCAATTCTATCTAGAACTCTTTGTATTTCAGATCTAACATTGTAAATATCTTCAATATACTGTTGCACTGTATAATTATCTGGTATTTTATTATCACTAGGACTAGGATCTTTAATTTCTAACAACCCTAATATTTGGTCGGGATACATATCAATTACCTTAAATTTCAAAGAAGATGCGTATAACCAAGATATTTTAATAGAAGGAAAGACACAATTATGGTTTAAATTTGATCCTTCGAATAGATTTGTCAAAGATTTTTATAAAGTATGGGATTCAGAAGTTTTCTTTTTAGCAATCGAAGATAGCTTATTAATCAATCTCTACTATTCTAATAAGAACTATTTCAAAATTCCTGCTGCGAAAACTAGAATGAAGAAAGACGTATATTTTTTGTTTGATATCGTGACTGACGTGCCAGACGCTCGAAGCGATCATCGGCGTTATGACTATATAAAGTATACTTTCGTTGATCCAGAAAGATACAAAGATTAAAGTAGGCTACCTAAAAAGGTAGCCCGGAACGGATTTTATCACCATACTTATGAAAGGAGATATTTTTTAAGTTAGTATTAAGATTGTGTAATATGATGATATCTATATTTTATAGTATCAGTGCTATAAAATCAAAAATAAGTCACTAATTAACTACCACTCCAATTATAAGCCTTTTTTCCATTATTTTTTACAGTTATATGGTATGCTTTTTAATGGCTTCAAATATAAAAGAGTTTAAAGCGTAACACACTTATTGGGGAGTGGTTTTTGGGGAACGCTTTAAACTCTTCTTTATTATTATCTCACAATATAATCCAAATGTCTTTCTATTTAAAAATCAAAGTAAAACTTTTCAAATATACAGAAGTATAACTATGTGAAACATCCTTTCATTAATCCATAAAAGGATACATAAAAATGCCACTCATTTGAGTGGCAATGAAGAAAAGCTTTAGCTTGTATAATACTCTTCAAAAAATTCTAACACAGAACGATTCAAATGGCTACATTAATGTACCCTGTAGGACTCGAGCCTACGACCGGACGGTTATGAGCCGTCTGCTCTAACCAACTGAGCTAAGGGTATGGAAAGCCACCACAACTCCTGCAAACAAAAAGAATGGACCTGAGAAAAGATAAATTATTTTTTTCATTCTTTACGTTGCGGTGGCATCTTTATTATTACATATTTAATAGCAAAAAACTAGATTGTACTTATTCTTTGTAAAATATATTATTTTATGCTATTATTTCCAAGTCATAAAAAGAAAAAAGCTTCAGATACTTATCTTTTTGGGGAAAGACTCTAGGGTGAGGGAGTATCTGAAGCTTTTTTCTATGTTTATTATCTCACATGGTTTTTTTTTAGTCTATTATTTGATTAGATTTTTTCAGAAAAAATGAAAAAAACCTCAGTCAAGAATGTTGGTTGAGGGTTTCTACTAACTATAAAGTACCAGTTATTATGATATCCTTTAAATATTCTTTTCCTTGAATATCGATAAAGACCGCTTCCAGATGTAAACTTTTATCCTCGTTTACATATCTTTGTCCTGCACTCAATAAATACTCAATATCTTCTTGATGTTTTTTTCCTAGATTTCCAGGTGGAATAAATTCGATTTCTGGATTATCTAAGAGATCGTCTGGTCTCTTAATATAATCATCCTTATCAGCACCTTGGGGTCTAAAACCCAAAAATAAAATAGCAATTGGTCTTGTACCATAATTATGCGCATACGCTTCAACATACTTAAAATCCCCACCAATTATCGTGGATTCACTTTTGTTTTGCTCGCGAGTTTTATCAACTATTATTAAAACATTGACCTTTTTCTCATCAAAAACAATCCATAATGAAACCCAGACAGCACCTATTGTCCCAAGGGCACTTAACCATTCTGCAAGCGAACCTGACAGACTACAATCAATGCCAAATACAATAAAAACTATAAAACCTCCTAAAACACCACATAAAAAAGATTGAAACTTATTATTTTTAAAAAGACTAACTAATTTGCCCATTACATCACCTCCATATTATTATAGCAATAATATAATAAAAGACGATTATTTTTTAGTTTTATATGTACTGCCCCTCATCGAGGGGCTATTTTTTTATCGTTGCGGAATATTCAAATACCAACGCTTGTCATGAAAATCTTGTGCTCCGCCTTTAGTGTTCCCTTCTGGATCATTCGTTGCACGCATCATGACATAGACTTTCTTATTAGGAAAATTACGCATATTGAAAGATACATGATAGCCAACATTTCCTAAAGTATTATAAGCTTGATTTACGTCTGGTCTATAAATCCCATCAGCTCTTACTCTAGCTAGTTCTTTTCCAGTATTGTAGTCCATAATGAAAATATACTCGTATTTATAATTAGCAATGTGCCATCCAGCTACATGCAAGTTTGCGTTTTCGATTTCTCCGAACTGATCAACGTGGGCGTAATTTGTTCCATCTGTCAGCGTAGAATTTGCAGCACCTGCTCGAGTTGGATCAATTACTGGTTTATCCTCCGAAGTAGTTGGATTATCATCCGTAAAACCATGAGCCAAATCATAGGCTAGTTTTTCTTTACTTACACCCATTTCAGAAAGATAACCGTAAGGATCTGTATGATCGCCCCAAATATTTTGTGTTACCCATAAATGTGATTTAATTCCTGGTTGGTTATAAGGAGTGTCCAATGTTAATGGAATACCATATTTCTTTGCTGAATCTCTAGCCAATTCAACATATGCTTTATAGTTCTTTTCAAAAGTTGCTTTATCATGTGTGTGTTGTAACTCAATCTGCACAGGACTATTGGCATTAGCATATGAACCAGCACCATACTGTACATAACCAGGTTGTCCAACTTGGTAAACAATTCCACCGTCTCCCACAATGTAAGCAGTGTAAGCACTAGTCCATGAACGTTGCATATACTGTGCTTCATTGCGTCCTGTTGCTGTTTCGTTAGCTGTTTCATGCAGTAAAATATACTGATTATTTGCTACTTGTGAGCTACCTTCATTTACACCTAAATTAAATTCATTGTTGATCGTATAGGCAAACCCATTAATTGGCAATAAAAAAAGAGCCGTTAATAGGCTCATCGCAGTAATAGTAATTTTCTTTTTCATTGATCATCTACTCCTTTAATTATTAGTTTTTTTATCAAAAACTAAATTATACTTAAACAAAAAGACACGATATAAATCGTGTCTAAACATTAATATATTATGAAAATAAAAATATTTGATTTTGCTATTTTTCTTTTTCTTCTACCCTAATAGAGTCCACTCCCCAATATGCAGCAACACTTCTATTTCTCTCATTATTTTTATCTGAAGTAATATCATTACCATTGTAAACTGGATAAATAGTTTGTGGATTGTAATTTAATGGTGGAACAACTATATCCATTTCACCATTCTTAATTTGCCTTTTAATAGATTCATTTTGATTATTGTAACTTACATAGTTTTTATATATGTCAGCAGTTCCATTGAAAAAAAGTAATAAAAAACTAATCATTAAATAACTGAAGATCATAGAAAAAACAACTTTATTGATTTTATCAAAATTTGTTAGCAATTCAAAAAGACTAATTACTATAGATATGAAAATAAAAATAATCCCCCCAAAATAAGACCTAGACCAAGATAACGCGGTTGGAGAAATAGTAAGAACTCCTATTGTCAATATGCCACCAACGAAAAACAATGAACTTAAAATATTACTAATTGTTAAACTACTATTTAAGTATGATAAAACAATCAAAGCTAATGCTATCGTTAGAGGAAACATTGCATTTTCCTGTAATGCACGACTGATTGCAGGTATTGCATCAAGAATTTTCCAAAAGATTGAAAGATTACTTCTATCAAAATAAGTAGCCCTGATGTCGTTGCCAGGTGCCATTACCATAAAAAGAAAACCTACAATATTTCCAACAATACCAGCAATCATCCATTTTTCTATTTTTTTATTCTTATAAAAATACGAAAGAGCAGTATATGCTACAACAATGAACAATGTGCCTCCAGAGGTATTTTCATTACACCAACCAGCTATTATTCCCAAAAGAAGCATCCCTATTGTCTTAAAAAAACTATTATTTTGTTCTTTAGATTCTGTTATATATCGATGATAAACCAGAATAAAAGATAACATAATAACCATTGCAGTGAGATAATTCACAGAACCAGCCATCCACAAGTAAACATTATTGAAAGCTGGAGTAAATATCCACATTAATGAAAATATGATAAACCCTTTTAGATAAACATTTTTAGTAGCCCGATCTTTTATTATGGAAGAAAACATAATAATTTGATAAACCAATATAGAAAACATGCAAGAATTATATATATTAAAATATATTTTTGGTAGTTTAGTAAAAAAGCGAAAAATAACGTGGACTACTGATCTACCAGTCCATGTCATATATTGTTGATATTCGTCAGATAAAATTGTTTTTATACTTGAGGTTTTTACAAAATAAGAATAATCGTCGTGTACCAAAGGGGACATACTATTCAAAATAAGCATAAATACAAAAATACAAAATAAAACAATAAATAAATGTCTGTCGCTCTTAATTTTTTTAATCATACCAAACAATTAGCTCCTCTTTATTTCAAAATATAACTTAGTATAACATAAATTTATTATTTGGCAGCGTCAAATTAAAGCATACAGAATATATATTCCAACAAATAATTTGTACTATTTTTCAAATCAAGTAGCACTTATCCATCAAATGATTTTCTATATCTGAATGTTCAGTTTAGTCCATTTATTTCTCCTATTGTAATTTCTCGTGAATCTTCTCTACGGTACTCTTGATTGTCTCTACATCACCCAAAGCGTTCGTTAATTTGTCGATAGTATCTTGATACCGTTCTTCTCTTGTATTGTTCTGTTTCATTACCCAAACAAGTAAGCCGACAAACAATACTGCAAAACTTATTTGTTCAGGATTTGAAAGCAACGACTCCAACAATTTATCCATGCTTCATCACTCACCCCTTTCATTGCACAATAAAAACACCCTCCTTTGAGCGTGTTGGTAGCAAAATTAGTATTTTATACAGGTTTTACTTCTGATATTTTTAAGGATAATAGTTGTAGATGGAACATCTTTGCTGCGGCATCTATCCCTAAAGTAAATTCTACTTTATCTCCTGCGACTAAAGTGTGAACGTACTGACCAGCTTGAGATGTCATATAGTTTAAATTGGCACTACTACCTACATTAGCAAAGTTAGTATCACTTCCATTTTTTCTAATTTTTACATAAGCAAATTTGAACGTATTGTTTCCATGCAATTTTACAGAACCTTCGAAAAATAAAACACAGTTTCTAGTTGCGGTTAAGGTAATCCCATCCCTACTTATCGTATATGGTAAATCACTAGCTGTGTGAGCAAAGTCCGTAGCTACAAGAGCCCCTATTGGTATTTTTGTCCCATCTGGTGAATCTGTTAAGTCTCTACCTTCACTGTAAATAGCGTATAGTGGCATTGCATCACTAATAGTTTTAATGTTAGTTATGTTAGTGGCTATCTTAGAAGTATTGGCAGTTACTTTTTTATCAACTTCATTAATTGAAGCTGTCAACTGCGAATTAATCTCCGATACTTTCCCATCGGTATAATTGTTTGCTTTGCCTGTGATTTCAGAAATTTTAACATCTGTAGCAAGATTGTCTTCGACATATTCTGGTGCTAGATCCCATACATAATCTTTTGGGTTGTTTGAGTCTCGCATACCGATTCCTCGGTATTTATATTGCTCAATATTCGGGGTTCGGGTGTCCCCTTTTTCGATCTTGAGCCAGTCAATTTGACATGCTCCTACTGTAGCTTGTGGCAATTGATAAATACTTAAGTCATGAGTTACCCCTGCGTTAATATGGGCTTGTGTAACTGTAAAAGATAATGACCATTCGTCTGTTTTACCTTCAACTGGTATCATATTACCAACACCAAGAGTTCCACCTTTTATATAAACACCAAAAGTTTGTGTAGCTGGTTTAGTAGCTTTCATAGTTACTGTGTAAGTTTGGTTAGCCTGATAATTTTCTATATTGGAAGCTGTATATGTTGCATAAGCACTTGTTTTAATAGGATAATTATGGAATGGCAACAGTTTTTTTGACAAATTTTATAAGGTGCAGAACTTCTTTCCGTATGCTATTCCGATTGTCCTTGACAATGAGCCTCCTCGGATGTGACGATCTTCGGCAGGAGCTAACAGTTAAAGTTAGACTGCCTCGCTAGCGTTAGCACATCCGAGCTCATTATCAAGGATTCGCTGCGCCAATCTCTGGTTACGGTAACCAACCGGTGTCTCGTAGCCAAGTGTACCGTGCAACCGAAGGTGGTTCCACCAATTGACATAGTCAAATAACTCCAAATCCAATTGTTGTAAGGTTTCAAATGTGTATTGATAGACAAATTCTACCTTCAACGACTTATAAGTTGATTCAGCTACGGCATTATCAAAAGGACAGCCTTTATGACTCAATGATCGATTGATGTCAAAAGTTGTTAATAATTCATCAATAGCTTGGTTATCAAACTCTTTTCCACGATCAGTATGAAAAATCTCAACCTCTGTCAGAGGTTGTTTGATACGGCTAAATGCTTTTTTTACTAGAACGGCATCTTTATGTTCTCCACAAGAATAGCCGAGAATTTCTCGATTGAACAGATCCAAAATGAAACAGACATAATTCCATTTTTTCCCGACTCGTACATAAGTCAAGTCTGTTACGATCGCTTCTAATGGGTTGTCTCTTAAGAATTTACGATTCAATACGTTTGTCGTTTTGGCTTCATTGCAAGTAGAATGATGTACTTTAAAATAAGCAACAGTATAGCTCGATTTTAATCCTCTATTTTTCATGATTCTACTAATTTTTCGTCGGCTGATCTGAATGCCTCGTTTTGATAAGGCTTTTTTTATTTTTCTTGAGCCGTAGGCCTTTCGGCTGCGGATAAATTCTTCAGCGACTACTTCTTCAAGTTCTGATTCGTCTTTCTTTGGTTTTGATTGATAATAATAGGACTGACGTGATAGACCTAATATTCTGCACATCGCTGATATAGGGTAAAGATGCTTATTCGCATCGATTACTTGTCTCTTCGTCCGAATATCAGCGCTGCTTGCTTTAAAATATCATTTTCCATTTCTAATTGCTGGTTTCTTTTACGTAGTTCTAACAATTCTTTTTGTTCAGGCGTAAGATTATCTTTTTCTTTGAATGAACCACTCGTTTTAGATTGCTTTACCCATTTGTCAAATGCTGAAGCCGTTAGTTCATATTCTCGAATGATTTCTACACGTGGCTTTCCAGCTAAGTAAAGATTGACGATTTGTTGCTTGAATTCTTGTGAAAAAGTTCTTCGTGTTCTCTTAGACATAAAAATTCCTCCTGGTATGTTTTCTTCTAGTCTACACACCTTAATTTTTCTGTCTAGTTAATTGTAGCCTATCCATTAATAGTTTTATTAGCAATATTTTCTCCCAAAGCCATCTTACTCAAATAATATGGTGCATCAAGTAAGTTAGGCTGGTACGGGGTGGCTGTTGAGCCTTCTTCGATTTTGATGTTATAGCCTAAATAGCCTGTACATGCACCAGCTGAATCATTAAACCACAAAGATATTCTAGACTCTTCTGTAGTCACAAAATTAGCAGCTGTAGTAAACGTAACGCTATAGGTCGTTCTATTGGTACCCACAGGTTTGTTTATAAGCGCCCAAACAGACCTTACTTCTGTTCCCTCTCTTAATCGAATATTACAAGATATCGCGCCAGATGGCACTTCCATATCCGCCCATATATCAACGCTGAGAGAATAAGTTTTGTTTGGTAACAATGTGCGGAGGTTTAATAGTTTTCCAGCCGGAGGCGCATCTGCAGTTCTTGTAACCGCAATGTGGTCTACTCCATCTTTAGCGGTGTAACCAGTTTGAGAGCCATTGTTGTAAAAATCATTAAAACCTACATTAGGCGCAATATTAGGGTTCCCCGAATAATCATAGCCCCCGAAGTCGATGCTGTTACTGTACATCACTTGTAAGTTACCTAATTTAGAAATTTCTTCTTTCAGAGCATCTAACTTGTCTTGTAGCGTTTTAGCTTGACCAGTTAAATCAGTAATCTGTTGATTTAAGCTATCCACTCTACCTTCGATTTCAGCCATAAAAGCATCAAAAGTTTCGTTATACTTTCGAATCAACTCTTCTAATTGCGAAACATATTCATCGGCTTGGCCTTGCGAAATGTCAGACACTCCTAGTGAGAAAAAAATGATATCTTGCGTTGTTAAAATTTGATTGTCTTTTCTATATTCTACATAGCAGTGTTTATAATATCCTGCTTCACTCATAAATGTTCCATTAAGAGAAAACGTGACTTCTTCACTAGTTACACTAGTTGCCACACTATCTACGTAACGGTTAGATGGTGTTGTTCCTTTTAAAGTAAATGTTCCGCCACTCGTATCCATCTGCAAGCCATTTAGAAACGGTTTAACAGTCACCGTAATCCCTTTATCACCTTGACGAGCCATAATAGCTTTGGTGTAGTTTAATTCTTTGCTGAAATCTAAAGCCAAATTATATAAACTGCTAGCCATTTATATACCTCCTTGTCTTCGTTTTAAAAACGTTTTTGGTCAAGCACTGTGCTATCATATGCTGTATCCTCTTTTAATCTAATATCTTCATACCCTAGACGGTGTGCCACTAAATTCCATCTAACTAATACGTTTGGCTTACTAGTTTCAATGATGAAATGGTCAATATCTTCATGAGTAACAGCACACAAAACTAGTTCTGTAGGTGTCACATGTGTCATATATCGACTTAGATTTACTGTCTCAGCAAACATGGGGTCAATATCAACACGAACTTTACCATCATCACCTGTGACGGCTTCCCCATAATCAGCGAAATAATATTCTGGAGTTTCATAAGCGTTCAATAGTCGTTGTCCATAATGTTCTGTCGGTACAGTTGAGTTTTTAGTACCTCTAACAGTAAAATCTTTATATACTTGTACCGTTGATTGTTCAAACCTTGCAAGTTTCCCATCTTCCCATGAACCAAAAAAACAACCTGGCAACGTTAGCATACCGTCACTAGTAAATTTCATAGTCCTGCCAGCTACTTTAAACTCCCATGAACTACCCGCACTACCATTAATGCTTAAAGAACTACCGTCGCCATCAGTTATATAACTAGCGTTGCTATACCTGAAATTGGGCGCACCAAAAGATAAAAACGGTCTGTTATTGCCATTATCCCACGTACTAAAAACCAAGTTACCTTGTGGATTTCTAATCATGAAACCACCACCAGTTTTCATGGTGTATGATACAATACCGGCATCAGCACTTACATAATCACGTGCTTCTAGCTCCATAATATCTTTGTTAACTTTTTTTGAATACCAAGTCATTTTGCCATTAGCAATACTTGTTCTATAATCAGTGCCATCACTAATTAATGTAGTACCTCTAATAGTAATCCCTACTATCTCACCAGCTGTAATAAACGAGGCATTGAATCCGCCATCTAACGTCCATGCGGTGTCATACGTTCCATTAATGCCAGTTTTAGAGAAACCAATACCAGCGTTGTTGATTTGTAAAACGTTCCGTGCAGTATTCTTATCTGGCGTGTCCATAATCAAAATACGACTAGGTGCTTCTTTAGGATCTAATAAAACATACCCACCATCTTGGCCAGTAATTATATCAGTTTGATGATCTACAATATCATTGATTAAATCACTGATTTCGCCACCATTTTTCAATTGATCAATGGCATCATTAATCAAATTGCTTACATTATTCTCTGTATTTTCTAAGAAGTTTGTTTTGACGTTTCCTACAACTAATTTATCGTATGAATTAGTTAAAACATTAAACGTATATTCCACGATTCTCGCTGACATATTCACTTTTAACTGTGGATGATACACATCTACTCCGTCGCCCATCGAAACTTTTTCTAGATCAACAAATTTTTCATAGCCTCTTTGATGCCTCAATGGTACTAATTCAATCGAACCACTCACTTGTGGTTTTTGTTTATCTATGTTTGTTTTCAACCAGTCTTTAGCAGCTTCCCTTAATGTGGCTACATCAGTCGCTTTGTCTTTAAAATCAACAAAAGAAACATATCCAGCAGGATAATCATCCACGTAATCCGTGAAAATAACTTCTTCTGGTAGAGTGATCTCGTCTTCTCCTTCTGAAGAGCTGCTAATGAATGGATAAACTCCAACTAAAACACTTTGAGCATCTATCTCTAAGTCAATACCAGTTAAGTTTTTAGTATAAATCGCTTTGATTTTATGATCCGTACCTAGACTTTTTTCATGACGTAATGTGTTATTATCTTTTAGAAATTCACCATGAAATCGATCTAGAATAGATCCCTCTTTTCCACCAAAGAATTCTAAAAAATTCGCTTTTTCTATCTTCACATTAGCAAGCGTATCTACTAACGATGAGAAAGAAAACTGCGAAGGAATAGCTGGTTTTGCTAAAACTTTTGCATTTTGCCATGCCTGAGTAGCAGTGATTTTTTCTGTTCCGCTGTCATATTTATTCAACACCGATTTTCTTATATCATTGAAAATAGGTTCAGCTTTTACTTCTATCGTATTTCCTATTACAGAAGTCTTTGCATAATAGATCCGTAGACGTTGTTTTGCTCGATTTTCATCTACATAACACTGAATTATACGTCCTTCTACAATCAAATCTGCATTAGTTCCGCTTATTGGATAAGTACCCTGAAATATCTCGGCTCCGTTTAGTTTATTGCTAACAGTAGCTGTTAACCAGTCTGATAAAGCACCTAAACCTTGCGTATCATATAAATGTTCAGCTAAATTATTCGCGTCATTTTTATCGTAAATAGTTATTAAATTATCGATCATCTATTTCACCTACCTTAACCCGTTACGATAAATTTGTATTTTGCTCAAACCAGTACAATTAAAATGATTAATATCCACTTGCAATGTCGGATATTGCATGGTCTTCATTTTATTGGACCGATCTAAAATATCTCCGTCCAATTGCTCTTCGTAGCAAAGCATTAAATCACTATCAATGACTACGTCAGTTCCTACTACTAAGCCTTCGAAACTAAACACATAATCATTTAAGATGAACTGGCATGAAGTAGCTGAAGGAGTGATGATAATCTTTGGAAAACTTTCTTCTAAACTATTATTCAGCAAGCTAAATGATCGTGGTTTATCTACAGTTATAGGCACATCTTCTTGAACTCTTGCGAATGGTTTCGCAGTAATGTTTACATCGAACTCTCCCCATTCAACGATATCGTTTTCTGCATCCCCAATATCGATAGTCTGGATAACATAATAGACATTGGGATCATCAGAGAATTCTAATTTCTTTGCATAGTTTAACCAATGACGCATGATATAAAACGATTGCTTGAACGCTTGATGGTCTTCCACATCCTCTAAATAGTTATAGTGCAATGTAAACGACATGTCTTCAAACGAGTAATCTTGCACTAAGCCACCTAACCTTCCTAAAACAGAAGTTTCAACTCTCTGTCTTTTTGGAGAAGGTATGGTTGGTCTTTCAGCTAAAGCCAATTTATGCAAATAATCAGGAAATCCATCGATTATAGAATGTATACAATCAGTCATTTTTTCACATCCTTTTTAATACTAAAAAAACAGGAGAAATACTCTCCTGTTTAACGCCATGCCGAAGCATTATCATTTTGAACTTTTGTAATGTTATCAATGATTTGTTGAGTTGTTTGCTTCATAGTAACTTCATCTGCGTTACCATCAATTGTGAAATTGAATTCGTAATTGTTCACAGGTTGAACCGTTTGTGCCCTAGATGAAACTGAGGTGCTACTCAAGATACGATCACCAATTTCTTGCAGCACAGATCTTTTCAAAGGTAAAACTGCTTCAGGCCCTGCTTCACCGACACCGATAATATTCGGAGAATTAAACACACTACCTTTCGCATACCAATCAACACCCAACGTTGGGATTTTTCCCTTCAATGGATTGAATTCCCCACTCAATTTAAAATGTGGTAACGGAATATGTGGTATCGAAATATTCAAATTATCAAAAAGGCTGCTGATTTTATCTCTAATCCAATCAATTGGAGCGCTAACAGTCTTTTTGATACCTTCCCAAATGTTAGCAATTGTACTTTTAACATTATTGAATATGCCGGAAACAATACTTGTTAGATTGGACCAACCGCTTGAAATTGCATTTTTTCCGTCGTTTACTTTAGAGCTAATAGTGCTTGTAATTCCATTCCAAAGGTTTAAAGCAGTGTTTTTGATACCGTTCCAAATTCCACTAATCCACGAAGATATGCTATTCCAAACACTTTGAATGGCACTTTTAGCTGCATTTATAGCATTGCTTATACTGCTTGTCACACTATTCCAGATATTTGATGCTGTAGAGCTGATTGAATTCCAAATTCCACCTAACCAACTAGATACAGTTGACCAAATATTTTGAATTACTGTAGCAGCTGCTTGTACCAAGCTAGTGATTGTATTCTTGATACTGTTCCAAATACTAGAAGCTGTTGCACTAATTGAATTCCAAATATTTGAAGCCGTAGTACTAATGGATGTCCATATACCGTTCCACCATGCCACAATTGGATCAAATATAGTATGGAATGTAGTTACAATTCCATTCCAGGCGATGCTTACCCATTGTGTCATAGTATCCCAAATATTTTTAAGGAAATCAGAAATAGGTGTCCAAACAGCTTGCCAAGCTGTGCCTAATAACTGTCCAGCTACATCAAAAATACCCACGATAATATTAATACCAGCTTGAATCAATGACGTTATTAATGTCCATGGTATTTGAACAATTCCTACAATGTCTGCCCAAATAATCGACCATACTTCTTTGACTCCGTTCCAAATATTTGAAACCCAATCAACGAATGCTTGCCAAGTCTCTTGGACTCCTTGCCAGATGTTGGAAGCTCCTTCAACTAATCCGCTCCATAACTCTCCAAACCAATCAGAAACTCCTTGCCAAATTTCTTGAACCCAATCTACAAATCCAGACCAGGTTTCTTTGACTCCATCCCAAACTGATGAGGCACCTTCTTTTATACTTTCCAAAGTACCACCCAACCAATCAGTGAATTTACTCCATATTCCCTTAAACCAGTCAGTAATTGCACCCCAGTTTTTTATAATTGCTATAACTCCAGCAATAGCAGTAATAACTGCTCCTATTATTAATGTAGTAGGACCACCTAGAGCCATGAAGCCAACTATTATTGGCATTAATAAAGTAAATGCAGCAGTCAATCCGCCAATTGCTACGGCATAATCCTGTACTGGTTGTGGAAGATTATTAAACGCATCAGCCATCTTTCCTAGAAAATCAATTACTGGTTCGAGTGCATCTATGATTGTGTTGCCTATAGGAGCTAATGAATCCTTTAATTCAGCTATTTTCCCGTTCAACTCTTGCAACGGAGTAGTAGAATCTTCATTCATTTTTTGTGCAGATCCACTAACATCATCAAATGTATGGTTAACATCAGTTAAAGATTGGACAACTTTCATCGCATTATCTTCGCCAAGCGCAGACCAAATTGTCGAAGCTTTATTTAATTGGTCGTATTGACCATCCATATTGCTAAAATCTTGAATCATGGAATTAATAACGTCTTTTTGTGTTCCTCCGCCATTTTTCCACTCTTCAAAAGCTTTTCTAGTACTTTCACTAAACATATCCATGTTTTGCTCAAATCGACCATCTGTTAACGATATTCCCATTTCCTTAACTAAGTCATTGACTTTATCAAGGTTATAAGCACCCGCATCTAAACCATTTTGAAGCATTCCGAACGTTTCATCAGCTGAATATCCCATTTGACTCCATAATTGGCTATATTCTGCCATATTGTCGCCTAATTCGTGCGTTTTATCTAAACCGTTTTGAGTACCCGAAACCATTAAATCCATTGCATCTTGAGCACTCAAGCCGAAATTGACCATTAAGCCATTTACACCACGTAACGTTTCATCCATATCAGCGCCCATGGTGTTTTCTAGGACCATAGCTTGTTCCGTGATATTTTGTAAATCTTGATTATTTAAATCGCCTAAATTACGCTTTACCAAAATCAATGCATCTGTGGACTGATCTAACGATTCTCCAAAACCTTTATAATAAATGTCTCTGGCTACATTCGTTAATTCTTCAGCCTCTTGTTTAGTCAAACCAAAATTAGCTTGTATCTTACTCTGGGAACTACCTACACTGTTAGCTGAGTCCACTGCTTGTTTCCCTAATTCTGTAAGCTTATCGCCAATGTCGCTTAAAACGTCAGAAGCTTCCATTAAATTATTCATATCTATTTTGCTTCCGATATCGTCCAAGTTAGTTGTATCTACATTTTTAGCAGCTTGTCCTAACTCTTCAAATTCACGTTCAGCATCATTAAGCTTCGCTTCCATCTGCATTGCTTCTGTGGATGTAGCGCCAAATTCAGACTGTGTAGCTTCTAACTGTCGTCTTAGGATATCTATCGTTTTCTCCGCATTTTCAGATTGTTGAGAAACAAATTCTTGGGCTTTCGCTAATTTCTCGGATTCAGAAGCTGATTGACCAGCAGTTGCTTGCCATTTTTTATATTCTGATTCAATCAGAGAAGCACTAGCTTGAACATTTTTCTGTTCACTGTCCAACTGTTGCATTGTAGACTCGTACGTCTGTATTTCGCCTTTTGCTTGAGCTAGTGCATTACTCGTTTTATCAATTTCGTTTGACAAACGTTGTTGTGCTGTTTGTTGATTAATCAGTTCTCTTTCAAGTTTCTGAACTTCGGTGGAATTTTCTCCATAATATTTTTTGGCATTGGCTAAACGTTGACTAGTTACTTCAACTTTTTGACTTTGTAATTCATACTGCTTTTCTAAAGAAGATAATTTACTTCCTAACTTGTCTGATTCAGAACCAGTCTGTTGCAATTGAGCTTGTTCTAGTTTTAATTCTGCTCTATTTTTAGTTAATTCAGCACTGATTTCTTTTAACGTAGATTTCAATCCGTCATCGTTAGCTATGAAAGTTACTTCTGCTTCTGTTCTCTTTTTAGCCATTTTTTACCTCCTTTCTTTAGTTTTTATGGGATTGGTTTATTGCATAGTTTTTCCATCCTTCATAAGCACTCTTGTTGTAAGCCATTTGCAAAATGTCATCTAAACAGATATCGCTTAAAACCAAATCTGAAGGCATAGAAAAAACGTCGGTCAACATCGAATAGACATCGACCCACGTTTCAACTAAGAGCTTTGGCATTTTTACTTTTGAAGCTTTTTTTCCTTATTTGCTTTTTCGAATTCTTTTTGATAGGCATCTCGTGCTTGTTTGAACATCATCAATTGATAAATATAGCTGGCAGTAGCCATATCAAAATCCCATTTATCGATAAATTCATCGAATGAAATATAATCAGTCATGTTCGCTTGGCGGTAAGCAATATACACAGCCTTTGCACCTTGAATAACAGAAATATCCATGGATCCTTTTCCCACAGTCATTTTTGCAAACTCGTCTGTGTTAAAATCTCTATTGATCATCAATAATTTCTTGATATTCAGTTTAGGTTCTAAATTCAAAATTGTTCCATCGTTTAGTTCAATTTTTGAGTAATCTTCGTTCATTTTGCTACCTCCGTTTTATGTTTAAGCTTGAGTCGTTGTAGTAGTGGTTGTTGAACTCTTTTTAATCACATCAGCAGATAGATTCGTCATCCATTGATCTGTTAAGTCTTCTTCAAGTTCTGCAACAATTGCTTCATGATAGAATTTACCAAATTCATCTTGCATAACTTTTGTTTCTAGTTCTAAAGCAGCTACTTCATCCGCACCATTTTCAATAGAGAATGTTAATCCTGTATTCGAAGTGCATGCTAACATACCAACTAACTTGCTATTTTCTTCGAAGTCATCCACGATCTCTGCAGCAAGTGAGAAATCTTCGCCTACGGAATCAGGACCGTAAGAGTAAATGCCTGGTTTAATACGTTCATCTTGTTTCAACCCATTGAAACGTCGATAAACTTCCATCGGTACATGTGCAGTAATTGTTACCGTCATATTGATTGGTTTAGATTTTGATTTTACTTCTGTCGCTCCACATTTTTTAACCACCGTTTGCATTTCTGTTTCGCCATCTAATTGTCCGTTACAATCTGTTGCGATTGCATTTTCTGCATTCTTAAAATTAAAAGCAATTCGTTTGATACTCACGTTATCGAACGTTGTTACTACAGTTGTTGTTTTAGCCATTGTTGTTCCTCCTATTTATTTAATTTATCGAATTGACGAATCAGAAGTTCTGTAATTGGATCAAGTGCAAGACCTAATCCTCTTCTCATGAATTCGTCTGGCTGATTTCTTTTAGAAGTACCTATCCCCAAATCAGGATATTTTAAATACTCAAATTTTCTTGTAGGTCTAATGATGAAACCCAAATTAATATATTGAGTCTTAAGTGGACGACTATTTTTTGCGTGTTGGTGTCCTCTTCTTAAATCTGCTTCAGAAACAGGAATTTTTTCTGTAATCCTATCCACTGCAATAGCCGAACCCTTCGATTTCAATGCTTCATTGATCAGTCGTTCACTCTCGCTTGAATAGCGTTCCATCCGCACAAGAAGTTCATCATGCCCATTTATTTTTAGCTCCCAACTATTTTTAGCCATGACAATCACTCTTCAATAATCGTCTAAACGTAAATACCAATTGATCGATATAGCGATCTTGATTTTCTAGTTTTAAATGGTTGGGATCCATTCTCTGAAAACGAATCGAACGATTTTGAATCAATGAAATAATATCTAGTGAATCTCCTGTTAAATCTTCTCTATTTTCTGAATAGAAAGTTAGATATAGATTTTGACCCACGCTATATTTTGGTTCAGTGATCATTTCTATTTCTCCTGTTTCGAGAATGAAGTAATTAAAATCATCAGGTAGCTCATCCTCGCCAACAGAGTCTTGAAAGAGTTTGAGCTTAAAATGTTCTTCTAAGGAAGTTTTGATAGCAGAAATTTGCTTATTTAAACGTTCTTTTTCTTTAGAATTATCAATAACCATATTCACCCACACTTTCAAGATAAAAATAGATATAAAAATTATCGTAATCGGCATAGATAACGTTGTAACGCATACTATCGATTACGATAAAATATTGATCTTTATTAAATTTCTTGGCGATCGGATGAAATGGAGTCTTTACTTTCTTAGTTAATTTCGATCCCATCGCATCCATAGCTGTTATATCACTATCTCTCATGGAAAGATTTCTAAATTTTAAAGAAGTGATTTCTGTATCTTCTACACCAATCTTTTTTCCTAGTTCATTTCTTTTGGTAGTTTGCGTCAAAATCTTTAACCAACCATCGTTGAATGTTTCTTCGAGTCTACGATTATTCGCCATTCCCATCACCTGCAATATATTCTTGTAGCGCATAATGTTGAATGAAACCTAATAACTCACTAGCGAAATTTTGTTCAAACTCATCTAAAGCACGATTCCAGTCGTATCTACATCTTTCGATTAGCAATCCGTATTCTAAGCTTTCAGGAGAAAAAGAAAGTGTTGTACTCACTTTACTTTGAAGATAAACAGCATTTTTAGCTATCATCTTTTTAATTGACTCATCTTCTTCGTTCCAGGTAACGTAAATATTATCCTTCACAGCTATTAGCAATTCTTCAGTCACTTGTTCAGGCGTCATCTAACCACCGCCTTAATTGCTTTAACATATGCGTAAGAGCATTTTTTCTTGTTTACAAATGATAAATCTTCATCAAAAGGCGTGGAAGTAACGTATCTCCCTTTTAAAAATAAATCTTCATCATTTGTTGTTACTCCAGCGTTATGCAAGATTTTTACTTCTTTAAATTTTTCTATTGGATCAGTAGCAAAACAAAAGTTTAATTCCTCGTGAACTTTAGGACCAATATTGAAATACATCATGTTCCAAAGCTGTGCCCACATCTCGGCTGTCCAAATCTGTACATTTGTTTTTTGCCCTCTAAGGTAGCGATATAGCCGATTAGAATCCAGATAAACCTTTTTCCAATAATTCGCTTTAGGACGGTTAATAACCCACTGTGCGCCTCCTGAATTAGTGTTTATAGTTTCCAAAGATTCTACTCTAACATTTACAATATTTGCCATATCTTTTAGAATATTTTCTCCGTTTTCACAGCTTCTAATATAATCAAGACTTAGATAACTACAGCAGTCGCTACAATACCAAACATCATCTTTAGAAGGCAATTTGCGCAAATTAATTCTTTTATTGAAAATGACATCCGAATCGATATAGAAATATCGGTCGTCCTCACGCGAATGATCTTCTTCTAAATATTTCCACCATAAATATGGTTTAATCGAAGGAATATACTCTTTGTCGTCCCGCAGATCATCGTACACATGAACTTCAACGCCATATTCCTTCTCAAAAAAAATAGGAATCTGATCATCGTGTCTGCTGAAAAGCAATACGATATCTTTGATTCCTAGTTTCTTCAGATTAGTTAAACAAACTTCAAGCTCCCATTTAAACCGATTGATTGCCGGCTGACAAAGAATATACTTCATTCTGATCACCTACGCTTGTGTTATAGTTGTTGTGGTTGTTGGTTTTGTAGTTGTAGTAGTAGTTCCCAAAGCGCTAATATCTAATACAATGAAACTATCATTACGTTTAGGTTGTCCGTTTGCATATTGTTTAGCTAGATAAATGCGTTCGTCTTCAACAAAATGGTATTCATCTGAAGCTTCAATTTTTAGCGTAGATCCTACACCCATGAAGTAATCTGAAGCTACCCCAATAACTGCTTTTCCTTCTGGCACAGCTGTTGACTGCAAGTCTGAAACTGGTACTGGCAATACTTGTACATATTCTCCATTAGCAGTTAGTACGGTTTTAGCTGGGAAAACTTTAGACCAGTAATCTGTTGGATTCACAATTAGGACCACATCAGAAGGATTTACATTACGATAAATCGGATCATCTACGCCTTCGATATTGAATTTTGATAGTCGTGCCATCAAACCGCCCATAGTTGCAGCATCTAAAGCTGTAATAGGTTCTGCTGTTTTTTCAGCATATTCTCCGCTAGTTTGTTTGCTCATATCACGCATCATTCCGACTGGCATATCTTTACCAGTACCATCAACGATTGCTTGTTCTAATGCAATTCTCAATGATTCTACTAAAACAGTACGGACATAACGATCTAACCATACTGGACCTAAGTCAAGCATTGCCTTACATACAGGAATATAACCTGATAGCTTGAACTGCTTCATGTTAATTACGTCAAAGCCATTATCTAAAACTTTTTTAACAGCTTCGCAAAGTTTACCCCACCATGCTGGATTGACTCCACGTGACACAATCCATTCTGTTACACCAGTTGTGTTAACAAAAGTAATTTTTTGCAATAGTGGATGAGATTGTTCTAGATCTTCAAATACGCGTTCAAATACAGTAGCTGGTACTAATTCTTCAACTCCTGCAAAACCTTCGTTATTCACTACTTCGTTATAGAATTTTGTTTCTTGTGTAGTTAGTACACGCTGACCACGGTTCATTAATACTAATTGATCTTGATTTTTTGCTGTTGCTTCTTCTAAAATTTTATCCTGAATTTCCTTAGATAAACTTACCATAGCTGCGCTAAAAGATTCTTCGTTACCATCTTTAAAAGCTTTCATCAATTGGTCGCTTGCAGCTGTTACACCTTTTAAATTTTTAACTGTCATTATTTTGCATCTCCTTGTCCAAATGTTTTATTTAATGCTGCTGTAAATGCAGCAATTTTTTCTGCTCTTTTTTCTTCAACGTCATTCAAAATTTCTTCAACGCTTTGTTCTTTCTTAGCTTCAGTACCTGCGCTATTTTCTGCATCGATAATTTCATCGACCAATCCATAACTCAAAGCTGTTTCTGCATCCATAAACGATTCTTTTTCAAGAAGTTCTTGCAATGCTTCATCTGTACCGTTGAATCGTGTTTTATATGAAGCCTTTACCGATTTATCAATTGATTCCAATTGATCAGCAATCGTGCGGAAGTCATCGACATTTCCTTCTCCATATGTGGAAGCGCGGTGAATCATCAATTGTGCATTGTTGTAAATTTTTATAGTATCGCCAGCCATTGCGATAATTGAAGCAGCACTAGCGGCTAAGCCGTTAATCACAACGTTAACTTTTGCTTTATTTGACTTAAGTAAGTTCCCAATAGCAATCCCTTGAAATACGTCTCCACCGTTTGAATTAATCACTACTTCAATTTCTTCTTGATCACCTAGACTATCCAAAATATTTTTGATTCCCTTATCAGTATTCCCTTCAAAGAACCAACTAGAGCCAATAAATCCCTGAATAAAAATTTGCGGTACTGTTCCTTCATTCTTTACCGCTAGAAATGTTTTCATTGTCGTCATTCGCCTCACCTCCTTTCGATACTTGTTGGTTGTTTTTAGTTATAAATATTTCATCTGCCATCGCCTTATCAGAGCGATCATTTCCAACGCGTTCTCTTCCTTCGTTGATTGTAAATACCCCATTTCTAATGCCTACATCAATAGCGTCAACCAAATCTTTGAAGCTAGTAATCTTGATCATAGTTGTATCAACACGTACAAAATTCCCTGACAAGTATTCTTCTGCTTCATAGAGACTAGCGTTAAACGCATCCTGAATAAGTTCAGCAATTGGAATGATTTCGAACATTAAAAAAGCGTCCACTTGATCCGATAACCCACTCATGTCTCCCTTTAGTAGGTTTTTCGGAACGTGAAACGCTGCTGCTGTCATCTCAAAGATGTCGTCTATTAAGTTTTTTATATCTCTTGAATTGCTTTGGAAGTTTCCGCTGAAATCTTCTAAATTGAATCCTTCTTGTAGTTGGAATACTGCCCCTGCATTGTCCGCTTCCATGAATGGTTTGAACTGCGATGTCATCATTTTATTGATTTGGTCTTGTGTTGTATTGTCTTGCGGTCGGAATAAATTCCCTTTCAGTACGTATCTACGAGCGTTAGAACGCTTGTAAACATTCATGGCACTAGAAATGAGTTTCCCATACGCTTGATAATACGCATCGACTAGTTGCCTAATTTGTTGATCTGCGTATTTTATATAGATAACATCACTTTCTAGAAATTCTCTATCAAGGACTATGTTGTTAATTTGCACTTGAGAAAACACATCATCTTTTAATGCATACTCTGTGATATCCCAACTATCCGCAATAAATATTTCGCTAGAATTATTAGACGGAGAAACGATCAATACTTCATTGTAGAATATTAATCTCCTGATCAGTTTTTTTCTAAATTCTGTTGCATTATTTTTCTTATTAGGAGCTACATTTAGCCTATAGTAAAGATCATTCTTTTTATTTTTTCCATCTTCATATGACTTGAATTCCGCTTTGCTCATCGCATTTGCAATCAAATCAATACAAGTTTCAATTGCAAATTTTCGATACACAAAATCAACTTGCAATTTACAAAAATATTCTTCTAAAGGAACTGTTGCTTTTTTTGTGAAGTATCCTACCGCCTTTTGAAAAATCCCCACTTTCTCACCTCCTTTCAAGTTAGAATACTAGAGGAGTAAATCCAGTTCCTGTATTTTCTACTGAGCTATTTGTGACTGTTACAGGAGCAGAATCATAAATATCATCTAAAAAATTCAAACCATGAAGGAATGAAAAAAAGCCATCCGTTTTTCTAGTTTCAGGTTCTATTTTTTCATAGCGTATATTTCCATTAGAAATATGCTCTTCATATACATTCATGCAATACCAACGCATAATCGCATCGTCACCAAAAAATAAACGTTGATTAATAAAAAGGTCATCAACCAGATCTTTTAACATACCATGTGTAACAGATCCGCTTCGAACAATTTCCACAGTAAAACCTGCTTCTTCTAAAGCGGGCTTCAATATTTTTGCACGGTACATATCCATAGCGATTTTTTTAATATAATATTTATTACTCATTTCAAGAAACCAACCTACAATATAATCAGCTTCTATATTTTTCCCATGAACGATTTGTGATTTTCCTTGATCTATAGAAATATCTATAACCTCTCGTTTTATGTTCTGTAATCGAAGAGCTGATTCGTGGATAAAAGTATGTTGGGTAAAATACACATCTTTATCATATTTTCCTAGCAACCCAACACTGGCAAAATCTCGTCTATCAGCAAAATCGACTGTTCCTATCACTTCATCCATTTTTTCAGGAAATTCTTTTTCTTTCGTATGCAGAACATCATCATATGAAGCAACAGCAAATCGTGTATCTTCCATAGGTCTGTTCATTCGTTTTGTCATGAACGTAAGTCTTAAACCAGCATTACGTTGCATTTGAGAGTATTCTTGAAACATTTTCCGTTTTAAATCTGCATTGTAATTAATAGTTGGACAAGCTTTTTCCCACATGTCGGGATCATCAACTTCATTATCGTTATCCAAGCGACAAATAAATGGAAACAAACTAGAAAATTCTGCTCCATCCTTGTCAATTCCAAGTTCTCCAGAAAGAATCATTTTTGATTCTTCTATAATGTCATCAAGCGGACCACCACGAACATGACCATTAGTTGTATCATAAAATTCTCTATAATCTCGAATTTTACCACCACCAGAAGTAGCCACATTTATCATTGAATAATCTTCATTTTCGTGAATTTCATCAAAGCGGTTTGCACCTGGTCGCTTCCCGTCTTTTGTTCTAGCGTTTGCCGTGTTATAACGAAGTTTGCTATTTGTAGCGATATTTTGAATAACTTCCTTCGTAGCTTTAAATACTTTTTTATCTAAATCAGGATGATCTTTAATTACTTTAAATACATCATCAAAACTAGTCTTTGCTTGGCTTTCATTATTGGCATAGATATCAATATCATAATTTTTAATACCGTGTTTAGCGGTGAGTAGAAAGAAGTTGTTCCAAGAAGCAAAACCAGTTTTACCATTACCACGTCCCATTAATGAAAGATATCTATTGAACACTAGTGTTTTATCTTTTTTCCATCGAACACCATAAATAAAACATTGTAGAAATTTTTCCCACGGAATTAATTCGAATGGAAAGTATTGTGCTGGTATATTGATTGAATCCTCTACCATCTGCTTATCGAAGTAAATATCTTCTCTAGTAAAGACTCTTTCTTCTAGATAATTTTTTAGCAATAATTGCTCTTTGCATACCTTGATAGTGCCTTCTTCTATAGCTTTGAACCAATTTTCAATATGCTTATAACTCAGGAATTGATTCATTTGCTTCACCTACCAATTCAGGAGTAATGGCAAGTTTATCCAACATCAATCCCATTTGTTTGTTGACAGAAACAAGCAACGCTACTGATTCATTCTTTTTACCATTCTCCAATCTAATGCCGTTCTCGGATATATCTTCTTCCAGTGATATCGCCGTTTCCCATAAACTGATATAACGATCAACATTATCTAAGAATGGCTCAATATTTGTTTTCTGACTTTCCAATTGGCTTATTAAAGAGCGGCGTAATTTTTCTCTGTAGCGATTTTGAGACAATTCGTTTTTAAACATTTTAGCCCTCCTTTCATGATAAAGTTCGAAAAAATCTCTTTTCCTGACAGCCCCCTCCGTTTCATCACCCCCAAAAAATTTGCGATTTATTTTAAGGGGGGGTTATCTCACCATCGGAATGAAAGCTTCAGCGAAGTCAATGTAATAATTAATCTCTTCAATGCTATATCCGAAAACATTTTTTATTCTTTCAACATTATTATCTTTATTCAACGCTTCTCTTACTTGATTCACTTTGTATTTGCTACAACAGTTATCTGATAACAGATCCCTAATACCTACATAGCGAACGTATATCAAACGTTTAATCAATCCCTGAGTATAAGATGAATACTCTTCAATCTTTTCTGTGTCATACTCTCTGCCATTGTCATTGATGATCATGCACTTACCACCTTTCACTTGCATCGAAGTTAGCAAAGCTTTCTATCTTCTTCTCTTGTTTATCTAGTGCTGTAAGATATCTACCATGAACTTCATTATGATGTTCAACACATAAACAAATAAGATTATCTAAATCTAAAGCTAAGTCAGGTCTATCCTTGACTTCCTTTATATGATGAACGTTCTCTACTCTATGATACTTGCCTAGTCTTCTACACTCTTGGCATTCATAGTGATCTCGTTTCATCGCTTTCTCTCTAAGCCTGCGCCATTTAGGAGACTGATAGAACTTAACCAAACGATCTTCTCTTATCAACTGTAATAGCCATCTATAGAATTCCTCGGTCATGATCCGTCTCCTTTCACAATCTTATTTAATGCTTCGCTCTTCTTTTGCCATACAATGGAATAACTTCATTGCTTTCCTTTCGTTTGTATGTATCGCTCTTTATTGGTCTTCTATACTTTCGTACTATCTCACCGTTACCGTTTTGCACAGTGATTACTTCATACTTCTGTTCTAAATATTGTGGTCTATACATTGTTGTTAACCTCCTTTGCGCAAATAAAAAGACCACTCAGCGGTAGTTTCTCATTGGAAGTCCTTCTCTCTATCTGAGATCAGATCATTATAAAGAGCAGTAGCTCGTTCCTTCCCGAAACGTAATCTACGTTGAATAGTTCCAATCGTAAATGATTGTCCTTGACCAACTTCTTCAAAGTCCTTCTTTAATCGCTTCATTTCTTCAAATTCTTTAGTAGTATATTCTTTCATGAGTTCATTCCTCCTTTATGTAAAATAAAAAAGACCACTTAAGGAGTGATCTCATATGTAAAAAACTACACCTCAGCAATGAGATGCAGTTATAACCCTATGTGAACACTGGACTAGAATACCGTCTCTAGCCAAGACCTACGCAATGATACAAAGCCTCACACAGGCAACTTGCCGTGTTCCTAGCAAGTCCAACTTAATGTTTCTCTCCTAACCTACACCTGAGAGTGGCGCACGTCTGCGCTAGTATTTTATGTCTATTAACTGATTTCCAGGCACGCTGGTTAATTCAGCCAACCAATCGGCATCCGATAAGATTGATTGTTTCCGTAGGTTCCTTAAGTCACTGGCAAGGAATCGAACCTTGCATGGTTGCGCTTAGCTCTTGTTTCTCTGGTCTTCAAGCATACCTACCAGATATAGCGTCTACCCTTTCCGCCACAGTAACATAATTATCTATTTTACTTTTATGAAATTAGACTCATACTTTAATAAATTATAACTATATTGAAGGCTTGCGTATGCTTCATCATATGTTAAGTCTTCTTCTTTTAATAATTGAGTTAGTTTTTCTCCAACCTCTTTAACGCTTGATCCAAAAACTTCTTCTGGTTTGTTGTTACGTTTGAATTTACTCAAATAATGTTCTCGTGCACTTTCTTTATCCATTCGTTTTTCCTCCGATGCATAAATTAATTAGTTAATTGTTGCTCATTGATCTGGACAGCAATTTCTTCTTCTATAAGCTCAACGATCTTCCTTTTTGTCGAATTTAGTTCGAACTTATGATCCATTAAAGTAAGCTTTATGTTCTTAATCTTTTCACCTTCGAATTCCTTGATAATATCTTCGATTCTTTGGTTTACTAAAATAGTTAGTTGATCAATTTTTTCGGAAGCGTTATTCATTTTATATACCCTCCAATACATAAATTAATAGACAGCAACGGATGATAGATAATAAGAACAATTTAGAAGGAGTTGGAATTCACATCCTTATTCTTAATATTTCCGCTGCTGTCTATCGAAGCTTAATTGTGAAACAATAATAAAACGATGTTCCTTTTATTATTATTTTGTCTCAGACCTATCACTAATCTTTCGACACTACCATAATATCACTGGTAAATAGCTAAAAACCGCCATCATTCCGCCAAAAAACCGCCAAATTATTTATAAGCAATTATTCTTCCGTGTTTATATGCTTCTGCAAACTCTATTAGAGCTTCCGACTTCATCCGTTGTATACTTCTTTCTGAATAACCCACTTCACGGCTAATTCTGTAGTTTGAGAAGCTATCTGGCACACAAAAGCTGTAGTAGAGTATCTGACGGCTAATCAGACTAAGAGCCATCAAGGCTGCTAAAATCGCGTCTCTCTCCGCTTCTATATCCATCATCTGAATGATCGCGTCTTCTGCCTTATTGCCGTGCTTCGGTGCCTTCGGCATATCCGTAATAATCGGCGACTTAATATCTATCAAAGAGCGACCTGCCATCCGCTCCAAACGCCGAAAGTTCTTCAGCACATCTCTCGCATTACATCTTGTCTGTTTGAAATCTACCTCTCGTAACAATTGCATCAAGTCAAACCGCTCCTTTATGTGATATAATAAATGTGTTGGATTTATTGAATCAGTCGGAGCGATCCGGCTTTTTTATTTGTCATTGATTAGTTCCATATCCACCAAACGAGCCACTGCTAAATTATCTTTGCTTTTCGCTAACCACTTATCGCATTCCATCGTGTTTTCAATGTGAATGATTGCTGAATGATTATAGACATGCTCTACATATCCACGAAACGGATAGATGAACTCTTCTGCTTTACATCGGACCATGTCACCGATTTTGAATTTTGATTTCTGACGTGTTTTAGGGTTCTTTATCGGCATGTCTAGCATTAAACCGCCGATACCATGACTACTAGCGTAAAATCCGTCTTTTATTTTCATCTCATTTCCTCCCATTTACGATCATCATTTAATATCGAAATCCCAAACTTACGAATAGCCTTACTTGCAATAGCAACACACTGACTTGCCACTTTATATACTTCTTCTACAGAAACTCCGTATTCTTTTTCAAACTTTGCCTTTAACACATTCAATTCTTGTTTTCTTAGTTTGGCTACTCTGCGGTGTCTGTTGTTCATTCTGAGACCTCGCTTTCGTCGCCCTTATACAAAATTATTACTGATGTTTTCAAATATTCTGATAGCTCAGATAACATCATTATTTTGATGTATTCAAATGCGAAAATCCCTGTAACTGCTGCTTTAACAAACTCATTATTGAGCCCAAATATAATGACCATGATTAAGGATATCATTAGATAGATATACTTAAAATTTTCTTTTATGGCTTTCCTCATTCCGCTTCTCCCCACTCAATTGATATATATTCCGATTGTTCATGTCTTTTAAGTCCAAAAAAAGTATCATATGTTTTATCATCATTGACGTATTTCACTTTTAATCCTTCGCCTAGTTTCTCTTGGATTTTTTTAACAGTTCTTTTGTCTCTTAGTCGTCTTACAAGATATTTTTGTTTTTCATCCCAATTAGATGCGGATTCCCATGTTTCTTTGATAGAAATACAATAACCTTTATAACCTTTTGCTGCTGACTTGATGATAGTATCTTCTAAATTTTGTTTTTCGTACCAACGTTCAAACCATTTATCGAATGATTCATTTTGTGTTTCTTGTATCTTTTCAATTAAACTCATCTACTTTACCCCTCTAATTCCTAGAACTACATATCCATCTTGCTGAGCATAATCAGTAATATAAGTAATTTCTGCTTTGTATGAGTCGCCTGTATATTTTTCGCCAGTCCACTCTCTCAAAATTAACTGACTACCAACTTTAAAATTACGATCATTCCTGCGGGTCTCGAATTGTTTGCGTCCGCTTGTGACTGCTTCAAAATATTCTGGTAGTATTTTTAGTTCGTGGATCATTCCGCTTCCTCCTGTCCCAATCCCCATTGCGCGAATGCTGCTAGGACTTCATATTCTTGTTTACAATCCAATAGTTTATAAGCTTTGCGTACTTTATCAGGTAATTTTCCTAGTAAATTTTTATCAGAAAAAGCATTAACAGATAATATTGGTGCTTCTCTAGTTAAAATTGTCTCGCTTTTCAACCACTCCAACACGATTTTCTGGTTGTCGTTGAGTTCTAGCTCTTCTATCGCCTGTAAATTTACTAACGCATAATTGAAGCCTTCTATAAAGCTATGATTTACTGTTTTATTCGGATCATCATTTTCAATGTACTCTTTTTCGAGTCTATCTGCTTCAGCTTCTAGCCATTTCAACGCCTTGCTGATCCTTCCGCCACCTCCTCATATAATTCGAATTTACTAGATGGCCAACTCAAACGCTGTTTATCTTCGTCAATCAAAACGATTCTGCCAGGCATCGAAGCATCTTGAACTATATAATATTCGTTGTCCAAGAAGTATAATGACACGCCTGATCCTATTTTAGTAACTACTTTGTCACTCTTTTTGAAACCCATCATTCTACCTCCTCCTTTTCATTTATTGACGATAATAACAAAATAGATAACATGAAAATATTTGACCACAACACAATATTGTGATATTTTTTACATAGTTTTATTTATATGGGAGTGACGAAATGCCATTTATAGTCTTTTTCTTTATATCATTATTAACAATATATATTCCTTTACCAACATTATTAATGTATTTCCATAGACTCTCAGAAAAACATGACACTATAGTCACTATAGATAAACATATATTGGTTATACTTGTCTTATTAGATTATTATATTAGCTACTATTTTCTTAAAAACTGTAAGATTAAAAAGAGATACTACTTTTATTTAATTGGATTAAATTTGATTGAATGGGGAATACATTTAAGCTTGTACTTAAAATTCAACGCTACAGAATTAACTATAGTTTTAATTTTCCAAACGATACTTTTAATTTGCATGTTTACCTTCCCATTATCTGGTAAATTCAGAAATTACATATTTAATCAAAATTGATCCTACAATTTCACGAGGTAGCTAGATACTCTTCATAAATACTAACCAGTGTGTTTTAGCTCTCTTATTTCCATATAATGGCACATAATCAATTGCATTCAATATTTCTGATAGCTTGATTTGATCCTCGTTCCATTTAAATACAAGAGTTCCATTTGGCTTTAATACTCTGAAACATTCTTTGAATCCTAATGCTAAATCTTCTTTCCAAGTTTCGGGATTTAATTTTCCATACTTTTTGACCAACCAGCTATTCTCGCCTGCTTTAAGCAAGTGTGGCGGATCAAATACTACATGATAAAATGATTCATCTTCAAATGGCATATCTCTGAAATCTCCAATGACATTAGGATTGATATCAACGACATGTCCGCTATTTAGTTCTTCGTATTGTTTCCGAATGTCCATAAAAATTACGTTTGGATTCTGTTTATCAAACCAAAACATTCGACTACCACAACATGCATCTAATATTTTAGTCAATTACTCTACCTCTAATAACTCTTTATTCTCGTATATATTCCCGATAACTTCATAGTCAGTGTGAAATACTGGATCATAATAAATTCGATATTCTAAGTCCAAGTCTACTAGCTTACAAATTAAGCCAGAATGGCACTCAGAGGATTGAACAATAGCTTTTTCGTCGACTAAATGATCAAAACCATCACTTACACTGAAAAGTACTACATCTCCTTCAAATATCTCCACACCATTTTTATCTTTCAGCCCTGTTGATTGCATGAGGACATATTTATCTGGAGCCATTTCAGCATGAGTGATCAACCTTCCTGCTTGCCCATATTTCATTTCTTGTCCAATTGTTTTACCTTTAAATGGTGTGTACCACGCTCGAAATCTCGGTATCATTTGCTGTCCTCCAAATCACTCGACTTCACGAATACACCATCTACCATTTTTCCTGTGCGCCCTTTGATTTCGTTGTATGCCATTTCTAAACACTCTTGTATGTTTGTCCCTTTTTGCATGGAAAGGATAATCAGCGTGACGATAACGTCTCCTACGCTATCTTTAAATAGCTCATCATTACTTCTTGCCATCGCCGAAGCAATTTCTCCGAATTCCTCAGCTACTTTCAAAAACTGTGCTTTTGGATCCGCTTGATCCAGTCCCTTATCTTTAGCCCACTGCTCTACTTTTGTGATTAGTTCGTCCATTATTTCTCCTCCTCAATCTCACATGCCTGTTCAAACTGTCTAGTGATGTTTTCTAACGCTTTTTTGTACTCGATAATACTTTTTATCGTTCTTTCTTCACTTAACACGTAATCGCGTTGTATCGCCTTTAAACACGATGAGACAGTTTGAAAGTATCCGATATCTGCTCGTGATTCTTCTTTTGTTTCTGTGTAGCGGATATTTCCTTCTTCATCTCGTCTTACCTTCGATAAGACAATGTTTCTAGAATCACTGGTAATTCGATAATCTTCGATTTTCATGTCTAGCATTTTTTCTCCTCCACATACCTAAACTGTCGTCCCTTTAAATCAATCCATAAGCTACTAGCTCTATCCCAGATGGTGTTTTTGCTCAGACCAGTAATTTCAGATAACTGTTCAGCAGTACCTGTTACTAGAATTCGGTCACCATGCCAGATCGCAATTTTTCTCGGCGTTCTCCGTTTGGCTTTTTCAGTCCACATTGATTTGCCGAGCTTTTGGACTTCTGCAACTATTTCTTTGTCTTCTTGCCAAGATTCTGACTTGGTTAATTCAACAATTCGTTTCATTGCTGCTTTCTTATCCACGCTCATTCCTCCAATCGATGGATTTCCCTTCTTAAATTCTCTATGTGCAAATCGATTGCCTTCCTCGCCGTTTCATTGACCATCACTGCCTTCGTCCGTTCCAGATCGTCAATCTCACGCTGAAGGCTTCGAATACGCATTTGAATCACTTCTTCTGTTGTCATGATGGACCACCTCGTTAAAAACGCTCTTCCTTGAACGTATTCCGATATTTTTTAGCTAAAATCAACGGCACTTGATATTGATGACAGAACAACTTTGCCTTGATCTTAAAGTCTTTTGTCTGCATTCCTTTAACATCTACGACTTTGACAAGTTTGCCGTTTTTATAAAATGTGAAGTCGGGAATATACTCGATCTTGCGATACTTCTTTCCGTCTAGTTCAAATTTCGGCATCAGCTCAAATCTTTTTTGAAGTTTCACTTTCCAGCCATTCGCTTCCGCTTGCCACAAGGCTAGATCGTAGTACTCTGCTTCTGCGATAGAATCGAACTTGATACCTCGATGGATAGTTTTTCGATTACGATATTTATTCATTCTCAAGAAGCGCCTCCTTCTTAGCCTGATAAGCAGCAAAGCGGGCTTCTAATTCTGCTTTTTTATCGGGATCAAGTGCCTTTTCTTCTTGAGGTTTGTTGACCCAATCAGGCAACTTTTCACGCCGTACATTGTTTTGACGTTTAGGAAGATAGTTTTGTTTTTTCTTGTTTTTAAAAGCTTCTTGGACTTTTTCTGCTGATTCCATTGTCTTAATTCCTTGATTACTCCATGAATTTAATATCGCTTCAACATATTTTTTCAATCCTGGCATCTCAACGTTGTTTTCGAAAGCTAATTTAAAAGCAAAGAGAATCATATCTGCTCCCCAAGTTTTAATCATCGGTCCTAATGCTCCTTGCAAAAGTCCAGTAGGTGCTTTCCCCCAGTTTTTTTGGATGAACTCATACACGCCTATATCATCTTCTTTATTTGTCTTGTTTTGTTTTGTATTGTTTATATAAGCTGAAGGATTTACTGTAGAATCTACTGAAGGATTTACTTCCCTATTTACTTTCGGATTTACTTTACTATCTACTGGAATATTTCCAGTAGCGGAGTTTTCTACCGTATTATCTACTGTAGTTTTTACTGTAAAATTTCCAGTTAGATCAGAAAGAATATAAACTCCAGCTTTTGTACGACCTCTCTTTTTATATTGAAGGAGTCCGTTTTGGATCAATTGATTACGATTGTTAATCAATGTTTTTTCAGACGTTTTAGTCATTGCTTGTAGCCTTGTATTGGCAATCGATAATTCGCTCTGCCATCCACTTTTGTTTGCTATAGCCATTAGCTTATACCAAAGCAGTTGGGGACCAGCGCCAAGCTCGTTATATTCAAGCCAATTGTCAAAAGCATTAAGCTGTCCGATGTAATCCAATTGAGTCCCTCCTTTCGTTCTAGTAATTTGAGGGAGAAAACTCCCTCATTATTTGTTTAACGGCGGATTAGATGCATCAAATAATCCAGTTTGTACATCTTCGTTTTTTTCAGAAATAACCTCTGCTTCTTTTCTTTCAGGAATATCTTCCTCAACTTCTGTTTCAGCAATAATGCTGCCATCTTCTTGAACTCTTTGGACTCTCTCATCCGATGTGGTAGCTTCTTGCATTTCAATGGATAAGATCCCCCATTTAGAAAGAAGATTTCTCAAAACAGTTTTTCGTGCCATTGCATTGTAATCAGATGCCCACACACCACTTAACTTTGTCTTATCTCGATCTTTATTGTTAGCAATTCGATGAGCTTCAATTTCTTGTTTGGTCCAATAGACAGTTTTCTTGAATCCATTCAGTAATTCAAAATAGCCAACATATCCAATGACTTCATCAGATGTTCTACCATTTGGATCAAACTCAAACTCTTCTGTCAGTCGGTTCCAGCTTTTTAGTTCTCCTTCGTAAACTTCAATCACATTTAATGCTTTGTATTTACCTGATCGTTGGGCTAATTGGATATATCCTTTATAGCCAAGCATAAATTGAGCTTTCTTTTCCCATTTTCCTGTTTGTTTGTTTTTACTATTGAATGGAACTAAATATGCATAACCTAAATTCTTATCTAGCCCAAGATTTAATGTTGCAGCAGTTAACGCACCACTCATGATAGACATCGGTTCACTATCTGCAAGATAACTGTCATTAGATACAAGAGTCATAACATTCGACATAAAAGCATTAGCATTGTCATGAAGTACTTCTTCAAATTTCTTTCTCATTGTTGGTGTATTCATTAGAGCTTTAAGCCCTAACTGTCCTGGTGCAACTTGTTTCTGTGGCTTTTCTGCCAATTGGTTTTTTAACGATTCATTTGTTGCCATATTATTTAATCTCCTTTTCGGTTAGCCTTCTTGATTCAGTAACGTTATAAATCTCTTCATCATTTGCGACATCTGGATATTTCTCTGCTAGTTTCTTCGAGCTTATACGTCTCGTACGGACAAGTTTCCAACTGATGATGTTTTTTTGAGTTACCCCGATACTAGCTTCACGTTTACCTAATTCACTGATGAACTCGTTGTCCACCTGTCGAATAGCCGATTCAATTTCTTTCTTAGTCCGTTTGAGTTCGTTTTTCTGTTCAACTAGTTCATCAAAACGAATTGGCAACGCCGTTTGAACGTCTTCAACATCTGCATACTTTTCTTTCAAGAAATCAGCTGTCGCTTGACTACCGTCAATAACTGGCTCGATGCCTCCAAGAACATTCGTTTCCCAAAACTCTACTAATTGTTCAGTGATTGTATCGATCAACTCTTGATCTCGTTCAATCCGCTTCCAGATAAATTTTTGACCACCGATTAAGACAGCGATGTAACAATAGTCTTTGTTTAGAACGTTCATATAATGTTGAACTTGGCAGAGATAACTGAGTGGTACTTCTTCACCTTCCCACTCTTTGCCGAGAAATTGATTGGCTGTTTTGCATTCCAGAATGGCATTTTCTCCCACTACATCACGATCAATATTCGCTCTTAGAAACGGATGCAATGGATGTTCAAAGACTTGGTTTCTTCTGCGAACCTTTTTACCTGTACGTTCTTGAAACTCTTTAGCAACCACTTCTTCTAAAACATTACCCCAATAAGCGGGCTCACTTCCTGATTCTTCAAGTACTACTTGTCCTGTTTTTTCTAACCATAGTTGATAAGGAGATTTCCATTTATTCAATCCTAAAATTGTTCCAACATCCGAACCTCCGATGCCTTTCTTACGGTCTTCAAGCCATTCTTGATGGCTCATTTCTAAGGTAGATTTACTCATCGTCTTCCTCCTCTTTATGTGGCGTGCCCCATTCAGGAGTAGTTAAATACTGATCTAATGCTTGTCCAAAATCATTCATTGTTTTAGCCTTCCTTTCGTGCTAAAATACAGTTAAGTTATTTTGATATGTTGCCGATTAGCGATTGCCGTCGCTGGTCGGTCTTTTTTGTGTTGGCATTTTGAAACTTTCTCTTACAGCAGTAACCGTTACTAAGGTTCCCCAATAAATAAGTGCATATGCTGGATTAATACTTGCCAGTACGATTGCTACTAGACTCATAAGCAAAGCGCTCTTGACAGTCATTTTAAATACAGTTTTCATTTCTTTCTCTCCTCTCTATATTTAGCAATTTCGCTAGCAAGATCTTCATTCATATGATTCTCTAAAAATCGAGCGACTTCAGTTTTAGGAATTCTAATTTCACCGAGTTTCAAAAAACCGATGTATCCCATCTCAATCAAATCTTTAACATTTTGAGGATTTGTTGTTATAGCTAGTGCCGCTTCAGTAACTGAGTATGTTAATTTTTCAATGTTTCTTTTATTGTTGCGCTTCAAGACAACTTTTTTTGGAAAAATATTTTCCAATGTTTCCATTTCCATCATCCTTTCATATATCCTTGTGCTACCCAGTACGACAGCCGTTCCTCACTAAGCTTGCGAACATCGATTCCAAGTATTTCGCATAATGCACTTATTAGTGTTACTTCCACCATGATTTCATCTAAAAATTCATAAGCATATGCAATGATTTGTTGACGATCATCAACAGTTAAGTAATTTACTTGTTTAAGAAGAATTTTCTCTACTTCTTGCTTCTTCTGTTTCCGCTCATCTGATTCAATCATTTGCAACTTGTCTAATGATGAAGGATCTTTCCTATAAACATCACCATCTATTGATTTAAATAAACCAAAGAACTCATGAATCACTTGAAGAGTGAAATCTGAATCTCTAAAATGATCCGTTAACGCCTGAGCATTTTCCAACGTCACGGGCTTCGTATTAAGCAATGTTGTCCAATCGCTTAATGACTGTTGAGAGACGTTGATTTGTCTTGCTATTTCCTTTTTGGTCTCACCACTCTTATTAATTACTTCGACTAACGATTCTCGAATAACACTTGATTTTTTTAACAGTTTAAACACCTCATATTCTTATTCGCCCGTATATCAATACGAGCAATTTTTTTATACTATTAATTTAAAGAATCAAACGAAAGCTGCTTCGTCTAATTCACGTTCAAGCTCTTTTTGGACTTCTTCAACTAGACGATCGAGTTGATCATCATTTGCACATTTGATGATGTGGACTAGTCTAGGCCTAGCATCAAGTACGATGTTTATTTTTTCTTGTCGTGTCATTTGGAAGTCCCCCTTGTTTTTAACTCATTTTTGTAGTTAAAAGCCATAAAAAAAATTTTTTCTTTAGGAACATGAAAAATATCTTCTAGATGTTGCATCTGGGAAGGCTTAGGCAAGGTACGTCCTACCTCCCAAGAACTGATTGTTTTTTGGGATACTTTTAATAAAGACGCTAGTTGAGATTGAGAGATCCCTTTTCTAGATCTTATTTGTCCCATTTTGTTTTCCATACATTTCCACCTCTCTTTTACTACCTTATGTAGTTATAATATACTACAAAATTTAGTAAGTCAACTATTATTACTACTTTTTTTTGTATTAACTAAATTTCGTTGTACCGACTACGCTTTGTAGTATATAATTTTATTAAAAGGAGGACTTGCTGTGTTAAAAGATCGAATCAAAGAGTTAAGAAAGCAACATGGCTGGACCCAAGCAGAACTAGCAAAAAAAATGAGCGTGTCCCAACAAACTATAGGAAGTTGGGAAGTAGGTCGTGCAGAACCTAATTCAGAAGCACTAACTAAATTAGCTCATCTATTTAACGTTAGTACTGACTATCTATTAAGTAATCATAAAACTCCAGAATGGGCGACTAAAGAAGATATAATTGAACTTGATAAACTACTTGAATCAAATGCTAACATGGCTTATGGAGGCGAAACTTTAACACCCGAACAGCTTCAAAGAGTCAGAGATGTTTTAGCAGGCATGTTTTGGAAATTCAAAAAAGAAGACAAGGACAAAGAGAAGTGATTGGGTATGGAATTGGATGTTATCAATTTAGTTGAGAACCTAAAGCGGAAGTATCAATCCGCTAATCCATTTTATATCTGTGAAAAAATGGACATTCAAATTGAATATGTTCCTTTTATTGATGATCCTAAAGGTCAATTCCAAGAGATTTTAGGTCGTGCTGTCATCCTACTGAATGATGAATTAAAGGATTCTGAGGAAAGATTTTATATTTGTGCTCATGAACTTGGTCACGCCATCTTTCATCGTGGGTTATCTAGCTATTATGTATCCACACGAACATCCAGAAGCAAATCAGAAAGCGAAGCGAATTGCTTTGCTGCTAATCTCATTGTTTCTCTTTATAAAGAAGACAACGATCAATACCCTAGAAAAGTTGAGGAATTAACAAATTTGTATGGGCTACCTGAAAACGTGTACAGATTTTTAAATTAAAATTGGCGACTATCACTACCTGCCTTCAAGTGGGAGTAAATTATTTTATTTTTTGGAGGAAAATATGAAAAAAATAGTTGGGTTAGGATTAATCTTGTTTTCTAGTATCACATTAGGTGCTTGTGGTAACAACGATTCAAACTCTGATGTGCCTAAAAAAACGACTATTAATACTTCTACAATGGTTACTTTAGAGAGCAGCAACTCTATGGATTCAAGTACTGAAGAAAAATCTACAAGTGATACAACTTTTGAAGACGATTCATCAAAGATTGTAATAAAAAACACTGAAGAATTATCTAGCCAATATGATCCAAATAAAAAAATATTAGCTATTGAAATTCAATATACTAATAAATCTGACAAAGCTCAAAGTCCTTGGATGGCATTCGCTACATCAATCAAACCTATACAGGAAACAGATAAAACTGAAGAACTATTGAATGGAGCAAATGGCTTGTTCCCTCAAGACTACAAACCAGATCTTGTAAAGATGGGCGATACAGATGTTAAGCCTGATGCTACTGTTGATGCAGTTGTTGGTGTAGAAATTATTTATCCAGGTTCTCCTATTATCATGAAAGATTTTATGGATAATGGAAGTTTTGAAAAAACTATCCCTACTAATTAAAAAAGGTTGGCCTTCCGGCTTTCTTTTTGTTAAGGCTTTATTAAGGGCGACTATCACTACCTGCCTTCAAGTGGGAGTAAATACTTGATTTACCCAGTGATATATTCAACAAGGAGGAATAAATGAGTACGTTTTTAATTTTAGTTGGGTTCTTTGGTTTTCTATTTGGAGTATGTTTTTTAGTATATTCTTTTTTCTCCAAGAAGAAACGTTCAAAGAAAAAGATTAGTATTGGAATTCTAGTAGCTTTTATAGTTATGGTAATCGGAGGGGCTCTTGCTCCACCAACAACTGGACAAGCAGATGTACACAAAGACGCTAAATCTTCATCTTCTAGTGTATCTGTCTCTTCTGAAAGCCGAGAAAAAGATGAAAAAAAGGCTAAAGAATTAGCTAAAAAGAAAAAGGCCGAAGAACAAAAAGCTAAAGAAGAGGCTGAAAAAAAGCACCAAGAAGAACAAAAAGCTAAAGAAGCTGAGAAAAAACGCCAAGAAGAACAAAAAGCTAAAGAAGCTGAGAAAAAACGCCAAGAAGAACAAAAAGCTAAAGAAGCTGAGAAAAAACGCCAAGAAGAACAAAAAGCTAAAGAAGCTGAGAAAAAACGCCAAGAAGAAATTAATCAAAAAACTTCAACAGCTAAAACCATTCTGGAACAAGCTGAAGCTAATCCAACTAGAGATAACTACAATGCAGCATTATCAGCTATTCAATCTATACCTGGTGGAAACCAAGAATTATTAAATCGCTTAGTCAATGTTGATTCAACTATAAAATCTAATGAGGCAGCTGAAGCAGAACGACAAAAGCAACAAGCTGCTGAAGCTCAGCGTCAGGCTCAAGAACAGCAAGCTACTGAAGCTCAACGTCAAGCTGAACAACAAAATAATTCATACACTGTTGATGGCCAGTGGTCTATCGCTGCAAATGGTATGGTTTTCGCTCGTTCAGATAGTGGAAAGTACTATTCTCGTGTTACAAATCCAAATAATTATCAATACATGACTCAAATAGATGCTGATAATGCTGGGTATAGTCGTGCCCCTCGAGGGAATCAATACGCTCGTCCCTAATTAGTTGCATTGTAATAGTTTAAGATCAGCCTTCGGGCTTTTCTTTTTAAACGCAAAAGAACATAAGTTCGTATACTTCTATTGAAAATACGGATTTTACATCTATTCCCTCTCTATATGTACCAAAAGAATTTAACTATCGTACTAATGACATAGCAATATGAAAGGACTGATTTTATGCGTGGCGGTGTGAGAAAACGTGGAAAACGTTGGTATTATTATTTTGAAGATATTAATGATGATGGCTCAAGAAAAAAAGTGGAGAAAGTTGGCGGAGACACCCGACCAGAGGCCGAAGCTGCTTTACGAAAAGTTTTATCAGATATTGACGAAACAGGACAATACTTTTTAGGTACGGATACTCGAGTAAAACAATACCTTGATTTTTGGATGGAGGAATACGTTAAACTAAATCTAAAATACAATACCTATGAAAACTACCGATTTACCATCAAAAATCATATAGATGGTTATTTAGGAAAGAAAAAACTTACGGATCTCTCCCCTGCTCTTTTACAAAATTTCATCAATGCTGAATTTAAAAAGGGTTACTCGAAGAAAACAATGACTATTACTCACTCTGTCCTTAAGAATGCGCTGAATATGGCGGTTTATCCTTGGGGGTTAATCAAGCAAAATCCTATGCTGTATGTAAAGATACCAAAATACGAAGAACGACCAACGACTAAAAAAGATCTAAAAATCATTTCTCTTGAGGACTTTGATCATATGCTAGAAATCACTCCTGAAGGCCATCCTTTCTATATTCCTTTGAATATTGGATTTTATACGGGAATGCGCGTTGGCGAAGTTTGTGGTCTGACGTGGGATAATGTCGATTTTTCAAATGGAACAATTACTGTAGAGAAACAAATGGTAAAGAATGATGGCGCATGGATATATGGTACACCAAAGACAAGCAGTTCCAATCGAACGATTTTTATTGGACAAACCTTGCTAGCAATTCTGAAAAAACATAAGAAACAACAATTAGAAAATCGAATGAAGTATGGAAAGCTCTACATTGATTCAAATGCAGTATGTACAAAGGAAGACGGTGGGCTAGTTACGCCAAGTGTAGTGAAATGGAATACTAAAAGGATATCGAATGCACTCTCCCTCTCTTTTAACTTCCATTCTCTCAGACATACTCATGCTACACTTCTTCTCGAAAATGGCGCAAAAATGAAAGAAATCTCTGAACGATTGGGGCACAGCAGAATTTCAATTACGATGGATACTTACTCGCATGTGACAGATAAGATGAGAAATGAAACGGTCGATATCATGGAGAATCTGAGAAAGAATTCTTGAACTTTGCCACCGAAAAAAACCACCGGTGGCAAACCGGTGGCAAATCCATGTAAACACGGTTTATTTTTTACACTGTTTTCAAACAAACCTTGCTATTTCTTCGGTTCGTCCTCATCCATTTTCAGAACAGCCATGAAGGCTTCTTGCGGAACTTCGACTGAGCCGATTTGTTTCATCCGCTTCTTCCCTTCTTTTTGTTTCTCTAAGAGTTTACGTTTACGAGAAACATCTCCACCATAACATTTAGCCAAGACGTTTTTACGCAAGGCTTTGATGTCTGAACGGGCAACGATTTTTTGTCCAATAGCTGCTTGGATTGGCACCTCAAATTGTTGGCGTGGGATTAGTTTTTTCAGTTTTTCAACGATTGCTTTTCCACGTTCATAGGCAAAGTCTCGGTGAACGATAAAGCTTAATGCATCGACTTTTTCTCCATTCAGCAAGATATCCATCTTCACTAACTTGCTTTTTTGATAACCAGACATTTCATAATCCAATGAGGCATAGCCTTTCGTGCTTGATTTCAATTTGTCGAAAAAGTCAAAGACAATTTCAGAAAGCGGAATATTATAGACGACATTTACTCGGTAATCATCTAAATAATCCATCGTAATGAATTCTCCCCGTTTTCGTTGAGAAAGTTCCATTACTGCACCGACAAAATCATTTGGGACCATGATCTGTGCTTTGACGAATGGTTCTTCTACATCCTGGATCGTTACAGGTTCAGGAAAATCTGCCGGGTTATCTACTGTAGCAGTCGTACCATCCGTTTTATTAACATGGTAAATAACGGATGGTGCAGTCGTGATCAATTCTAGATTGAATTCCCGTTCCAAGCGTTCTTGGACGACATCCATATGAAGAAGTCCGAGGAATCCACAGCGGAACCCAAAACCTAATGCTTGAGAGGTTTCTGGTTCGAATTGTAAAGCAGCATCATTCAATTGCAGTTTTTCTAAAGCTTCCCGCAAATCGTTGTAACGAGAAGTATCAATTGGATAAAGACCACAATAAACCATCGGATTCATTTTTCGGTAACCTGGTAAAGCTTCAGCGGCAGGATTGTCTGCTAACGTTACTGTATCCCCTACTCGTGTATCTTGGACAGTTTTGATACTTGCTGTGATATAACCGACATCACCGACCATCAAAAAGTCTCTAACAACTGCTTTTGGCGAGAAGACCCCGACCTCTGTAACATCAAATGTTTTTCCATTACTCATCAGTTTGATTTTGTCTCCGGGTTTGACCATACCGTCCGTGATTCGGACATTTAGAACAACACCGCGGTAACTATCATAAATAGAGTCAAAGATCAAAGCTTTTAGCGGTGCATCTAAGTCTCCACTTGGTGCAGGAACATATTCCACGATCTGCTCGAGAATATCTTCAATCCCAATCCCTGATTTGGCACTAGCTAATACAGCTTCACTAGCATCAATTCCGATTACGTCTTCGATTTCTTGACGGACACGTTCGGGATCTGCTGCGGGTAGGTCGATTTTATTGATGACTGGCAGGATCTCCAAATCATTGTCTAAGGCTAAATAAACATTGGCCAATGTTTGGGCTTCGATTCCTTGTGCTGCATCGACCACTAAAACGGCACCCTCACAGGCAGCAAGGCTTCGAGAGACTTCATAGGTGAAGTCGACGTGCCCTGGGGTGTCAATCAAGTGAAAGATATATGTTTCTCCATTTTTCGCTGTGTAATTGAGTTCTACAGCATTTAATTTAATCGTGATTCCACGTTCACGTTCCAAATCCATCGAGTCTAACAGCTGATCTTGCATTTCGCGAGACGTCACAGTGTGCGTCATTTCTAAAATACGATCGGCCAATGTAGATTTCCCATGGTCGATATGAGCGATGATCGAAAAATTACGAATCTGCTCTTGGCGTTCTTTCATTTTCTTTATATCCATAGCGTCTCCTCTTTTCATATAATCAGCACTTTCCATTATACCAACGAAAAGCAGTAATTTAAAGAGTTTTTAATTAGTCAGCTATAGAAGTTTTTTTTGTAGAATTTTGCTATACTGTTATCAAGCTAATAAATGGAGATGAAAAAATGGATCAAAAAGATTTTAGAGAAAATCTTGAATTAAAACCGGTCACTCAAGAACATATCGATCAATTCAATGAATTGCTTTCCTATGTGTTCCAAGTGACTGAAGCAGATATCGAGGAAAGCGGGTTTGAGAATAAACGAGCTTTTATCCGTTCCAAAAGACCGATTTTGGAAGTATCGAAAGTGTTCGGATGGTTCCACGAAAATAAACTGATCTCTCAAATCGCTATCTATCCTTGTGAAGTCAATATTCACGGTGCACGTTATAAAATGGGTGGTGTGACTGGAGTTGGAACTTATCCAGAATATGCGAACCATGGATTGATGCAAGATCTAATTATCGTTGCATTGGATAATATGCGCAAGAATAAGCAATGGATCTCTTATTTGTATCCTTATAGTATCCCCTACTATCGGCGTAAAGGATGGGAAATCATGTCTGATAAACTTTCCTTTAAAATCAGAGATACACAGTTACCTAAACAAATCCCAGTAAGTGGTATGGTTGAGCGATTACCAGTTGATCATCCAGACGTATTTTCCGTTTATGACAAATTTGCCCAACAAAACCATGGTGCTTTATTCCGCAGTGATTTTCATTGGGAAGAGTATTGGCGTTTCGAAAATGAAGATGAGCGCACAGCCGCTGTCTACTACGATAGCAACCATGAACCAAGAGGTGTTCTATTCTACTGGGTAGCTGAAGAAATATTTCACGTAAAAGAAATGTTCTATCTTGATCAAGAAGCTCGAAATGGCTTATGGAACTTTATTTCCGCACATTTTTCCATGATCTACTGGGTACATGGAGATATTTATAAAAATGAGCCTTTAGCATTTTTGATTGAAGATAGTCAGATCAAAGAGCAGATCGAACCATATTTTATGGCTCGGATCGTTGATGTAAAAGAATTCCTTCAACGGTTTCCGTTTGTTGGAACAGCTGATGCTTTTCATTTCATCATTGAAGATCCTGTCGCTCCTTGGAATAATGGCGTCTTTGCTTTAACATGGGATGAACAGGGAAAAGTCCGTGTCTTGAATGAACCTATAGGAAAATCCGTTCGATTGAATATCCAAACATTGACTTGCTTGATGATGAATTATCGACGTGCTTCTTATTTGGCAAGAATCGAACGGTTAGAAACAGATGAAGAAACACTGAAGTCACTAGAGCGTATCATTCCAAACATGGAAGCTTACTTTAGCGATTATTTTTGATAAAAAGGATGATGTTTAGATGAAAATTTATTTTGCCGCACCAATGTTTGCTAAAAGTGATTTGTTATATAACCAACAGTTAGTTAAAGAAATCAGAGAGCTCTCTTCTGAGCTTTCGATCTATCTTCCTCAAGAAAATGAAGCAATCAATGACAAAACTGCTTATGCAGACAGTCGAATGATTGCTCTTGCTGATACAGAAAAAGTGTTGGCTAGTGATTTAATGATTGCTTTACTAGATGGGCTGACGATCGATGCCGGGGTAGCATCGGAAATCGGTGTGGCTTATGCGAAAGGCATCCCAGTGATCGGCTTATATACTGATACTCGACAGCAAGGCGGAACCCACCCGAAAAAAATCGCTGCACTACAAGAAACAGCTGAAAATCAATTTCACTACCTGAACTTATATACAATAGGTCTGATCAAATTGAACGGAAAAGTGGTTTCTTCAGAAACTGAGTTGCTTTCAGAAGTAAAAAGATTTTTAGATGGAGGGACTTTCAGTGATTAAAGAAATCAAAAAGGTGCAAATAGCTTTACTTGCTTTTGGCATATTCGTTGTCTGCTATAATTTTTATGAATTTATCACACAAAAATATTCGACTTCTCAAGGAATCACATTTATCGTGGAATCTTTATTAGGGATTGCATTGATTTTCATGCCACAAGTCATTTTGAAAGTTTTCAAACTTAAAATACCAGCAGCAATCGTTTTGTTTTACTGGTTTTTCTTGTTCATCTCTGTCTTTTTAGGCACAGGGATGCATTTGATCAGTATCATCTCTTTTTGGGACAAAATTTTACACGCTGTGAGTCCAATGGTCCTGACAGCTCTTGGCTATGGATTGATTGGTTACTTGATGAAAGATGCTGAGATATCAAAAACCAGTCCTTGGTTGTTCCTCTTATTCGGCTTTGCGTTTGCTGGACTTTGCGGCGTGTTTTGGGAGTTCTGGGAATTCTTATGTGACCAATTCTTAGGCATGAATCTTCAACGCTTTGCTGCTTCTGACGGCACACTGTTTGTCGGACGAGCAGCATTGATGGATACGATGGGCGACTTGCTGACAAATACGATAGGTGCTGCCTTGATGGGATTGTTTGCTTGGTCTCAAAGTAAAAAAGATGAGCGTTATTTTGAAAGTTATAAATTAGAAAAAGTAAAAAATATTTAATAAAAGAGATTGTGGCAGAAGCGGGCAGCTTCAAGGAATTTCGACTTATTTTTCGAAGAAGCTACTTCTGGAATTTATTCGGAAAAAGGGGGTGTGACACTAGTTGTGTCACACCCCCTTTTTCTTTCATAGTCTCAATTTGAAGATTAGACGATTTCTTCTAGTTCTTCTGTTTTGAAATGAAGTTGTCCATCAAGTAAAGTAATCGTTACTTTTGATTTAGGCATAACATGCCCTGCAACGATTTCTTTAGCTAGTGGTGTTTCTACTTCCTTAGTGATAAATCGTTTCAGTGGTCTTGCACCATATGCTGGTTCATAAGCATTTTCAGCAATCCACGTTTTGGCTTCATCACTGATTGTCAACAGGATTTCTTGATGTTCCAGACGTTGTGCCAATTGCGCCACCATTTTGTCAACGATTCCTTTCACGTTGTCTAGGCTCAATGGTGTAAATAAAATCGTGTCGTCGATTCGGTTCAAGAATTCTGGTTTGAAGTTTCCACGTAATAGCGTGTTGACTTGTTCAGCCACTGCTTCTGGAATCGTTCCATCAGCAGTCACGCCTTCCAGCAGTAACTGTGAACCGATATTGCTGGTCATGATCAGAACCGTATTTTTAAAATCTACTACTCGCCCTTTTGAATCAGTCAAGCGTCCGTCATCTAGGACTTGTAACAAGATATTGAAGACATCGGGATGCGCTTTTTCGATTTCATCCAACAAGACGATTGTATAAGGATTTCGTCTGACAGCTTCCGTTAATTGACCACCTTCTTCGTAACCTACATAGCCTGGAGGAGCTCCGACTAGACGAGACACAGCATGTTTTTCCATATATTCACTCATATCGATCCGTACCATATGATCTTCTGAGTCAAACAAGTTCTCAGCTAACGCTTTCGCTAATTCGGTTTTTCCGACACCAGTTGGTCCTAGGAAAAGGAAAGAACCTAGAGGACGATTTGGGTCTTGCAATCCAGCCCGTGAACGAATTACCGCGTCACTGACCGCATCAACTGCTTCATCTTGACCAATCACTCGTTTATGAAGTGTTTCATTCAATTTAATTAGTTTTTCTCGTTCACCTTCTACAAGTTTCGTTACGGGGATACCCGTTAATCTGCCAACGACTTGAGCAATCTCATTTTCGGTAACGGACTCTTGAACCATCTTAATCTCGCTGTCTTTTGCTTTAGCTTCTAATTCCTTCAATTCTTTTTCTAATTGAGGTATCGTACCATGACGCAATACAGCAGCGCGTTCTAAATCATAGTTATTTTCTGCATCTTCTAATTCGTGTTTTGCTTTATCGATTTCAGCACGTTTTGCTGAAACAGAATTGACTTCTTCTTTTTCTGTTTCCCACTGCATCTTCATCGCATTTGCTTCTTCACGAAGTTCAGCTAATTCTTCTTGCAAATTTTTCAAGCGTTTTTTACTTGCATCATCTGATTCTTTTTTCAGTGCAGCTTCTTCGATTTCCAACTGCATCAAACGTCTAGTAACTTGATCTAATTCCGTTGGCATAGAGTTCATTTCTACCCGAATCGTTGCACTGGCTTCATCGATCAAATCGATTGCTTTGTCCGGTAAGAACCGATCAGTAATATAACGGTCAGATAAAGTAGCTGCTGCTACTAATGCGTTGTCATGGATGTTAACACCATGGTGGATCTCAAAACGTTCTTTTAATCCACGCAGAATACTGATCGTATCTTCCACTGTTGGTTCTTTGACTAATACCTTTTGAAAGCGACGTTCCAACGCTTTGTCTTTTTCCATATATTGACGGTACTCATCTAAAGTTGTGGCACCGATCAAATGTAATTCACCGCGAGCAAGCATTGGTTTCAACAGATTTCCGGCATCCATACTTCCTTCTGTTTTTCCTGCCCCTACGATATTGTGGATTTCATCGATGAACAAGAGGATACGTCCATCACTTTTTTTGACTTCTTTCAAGACTGCTTTTAGTCTTTCTTCAAATTCACCGCGGAATTTTGCTCCAGCGATCAATGCACCCATATCTAATGAAAAAATCGTTTTATCTTTTAAATTTTCAGGCACATCTTTGCGTACGATACGTTGAGCAAGCCCTTCAACGATTGCCGTTTTCCCTACACCGGGTTCTCCTATCAGAACAGGATTATTTTTTGTTTTTCGTGAAAGAATACGGATGACATCACGGATTTCTTCATCACGACCGATGATTGGATCCATTTTTCCGCTTTTGACTTGCTGTACTAAATCAACGCCGTATTTTTCTAATGCTTTGTATTGTTCTTCTTGGTTTTGTGAGGTCACTCTTTCTCCTCCTCTCATCTCTTCGATGTTTTTACGCAATTCTTTTTCAGATAATCCGTTTTTATTCAAATAAACAGTTAACGGATAATTTTTTAATTTCATCAACGCTAAAATAACGACTTCCGTTGAAAGAAACTCGTCGCCGAAGCTTTCACGTATTTGGTCTGCTTCATTCAATAATCGAAAGAAATTCTGGCTGAGGTTTTGTCCATATTGGACGTTTCCACCAGAAACAACTGGATACTCATCCAGTAGACGATCAATTTCATGTTCAAAAGATTCGACATCCAATCCGGCATCCGTATAGAAATTTCGACCAAAATGATTAGGTTGTAAAAAGATTTTCCATACATGGGCAATGTCGATATCTTGGTGTTTTCGAGTGACCGCAATCTGTTGAGCTTCAGCAATCGCTTCTTGAAGCGTCGTAGTCATTTTCTCAATATTCATACAGGTATACCCTCCTAATTAAAGATAAGATCACTTATTTCTTTGATCTTTACAAAAACTATTATATCGCTTTGGTCAATTTTGGTCAAAATATACACATAGTTTTTTGACTTTTTTTCTCGACTTATATAAATCTTAAAAAACAAAATTGATTGTATGTATATAAAAAAAGAGCCAAACAAACGTAAAATTATCTTATCCATAACGTTTTTCTTTGATTTGATAAAAAGGGTAGATCTTATAAAAGACCTACCCTCAGACTGTAGACAAACTCCTAAATTTGGAGTGTTGTTTGCAGTTTTTTTGTTTTATACTCATTGTATAAACTATTCTGGGAGTGATTCTAACGATGAGAAAACAATCGATTGAAGGTAGAAATCAATTTGCTATGTTAACAATTGATGATCTTGTACCTAAAGATCACTTAGTTCGAAAGATTGATGCTGCGATTCAGTTTGATTTCATTTATCCCATTGTAGAATCTACGTATTCGACCCATGGTCGTCCCAGTATTGATCCAGTGGTCTTAATTAAATTAGTATTTATCCAATATTTATTTGGTATCCGTTCGATGAGACAGACTATTAAAGACGTTGAAACAAATGTTGCTTATCGTTGGTTTTTAGGTTATTCATTCGAGGATCCTATCCCGCATTTCTCTACTTTTGGTAAAAACTATGTTCGAAGATTTAGAGAAACAACTTTATTTGAAGACATTTTCTCTCATATTCTAGAACAAGCTGTAAAAGCTGGCTTCGTTACGGAAGACAACCTTTATATTGATTCTACTCATATTAAGGCAAATGCCAATAAACATAAGTTCACAAAAGAAATGACCTACGGTCAAGCTAAAGCTTATCAAGATGAATTAGAAGATGAAATAAATAAAGAACGTATTGCTGTAGGAAAACGTCCTTTTACATGGGACATAGAAAGTGAGTTGAGTCTTCAAAAAATAAGTCATTCAGATCCAGAAAGTGGTTACTATGTTAAAGGTGAACGAGAAAAACAATTTGCTTATTCCGCGCATACTTCCTGTGAAGATAATGGTTTTATCTTATCTACATTAATCACACCAGGAAATGTACATGACAGCCAAGTCGCAATCGATCTGGTCAAACAGTCGAAAAGAGCTTTTCCAAATATAAAGCGTGTTGTCGCTGATGCAGGATATAAGACGCCTAAATTTGTTCATTTTCTGTCACACTTGAAACTCTACCCGATTCTTCCATATACTGTACCTCATGGAGTAAAAGGAATGTTTCGTAAAAAAGACTTTGTTTATGATGCCTATTTTGACTGCTATTTATGTCCCAATAATCAACCGTTGTTATTTTCAACTATCACTCGTGATGGTTATCGAACCTATAAATCAAATCCAAAATTCTGTAGGAGTTGTCCATTACTTAAAAACTGTACTTTGAGTACAAAACATCAAAAAATAGTAACTCGACATGTTTGGGCGGATCTTATGGATGAACTTGAACACCAACGCCATACGGCGTTGAATAGAGAAATTTATAAAAAGAGAAAACAAACCATTGAACGAATATTTGCAGATGCAAAAGAAAAGCATGGTATGCGTTGGACGAAATATCGAGGTCTCGAAAAAGTCGCCACGCACACGATGCTTACGTTTGCTGCCATGAATTTAAAAAAACTAGCCACATGGCTATGGAAAGCAAAAAAGCCTATGGCTTTTTATTTCAAATTTCTACAAAGACTAACAAAAAGGAGTTGGCAATTAAGCCACTCCTTTTTGTCTACAGTCTGAGATCTTATAAAAGACCTACCCTTGATTTTCTTTATTCTCTTTTTTTACTTCTATTATTTCTTCTTTGATCACTCTTCGCCGTTCAGCAATCACATACACAAATCCATAGAGAAATGGCAAGATAAAGGAACTGAAACGATACAGTAAAAGCGAAGAAACTGCGTCAACTGTTCCAACAACTGGTCTGAATAATAACAAATAGACAAATTCAAAGGAACCAATACCAGCAGGCGTAGGAATAACCCCTGAAAGCACTACTGCAAAGCTGATAAACGAAATGGTCAGTAGAAAATCTATTTTAGGATGGTTTTCAATCAGAATCAAATAGGGAAGTACATACCAAAATACAAGTTTTAACATATTCCATAGATAAATCCGCAATAGCGCAGTCCTGTCTTGGATAATGGTTTGGACCGTTTCCCTTAAAGAGTAGATCTGCTGATTGCATGTATCCACCCATTTTCGCAAACGCTCACTCTTAAATAACTTATTCGATAAGCTGACAAAAAATATTTGGACATTCAAGCTGACGGACATCGCCAATAAAAAGGCAACAATCACGATCGTCAAAAGGATACCAGCGATGATAAACCAGATCATTGACGGACCATTAGAATAAAAAAGAGAGAATTGGATGACCAAGCCAGCTAATGCATAAGTGATCACTGCCAGTTTGTACATAATCATATGGAGTGCTGTCACCCCTGCTCCCTGGGATAGCTTCATTCCTTTTTTGTTATAAAAATAAATCTCCGAGATCAGCGTTCCTGTACCAAATGAAACGATTCGGTAAAACGCAATATAGCTAGAGGTCAAGAACCCATCTTTCGTTGTAAAATTCGGCGCGAAAGGTTCAGCAATTTCTTTGATTGAGCGCCCTTCAGCGATTTGGTAAACTGTCCCTAATATAACAGCTGCTACCAAAACAACAATACTGGTAGACAGCAATTCGGCAAAGATATCTGCAAATGATTGATTGATTAAATAATAAATAATGGCAAAAATCACAACCAGCAAAAGCAGATTTAGAATGATTTTAGTTTTCGTTCCTTTAGACGACATCTCCTGCTCCTTAATGGAAAAAATAAATGAGAATCAAATCAACAAGTACACCTGCAGCGAATCCTATAGTAAACTTCTTTTTCCGCGTTTTATGATGGAAAACTTTTCGAGAGATCAATCCTCCCAAACCACCGCCTAACAGGCTGACAAATACCAAATTATTCTCAGGAACACGCCAGTCGCTAGTTCTAGCCTGATGTTTATCATACCCCATCAGACAAAATAAGTAAAAATTCACAATGAAAAGGTAAAACCACAAAGGATTGTGTAACAATACATCCATTACTCTTCTTCCAACTTTCTGTTAACTACTATTTCTAAGCTTTTTCTTCTTTCTTTGGTGAATAAACTGTTAATCCTTTTGATACAACAGATAATTCAACTGGAAGATCATCTGTCGTGTCTCCATCCGTTCGAGTGCCCACAGATTTTTCCTGTGCTTGGATTTTCATGCGTTTGGCTGTGAAATAAGTAATGCCGGGGATCGTATAGAATTTGCCTCTCATGATTCTAGGCAAATAAAAAATAAATCGGAAAATATCTAAGGAAGGTACGATCGTTACATGGAATTTTCCATCATCTGGGGTCGCTGAGTCGTCAAAATTTGTAAAACCGCCCACGGAGTTAGACATCGTGACTGTCAACAGTTGGGATTTTCCTTTCCAATGCTCCTCGTCTGTTTCTAAATCCAAATGATATTTTTTCTTCTTCAGCAATAACTTAAAAAACTTCTTGATAAAGATCCACGAGCCGTAACGCTGTTTTTCTTCTTGACTGATCCAAACTGCTGTATCTGCTAAGATTCCGATTGTCAGTGTAGAGATAATGACTTCATCATTGACTTGACCATAGTCTATTTTCCGTACATTACCTTCCAGGATCACGTCAGCAGCTTCTTCTTTTTTGAGGGGAATCTCAAGAAAACGTGCAAGGTTGTTGACAGTTCCACCTGGAAGTAATCCGACATGGTATTGAGATAATGTTTTTTGGAACGCTTGGACGATATGATGAATCGTGCCGTCTCCACCTATAATTACTAAAGTATCAGCTTCTATAGCTTCTGCTTTCTTGACTAATTCCGCATCATCAATCGATGGGCCAGTTTCAGCTAGTTCTACATATAATTCTGGCTGCTTTTCTTTTACATAATCTTGAAACCAGCGTGCTAATTTCTCACCCTCATCTTTCCCTGAACTTTTGTTATAAAAAACTAGCAGCTTTTCCATTCTTTACCTCCTATTTACTCTTCAAAAAAGAGGGCGGGACAACCAATTCCATTGTCCTGCCCTTTAGCCTTAGACAGATGACATTCCATCATTGGGACGAACGCCTTGTCATAAGCTGTTCTTTTTCGATTTTAACTCTTTGTGTTCAATTCTGCAATTTTTACAATCACGTCTGTTGCTTTTTCCATTACTTGTAAAGAAACAAATTCGAATCGTCCGTGCATATTTTCTCCTCCGGCAAATAGATTTGGCGTCGGAATACCCATGTAAGAGATTTTTGAACCATCTGTTCCTCCACGAACTGGTTCGATCACTGGAGAGATACCAAGCTCGATCATTGCTTGTTTCGCTAATTCCACGATGCTCATATCTTTTTCAATGATTTCTTTCATGTTGTAATATTGATCATACATATCTACTTTGATTCGTTCTTGATCAAATCGCTGATTCAACTCTTCTTGGATATGGGTGATTTGTGCTTTGCGTGCTTCGAATTTTTCACGATCATGATCGCGAATGATATAACTCATAGAAGCTTCTTCAGGATTCCCATCCAATGCCATCAAATGGAAGAAACCTTCGTATCCTTCCGTTTTTTCTGGAACTTCATCGGCTGGAAGCTGATTATGAAAATCGATTGCTAACTGTAGAGCATTGATCATTGTATCTTTTGCCGTCCCTGGATGTACATTTTTCCCTTGGATCGTGATATTTGCTTGAGCAGCACTAAACGTTTCATACTGCAACTCACCTAAAGGACCACCATCGACTGTATAAGCAAAATCTACATCGAATTGCTCAACATCGAATTTATCCGCTCCGACACCGATTTCTTCATCAGGACCAAAAGCCACTTTGATGGTACCGTGAGGGATAGAAGGATTATTGATCAAGATCTCCATTGCAGTCATGATTTCCGCAATCCCTGATTTGTCATCTGCTCCCAGTAATGTACTGCCATCTGTTGTGATCAATGTGTGGCCTTCATAATTTTTCAAATTTGGAAAATCTTTTGTATTCAATGTATAGCGTTCTTCCGCATCTAGTACGATCGTCGACTCACCATCATAGTTTTCAATGATTTGTGGATTGACTCCTACTGCATTAAAATCTGCTGTATCCATGTGAGAAATAAATCCAATGGAACGCACTTCATGATCAACATTGCTTGGTAATGTTCCCATAACGAATCCGTTATCTTCATTATAGAAAACATCAGCTAAGCCTAACTCTTCCAATTCTTTTTTCAATTCTTGCGCAAAAGCAACTTGTGTCTGAGTCGATGGAGTCGTTTTGCTTGTTGCATCGGAGCGTGTTTCTGTTTTGACATATCGTAAAAAACGTGGCAAAAGATTTTCGTACATAGTATTCTCTCCTTTTAATTAAATTGAAATGGGTTTGTATTTGTTTCAGAAACGAAAAAGTTAATATCCCAATTTTCTTCTTGTTTCCAAGATTCAAATTTCTCGATAAATCGTTGCTTGCATAACGATTCAATATAATGACCGGGATCAATTGCGATCAACCCAGCGCTTTGCATATCATGAGCCGTATGATAATAGATATCTCCCGTGATATAGACATCTGCTCTTTGGGCGATTGCTTGCGGATAAAATTTTTCACCGCTTCCACCGCAAATCGCAATGCGCTTCACAGAGGATTTTGCATTTTTTGGCTGGACTATTCTCAGTCCATCTAGTTGGAACGCTTCTTTTACTTGTTCTACAAATGCCTCTATAGAAATTTCTTGCGGCAATTCACCTACTCGTCCTAACCCAAACATTTCGACTGGTTCATCTATAGCGAAAAGATCATAAGCAGGTTCCTCATAAGGATGAGCTGACCGCATGGCTTGAATCACTTGTTTTTCGATAGTTTCCGGCAAAATAACCTCAACTTTTGCCTCTTGAACTTGTTCTGTCTTCCCTACTTTCCCAATCGCTGGTTGTGCACCAGCTTCCGGAGTAAATCGACCGTGTCCAATCGAGGTAAAACTTGTACCGGTATAATCACCTTGTGTACCAGCACCAGCTGCAGCTAATACTTCACGCATTTTCTGTGCATGATCCACAGGTACATAAACGGCCAGTTTTTTATAATGAATCTCATGAGTCTTTACTAAATAACTCTCCACTTCAATACCGAGAAGTTCACAAAACCAGTCATTCAGTCCATCCCAAATAATATCCATGTTCGTGTGTGCTGCATAGACGGCAATATCATGTTTCAACAAATCTGCATACATTTTTTCTTGTGGCTGATCAGTAACCAGCCGTTTTACAGGACGAAAGATTGGAGGATGTTTAGCAATCAGCAAATCGATTTTTTTCTTGATTGCTTCTTCGACCACTTCTGGACGAACGTCTAATGTCATCATTACTCGTTGGATTGGCTTATCCAATGTTCCGATATGCAGTCCGACTGGGTCTCCTTCTTCAGCTAGCCACTGAGGACAATAGCTTTCAAACTTTTGGATGAAGGTGCGTCCGCTGATTGTCATGTCTTTAAAACCTCCTCAATCATTTGGATTTCCTGCTCGATTTGTTTTTGACGTGTCTCTTGATTAGCTGCTTGTTTGAGCTGTTCACGGATAGCTTTTCTTTGTTGAAGCTCTCTTGTCCATTTTGATTTGAAGATCTCACTTTTCTCTTCAAGCAGAAATGGCCCGAACATCAGCTCCATTTCATTGTAAGTAACTGGTTTTTGTTCTTTTTCGGCTACAATGATTTCATATATTTTTTTATTTTCTTCAAGTATTTTTTCTGATTGGATTTTATACTGATTTTCTTGCAGCCAAGATCGTAATGTACGCTCTCCGATGTTTGGCTGAAGGATCAAACGTTCTTGTCCGCTTAAGCGTTGATTCAACTTGCCAGCTTCTAGGATATCTCGGATCAGTGAACCTCCCATACCCGCAATCGTGACAGCTGTAATACCATCTTGTGGCTGGATAGCATCTAGACCATTTGCAAGGCGTACGGTGATACGGTCTTCTAATCCATCTTTTTTGACTTGCTTACGTGCTGATTCATAAGGACCTTGAACGACTTCACCAGCAACTGCATATTCGATTTTTCCTCTTAATATCAATGCAACGGGTAAGTAAGCGTGATCTGATCCAATGTCTGCTAAACGAGCGGATTCAGGAACAAAGTCACCCACTGCCGCTAAGCGCTGAGATAAATCTAAATGGTTCATAGCTTCACTCCTTCTAGATAATTATAGCATTTTCCAAATAAAATAAGGAGACTAGGAATAAAAAAATTCCCATATCTCCTTAAAAAATATACCTTTTCGTTCTATAAAACAACATTTTCTTATTTTTGAAAAAATGTTGTTGGTTATTTGTTCAATGAAACATCAATAATCGAATCTCCAGGAACTTGCGGTGGGATAGACATCGTCATGATCGGCATCTCAACTAATGTAAATTGGACTTTGTCACCGATTTTCAATTCATTTATGTCCACGCTTATTTTTTCAGCAGTAGCATTTAAGATCACTCCGTCATTGCTGAATGACGTTCCCATATTCGCTGGATCTTCTTTGGCCATGACATCGACGAGTTTCAACTGAAGCGTTTCTTCTTCTGCTTCTACTTGAGTGATACTTTCAATCGTTCCAACAAATATGCTTTGTCCCTCCGTTTTCGTACTGCTTGTTTTTACTGTTTGACCCGCATCAATCGAATCAACAGAACCTGTGTTGCTATCTGCGCTACCGCAGCCTGCTAAAAGAAAAAATAGACCAACTACAGATATACTAGAAAAAATAGCCCTCATAAAAAATCCTCCGTTTAAGTTTCTGCATTACTTGTTGCGGTGATTGTCTCCGGTCATTTCTGTCCATATAATGATTCGCTGACCTGCTTTTACTACTAGGTCAAATGTCAGTTGGACTTGTCAACTGTTCAACCATTGCGTCGGTTGCGACCAGTCATTTCGATTTCTTTTGTCAAATAACGTATGCGTTCCATTATCCGTTTCGCTTTTAGCGGCTCTTCATCTCCACGTTGAGTGACGGACAAATGCTGTTCCAATTCATCCATTGTAAAATTCGATGAGAAGAAGGTTGGTAACTGTTCCTGCATCCGATATTGAAGGATAACACCGAATACTTCGTCTCGTATCCAACTACTCATCGCATCTGCACCAATATCATCGATCATCAAAATAGGTGAACGTTTCACTGCATCTAACTTTTCTGCCACTTGATCTTTTCCGATTGCCTGTTTCATCTCAACGGCAAATGTCGGAAAATGGACTAGCGTCGTGGTGAATCCAGCAATCGCTAATTCTCTCGCTGTTGCTCCTAATAAATATGTTTTTCCAATACCAAAACTTCCTACTAGATACAGTCCTTTATGATACCCTTTTGGATCAGCAGTATATTTCTCTACAAAATCTAGGGCTTCTAAGCTCGCATATCCTCGTCCATCTGTACGTTCAAAGTTTTCAAAAGAAGCCGATTGAATATCTTTTGGCATATCCATTGCTTTTACTCGGCTTCTGATTTCTTCTTGTCTTTGCCGTGCTAACAATGCTTCCGTTGGTACATAAGTGACATCCACATAATGAAAATTCAATGTCAGCTTCGGCTCATAGCCGGGAGCGATCATCGTTGGATCGTTTTTTTGATATTTACGCTTTTCTTGCACGAATTCATACAATTTGGCGTAACTTTTTTCAATATCCGCTTGTGTCAATTCTTCTTGGTGTGCGCTTAGAAAAGCTTGAACATCCGCATCATTTAAGACTTCAGCGATCATTTCAGCATACTTTTCTTGATAATTGCGTTTGCTGATGATCCTCTTCAATTCTTTGCCTACGTCTTCCACTAGATGTCACCCTCCTTTTTTGCCAGGTATTCTTTAAAACGGCGGTCAATCTCTGCTTTTTTCTCGCTGCTGATCTGTTTTTCATCTTTTGGCTGATTGACCCAATCAGGAAGCTTTTCCCGCCGAACATTTCGCTTGCCATTTGGATAATTTGTTTGCTTCTTTTGTTTTGATTGTTTTGCTTGATTGCTTATTTGCCGAATATGCTGAATTGCTTCTTCTGCTGTGGCGATTTTCTTTTGTGCCCATTCATTTGCCACTGTATTCACATAACTAGCATTTAAGCTAGCATTATTTTTGATCACCAATACATAATTCAACAAAACATTGATCACGCTACTGGAAAGACCTGATTGAGAAACAAGATCTTGCAGTAACCAGTTTTCTTGTTTAGAAACATATCCGCCTTTTTCTGACTTGATTGCTTCCAGATATTTCATCGGTGGAATGCTCTGTGCTTCTTTTATCAGCTGAAGCGCTGCGTTTGTCAAATGTTCGTTTGACGAGGGTTCATTACTGTTTTCAGAAACCGCAACTGTTTCTTTTGTTTGCTTCACCGGACGTCTCTGCATTGCCAAAATGGCTTTTTGCAGTTCTTTTTCAGATACTTTTTGTTCACTAAAGTCATAAGATTGACTGATCAGTTCGCCAAGTGTCAATTCATCGAAACCGTAAAGCTGATGATACATGTCGACTTGTTTGATGATTGGATCATCAAGACTTGCAATATGTTTTTTTGCCAGCCAATCATTCAAAAACTGCCAATCGAATGTCGAATCTGCTTCAAGTAATGCTACTGATTCAGATTCTTCAAAAGATTTATTCAGCGATTCGATGTTTTCTTGATTAGCAGCGTACACTGCTTCATTGAAGCGATAAACATCTAAAAATTTTTTTGTGATTTTTTGATATCCCTCTGCTGTATGCCTTTTAGGTTCAAACAATTGGGTAAGCTTCTGGAATCGTCGTTCACCAACTTTTTCCAGAAGAAGAAAAGCCAGAACAGAGTCTTTGAAAAATGCTTTAGGAATGAGTGGTTCTAACAGCTCATAAATAAAACGAGGTCCCAGATCACTATCTTCTTTAAAATAAACATCCAGTAAGCCGATTCCTTCTAGCTTTTTTCTTGCATCATAAAATTGCGGGATACCGCAGCCTAGACTACTAAGCAGATCTGCATGCATCCCTTCAGGACCTTTGCCAGATTCTTGAGAGATTTCTGATAACAGGGTGAAATAGATACTCAAGGCTTCTCCGCCGATTAGTGGCTGATAAAGATACAGCAAGGCGTTCTTGCTGTCTTCTCTCAGCGGAGCCGCTTTTCTTCCTTGGTAAATATTTTTTGGTTGAAGCTCTTTCCAAGCATTTTCCAAGGAAATGCCTCCTTTTTGTTTCTTAATTGTTTTCTTTATTATTCTCTTTATTATTTTCTTTTGCTTTATCCACGATATCTTGCAACTCTTTTAAGAAAACAGACATATCTTTGAACTGGCGATAAACACTTGCAAAACGAATATAAGCGATTTCGTCTAAATCAACTAAATCTTCCATCACATATTCACCAATTAGATTCGTCGATACTTCGTTTTCTCCGAGACTGCGTACGCGGTTTTCGACATGGTTGACGATTTGTTCCATTTGTTCCATAGCTACAGGTCTTTTTTCTGCTGAACGGATGAGTCCTCTTAAAATTTTATCGCGATTGAACTCTTCGCGTTCCCCGTTTTTCTTGATTACTAATAACGGAGCAGCTTCAATTCGTTCAAATGTAGTGAATCGGAACGAACAATTCTCACATTCGCGACGGCGACGGATCGCACGTCCATCATCTGCTTGACGGCTGTCGATTACTCGTGAATTATTATGTTGACATCTGGGACATCTCATTTTGTCTCACCTCTTGCATCGCATTTTATATAAAGGATGTGTCTTTCTTTACAACTAGTTGTATTATAACACGAAACAAATCACAAACGCGACTGTCCTACCCAAAAAACACGGATATAAGAACAATTTTTTCTACTTTCATGCGTAATTGTGTCCCCTGTCCTTACTAAATTTCAATTTTCCAATACTGATCACCTTGATTACTGAGAAATAACTTACACAAAAGCTGATTTAGTCATCTAGCACAAAAAACTTGAAGCAGATGAACACCTTCTCATCTGCTTCAAGTCACATCTCGATTTTTTACTATTTTATAACTTCTCTTCGATTCCTGTATAGTGTTTCATTCGCTGTTCCTCGATTTTTTGCTCATCGGGAATGTGGTCACTTTCTGGGAGCGGTGTTTTACTACGATCAGGTGTCGGATTTTTTCGTTCTTGAGTCAAATCTTGCCGCTTCGCTTCTTCTTCTGCCTGCTGGTCTTCTATTTCATCGATTCTTGCTTGGTACTGCTTTTCTTTTTCTTCTGCTGTTTCTGATTGCGTACGACCTTCATCGATTAGATTTTCTTTATTGAGCATCTCGCCGATTTTTTCTTTTGCGTTACCTACGACTTTATCCTTTTGATTTTTTAATGATCCCATCGCTATCCCTCACTTTCTATATACTCAGGATAGCAAAATTGACACAGATACTCAAAGAAAGCGATTAGCAAAAAGCCAATTTTCGATTTGTCCCACAAGTTTTTCTTTTGTTCCATTGTTGTCGAACAAAATATCCGCACGCTGCTTTTTTTCTTCGATTGGAAGTTGACTACTAATTCTCTGCTGCGCTTGTTCTAGCGTCAGTTGATTACGTTTCATCAAACGCTGAAGCTGAGTTTCTGGCGTAGTATAAACGACAGCTACTGCATCCATATAGTGGTCATAATGACCTTCGTAGAGCAATGGGATATCTACAATTACTAAAGGATGATTGGAACTTAGAGAGGCGATTTGATCTTTTATCGCTTTTCGGATAAACGGATCTAATAGCTGATCAAGTTTTTGCCGTTTTTCCTTTGATGGAAAAACAATCATCCCAAGTTTCCCTCGATCTAGTTGCCCATCAGGCTGCAATACCTCTTGGCCAAACACTGATACAATTTTCCTCAGAGCAAGCGTTCCAGGCTCAACAGTTTCTCTGGCAATCACATCGCCATCGATCAAAGGAAATCCATGAGACTGAAAGACTTTGGCTGCCGTACTTTTACCGGTAGCTATTCCACCCGTCAAACCTAAAACAAATCCTACTTTGCGATTTTTAGCCTTTGACAATTCGGACAATAGTGCGTCCCCCTTTGTGCCACTTTTGTTTTCACGATCGGCGTTCCACAACGTATACATGGTTTGCCAGTTTGCTGATAGACATGCAGTGCTACTTGAAATCCGCCTGATTCTCCTAATGCATTCAAATAACTGCGAATCGTGGTACCTCCGGCTTCTATTGCACGATCCAAAACATCAATGATCGATAGACGTAATTGTTCTACCTCTTTGGGGCGCAGTGTGTTCGCCGGTTGTTCTGGATGGATCTTCGCTTCCCATAATGCTTCATCTACATAAATATTACCTAGACCAGTCACTAGACGTTGGTCTAGCAGCAATGGCTTGATTGCTTTGTGGGACTTTTTCAGTCCATTTGCGAAATCTGCTAATAAGAAGCTATCTGGCAAAGGCTCAGGTCCCAATTTCATGATTCCTCGGTAAGTTGCACTTGCTCCTTTTTCGACGATTGTCATACGACCAAATTTTCGTACATCGTTGTAGCGAAGTTGGCTTCCATCCTCAAAAAAGAAAAGTACATGCGTATGTTTATCGATTGGTGTATTTTCTTTCGTAAATTGATATTTTCCTTCCATTCGCAAGTGTGAGATCAGTTCATAATGATCGAGATGAAAAATTAAAAACTTCCCTCTACGTCCAATGGATTGGATGGTTTCGCCAACAAGAGAAGCCTCAAAGATGGGTGTCTCTGGTTGCTCGATGATCTTGGGCCACAAGACCTGAACTTTTTGAATCGTTTTTCCTACTACTAACCGTTCCAATCCTTTACGAACGGTTTCTACTTCTGGTAATTCTGGCATTTTTTCTTTTCACCTTCATTATATTGCTCTGTCTTAAACAATGTTTATTTTGCTTCGTACCACGTTTTTCCCCAACTGCTGTCAGTGATCAGTGGTACATGAAGAGAAACAGCTTGTTCCATAACTTCCTTCACCAATTTATCTAATGATTCAAGTTCTTTTTTCGGTACCTCGAAGACAAGTTCATCATGAACTTGTAACAGCATCGTAGCTTGAAGACCTGTTTCTTTTAATCGTTTATCCAATTCGATCATCGCGATTTTCAAAATATCAGCAGCACTTCCTTGGATTGGTGTATTGATAGCTGTTCGTTCCGCAAAAGAACGGATATTGTAATTTCTTGAATTGATGTCTGGCAGATATCGACGGCGGTGATACAGCGTTTCGACGTAGCCTTGGTCTTTTGCTTCGCGTACGATTCTTTCCATATATTCTTTGACACCTGGGTATTTTTCAAAGTACGTATCGATGTATTGCTGTGCTGCTTTTCGGCTGATTCCTAGATTTTGTGAAAGTCCGTAATCAGAGATGCCATACACGATACCAAAATTCACTGCTTTTGCCTGCCTACGCATATTTGGTGTGACATCCTCTGCCTTTTCGATTCCAAATACACGCATCGCTGTGCTGGCATGGATATCTTGACCTTCTAGGAAGGCAGCTTTCAAATGTTCATCATTTGAGATATGCGCAAGTACGCGTAACTCGATTTGTGAATAGTCAGAAGAATAAATCAGCCAGTCTTTTTCTCTAGGAACAAATGCCTGACGTATCTTTCTCCCTTCATCTAATCGAATCGGGATGTTCTGCAAATTAGGATCAACAGAGCTTAATCGTCCTGTTTGGGTCAATGTCTGGACATAACGGGTATGCACTTTTCCATCTGATTGGATCACTTTCAGCAGTCCCTCGACATAGGTAGATTGAATTTTTGCAATTTGACGATAGGTGAGGATATCCTCTACGATTGGTGCTTGTTCACGAAGCTGTTCCAGTACATCTACGGCTGTGGAATATCCAGTTTTTGTTTTTTTGATAACGGGTAATCCCATTTTTTCAAATAAGATCACTCCTAATTGCTTTGGTGAATTCAAATTGAATTCTTCGCCGGCTTCTTCGTAGATTTTTTGTTCGATCTCTCTTAAGCGAGCAGAGAACTCGCCCTTCATTTCTTGTAAGCGAGTCGCATCTACTTTGATCCCGCTTATTTCCATCTCTGCCAAAATGATAGACAATGGCAGTTCCATTTTCCGGAAAAGATCTTCTTGGTTTTTATCTGCCAGTTCTTGGCTCAATTTTGGTGTCAACGCATTGATTGCAGCTACTTTTCGCGCTAAATGAGCAAAAAAGAGTTCCTCTTCTTCTGGTAAACCTTTTTTCGCCCCTTTGCCGTATACAGCTTCATCTGATTGGATATCGTTGTATCCGTAATGAGCAGCTATTCCTTCGATATCTGTGCTTTTTTCATTCGTATCGAGAAGGTATGCACCTAGCAAGACATCAAAATCGATTCCTTTCGTTTTTCCAGTATAGCGGTTTAAAGCAACATAAGTTCGTTTCGCATCATATACTTTTTTCAGCCGAGTCGGATCAGTGATCCAAGAATGGAACGCTCGGTTTTCGAATACAGATAGATCGTTCGTGACATAAATTTTCTTTTCTGTCCCCCACGCTACTCCGACGATTTCCTCTGTATGATAATTGTCGCCCATCATTTCCACGTACAACGCCATATCCGTAGTAAACATTTCCTCTTTGAATTCATGAACGACTTCAAACAAAATATCATCCATTTTTACTTCTTCTTCTACGATATTCAATTTAGAAAGGAACTGATTGAAATCCATTTCTTTATAAAACGGAACGAGTTTATCGAGATTTTTCCCTTCATACTTCAATGAGTCGATAGAGACATCCACAGGCGCTGAAGTATTGATGGTCGCCAATTTTTTCGATAAGAAAGCCTGCTCTTTGTCATTTATCAGATTTTCTTTCATTTTGCTTTGCTTCATTTCATCGATATGTTCATAAATTCCTTCGACTGAGCCATATTGTTTCAATAGCTTGATAGCTGTTTTTTCACCGATTTTAGTCACACCGGGGATATTGTCAGAGGCATCTCCGGCTAGTCCCTTCATGTCAATAATCTGTTTTGGCGTCAACCCATCATATTTTTCCGCTACATGTTCTGGTGTATAGCTTTCGATATCGCTGACACCTTTTACAGTGATATCCACTTTTACTTCTTTACTAGCTAATTGAGTCAAATCCCGATCACCTGAAAGCACGACGACATCAAATTGATCTTTGTCTACTTTTTCTGCCAAAGTACCGATAATATCATCTGCTTCATAATTGGGCAATTCGTAATACTGTACCCCTAGTCCTGTCAACAAATCACGTATATATGGCATTTGTTCTTTGAATTCGCCAGGTGTTTTGGATCTTCCACCTTTGTACTCCGCATACATTTCTGTCCGAAAAGTCGTTTTTCCTGCATCGAACGCAACCAGAACATGAGTCGGTTGCTCTTTTTGCATAACATTTTCAAACATCGTATTGAATGCATAGATTGCATTTGTATGAAGACCGTTTCTATTTTTGAAACGTTCAAGAGAATTGTGAAGCGCAAAGAATGCGCGAAAAGCCACACTGTTCCCATCAACGAGTAATAATTTATTTTTTGTCATCTTCTTAACTCCTTACTGTAAAGTTCTTATTCATTCTAACAAAGAATCCTGCGGAATGCGAAAAGAAAAAGCGGGACCATACCAAATAATTCGGTATAGCCCCAACTGATGAATTTTTTTCTTTTTTAGTTGTTCCGTCCAAAGATTCTCAGAAACGCCAAGAACAAGTTGATAAAGTCCAAATACAGCTTCAATGCCATGAATACAGCAATTCCACTATGTGCTGTTCCGTTTGTCTGGACATAGATATTACGGATGCTTTGGTTATCATAAGCTGTAATCCCTGCAAAGATGACGACTAACAGTAGGGAGATGAACAGCTCAACTACGCTACTTCTCAAAATGAAGATGTTCAAGACTAGTGCAATGATCACTCCGATTAAAGCTGCCTGTCCTGCTCTTCCAACCCCGCTAAGATCTCTTTTTGTTGTTACTCCGACAACAGACATCCCCATGAACATCAAAGTAGCTGTCAAGAAAGCTTGCGTTACTGTTCCAATATCGTAGTATGCAAGAGTAACCGCTAATGTTATGCCATTCAAAAGAGAGTAGGCAATAAATCCACCGATTGCTAAGCTCGGATTCTTTTGTGCTTTTACGCCTAGAACCATTACTAAAATCAGTTCAACGATCCACAGACCCACAAAGCCTAGTGGAAAATTATTGATAAAAGTTGCTAATTGCAAAGGAAATACCCAAAGAGCCAAGTAAGAAGTGACTGCACTAAGGGCAAGTCCCATACCTAAAAATCCATAAACTTTTGCATAAAAACGATTGATACCTGACATTGATGTACTTGGATTATTCATTCAATTCACCTTCACTTTCGATTGCTATTTCCAATTCAGGAACTTGTGGCGGTTGGACCATAACGACAGCATCCAACACACGATCTTCGTTCGTATTCTCCGCTTCTACAGAAATCGTCACCACATCCTTCATCTTATCTACTTTTATGACCTCAAACTGAAAAGTCAGTGTTTCATAATGGAAAACCGGTTCAATAAAATTGACAGAAAAATTGACAACATGTGATCCTGGTCCAGGAAGATGCTTTGAAATTGCACTTGTGATGATCCCCATCAGCATCACTGATGGAACGATTGGCTGTTGATATTCTGTTTTTTGTGCAAAGTCATGTTGGATATACAAAGGATTTGCATCATTCGTCAATCCCAAATACAGCAAAAGCTGGTTATCTTCAATAGATTCTGTTAAGGATAACGAGTCGCCTTCCTCGATTTCATTTATTGTTTTTCCTAGTTTTCTCGGCTTACCTATGTTCAAGATAGAAACCCTCCAGTTTATTTTTAATCATACATTATTGTACCAAAAGTAGCGTAAAAGGCAAGTTCTGCTCCCTTGATTTAACAGATTCCTATAGTTTACAGAGGTCGTGAAAAAGCTGTCCTGCATCAAATAATAAGAACAGCCAAGAAAAAACAGCTTCTCATATTTTTCATTTGGCTGGACTTATTACCGCAGATGCAAGCTTTTGAACACCGTTTATCTGAGGTCGTGAAAAAGCTGCCCTGCATCAAGTAATAAGAACAGCCAAGAAAAACAGCTTCTCATGTTTTTGATTTGATTGGGCTTATTACCGCAGATGCAAGCTTTTGAACACCGTTTATCTGAGGTCGTGAAAAAGCTGTCCTGCATCAAGTAATAAGAATGGTCAAATAAAAATAGCTCCTCATATTTTTCATTTGATTGGGCTTATTACCGCAGATGCAAGCTTTTGAACACCGTTTATCTGAGGTCGTGAAAAAGCTGCCCTGCATCAAGTAATAAGAACAGCCAAGAAAAACAGCTTCTCATGTTTTTGATTTGGTTGGGCTTATTACCGCAGATGCAAGCTTTTGAACACCGTTTATCATAAGTTGCAAAAAAGGGGGATTGGCAAGATTTTTGCCACTCCCCCTCTTTCTATTTTTATAAGGACACTGCAGTAATTGTATTACAGTACATTTTTCGTCGTGCTGCTTAAAAGTTTTTCATACGCTTGTTCAAATTTTTGAACATCTCCAGCACCCATGAAGATTACTACTGCATCATGATAATCTAACAATGGAGATACATTATTTTCTTTGATGACTTCTCCACCTTTTTTGATTTTCGCTCCAAGGTCTTCAATCTTAACGTTTCCTTGTTCTTCCCGAGCCGAACCAAAAATATCGCATAAGTAAACTTTATCAGCTAAATCAAGTGCTTCTGCAAATTCATCCATCAATGCAATCGTACGCGTAAACGTATGGGGTTGGAAAACTGCAATTATTTCTTTATCTGGATATTTTTGGCGTGCGCCATCAATCGTTGCTTTGATCTCTGCAGGGTGATGCGCATAATCATCGACTACGGTCATGTCTGCTACGATCTTTTCACTGAATCGACGTTTTACTCCTGGGAAAGTCAGCATTTCTTCTGCAACTTCTTTCAGATCCAGTTTTTCGAAATAAGCTACTGCAATAACACCTAAAGCATTTAAGATATTGTGTTTACCGAATGCTGGTACAGTGAAGTGCCCAACAAATTCATCCCCATGATAGACATCAAAAGCAGAACCAGAAGTTGTGCGTTCGATGTTTCGTGCTTGGATATCATCGTTTTCTGTGACACCATAATAATAAATCGGCACATTTGCTTTTAATTTGCGTAAATAAGCATCGTCACCATACGCAAAAATAGCTTTTTTCACTTGTCCAGCCATTGTTTGGAAAGCTGTAAATACATCGTCGATACTTGTATAATAATCCGGATGATCAAAATCGATATTGGTCATGATTGCATAGTCTGGTGAATAGGCAAGGAAATGACGGCGATATTCACAGGCCTCAAATGAAAAGAATTCCGCTTGCGGATCACCATGTCCTGTTCCATCTCCAATTAGATAACTTGTTGGACGGACACCACTCAATACATGAGAGAGCAGTCCAGTCGTACTTGTTTTTCCGTGAGAGCCTGTTACAGCGATACTCGTATAATTTTGGATAAAATGACCAATAAAGTCGTGATAGCGAATCACTTCCAAACCTAATTCTTTTGCTCGCTGGATTTCTTCATGTGAATCAGGAAATGCATTTCCTGCAATGATCGTCATCCCTGGTTTTACATTATCTGCGTTAAATGGCAGAATCGTGATATTTGCTTTTTCTAAATCTCTTTGTGTAAAGAAATATTTTTCAATGTCTGATCCTTGGACATTTAGACCTTGTTCATGTAAAACAAGAGCCAAGGAGCTCATTCCTGAACCTTTGATACCAACAAAATGATACAATTTATTTTGATTTTCCATTTGAATCCTCTTCTCTTATCTAGCGTCCATTCTTTTAGCTATTACATTCAACACGCTCCTCATTATCTTATAAACGATTGAAAATTTCAACCAAATTTATTTGGAAAGGAGGATTCGCTTGCTAAAATGGTCAAGTACGGGAAAAATCCGTTTTTATTGACTCTTTAATTCTGGTGTAAGAAGACCAAACTTCCTCTGATATATCAATGTGAGGAATAAAATCTTTTCCTTTCGGACCATAGCCGTTCTCATCGTCATGGAGACGTTCCATTTCTCCTAATACTAGCGCATGGAAATATTCCTTAGGCCATTGATGATTCAGTTCTTTTGCTGTAAAGATGATCTCTTCAGAAAAGTGAAGGATTTCCGGCACAAATGGCACAGCATTCGCGAAAATAGTTTGTTCATTTTGCCATACTTTCTCAAAAGTTGCTCGAGTCCTGCGTTGCAGTGTCGGATCATTCATCAATAAGATTTTTTCTGGTACAGCTCCTAAGGAATGAAGAATCTCCAGTGAAAAAGTGGCGTTCTCTCCAGAATTTGTAGACTTCGATTCTATCAGAAAAGCCTTATCGGGCAAATCATAGACTTCTTTTAGATACTGACGACAGATTTCACTTTCACTCATGCCATCTTCAAAATGAAATCCTTGCTTTTCAAAATTCTCATAAAGGATTCTAGTCGCATGCCCCACCCCTCCGACCAAAAACAATTGATCTACTTGGCCATTTAAATACATTTGTGCTGCTTTATCAGCTAAGATAGGAAGACAGTTTCCAGCTAAAATAAGTGTAGGTGCCGTCAGTTCCTCAAAATTTCCCTCTTCAGGTGCGGCTAAAAAATTTAATAGCTGATTCCAGTCTTTTAGATTCCTCTGCTCACTTTTTTCCAAAGGCCTTCTATCCTTTCATCTGATTTTTTGTGCTTCATTAAAGTCTTCTCTTTTTGTCTCAATCCATTTGATTTCTCCATGACATCTTCCACAACGATATTTGCGTACATCGATTCTTCTCTTGCGGCAGATCGTGGCAGAACAATCTTGGCATCGATAATACTCCATCTTTATCTGTTTCTTCGTCAAGGCTGGTGCATAGCGCAACCCTCCTGTTTTTTTCAAAAGATACTTGAAATCCATATCTTTATGCTGATACCCTCTTCCAGCTAGATGAAGATGATAATGGCAAAGTTCATGTTTGATGATTCCTGCAATCGTCTCTTCGTCTGACTCTTCAAATAGCTTCGCATTAAAATCTAAATGATGATCGTTTAAATGATAGCGCCCGCCAGTTGTACGTAAGCGTGGATTGAACATTGCTTGGTGCTTGAAAGGAAGCTGGAAGCTTTTTAATGATATCTCTTCTACTAACTGCTGCAGTTCTTCTTGTGTCAATTTTTGTTACTCCTCATTGTTACTCTTCATAAGGGGAAAGCATCGTCAAACTGATTCTGCCTTTTTTCGTATCGACTTGTTCTATCCAAACTGTTACGATATCTCCTACTGACACGACATCTGTAGGATGCTTGACGAATTTTTTGCTGAGTTTCGATATATGGACAAGTCCGTCTTGCTTCACACCGATATCAACAAATGCGCCGAAGTCAATGACATTACGGACCGTTCCAGTCAATTCCATCCCTGGTTTCAAGTCTTCCATACTCAATACATCTGTACGTAATAAGGGCGCTGGCATCTCATCACGCATATCTCGTCCAGGTTGTGTCAGCCCAGCTAAAATATCGGCTAACGTTTCTTCTCCGACTGATAGGCTTTCAGCCAGTTTCTCTACGGATAATCGTGTCAATTTTTCTACTGCTTCTTCTGTACCAAGCTCTTTTTCTGAAAGTTGGACTGAAGTTAATATTTCTTTTGCAATAGAATAACTTTCGGGATGGATACCTGTGTTGTCCAAAATGTTTTTCCCACCAGGGACTCGCAAGAATCCGATTGCTTGTTCATATGCTTTTGGTCCTAAGCGTGGCACTTTTTTCAATTGAGTTCGTGCGGTGAATTCTCCGTTTTCTTCACGATAAATGACAATGTTTTGGGCAGTTGTTTTATTCAATCCTGATATATGCTGCAAGAGCTGCGGGCTTGCTGTATTCACATCCACACCTACTTGGTTAACCGCTGTTTCCACAACAAAATCCAATTGTTCAGCCAAACGTTTTTGAGAAACGTCATGTTGGTACTGGCCTACTCCGACAGCTTTAGGATCGATTTTGACTAATTCAGCTAAAGGATCTTGCAGGCGACGGGCAATAGAAACAGCACTTCTTTCTTCAACTTGTAGATGCGGAAATTCTTTTCGTGCAATTTCGCTAGCGGAGTAAACAGAAGCGCCTGCTTCGTTGACGATAGCGTAATAGGTTTTATGGTCGGCGGATTTCAACTGCTCAGCCACAAAAAGTTCAGATTCCCGACTGGCTGTACCATTTCCGATAGCTACCATATCTACTTGATATTTATTAATTAATTGGATAAAAGCTGGTCCAGCAGCTTCTCTTTTTGCTTGCGCTGCAGGTTTATGAGGATAAATAACTTCGATTGCTAAAACTTTCCCTGTCGCATCTACGACTGCTAGTTTACATCCAGTACGATAAGCCGGATCAAATCCCAGGACAACTTTACCTTTTAGTGGCGGTTGCAACAAAAGATTACGGAGGTTTTCGCCGAAAATAGCGATTGCTTGCTCATCTGCCTTTTCAGTCAATTCATTGCGCAGTTCTCGCTCGATTGCTGGCTGAATAAAGCGTTTATAACTATCCTGATAGGCTTCTCTGACGAATGAAGAAGAAGGAGAGGCAGGATTTTTGACTATTTGGCGATCCAAGTAAGCTAAAATTGCTGCTTCATCTACTTGAAAGAATACTTTCAGAATATCTTCTTTTTCTCCACGATTAGTAGCTAATATTCGATGAGAAACCATTTTATGGACGGGTTCTGCAAAGTCATAATACATTTCATATACGCCTTTTTCATCTGCTTGCTCATCCTTGACATTGCTGACATACATACCTTTGTTATACGTATAAGACCGAATCCAAGTCCGAAATTTTGCATTATCGCTGACTTGTTCAGCAATAATCTCATGAGCACCGTGCAACGCTTCTTCGGCAGAAGAGACTTCTTTTTCTTTGTCAATATATTTTTCTGCTTCAGATTGCACCTCTCCATCTGTAAGCTGCATCAGCCACTTCGCGAGTGGTTCAAGTCCTTTTTCTTTAGCAATCGTTGCTTTTGTCCGTCGTTTTTGTTTGTATGGACGATACAAATCTTCCACTTGTTGCATTTTCACGGCTTGGGTGATTTCTGCTTCTAACTCGGGAGTCAGTTTCCCTTGTTCATCGATTAGCCGAATCACTTCAGTTTTACGTTTTTCTAAGTTTTCAAGATAGGCATACCGCTCTTCGATTTCACGAATCTGGACTTCATCAAGACTTCCAGTCATTTCTTTTCGGTAACGCGCGATAAAAGGAACAGTGTTTCCTTCATTTAACAAATTAAGTACAGTAGTCAACTGCTTAGGACGATAGTCTGAAAGTTCTTTTTGTACAAGCTGAATGATCGTCTGGTTCAAATTTTCCGTCATTAAAATGCCTCTTTTCTGCTAAAAATTGCTTCTTTATTCTATCATACTTTTTATCCTGGGTTAAACTACTGAAAGAAACAATATTCTCTATAAAAATAAAAAGAGCCGCAACAAAGTCACAGCTCCTTCATTCTTTCCATTAGTCAGATTCCATGCCAAGGTCCTTCGTTGTTCTGATATTCAATATCTTGAAGAATACCTTCCTTGTCAAAAACAACCCCATGCAATGACCCTCCGAATACAGCCCCACCGTCCATTCCGATTTTATGATCCTGAATCCAGAGGTCTGTTGTCTGCATATCTCCATGGAGCATTGGTGTAATCGTATGTCCAAATACAATTGTCTTACCTGTATTGTTTTTCCCTTCATGAAATGGTTCCCTTATCCAAATAAAGTCTCTTAGACTTGTCTTACGCCAGTCTTTCTTTGTCAAATCCACACCGGCATGGACAAAAAGATAATTTTCCCATTCATAATACAAGGGGCGCTGGACTAAAAATTTAATCAGTTCTGAATATCTCGATTGGATCATCATCGAGATTTCAGTTGGGGAGTATTCCTCCGATGCCCCTGGGTGAATCAGGCTTTCAAACGTTTCTTTTCCACCATTTCTCATATAAGGCGCATACCAGTCCTCCGGTGATTGCAGAAATTGCAAAAAATATTCTTCATGGTTTCCCCGGAGGTAAATGGCTCCTGTTTCTTCGACTAATTGCTTTCCTAATAAAAAACATTCTTTTGTACGAGGACCTCGATCATTGAGATCCCCTAATAAAACAAGCTGATGGATCTTTGGATCATAATAGTGAATAAGTTTTTCAAAAAGCTCATGTTTGCCATGGACATCCCCAATAGCATAAATCAATGATTTCATGTGGATCACCATCCTCAACGCTAGTATAGCGCATATTGGAAATGGTCGACAATCAAAACTATTGTTTTCTATTTAATTAAAGCTGTAAACCGCAGTTCTGCTTCTTCTGGAGAGATTCCATGGTCTTGAACATAGCGATTGCGCGGATGTTTCGCACACTCTATGCTACATGCTCCTAAATGTTTTTCTTCATTTTCAATGGAAGCAAGAATCTGACGATTGCACTCAGGATTGCTACAATTGATATATCGTTCACATGGTGTTCCGTCAAACCAGTCGCGACCGACGATTTGTTTATCTACTTGGTTGATATCGACAGCGATCCGTTCATCAAACACATACATCTTGCCGTCCCATAATTCTCCTTGGACTTCAGGATCCTTACCATAAGTAGCAATACCGCCATGCAGCTGTCCGACATCTTTGAATCCTTCACGGACAAGCCAACCAGAAAACTTCTCGCAACGAATGCCACCAGTACAGTAGGTCACTACCCGTTTTTCCATAAATTCTTCTTTGTGCTCGCGGATCCAGTCTGGAAGCTCTCGAAAACTGCGTATATCTGGGCGTACAGCCCCTCGAAAATGTCCCAAGTCATATTCATAATCATTCCGTGCATCAATCACCACTGTCTGTTCATCTAAAATAGCTTCTTTAAATTCTTGCGGTGAAAGATAGGCACCTGTCACTTGGTTTGGATCAATGTCCTCTTCTAGCTTTAAACTTACAAGCTCTGGACGGTATCTTACAAACATCTTCTTAAAGGCATGTCCTTCGCTTGGATCGATCTTGAACATCGTATCAGCAAATCGAGGATCAGCTTTCATTGCTTTCATATAGGCAGTCGTGTTTTCAACGGTTCCAGACACAGTACCATTTATTCCTTCTTCAGCTACTAGAATACGACCTTTAAGATCCAAAGATTTGCAAAAGGCTAAATGATTTTTGGCAAATTCCTCTGGTTCTTCGATTTTTGTATAATTGTAATAAAGCAGTACTTGATAATCCATGTATTTCTTCCTTCCTTCTTTTCGTTCCTAAACAGTATAAAGAAGGCGTTCGCATTTGACGATTTATTTGCTTGTGTATAATTACGCATGGAAAGTTTTTTGTTTACATAATATTATTATTTGAATTAAAAAGACTTCGCTTTCCTGTTTCGCACAGAAAAACAAAGTCTTTATTTCTATTATTTACCTGTAACCGCAAAGTAGTTGCCATCGGGATCAGCAAAGTTAAAGACATATTCTTCTCCAAGCTGTACCATATCACCTAATGTGACTGATTGCGTCTGCATTTTTTTATATAGTCCAAAGATATCTTTACTGTAAAACATCAAAGATGGGGCACTAGTAGCTGTGCCAGGTGAATGGGACTCAACAAATGCTCGATCATATAACAGAAATGAGGTTTGACTGTCCTCAACTCCTACTTCAATTATAAGCGTCCCATCCATTTCTTGACGATCTTTTTCCGCAAAGCCAACTGCTCTCCAAAACGTTGCATTTTTTTCTACATCGTCCACATAAAGCATGATTTTTATTTCATTCGTAAACATCTGTTTCCTCCTAAACGATCTGTTCTAACATTCTCAACTTTGTCAGTTTACCATAGGAAAATGGGAAAATCTACGAAAGCTCTCAACAGAATCGTCCTACTTAAATACGCTTTTCTTTAATAATAAATAAGTTGGTTGTTTTTGTTATTTACGCTTTCACTTTTCGGAATAAATAATGTGTATTTATATGGAATAAATAAAAAAAGAGGTCGTGACTAAAAACAAGTCACAACCTCTGGTAAACGGTGTTCAAAAGCTTGCATCTGCGGTAATAAGCTCAACCAAACGTAAAATATGAGGAACTATTTTTGTTTGGCTGTTCTTATTACTTGATGCAGGGCAGCTTTTTCACAACCTCTTATTCACGGTGTTTCAGAAGTAGCTTCTCGGAAATAAGCCGAAATTTCACAAAAATTTGAGAAACTATTTTTAGGAAACTTCTTCTTATTTCTTAAAGCTGACCACTTCTATCACAACCTCTTTTTGACTATGCATTCACATCGATCACTTTAGAATCATCATTGATGACATCGCGATCTAAATCTTTGATGCGTGCACTTGTCACGATACCAGCTACCATGCTACCGCTGACGTTTACTGCTGTACGTGCCATATCGATTAATGGTTCAACAGAGATAACTAACCCAACGATTGCTACTGGCAAGTTCATTGCCCCTAAAACGATCAGTGAAGCAAATGTTGCGCCCCCACCGACTCCAGCTACACCAAAAGAACTGATTGTTACAATTGCCACAAGCATCAAAATAAATTCCAAACTAAAGACATTCACTCCAGCTGCTGGTGCGACGATCGTTGCCAACATAGCTGGATAAACGCCAGCACAGCCGTTTTGTCCAATAGACAAACCAAAACTTGCTGAGAAATTAGCTGTTGCATCATCTACTCCTAAAGCTTTTGTCTGAGTCTCGATATTCAATGGCAAAGCTCCAGCACTTGAACGTGAAGTAAACGCAAAGCTCAATACCGGAAAGGCTTTTTTGAAATAGTTGATTGGATTGACTTTTGCACCAATCAAAATCAGTGAGTGGACAATCAAAACAGCAAGCAATGCTACGTAAGAAGCAACGACAAATTTACCTAAATTGACGATAGCTGCAAAATCACTTGTTGCCAAAACGTTTGTCATCAAAGCAAATACTCCATAAGGTGTCAAACGCAAAACAAGCGTCACGATCCGCATAATGATTTTATACAGACTGTCGACTAAATCTGAAAAGAATGCTGCTTCTTTTGGCGCTTTTCTTTTCACGCCTAGATAAGCGATTCCGACAAATGCCGCGAAAATAACGACTCCAATCGTACTTGTTGCACGACTACCTGCTAAATCAGCAAAAACGTTTTTAGGGATAAAGGATAAAATCTGCTGTGGAATCGATAAGTTTTCAACTGTTTCCTGACGTGTTGCCAGTTCAGAGATTCGTGCTGTTTCTGCAGCTCCTTGTGTGAATTTAGCTCCTTGGAGTCCGAACAGCATTGTTGAACCAATTCCGATCAATGCTGCAATAGCTGTTGTTCCAAGTAAAGAAGTCAATACAGTCGCACTAATTTTCCCTAGCTTTTCAGAAACTTTCATTTTTGTGAATGCACCAATGATCGAAATAAACACTAAAGGCATAACTAGCATTTGCAAGAATGATACATATCCTTGACCTACAATCCCGATCCATTCCATTGATTGAGTAACGACTTTGTCGTCTACACCAAAGATCAATTGAAGCAGACCGCCAAAGACGATACCAACTCCTAATGCTGTAAAGACGCGTGTTGAAAATTTTGTATGGCGCTTTTGCATACGATAGAACACATATAATAATGCCGCAAAAACTAGAACCACTAAAACTGTGATGAGTGTTGTCATTTTTCTCCTCCTCATATTATTAATGACAAGTCCATCGAAGGAAGTAAAGGTTCCCGAGAATGATTCTTCAACCATCCTCCTGAAAAAATTTTTTTCAGTGACTTTTATATTTTAGACGATTTTTATCGAAATGACATTCTTTTTGCTTACAATTAGTAATAAAAAAACATACCTGTGATAGCTTTAATCTATCGCAGGTATGTTTTTACTGTCTATTCTTGTTTTTCTGATTGAAAATTCAATTTTACCCCAGGCTGATCTAAGGCGATCTCTGTCACCTCATAAGACATTCGGCGTACGATATCGAATAACGGTGCTACTAGCTCGTCCACTTCTTCTTGTGTGACATCATTTTGACCTTCAATTTTCCGATTGAGGATATGATTGATCTGACTCACACTTCCAGATAAAACATATGTATCAAACACTAAACGGAACTCTAAGCGTGCTCCTACGATGCTATGTTCTTTCGGATAGTTTTCGATCGTTTCTTTTAAAGGCGAGAAGCCTACTTTCAAATCTGTTTCTACTTCTTGGTTCGGCAATCTCATATCATAATGAAATGCTTCTACAACTTCTTTTTGTCTTCTGATTTCCATATAATTTTATCACTCCTTTATGAAAATTATAACATATCTCCTTTGAAAGGGGATACTACTTTTTAATGATGCTCTGCAAGGTAAGGATTTCATTCAGATTTCCTACCACATAATCTGCCGGGATCTCACCCAGAAAATGATCGATGTCGTAAAGACAAGTAGCGACTCCTGCATTTTTCCCTGCTTCGATATCTAAACGACGATCGCCGATCATCATCGTGTCTGTTCTTTCTAAATGAAAAGTATCGATCAAATAATTTAAAGATGCTGGATCAGGTTTACGAGGAAAGTCCTGATCGATCCCTACTACTTCCTCAATCAGATGTGCCAATCGATGTTCTTTTAACAGGCCCCATGTTGATTCTGTCAAACGGTGGGTCAGGATGAAATGACGACCGCCGTTGTCTTTTAGCATTTCCAGTACTTGTTTCGTTTCTGGAAATGGACGGGAAACTTCCGTACTTTCTTTTTCATATCGGTGAAATAATTCATTAAACTCTCTGGCATTCAAGTTTGATTCATTGATCAAATAACTAGTAGAATACTTTTTCATTTTGAAGTAGATTTCTTTTTTGTCCATACTGATACCAAAATCTTTTAGTGCTTGCCATGCACCATCTACCATTGCGGGATACGTATCAAACAATGTACCATCAAAGTCCCATATATAATTTTTCATGTTCCTTTTGTTCCATTCCTTTGCTTCTTTTTTCTATCTCTCACTTTTAGATAAAGGTGTTCTTTAAAGTATTTTTTTGTCCAGAATTGTCAAATCATCTGCTAATGTATACTGGATTGGTTGTGCATTTGGGATATCGATCGTATCCATTTGATCTTCAGGAACATCTTCTAAATATTTTGTCAGTGCTCGGATGCTATTACCATGACCCACAACTAGTAAATCTTGCCGATCTTTTAGTTTTGGTGCTAGATGATCTTGCCATAAGGGAATGATCCGATTCACTGTCATTTCCAGACTTTCTCCGTATGGGATCAAATGCGGATCCAAGTGATCATATCTGCGGTCAAATCTATTTTCTGCGGTTAACGGCGGAACTTCCGTATATCCTCTGCGCCATGTTTTTACTTGATCTTTTCCGTATATTTCTTTCATCTTATCTTTGTTTTTACCCACAAGATCCCCATAATGCCGTTCATTTAGACGCCATGTTTTTATTATAGGAAGCCATAACTGACCCATTTCTTCTAGTGCGACTTGTCCGGTAAGAATCGCACGTTTCAAAACAGAGGTATAAACGGCATCGAATTGAAGTCCGGCTTCAAGCATTTTTTGACCGGCAACTGCTGCTTGTTCTTTTCCTTTTTCTGTTAAGGCGACATCTAGCCATCCTGTCCAGTAATTTTCAAAATTTGCTTCGCTTTCGCCATGACGTAATAATACTAATTTCATTCTTTTCTCCCTTAAACATTCGTTTCGAATTTTATACCACATGTTTTGCATGTCACACGTATTCGTCCTTTTCCTTTAGGTGCACGCTGCTTTTGATGACAATTCGGGCACTCAAAAAAAGTATAACTTTTTCGATCCATTTTGACTTGCTTTTTGTTTTTTATCTGATGATATTTTTCTTTGACTCTATCAAGATATTTCAAATAACGTTGATTCTCATTTAGTCTGGGGTAGATTTTTTTTGATAGGAAACGAAATATCATCCATCCGAAAAAGACGATGAACAACAATTGTCCGATTCTATAGGGCAACCAACGACTTAGCAAACTAAAGACAAGCGCAGCGATCAATAGACCGCGATTCAACTGATCAAATTTCGCATATCTTCCCTGCATAAGTTTGTGATAGTTCTGCTGAAATCGTATTAGCCTTTCTAACCATGTTTGCATCATATTATCTCCTCCATCATCTAATATTTATTATGACAAAAAAATCCAAAAAGAAAAAGCCTTAATTGGCCTTTTCCATTGCAACTTGGTGAAGGACATTCCGATTTCTGGTAAAGTCAATCACAATCACTTTCTTTTTATCTTCTCTGTTGACTACTCGAAATGTGTCCGTCAATGGAAGAAACAGCTTCTTAGATGGTAGCTGTTGCATACGTATAAAACGATGGATCATCGTAATCAATTGAGGAAATTGAATAGACGTGTGAAGCAGACCTGGATATTTTTTCAACAGCTGTGTCGTTTTGATCAGATTCCGTTTTTTACTGATCACTTTTAAAAAGCTTTTTAGAATCTTTTGCTGCCGTCTAAAAATAGAAAAAGAATTTTCGTCATCTATTTGATAACGCATTTGTTTTTGCAGTTCTGCTGCAGTCAGATGGATCTTCCCATCGTTTGTATCGATCATTAAACCTTCTGGAAACAGTTCAACCACTGCTCGATCCCAAGATTCAAGAGAAAGCTCGATATAATCTTTTACTGGTAATTCCAATTCTACCTTAAAAAAGTGCAAAACAGCCGACAGCCCTTCTGCTTGATAGATTTCTCCTAATGTTAGCCCCTCTAGATGGAACTCTGGTGAAAAATGCAGCAATGTTTTATTTTCCTGCAATTGAACATATAGAAATGTAGATCGCTCAATCAGAGTATCTTTTAAAACAACTAAAAAATTCATTTTTCTCCCCCTTTTTTCATCATTTTTAAAATAGCATATTTTGAAAAGAAAGTCTGATGCTTAGAGTAGAATTTCATAAAAATTTACTATTTCATAAGTATTCACGAGAAAAATACAAACAAAAAAGCGGAAATAACGCTCATCCGCCTTCTTGTTTGTGTTTATTTCCTCTTCAAACGCTTGTCTATGATTCAGACTTTTCTCTATCGTTATTTTCATCTAAAAGTTCTTGCATTCCGATAATTTCTCGATATTGATGAATCTTAGTGATACCAATGACTTTGTCTACATCAATACTAAAACAAATACCATTACCTGGAATATCGATGTTGATGCCTTGACCAATCGCATCCATTACTTTATTCGTCAAACTATCGGGTACTAATGTCAACACAATATCTTTTTCTGGCGAAATGTCCAAACCTAAAAATTTCCCTGAATCATGTACACCAGAACCTCTTCCATGTAAGATCGTTCCGCCTGCTGCACCTGCTTCTTTTGAAAAGTCGATAACATCTTCGCCCATTCCTCCGTCAACGATCGTCACAATCATGTGAAGATTCAATGCTACAAGATCTTTCATTTGCTTTCCCCCAATTTTTGCAATCTTTCTTTTTCGATTCTGTCTTTTTCATCTTTTCGTTTATAAATATATCCTAGTACTAAAGTGGATAATATTGGTGTCAATGCAATCATTGCAACCACACCAAACCCGTCAATGATCGGATCTCTTCCTTCAATTTGTGCAGCGATTGCCACGCTCATTGATAAAATAAATGTCGAACACATCGGGCCCGTTGCTACTCCACCGTTATCAAAAGCCATTGCTAAAAAGATCTTGTCCACTTTTCGTCCTAAAATAAATGCTAGCCCGTATCCTGGGATCAAGAAATAATAAAGAGAGAATCCGACGAGCAAACGCCACATAGACAATCCTACTGCTGCGCCGATCCCAATTGAAATTACCATCAGCATGATTTTCGATCGGATTCTCCCCTCGCTCAATTCTTCAACCTGTTTGACCATTACATGAATCGCCGGCTCAGCAAACCCTACTAAGAACCCCATTAAAAAGCCAAGGGGAACCAGTATATAATTGTAAGGCAATCCCGCAATAGCACTGCCTAAATGCTGTCCTACCGGTACATAAGCCATATTGACTCCGTGCAGGAAAAGGATCAACCCAATAGTCGTTATCAAGAAACCTTTCATAATGTCAAAGAAACGCTTTTTGCGCATACGAAAACTAATGATATTCATTAAAACAAATAGGATTACGATAGGTGCCACTGCCAAAATGACTTCCATGGTAACGATTTCGATTCCATCTATCACTTGCTGCCAGAAACTCATTGGAAGATCACCCCCAAAATCATCACGGCAAGAATCGGCCCTAACGAAGCAATACCGACCATTCCAAAACTGTCATTTTCATTTTTCTTTTGTTTGATCATACTAGTCATCCCTCCGGCAAGGGCCAAGATAAATGGAACAGTTACTGGACCAGTAGTCACTCCCCCCGAATCAAAAGCAATCGGCATAAATTCGGAACTGGTGAAAAATGAGGCGATCAAAACGCCTATGTAGCCTATAGCCATCAATTGATAATAGGATAGCTTGAATACGACCCGAAGCAGCGCAAAGGCTAGAAATACTCCAGTGCCGACGCTGACGATCCCAATCAGCAACACTCTGCCAATCTCTCCGTCAGATATATCATATACTTGTTGTCCCAAAACTTGCACGGAAGGTTCAGCAATCGTGATCACGATCCCGATAGCAAATCCCAAACTGACCAAAACAGTCAAACTTTTCTTTTTGATCATATATTTCCCTACTAGATCTCCGACTTCCATCATAGAATAATCTGCTCCAAACAAAAAGAGCGTCATTCCGATCATCATGATTGCCGCACCAACCAGAAATGAAGCGAGGTCTTCTCCTTCTAACGGTGCAAAAACAAACGTTAAAATGACAATCAGGACAGTCATCGGCAATATAGCAGCAATCACTTCTTTAAAATTTTTTAGCATGTATCCTCCTCCTTTACTCTTTAAGTTTACCTTAAAATGAAAGAGTTTTCGAGCACAAACTTAAAACGTTATCATTTAATTTTTCTCAACATAAAATAACACACGTCCCAAAAGTATCTTTTTACTTGGAAAAATGACTTTGAAGGAACGCGCTTATTGTGTTTTTTTATTTTACAGAGCCGATCATTCCTTGAACGAATTGCTTTTGCAAAACAAAAAATACGATGGCAGTTGGTAAAGTAGCGATGACTAATCCAGCCATGATCATTCCATAGTCTGGTGTATAGGAAGCACCCATAGCAGATAAAACAAGCGGAACCGTCCGTTTATCAGGAGATTGCAAAGCTACTAAGGGCCATAAATAATTGTTCCAGCTACTCATGAATGTGATGATTGCAGCCGCGGCATAGGTATTTTTAGCCGTCGGCATATACACTCTAAAAAAAATACTTAGTTCTTTTAGACCGTCTAATCGAGCGGCTTCTACTAGATCTTTTGGAAAAGATTTAACATTTTGTCGAAAGAAGAAGATCAAAAAAGCAGTGCTAACAGATGGCAGGATGACAACCAAGAAACTGTTGATTCCCAAAACCGTTCCGTTCAATTGTGAAAACATTCGATATAAAGGGATCATCAATGCCGCAAAAGGAACCATCATCGATAGCAGTAGAATATTGAAAATTAGGTCTTTTCGTTTACTTTGATAAATCTCAAATCCATATCCTGACATTGACGAAATCAGCAATGCAAACACAGTGGTCACCAAAGCGATCATCGCTGAATTCCAAAGGGAACGAGTAAAATTCAGCTCATTGGAAAACAAATTTTGAAAATTGATGATCAAGTTACTGCCAATCTTTATTTTTCCCGATGTGATATCCACGGGTGTATTCGTCATTCCCAAAACCATCCAGACAAAAGGGAAAATGGAAATAAATGATAGGATGCTTAATGCTGTATACTTTAATACTGACCCAATTGTCGAACGAAGTTCTAATGCTTGTTTTTTGACGTTGGGGCGTTCGATTGTTTCTTTTTCTACCATATTTTTCATCGACTTTCTCCTCCTACTTTCGTTTGGATTATCGACAATATCACAATAAAGGAAACAATAACAAAGGAAACTGCTGCCGCATATCCAAAATTAGGCGTGAATTTATAACTCAAATTATAGATGTATTGAGATAGGGTGGTCGTTGCATTTGCTGGTCCCCCGCCAGTAATATTTTGTACTTCATCAAAAAGCTGCAATGTCCCGATCGTCGAAGTAATGGAAGTAAACAAAATGATTGGTTTTAAATTTGGGATCGTCACTTTGATAAACTGCTGCCATTTAGAAGCACCGTCAATAGATGCTGCTTCATAAATCTCCGAATCAATATTTTGCATGCCTGAAAGGAAAAAAATCATATTGTATCCAGTCCAACGCCAAGTGATCGAAAGAATGATCAGAACTCTCGCCCAAATTGGATGAGTCAACCAGCCAATCGGTGTGTCAATCATACCAATGCCCAACAACAAGTTGTTTACAAGGCCAGATTGAGAAAATAGACTTTTCATGATCAGAGAATAACTGACCATCGAAGTGATACATGGAAGAAAGATAGCGGTTCGAAACAACCCTTTATATTTCAACTTTTTATCATTTAAAAGGTTGGAAATAAAAAGTGCTAGAAACAACATGATCGGTACTTGTACAAGTAAATACAGGAATGTATTAAAAAAAGCTTTTTTAAAAGTTGCATCTGTCAACATCCGCTGATAATTACCTAACCCGTTAAATGTCATATTGACAGGGGGACCACTTTGAAAAGACGTGATCAAAGCCAAAACCATCGGAATAAAAACCATGATTGATATCAAAATGACTGGCAAGATTAAAAAAGCATGCCCGTTTTTGAATAAATCTTTCTGCTTCATTCTTTTCCCTCCAATTCTATCATTGATTATCTACATGAAAAGACAAGAAAGACAATATCTGTAAGGCAGACGTGATCTTTTTTGTCTTTTCGTTTGTCTGATGAAAAAGCGAAGAAATTCACTTTTTTACCACCGATCAATTAGCCAATTGTGCTTCTACTTGTTTTTGTGTATCTGCTAGTACCTTGTCTGTCTCTTCTCCATTGATGATTCGATGAAGAGCTTCAGCTACGACTGCTTCAATTGCATAGGTCTCATGTCCGTAATTCACTTCTGGTATTTCAGATGTCCATGTTGAAAAATCGTCAAAGATCTTTTGACCACTGTAAAATTCAGAAGCTTCTTGATAAGCTTCTTGTTCATTCGCGCTAAGCATCGTAGATACTAGTCCGATTTCTTTCGCAAGAGTGCCCATCAGTTCTTCATTCGAAGCAAACGTTGCTTCTAGGAAATCTTTCGCTGAATCTTCTCCAGCTACTCCTTTGATCACATACCAGCCAGCGCCGCCAAGGTTAGAAGCTTGCGCTTTTTGCAGATTTTCTGGAAGTGCAGGTATTGGTGCAATCTTCCATTTTCCAGATTGGTTTTCTGCTCCTTGGATCGTTGAAGAATACCAAGCGCCAGTTGGGCTAGAAGCTACTGCTCCTGATTGTATCGCAGTTACTCCAGCATTCCAGTCAGAGGTTTGTTCGACTAGATCTTCTTTCAAAAGAGTGGCAAACAATTCAAGACCATACTTTAAAGATGCATTGTCTTGGATCGTGACTGTCTCCCCATCTTCAGATGTATACCATTCTCCTGCCTGTTGCATAATCATCCTTACTCGACCAAGGTCAGAAGGATTGACTTCAGCGATTTTCTTTCCCGTCTTTTCTTTGACATCTCGCGCTACTTGAATATACTCGTCCCACTTCAGATTCTCCATATCCTCTTCTGTATAACCTGCTTCTGCCATCAGATCCGTACGATAGAAGTTTGCTGTTACGCCCGAATCGAAAGGAACACCGTATATTTTATCTCCTACTTTGTTTACCGCAAATTTATACGGTGCAAAATGATCTTCCTTTACAATAGCAGACAAATTAGCGAATGCATCTGGATAAGAAGTCAAATAGCCTTGTATCCTATAATCTTCAATCAAGACGATATTGGGCAATCCTTCTGTATTCCCGCTCGCTAAAGCGGTGTTCAGTTTCTGAACGATATCATCCTGAGACATCGTAACAACTTCTATCTCTGTTTCTTCGTTCTCATAAACTTTTTTTGCTTCATTCACTGCTTTGATATTGAATGTCTCATCCCACGCCCAGACAGTGACTTTTTCTTCTTTGTCTGCTGTACTACTAGCACTTCCGCATCCTGTTAAGAAACCTGATGCTGCCGCTAAACAAACGACTCCAGCAATTAACTTTCTGATGTTCATTTTTATCCGCTCCTTTTCCATCCATTAGTTGTTTACGTTTGCTACATTCATCATACCAAAATTTGAAAACGGTTTCTTTATTATTCAGATACTTCAAAAATTTCTCCTAAAATAATAAAAAAATACAAATCAACTATGACAAAAGGAATAATCTTAGCATCTAGACCAAAGATCGAAATGGTGAGGTTTCTTTAAAATAAAAATATCCTTGCATTTTCTCCTAGAAATAAGTATTTTTAAATTACAAGACTATTCTTAAGGCGGGTAAAAAAATGCCAATACGCGTAATTCTTATCGATGATGAACAGACGATTTTAGATGGAATGAAACAGTTGATCAATTGGTCTGAGCACGGGTTTCAATTAATAGGGACTTTTTCCAGTCCGTTGAAAGCGCTTGATTTTTCTTTGGTACATGCAATCGATATCGTGGTCACAGATGTAATGATGCCTGAATTAAATGGAATCGAATTATCGCGGCTATTAAAACAGCAACAACCTGAAACACAGATCCTTATCCTCTCTAGCTATGATGAATTTGATATGGTTAAAGATTCTTTTAAAGAAGGCGTCGCTGATTATCTTTTAAAGCCTCGATTGAGTCCTGATTTTTTTCTAAATTCCTTAACTGCCGTTTCACAAAAAATCAAAAAAAAGCCCAACAAAAGCCCAATCACCAATCGTTATGAGCAGATCTGCGAGAATCTTTCACAGCAGATTGCTGGACAAACTCGTCCATTGCTTGACCCTCTTCTTTTTGAACACACCTTGTTTTTTCTGTTATATACCGAAAAACGGCCATTCAGTTCAAAACAAGGCTCTAAACAAAAACAGTCGATCACCCATTCATTGATGGATAGCGACGATTCGTTTACTATTTATCCTGTTTCTACCTTTTCGGAAGAATCCGGCTATGTAATCAATACTGATTCCAAAGATACACTTAGGAAGTTTGTTCAAAAGTTTCGTCAAGAAGTTTTTCCAGGTGATTTTTTTGTTGTTTCTGATTCTTTTGCAATCCAAGATATCAATGAAATATTCCAAGAGATCAGAAATTGCACCAAAGGACAACGTTTCTATCATAAGGGAAAGAACCTTGCTTATCAGCATGAACTTCTTCCGTTATTAACCAACCACGAGCAGCAAGCAAGTAGTTATTTAACAAAAATCGTTCATAAAGACTACGCTTTAGCTGTCAAAGAACTTGAGAATTTCTTCACGACGATATTGGAACAGCCTATTGATCCAGCTTATTTGAAACATGAGGCAATCAATCGTTTCTATGCATTACTCAACGCTTTGGCTGACGAGCATGTTGGGAATGAAGAACTTTCTTTGCTCAAGATCGCCCTTCCTTCTTTATTAGCCGATGCTGAGTATTTCGAAGATTTTTCTATTCTTGTCAAAGAAACACTTGAGAAACTCACCCACTTTTCTGCAAATGCAAAAAAAGACAATTTCGATATCTTGACTTTGATCTACGAGTTCGTCCAGGAAAATTATGAGAAAGAAATCAATTTACAACTTTTATCCGAAAAATATCATTTTTCATATAGCTATCTCTCAGCCATCTTTACTGAAAAATTTGGTATCAACTTTTCAAAATATCTAAAAAAAGTCCGTATCAGTAAAGCCAAGCTCTTTTTGACGGAAACACGGCTTACTTTGACGGAAATCTGTGAGAAAGTCGGCTATACCGAACTGGGTTATTTCTCCAGAGTTTTTAAAGAAGAGACAGGAATGACACCTTCTCAATACCGTAAAGGAACTTTTGTAAAATGAGAAAAAAAATCAAAGAGCATGAACTCTTTGCCAAACTTCTGTTCATTTTGTTCATCGGTCTTTTTCTGCAAGCCATCGTCATTTCTTTGTTTATTTATCATCGATCAAGGGATGCCTATATCCAGCTGTTCAATCAATCGAATGATGTGGTACTAAAAAAGATTCAATCTGAATTTGAAAGTTTGAATGATACAATCGAGAATACATTAGCCGCTTTTGATTCTAATCCAGCTGTCAAAAGCTATTTTTCCAATGATCCAGCCCAACATATGGAACAGCTTCAGCAACTAAGAACAATCCAAAAAATGAATGACTCTCTTTCAAAAATCCATCCAATGATCGATTACGATGTATTGATCTTTGGAGAAAATGGAAGAACTTTTGTCGGAAACGACATGCTCACTGCCGTATCTGCCGATTCTTTTTTTCAATCTGCGATTGCTCAGAGAGTGAATGAACGTGCTGCTGATACACAAATGCTTTTTGCACACCACGGATTGACTCTTCGCGATAAGAAAGCACCCAGCGTCTTCTTTGTCAAAAAACTGAAAAATACATTGAATCACGTTTACGGATATGCTGTTTTATCGATCTCATCCAAGCAACTAGCGAATCTTTTTCAATCTGTAGTAAATCCTGAGATATCGAAGATCTCCTTCATGAACGAAGAACAGACGATCATCGCATCAAATGAAGAAAATACAATTGGGAGCCGATCAATGATTTTCAAAAAACTAACAGTAGGTGAAACAACGATTTCAAATGGACAGCAGTTGACCCGTCTTCCTCTGTACCGCCAGGATTGTACATTACTCAGTCAAGTCGATCTTCATTCTTTATCTAACCAAATGGGCGTGATTTTTCCGATTATTTTGTATAATATCGTGACACTTGCTTTTGCTGGCTCATTGGTATTTATGTATTTGGATCGACACACAAAATCGATCTACCGCTTGATTGATTCGCTAAAACGGCTAGAGGAAGATGGCTTAAAAGCTACTGTTCCTGTACAAGGAAGCCATGAAGTCCAATTGCTAGGGAATACGATCAATCAATTGCTAAGTAATGCTCAGCATCATTATGAACAGACGATCCAAGACGAAAAGAAGAAACGTTCGCTTGAAATCCAAACTATGCAAGCACAGATACAGCCCCATTTTATTTATAATACGCTGACTAGCTTGAAATTTTTGATTTGGCAGAAAAAAACAGATGAAGCAGTTCAAGGAATCGACAGTTTCATTACTTTACTAAGAAGTACGATTGGGAAAAAAGAAGAAGTGATTCCAGTCAAGGAAGAAATCAAAAGCGTACAAAGTTACATCGATCTTTTGAGTATGCGATATGGCGAAAGAATCTCGGCTAAAATAATGATTCCTGATGAACTGCAGTCATTATCTATGCCGAATATGATCCTTCAACCAATTATCGAAAACGCCTATCTTCATGCTTTTCACAATAAAACGCAAGGATTCATCACGGTGTACGGCAAAACAAAAAATCAGCTTCTTTTATTCGAAGTGATTGATAACGGCGATGGCTTCGATACTGAAAATACCAAACAAAAAAATGATCATTTTTCAGGAATCGGCATCAGCCATGTAGATGAGCGGATACGCCTAATGTATGGCGATGCATATGGCTTAACGATCCAATCAGTGATTGGGACAGGAACGACTGTAACGATTTGTCTACCGCTTCTTCCTAAAAATCAATCAGAATATCAAAAATAAAGAATAGCCAAGCACTGATTTTTTTATTTTAAGTTAAATAAATCAATCAGTATTCTTGACTTTCATCTACGCGTCTCTTCTACTGTCAGCACTGGATAACAGCCCAATATTTGACTTTCTCCTCCGAGCATCTTGATTTCTTGGAGCGCATTCTCTACTAATGTCATTGGGCGGTCCAACAACAAATCGATCACGAAAAAATATTCTCCCAAACTGGTTTTCAATGGTCGGGATTCAATCTTACTTAAGTTGATCTCCCGCCATCCGAAAGCTGCCAGCATTTTATGAAGCATCCCTGGCCGATTAGCAGGTAGTGTCAAGATGACACTCATTTTTACTGGAGCTGGCTGCTGGCTGGTCATCTTTCGATCACCTATGATCCAAAAACGTGTCTGATTCAACTCATTATCTTGGATATTCTCAGCTAAGATCTCCAATCCAACATGCTGTGCTGTTTCTAATGAAGCAATCGCTGCTGCGTCTTCTTTCGGATGTTCTGCTACATACATTGCTGCAGCAGTTGTTGATTCTGTTGCTACTAAAGGAACATTAGGATAATGCGTTTCTAAAAACTGTTGTGATTGTGCTAGTGCTTGTGGATGTGAAAGGATTTTTGTAATCTTTGTTGCTGGATTGCCTAAAAGCTGCTGCTTGATAGGAAGAACGATTTCACTTTTAACTTCGACTTCTGGATGTTTGGAAAGAAGATCGATTGTGTGATGAACAGATCCTTCCAATGAATTCTCTACAGGAACGACAGCCAGATCGACTTGTTTGCGAAACAAAGCGCGCAAACAAGCAGGGATGGAAGCATACGCAGTCAATTGTTCTGTAGGAAATAGCTGACAAGCCGCCTGATAAGTGAATGAACTTTCTGGCCCTAGATAGCTGACGTTCATATGCTTTTGATCCTTTCTATAATGGTATCGATGATCTTTTCTGGTGTTTGATTGGTCGTGTTGATTCGATGTGTCGCACTTTCTTCATACCAAGAAAGTCGTTGTGCCAATAATGCTTTTATTTCTTCTCTTGTTTTTCCAAGAGCTAAAGGTCGAATAGACGTTTCATCTTGTTGGATACGATCAACTAGACAGTCCGCTTCTGCCTCTAAGTAAAGAACAATCGGCTGTGTTTTTAAAAAACGCCGATTTTCTGCACTTTGGACAATCCCTCCACCAGTCGCGATAATTTTATCTTCATTTGACAGCTTTCTTAAAATATCTGACTCCACTTTTCGAAAGCTTTTTTCACCGTAATAGTGAAAATATTCGGCAATCGACAATTGGATATGTTCCTCAATCTTTGTATCTAAATCTACATACTCTTTTTGTAAACGTTGAGCTAACCCTTTACCGATTGTTGTTTTTCCAGCGCCCATGAAACCAATCAGCAAAATGCTAGCCATGAGCTTCTCCTCCTGACACAAGTTCTGCTAAATCGTCAAAAAATGCCGGATAAGAGATTGAAACAGCTTCAGCTCCTTCTAGTTCGCAAGGTCCATCAGCTATCAAAGCAGCTACTTGCAGCATCATACCGATTCGATGATCGCCTCTGCTGGACACTTTTGCGCCATGCAGAGGTGTCGGCCCATGGATGATCAGACCGTCTGCTGTCGCTTTTATCTTTGCTCCCATTTTCTGTAATTCTTCTGCCACCGCATCAATTCTGTTGGTTTCTTTTACTTTTAATTCTTCTGCGTCTTTGATGATCGTGATTCCTTCTGCTTGAGTAGCCACTAAAGCTAGAATGGGCAATTCATCAATCAGACGTGGAATGATTTCTCCACCAATCGTTGCTTTCTTCAAATGACTCGTCTTGACACTTAAATCAGCCGATTGGTTCTGTTCATTGTGATTCGTCTGGGTAATCGCTGCGCCCATCTCCTCCAGCACATCTAAGATACCGGTTCTTGTTGGATTGACCCCGACATTTTTTAATAACAGTTGGCTTTCCGGAACAAGAAGCCCTGCTGCTAGAAAGAAAGCAGCCGATGAAATATCGCCTGGAACAGTTATCTGTTGACCAGTTAATTTTTGTGGTCCTGTTACCGTGATTGTTTTACCTTCTACTGAGATCCTTCCGCCAAATTGACGAATCATTTCTTCCGTATGGTTACGGGAACGTTCTTTTTCAACGATTACGGATGTGCCTTCTGCTTTTAATGCCGCAAACAGCAAAGCAGATTTGACTTGCGCACTGGCTACAGGCATATTGTATCGGATAGGTGATAAAGAGTTGGTTCCTGTCACAGTGATTGGTAGATACTGCTCATTCTCTTTTCCTTGCAAGTCAGCGCCCATCTCGCGTAAAGGTTCCATCACTCGCCCCATTGGACGTTTAGACAACGAAGCATCCCCGAACAGAGTAGTCATAAAAGGCTGTCCAGCCAAAATACCCATCAATAAACGTATGGTCGTACCGGAGTTTCCCATGTCGATTGATTCGGTTGGTTGGACAAATGAGTGGCTACCGCGACCATGAATCTTGATCATCTCTTCCTCTTCTTCGATTTCAACGCCTAATTGCTGGAAGGCATGTAAAGTACTCAGACAATCTTCTGCGCGCAAAAAATTTTGTATAGTCGTCGTTCCTTCCGCAATTGCCCCAAACATGATGCTGCGATGAGAAATTGATTTGTCTGCTGGTATCCTAACAGTTCCTCTTAATCCATGTATTTGTTGTAATAATTGCATTTATCCAGCCTCCTATTTGATCCAGCAATGATAACTGGTATTAGACATAATGATTCTTTTTGCTTGTAACAAATCCTGTTGGTTTTTAAAACTGATTTGCAGTATTCCTAAAATATCTTCCCTGGTCTCTTGGATCTTCAAATTAATCAAAGAAACTCCCGCTTTTCCGATCAGTCCAGTTACTTCTGCAATAACGCCAGGTTCATCTGGCACATCGATAAATAAATCAAAGAAGGCAGGAATCGCGCCTTGCTTATGGATAGGCAACTGGTCTCGACTTTCTTTTGCCCGATTGAAAAAAGAAAAGATTTCCGATTGGTTCTCAGTCATGATCCATTCTGCTATTTGTGCCATTTCTTGCTGCCAATCCGCCAATCGTTCCAATAATATCTGCTTATTGCTCAACAAAATATCTGTCCACATAACAGGATCCGAGGAAGCGATCCTAGTGATATCTCGAAAGCCTCCTGCTGCCAGTTGTTTGGCTCGCGGATACTCTTGATTGAATTGTTCTGCCTGATTGACTAAGCCAGCTGCCAGAATATGTGGAAAATGACTTAGCATTCCTGTTATACGGTCATGTTCTCTTGCTGTAAGAGTTACGTATTTTGCTTTGGTTCCGCAAAATAGTTCTTGCAGTTTTTCAACATCTTTTTTCGTCTTTTCCAAAGGTGTAAAGATGTAATAGGCATTTTCAAATAGTTTAGCATCTGCTGCCTGTATACCTGATTTATGAGAGCCAGCCATTGGATGTCCACCGACAAACCGAAGATTTTTCTGCTCAGCGGATGTCACGACTTGCTGCTTCGTACTGCTGACATCCGTAATGATGACGTGATCAGACAAGTTGATTCTTTCAAGGACAGCAAGATAAGCTAAGGTTGTACGGACGGGAACGGCTAATAAGATAACGTCTGCTTGTTCTGCACCTGTTTCAAAATCATTTGCAACGTAATCAACGATCTGCTGTTCTATTGCTTGCTCACGGGTTTTTGACTGACTATCCCAACCAACTACTATCAGTTCTGGATTGGTCTGACGAATACAAAGTGCCATAGAAGCACCAATCAGTCCAAGCCCCACGATAAAAACATGTTGTGCCATCTTATTTGCCCCCTTTTTAATAATGTTTCAAGTAGTCACGGTACTCCTTCACTGCAACTTTCAACTCAACAAGCGAATCACTTGGGAATTTTGACAATAGCTCTGTCGCTACCACAGTGGCTACAACATTTTCCGCAACGACGCTAGCTGCAGGAACTGCTGTACTATCCGAACGTTCTACACTTGCTTTGTAAGGTTCTTTTGTATCGATATCAACACTTTGAAGTGGCTTGTACAATGTAGGGATGGGTTTCATGACCCCGCGAATGACAAGTGGTTCGCCATTGGTCATTCCGCCTTCGAAGCCGCCTAGATTATTGGTACGTCGGAAATAGCCTCTTTCTTCTTCCCATAGGATCTCATCCATCACTTCTGAGCCTGGTAATGAACCAGAAGTGAATCCGACCCCAAATTCTACGCCTTTAAAAGCATTGATACTAACCACAGCTTGTGCGATTTTGGCATCTAGCTTCGTGTCCCATTGTACGTAGCTTCCTAATCCAGCTGGAACACCTCCAACGAGCACTTCTACAATTCCTCCGATCGTATCTCCATTTTTCTTTGTCTGATCGATCAAATCTTTTATTCTTTGCTCAACTGCTGGATCAACAACTCGTACTTCTGACGCTTCAGAAATTTCTTTGATTTCTTGAATCGAGATATTTCCAGGTATTTCTGCTTGGATTCCACCAAGACAAATCACGTGTCCTGCTACGATGATGTCAAGTTCTTCCAGAATTTTCTTGGCAATTGCGCCGATTGCTACACGCATGGTCGTCTCTCTTGCAGAGGACCGTTCAAGCACATTCCGAAGATCTCGATGATGGTATTTCATACCGCCTACCAAATCCGCGTGTCCTGGACGCGGACGTGCAACTCGCCGCAGTGATTGGTCTTTTTCAGGCACTTCTGCTACAGACATGACAGTTGTCCAATTTTTCCAATCTTTATTTTCTACCACTAAAGTGACAGGTGAACCAATTGTTTTGCCGTGACGGATGCCAGACGTGATCCGAACACGATCTTTTTCGATCTTCATCCTTCCTCCTCTGCCGTAACCAGCTTGTCTGCGAGCGAGTTCGTGATTGATTTCTTCTTCTGACAGAGGTAATCCTGCTGGTAGTCCTTCAATAATCGCTGTTAATTCTGGTCCATGGGATTCTCCCGCAGTCATATAACGCATCTTACAGTCCTCCTAAGTAATCTTTGAATGTCTCTGTGGGAACAGGAACGATTTTTGCTTGCCCAATCTTTTCTAGCAAGATGATATTCAATTGGCTTCCTCTTGCTTTCTTATCATGGGTTATCGCGTGGAATAATTCATCTGGATGACTTAGATCATACGTAATCGGCAGATGGAATTTTTGAAGTATCCTTTCTAAAGCAGCTGTCGATCCAGTTGGAGACAAGCCGATTTTTTCTGCATGAGAAGTGATGGCTACCATTCCAATAGCTACTCCTTCTCCATGACTGACTACCCCATATCCTGCTGTATTTTCAATTGCATGGCCAATTGTATGACCAAAATTTAAAATAAGTCGATTTCCTTGGTCAAAGACATCTTCTTCCACTACTTTTCGTTTGATTTCCAACGTAGCAGTAATGATTGGAACAGCATGTTCCAGAAGATTTTTTTCGTCTTTCAGCTCGTTCAGCTGTTTCCAAAGCGTTGCATCTGCTATAGCTGCTGATTTGATGATTTCAGCGATTCCTTCTCGTAAACGACGTACCGGCAAAGTTTTTAGAACCTCAGGATCAATCAATACACCAGCTGGCTGGCTAAATGTTCCGACAAGGTTTTTCGCTTTGTTTGTATTGACTGCTGTCTTCCCGCCAATACTAGAATCTACTTGTGCAAGTAGCGTAGTCGGAATTTGAACGAAATGGATCCCACGCATGAACGTCGAGGCCACGAATGCGGCTAGATCACCCACCATTCCTCCACCAAGTGCAAGTATCCCATCGCTGCGGGTAAAATCATTATCTGCTAAAAAATCGTATAACTCAGCTGCTTGTTCTAAAGATTTACTGGTCTCACCCGCCGGTACGATTGAAAGGACTGGTTCAAAATTAGCTTGTCTCAATTGGAACATGATTTTTTCTGCATATAGTGGAGCAACGTTTGTATCAGTGATCACAGCTACTTTTTGAGGTCTCCAAATCGTTTGAAGCCATGATCCAGCCTGTTCTAGTGCGCCTTTTTCAATATGAATATCGTATTTTTGGTTATCAACATGTACAGTAAGCATTCATTTCACTTCTTTCTTTTAAAAAGCTGGAATTAATCGAGTGTCTGAATCTTTTCCATTGCTTCTTTCATGATCGCAACTTCTTTCATCATGCGTGAGTAAGTCTTTTCATTCAACGATTGGGGACCGTCTGACCAAGCATTTGCAGGATCAGGATGGATCTCTACGATCATGCCATCTGCTCCGCTTGCCACACCCGCACGAGCCATTGGTGGTACAAGTTCCCAAATTCCTGTACCATGACTTGGATCAACAATCACAGGGAAATGAGTTAATTTTTTCATCAATGGGACAGCACTTAAATCAAACGTATTACGTGTCGCTGTTTCGTAAGTCCGAATCCCACGTTCGATAAAAATGACAGGAGATTTGTCTTCGACTGCAATGTATTCTGCAGCATTAAGCCATTCATTGATCGTACCGGAAATTCCACGTTTCAATCCAACAGGTTTACCTGTTTTACCGACAGCAGATAGCAGTTTAAAATTTTGCATATTACGTGCGCCAATCTGTAGGATATCGCTGTACTCAGCCACCATGTCGATATGCCCTTCATCCATCACTTCAGTAATCACTTTCATTCCAAATTCATCAGCCGCTTGACGGATGTATTTCAATCCTTCTTCTTCTAAACCTTGGAAAGCATACGGAGAAGTACGTGGTTTGAAGGCACCACCTCGCAGAATTTTTGCGCCCCCGGCTTTGGCCATTCGCGCACATTCTCTGATTTGGTCTAATCCTTCGATAGAACAAGGACCAGCCATCGTCACGAAACTGCCGTCACCAATTTTTACTCCGTCTACATCCACGACTGTATTGCCAGGATGGAATTCTCGAGAAGTCAATTTGTATGTGTTTAAAATACGCACAGCATTTTCTACTCCTTCATAGCGTGTAAATGCTCCTTCTTGTAAACTTCGCGTATCACCTTTTAGTCCAATCACTACTCGTTCTGTTCCTTGATCGATTGAGACTTTGAATCCTTCTTTTTCGATATGATCGACGACTTTTTTTATTTGTTCTTCCGTTGCTTCTTTTTTCATAATTACTATCATTGTTTTTCCCGCTTTCTTTTGTTTACTTATCTATCTTGGCTGATTTTCTCTACTTTTTCAAGGTGGTTTTACATTAATTCCTACTAAATGACCGTGTCCTGTTGTTCTCATTTTCGCTCCTTCTTTCCTACTTATGACCCAGATAATCAACAAAAAAAGATGTCCCTGTAGGAAATTGCCTCTACAGTGAACATCTTCAACGAGCCTTAAAAAGCGCTGCAAAAATATAAAATAGCCACTATAGATGAATTTCTCTACGTGGCTGTAAGTCGTGTTTAAAAATCTTTAGCCATCATAGATACAAACCTGGTTTGTTTGTACCCACGAAGTCATGAATACAAACCTATCTAAAATAGCTAAAGTAATACGTATTCAGTTTTGTAAGTTTTCTAGATTTCATAAAAAATCGCTCCAAACTGATGTAAGAATTGTACCTAGTATAGACATAAAAAAATCGACTGTCAATCATTTTTATGAAACTTTTTTAATTTTCTGATAATTAACTTTGTTTTTCAGAAAAATAACAATTGGTTTTATTGAAGAAAATAGTCATGAACAAAAGTATCTGAGAACTTTTTTACTCTCTTGTTCATGACATATAGAATAAAGCAGCTTTGTCTTGTAAACTCCGTTTTTCAAATAATAATCTAAAGATTGCTACTGAATAATAAAGCCGATTTCATGGTCCTCTTCGCTGCTGATTCGGTAAGGTGACTCAACATCCGCTCCCCAGCTATTGATACCCCCGACTCCTCTTACTTTTGCAAAAATCGTAAGAACCGTTCGTCTTTCTGGCGGTAGTTCTTCTATATGTGTTGCCTGTTCCAGTTCTTCTGCTTTGAATGGTAAAGCGGAAAAAGCAAATGGCGTATCCTGCTGTTCAAATCGCAACGAAAAATCTTCTTGATCTTTATCCGTATTATCCAACGTTTGATTTCTTGTTAGTTCTACCCATTTCGTTTCCATATGCATGCCGCATTCTTGGGGAACAAGGTATGGGGAAACGGGGAGTCCTGCCACTTTATAAATACCTTCGACACCACCAGCCATCCGATCCGGATATGTTTCCCCTGATAGGCCTTCATACTCAAAAAATTTTGCTTTCGTTGGCATAATGAACCTTAAACCCAATGCGGGTAATTCCGGTAATCCTTTTTGTCCATAATAATGCATATTGACAAGCATTTTACCCTCTCCAGCGATTTGGTAGGAAATTGTCACTTGGGTTTTTGGTACTGTGTTGATTTCCAGTGTAAAAATAATTTCAACCGTTTCAGCGTATTCATTACTTGAATATTGATTATTTACTGGAGCAATCGGCAAATCGATCTTTTTATTGTCCACCAGTACTTCTATTTCTTTGACTTTTGGATACAATCCGGCTCCTAACCACATACCGGATTTAAATCCAAATCCGCTACCTCTGTCATTATCGGTCGTTGCTCGCCAAAAAACTGGAAGTGTTTCCCGGTATAGCCATTCTTTTCCGTTTTTATTGAGCGATTCCAGTCCGCCTCTTGTATAAGAAAAAATATAATGCGTATTCCCCGATTTGACACCTAATGTACAGTCGCCGAAGACGATTGCAACTTTTTCCGTATCCATATGACTTTTATTTACTGTATTTTTCATAATAATATCTTACCTCCTGCATGGCGGGTTTTTCTTGTCCATCTGCAAAAACGATCCCATTCCCTGAGAATTCATAGTCACTTGGTTTATCGTCAAAGTCACCGCCATAGCGCATCACTTCTCTGCCTGTGATTGGATCAGTCACTTGGATTGCCTGATCTTTAAAATCCCATATATAGCCTCCTTGGTACATTTCATAACGATCAAGCAACGTCATGTAAGAATCCATTCCACCTAACGAATTCCCCATGTCATGCATATACTCGCATAGGATGAACGGTTTTTCCGCTTTATTTTCAAGGTAGTCAATGATCTCTTCTGGTGGCGCATACATGCAGCTTTTTACATCTGAAATCGAATCTTCGAATGCTGGATTTGGAAAATTCCCTTCATAATGGACAAGTCGATCGGGGTCTACTTTTTTGAAGTAATCGTTCATTTGTCGAATGTTTACTTCCGCATAGGATTCATTTCCAAGAGACCAAAAAAGAATACTTGGATGGTTTTTTAATGTTTCGAAATTCGTTTTTGCTCGATCAAGAACAGCCGCCTGCCACTGAGGTACTGCACCTGGTACGTTGTAAGAAGGCTCAAATGCGCCCATTTTTTGCCATGAGCCATGGGATTCGAGGTTCGTTTCCGCCATCACATGGATTCCTGCTTGGTCGCATAAATAATACCAAGTGATCTGGTTGGGGTAATGAGATGTCCGTACGCCGTTGATCTTTGCATTTTTTATGATAGCCAAATCTTTTTCCATATCTTCTATAGTGATGGCGCGTCCTTTTTTCGGATGCCACTCATGTCGATTTACCCCGTTGATAATCATCCGTTTTCCATTGAAGTATATGATTTTATCTTTGATTTCGATTTTACGAAAACCGAAGGAATAGTCAATATATTCTGTTACTCTTTTTTCTTCGTCTATCGTCTCCAATTCAAGCTTATATAAATTGGGCTGAAAATGCCCCCACAGTGCCACATTTTCAAATCCATCGATGCGAATCGTCATTTGCTCTTTTAACGGATATTGCTGTTGATAGATTTCCTTCCCATCAGGATCTAGTATCGCTACATTCAGCTGACTGTTTTTGGCTACTTGCTCAAAAGACAAATCTACTTCAAGTTTGCCATTTTGACATTTGTCATCTAAGCGAGGTTTGATCCAAAGATCTTCTAAATGGTTTTGTCCTCGAGCAACTAAGAAGACATCTCTGAAGATCCCAAAAAATCGGAAAAAGTCCTGATCTTCCAAGAATGCAGCTGTACTTCTTTTGTAAACCTCCACAGCTAGAATATTTTCTTCTTCCAAATAAGGTGTTAAATCAAATTCAGACGGAGTGAACGAATCTTCGGCATACCCGATAAAATGACCATTCAACCAAATAAACATTGCTTGTTCTACACCAGCAAAATGAATCGAGATTTGTTTTCCCTTTAGACCTTCTTCTAATCGAAAAGTCGTCAAATACGAACCAACCGGATTGTCTTTAGCAGCTGAAAAGATCCCTTCCGCCTCTTTCTCAGGGCTTGTCGTGAAAGGGGGACGGCGAAATACATGTCCCTCCCACGGATACATCGTATTGATGTAATGGATCTTGTCATAATTTGCTAATTCAATATGACTAGGAACAGTGATTTCATCAAAAGAACAGGCATCAAAATCTTTTTTATAAAATGTTTTTGGACGTACCGAAGGATTTGGCGAATAACAAAAACGCCATGTTCCATTTAAAGACTGTTTAAGGGAGGATGTGGTTTCTACTTCTTCCCTTGTTGCATAGCAAACATGATCGCTATGTGCATTTGATTGGTTCACTCTAAAAACTTGTGGATCATCTAACCATTTTATATTTGCTTTCATACTTTTTTCCTTCTCTCTCATAACTTTTTGAAATGAAGCAGTTCTGTTTGGAAATCACCTTGAAAATCGGGGAAGTAAAGTCCAACTGTCATCAATTCGGCCCCCGAAAATATCCGCTTCGAGGTCTGTTCCTGATAAAGTGCCTCATCATCTAACCCCATCAGATATACTTCATGGAACGCTGGTTGAGCTGAAGCTAGTATCCTCCCTAAAAACACAATAGCTTCATCTTGTTTAGGAGACACAAACATCCATGCGGCAATATTTTCTTCAAAAGGACTCGCCAAACGATAATAATGGCCATACTGGATCACCGGACGAATCGTTTGATAGGATATAATTTGGTCTTTGACTTGCTTTTTTTCTTCAGGAGACAACTTTGTCAAATCCAGTTCATAACCAAAAACAGCGCTCATAGCTGTTTCTCCTCTTGTTTTCAACGAAGTAGATCTGTCGGTCTGATGATTTGGCACAGCTGATACATGAGCTGTGATGGACGAAATCGGATAAGCAAGACTTGTTCCATATTGGATTTTCATACGCTCCACTGCATCCGTGTTATCACTTGTCCATGACTGCGGCATATAATAAATAAACCCGGCATCAAACCGTCCACCTCCACCAGAACAGCCTTCCCATAAGATTTCCGGATAATCAGTTGTCAAATGTTCAAGTAGTTCATAAAGCCCGAGCATATAACGATGCGCTACTTCTCCTTGTCTCTGTGGGTCAAGGGTAATCGAATAGACATCTGAAAGCGAACGGTTCATATCCCATTTGATGTAGTCAAGAGGAATCGTATCTAAAATCTTTCTCATTTGTTTCTCAATCGTCTGCCGAACATCTAACCTTGTAAAATCCAGTACATGTTGTGATCTGGAAGCAGAAGGCATTCTACCTGGCTCCTGCATAAGAAAATCAGAATGTGTTCGATACAGTTCAGAATCAACCGAGATCATTTCAGGTTCAAACCATAAACCAAATTTCACCCCTTTGCTATGAGCATAATCTGCTATTTCACGTAATCCATTTGTCAACTTGCCTTCATACTCGAACCAGTCTCCTAATGAAGAATTGTCCGCATCTCTTTTTCCAAACCAGCCATCATCTAATACGAACATTTCGATGCCTAGCTCCTTTGCTTCATCAATGATCGCCTTGATTTTTTCACTATTGAAGTCAAAGTAAGTGTCTTCCCAGTTATTGACCAGAATCGGCCGTTCAGCAAATTGATGACGACCTCTTGCGATTCTTTCACGTAGCAACTCATGGTGGATCTGACTCATTTTGTTCAATCCCTGACTTGAGTAAGAAAGGATCATTTCAGGTGTTTGAAAAGACTGGCCTGCATTCAATTCCCACGAAAAACGATGGCTGTTGATCCCACCGACGACTCTCAATTGATTGATTTGATCTTTTTCAAGTTCGAAAGAATGGTTGCCGGAATAAACAAATTGAAGTCCGATCGCTTCTCCAGTATTTTCTGTCGTATGATGATGAACTAAAGCAATAAAGTTATTCATATGGTGACTGCTCGTTCCTCGACGGCTTTCAAATACTTTTGTTCCAGATAAAACAGATTGCCGTGAAATCTGTCTTTCATTGACATGTGCTCCTGGCAAAGCAATGACTTCATCAAATCGCCTAGTATGGGCAAAGTCTAGCTGGAAACTAGCTGCTTTTTCTAGTTTGATTGTTTCTCCGGTTTCATTTCTTATCTTTACAGATCGTGTGATCACTGCTCTATCAGTAAATATGGTATAGAACAAATCGAAATAAATCGCTGTTTCTCTATCCTTAAGTGAAATCATCAACGTTTGTGCCTCTGACTTGTCCATCACATAAGTTTGAGGCAAGCCTTCGATCTATGGCTTCCCATCTGTAATATAATGGCTGTCATATCTCAGATCCAGTAAGTCTGACCCATTCTTGCGCTGAATGATCGATGCGGGCGTTCGAAAGTCCATGCTGCCATGAGAAGAGTATTCTTGCGGTAGTGTATCTTTCGACAGAGACCGGTCAGGATTTAAGGGAACATTTCCTGAAAATCCACGATCTCTTCGGGGATAATTTTTATTGTCTTTGTACTGCTTGACTGGTTTGCCAAAATAAATATGCGCCAATACATTGCTTTCTTCTATCTTTATCAGATAAGAAAGAAATGTATTTCGTAAATGGAAGACTCGGCTATTTTCATCAAATAAGATGAAATTTTTATCTGTTTTTCTATGCGTAATATCCATCATTTCACTCCCATCAAAACGGAAACCGTTTACTTTTTTTATAATTCCTGTATACTGTTTACTAAACAATTTTGTCAATAGAAATTTTTTATTTTTTTGAGGAGTGTGTAAAAATGGTTGGAATTAGAGATGTCGCACGAAAGGCAAATGTCTCTCCTGCTACAGTTTCCCGCGTGTTGAATAACGATCAGACGATCCATGTGGCTCAGGCTACTCGGCAACGGATAGTAGAGGCAGCTGCTGCGTTGAATTATGACATCAGTACTCGTAAATATATCAAAAAGAGAATGCCTTCGATTGGTGTGATCTCTACGATCGGCAAAGCGAGCGAAGAACAGGATGTCTATTACAAACATTTGCGAGTAGGGATGGAAGAAGAAGCTCGACGTCTGCATTTAGGGATGAATCGAATCTATAATCTATCTGATAATCCTAAACAATGGGAAGATCTAGATCAGTTAGGTGCGGTGATCGTTGTTGGGACTGTTACGAAAGAATCGATTACCGCTTTGTTAAAACAAAACATGCAAATAGTCGTCGTGGATAACCCTGACATCCAGCAAGAGGTCGATATGGTGTATGCAGATCTTGAACGGATGACTAAAACCGTACTGGAATTGTTCTTAGAAAATGGTCATAAAAGAATAGCCTATATCGGGGGATATAAAGTCGATATGGATGAATTCGGTGGGAAGCAGATTTCTATAAACGAAAAGAGGATGCGTGCCTATCAGCATTTTATGATCGATCATCACTTAGAAAAATATATGTCTTATCGTCTAGGTGGCTGGACAGAAAAACAAGGTGAGGTACTTGCGACTGATCTATTAGAAAATGAATCCCCTCTTCCTACTGCCATTCTTGTCGGGAGCGATCCACTGGCAATCGGTGTCTATCGGGCATTGAAGCAAAAAAACATCCAAATTGGAGAAGAGATTGTTGTAGCAAGCTTCGATAATATCGAGACAATTGCAAACCTCTCCCCTAGCTTGACCAGTGTTCAAATCAATGCAAAATCAATTGGGCAAGCAGCTGTTCGAATGGCGTTGGAGCGAATTGACGGTATACGTGATGAACCGATCATTTTGACTTATCCTGCGCGATTGATTGTTCGGGATAGTTTTATCCCAAGAACAAAAAGATATTGAAAAAGAGGTTGTGAAAAAGCCGCTTAGTTTCTTCATACTCAAAACTAAACGGCAGGATCACAGCCTCTTACTTATACTTATTCACAAAATCCAATGTCTGCTGGTAACAATTTTGCGATTCTTTTAACGTGTAATCAAATTGATATTCATGAGTAATCTCTTTTTTTGTATCTGTATAAAACAAGGATTGCACGGGTACTTTTAATTCTGTCAATCGGTTTTCTAATGCTTGACCTTGTTCTTGGAATGAGTAAGCATTTCCGTCAGTTATATACGTTGGCGGAAATTCCTTAGAAACATGGTCAGCCACACTGGCTTCTTTCAATTGCTCACTCGTTTTCCAATCTTTTGTTCCAATCAACGACCACGCAACGGTTTTGACGAAAAACTTCATAAATCGATCATCCGAATGCTGCTGTGCTGTTAGCTTCAAATCAACAGGTCCGCAATAAGAAATGGTTCCTTTCAGACTATCTTTTGGAAGTAGCTGTTTGATTTTCATTTGTTTAGCATACGCGTCATTCGTTTGTATAGCTGCATATTGCAATGCGATTTGTGAACCTGCACTATCTCCACCAAAAAATAGTTGTTCCATGTCTAGCAATTTGTCGTCTTTTTCTTCAGCTAATAAATCTTTGATCAGTTCATTCACTTGAAGAACTTGATTAGGGTATTCTGAATCAGGCGCTAATTCATAATTCATCGCAACTACTGCGATGTTGGCGTCTGAAACTAATTTTGTCGCAAATTCTTTGACACCCGATTTATCTCCGCCGACGAATCCTCCACCATGTACCCAAAATAGAACAGGAACAGGCCCCTTGCTGTTTTTTGGATAGTAGATGTCATAGGTATTCTCTTTATACTTGGACTCATACGTCAAATCTGTTTTTTTCGCCACGTTTTTTTCTGCTTGATCGAACGTTTTTTTATCAGTGATTTGAACAGTATTTGAAAACATATGGTTGATCAAGAATGCTCCAGGTCTGGGGGAAAGCTGGAAGGCAAGAAAGATTGCAAACGTGATCCCAAGAATGATTCCGAAGAACCATCCGATAAATTTAAGAATTTTCTTTTTCATAAGGCTCCCTCAGTAGTTAGTATTAAGCATTCTGATTATACCATAGTGTTATTTCCTATCAAGCTCTCCTAGATGATTTAATGATTTTCCCCAAACTTCTTCTGCAATGCTTTTGACAAAAGAAATTTTTTCCATTGTTCTTCAAACAAAACATTTTCTTCTTCTGTTGAAGCAAATCCACATTGAGGACTTAAGCACAAACGATCCAAAGGCAGATATCGTGTCGCTTCGTAGATCCGGTCAATCACTTGCTGGTGCTCTTCCAGTTCGCCATTTTTCATTGCAGTCAAAATCTAAGACAACTAATTTATCTTCAGAGACTTTCTCTAAATGAACAAAACTCCCAGCACGTTCACTATCGTATTCTAAATAATAGGCACGGACATTTTCTTGAGTAAAATAATGGGTCTGCTACGTCGTCATCCCCCCTGATGCCGCCCAAATCGAATAATAATTTCCGCGTCAAACATGTATATTTAGTGTTGAATCATTTGAGAATATGAAAATAAAAATCTTTTTGATCAATCAGTTAATCAAATTGAAATAACGAAAAATCTGAGACAGAATGACGTTCATTCTGACCCAGATTTGATTTTGCACAACTCATCAGTCCTTATTGGCAAATCGCCAAAATAATGTAGACTAACTAAAAAGACTAAGAAACAATAACAAAAGTTAACGCTTCTTAGTCTTTCTTTAGCACGTCTATTTATTAAAGATTTTAGGGCCTTTTCTCATGTTTTTACGATCATTCTTAGGTGTTTCCATTTGTTTGGATCGGCCTCCACCTTGTTTCTTTTTGATCAATTCTTTCATTTTTTCTTTTTGGTCCATTTTTATTCTCCTTTAACGAATGAAGCGACTAATTCGATATGATGGGTTTGCGGGAAAAGATCTACAGGCTGAACTTTCTTCACAACATAACCTGCTTCTGCCAATAACTTAGCATCTCTTGCAAAAGTTGCTGGATTACAAGAGATATAGACGATTCGTTCTGGTGACATTTCGATTGCTGATTCAATAAAATGATGATCTAATCCTTTACGTGGAGGGTCTACTACGATCACAGATGGTTTGACCCCTTTTTCTTGCCATTTTTTCATGACTTTTTCTGCTTTTCCGACTTCATAATGAACATTTTCGATTTTATTATTTAAGGAATTGAACTGTGCATCTTCAATTGCTTCTGGAATAACTTCCATCCCATATACCTTATCTACTCTGTCAGCTAGAGACAATCCGATTGTACCTATTCCTGAATAAGCATCGATCACAATGTCTTTTTTATCCAACTCGGCAAATTCGATGGCTGTTTGGTACAAATACTCTGCTTGTTGAGTATTTACTTGATAAAATGACTTCGCTGAGATTCGATAGGTTTTTCCTAATAGCTGATCTTCGATATAGTCTCTGCCGTATAAAACTTTTTCTTTGTCTCCTAAAATCACATTTGTTTTTTCTTCATTGATATTTTGGATGACCGAAACCACTTCTGGCAATTCTTCATGAATGGCTTCAGCAATTTCCTTGGATTTAAAGAATTTTTCTTTACGAGTAACTAAAACGACCATCATTTCATGGGAATAATGACCACGACGGATAATGATGTGACGAAGCTGTCCTTCATTTTTTTCTTCATTATATCCTCGTACTTGGAACCGTTGCAAGATATCTCTGACTACTTTGATTGCTTGATCGATGACAGGATCTTGGATATAAAAATCTTCGATAGGGACTAGATCATGGCTATTCTTTTTGTAAAAACCGGTGGCTAACTGTCCATCGATACGGCGAACAGGGATCTGTGCTTTATTACGGTAGCCAAATGGTTCTGCCATTCCGACCGTTGGAAGTACAGGAACTTCTGGCATCTTAGCAATCTTCGCCATTACATGCTCTACTTGTTTTTGTTTGAAGACAAGCTGTTGTTCATACTTCAAATGGGCTAAAGGTGCGATACCTGTGCGAAGTAATGCATTGTTTTCTACAGGCTGACGATCAGGTGATTGTGTAATAAATGTTTCGACTTTTCCATATCCAAACTTATTGCCTGCTTTCACTACTAGTATTTCTACTTCTTCTCCAGGGAGTGCATTTTCGATAAATAATGGATAACCATCGATTTTTGCTACCCCCATTCCTTCATAACTCAAGTCGACGATTTCGACTGTATATCGTTCGTTTTTCTTTACTATTTGCTGTTCTGTCATATTTTGCTCCTTTAAGCCTATTTTTCAATCCTACTGAACTCTACTATAAATCAGCTAATTACACAACTAAAACCGGCACTGACCTTACTACGTTCAGCACCGGCTTTTGATTAATTCTTTTGATTAGGTGTTTCGTCTGCTATTTTTCCGTCACCGTCGATATCTTCATCCGTTAAACGTTCGACTTCTTTTACGAATTCTTTGCTGACAACCTCTAATTCTTCTTCATCTGTGCCTGTGATTGCTTCATCAGGAATCTGATCGGTATTGGCAAAGAACTCAATATGCTGATGAAGATTTTGGAAATGCATCGGTGCTTCCCCACCATATTCACCATCTAAGTTGATCATTACTGGTCGATTGATATCATCTTCTGTTTCGACGAACAAACTGCTTGTTTTGGTATAGATTACTCTTGGATCATCGACATGACGACCGCCATTTAGCATGAGTGCCGCAATATGCAAGATCTCAAAGATATTTGCTGTCTTCACAATGATTAAAGAAAACTTCCCATCATCCAATTTGGCATCTGGCGCGATCTGTTCGAATCCTCCAACAGAGTTCGTCAGCCCTAGGAAAAACATCGAAGCATTTCCGATATATTCCCCTTCATCATACTTCAAGCGCATTTTGATGGGCTTTACTCGAGGGAGCATCTCTGCTCCTTTTGCAAGATAAGCAAGATAACCAAAAATACTCTTTAGTTCTGATGGAACTTCATAAGTCAATTCTGTCAAATAGCCACCGGCAGCGATATTGATGAAGTAACTGTTATCAGAAAGGCCGATGTCCATTTTTACGGTTTGATGCTTTTTGATCACTTCTGCTGCTGCTTTAATATTATCTCTAGGAATTTTTAATGCTCGAGCATAGTCGTTCGTTGTACCAGCTGGGATGATGGCCATTTTAGGACGGTGTTCAAGCGGAGCGATTCCATTAACCACTTCGTTGATTGTGCCATCGCCACCAGCTGCCACTACTAGATCAAAACCTAGTTCTGCGACTCTACGTGCTTCATTCTTGGCTGAATCAGGTTCTGGTGTAGTTGCATAGGCGCTGGCTTCAAATCCTGCTTCTTCTAATGCCTGTAGGATATCCGCCAAATTTTTTTTCAATAATTCTTTTCCCGAGGTGGGGTTATAAATTACGCGTGCTTTTTTCATTTTCAGCCTCTATCGTTTCGCTAATTCATCTTTAAGTAGCTTATTCACGACACCAGGATTTGCTTGTCCTTTAGTTGCTTTCATGATTTGACCGACTAGGAAGCCAACCGCACGATCTTTTCCATTTTTGAAATCATCGACAGATTGTTGGTTGTTATCCAAAATTTCATTAATGATTGGCAGTAGTTTGTTCGGATCAGATAATTGCACCCAACCATTTTTTTCAACTACTTCTTGGGCTTCTCCGCCATTTGTGATCAATTCACGGAAGACTTTTTTGGCGATTTTTGAGCTGATCGTTCCATCGGCGATCAAACGAATCATTCCTGCTAAGTTCTCAGGTGTCAATTTTGTCTCAGCTAATTCCAGTTTCTCACTGTTCAAGTAAGCAGAAACTTCACCCATCAACCAGTTAGATGCTTGCTTGGCATCTGCACCATTTTCCAAAACAGCTTCAAAGAAATCAGACATTTCTTTTGTAAGTGTCAATACCATTGCGTCATACTCTGGAAGACCAAACTCACGGATATAGCGTTCGCGACGAGAAGCTGGCATCTCAGGCAAACTAGCTTTTACTTTTTGAATCCATTCGTCATCGATCACGAATTTCGGGATATCAGGCTCTGGGAAGTAACGATAATCACTAGACCCTTCTTTGACACGCATCAAAACTGTTTTATTCGTTGTTTCGTCAAAACGGCGTGTTTCTTGTTGGATTTCTCCTCCTGAAAGAAGAACTTTTGCTTGACGTTTTTCTTCAAAAGCTAAACCTTTTTTCACGAAAGATAAAGAGTTCAAGTTTTTCAATTCTGCTTTCGTACCGAACTCTTCTTGTCCATAAGGGCGAAGAGAAATATTGGCATCACAGCGCATAGAGCCTTCTTCCATTTTCACATCGCTGACTTCTGTAAATTGGATAATTGATCGCAATGCTTCTAGATAAGCGTATGCTTCTTCTGGTGAACGCATATCAGCTTCAGAAACGATTTCGATCAAAGGCGTGCCTTGTCGGTTCAAATCAACGTAAGAATAACCGCCAATACCATGCATGTTTTTTCCAGCATCTTCTTCTAAATGGACACGTTCGATCCGGATTTTTTTCTTTTTACCTTCTACTTCGATTTCGATCCATCCGTCATGACCGATTGGTTGATCAAATTGGGAAATTTGATATGCTTTTGGATTATCTGGGTAAAAGTAATTTTTCCGGTCAAAATGAGTATCTTTAGAGATTTCACAGTTTAATGCCAAAGCTGCTTTCATCCCGAATTCCAGCGCAGCTTTATTCATTACTGGCAGCACGCCTGGATAACCCCAGTCGATCACGTTTGTATTGCTGTTTGGTTCTGCACCAAAATGAGCTGGCGCTGGAGAGAAAATTTTTGAGTTGGTTTTTAACTCGACGTGGACTTCTAGTCCAATGACTGTTTCAAAATTCATTCGTCTTTCCCTCCTAAAATAGCTGGTTGTTGTGTGTGGAATTCTGTTGCTTGTTCAAACGCATATGCCGCTTGATACATCGTTTTTTCATCAAAATAATTACCGATGATCTGCAATCCAACTGGTAATCCTTCTGACAATCCTGCCGGTACAGACATACCTGGAAGTCCAGCCAAGTTGACAGGGATCGTTAAGATGTCACTCATGTACATTGTGATTGGATCGTTAATGTTTTCACCGATTCCGAATGCCACTGTTGGTGAAGATGGCCCGATAATCAAGTCATAATCTGCAAAGACTTTTTCAAAATCTCGTTTGATCAATGTACGGACTTGTCCTGCTTTTTTGAAGTAAGCGTCATAATAACCCGCACTTAAGGAGAATGTACCTAACATGATACGGCGTTTTACTTCTTCACCGAATCCTTCTGAACGTGAGTTGACATATACATCATCTAATGATTTCACATTTTCAGAGCGATAACCGTAGCGGATACCATCGAATCGTTGCAAGTTGGAACTTGCTTCTGATGAGGCAATGATATAATAAACAGCCACACCGTATTTTGAATGAGGCAAGCTGACTTCTTCCACAACAGCACCTAATGAACGGAATGTTTCTGCTGCTTTCAATACAGCTTCTTTTACGCCAGGGGCTACACCTTCGCCTAAGTATTCTTTAGGTAAAGCAATCTTCATTCCTTTGATGTCGCCTGTCAGTCCCTCTGCAAAATTAGGAACTGAAACGCCTGAAGAAGTACCGTCTTTTTCGTCATAACCGCTGATAGCTGTCAATGCTAATGCATTATCTTTCACCGTACGGGTCATTGGTCCAATTTGGTCAAGAGATGAAGCAAAGGCAATCAAACCAAAACGTGAGACACGGCCATAAGTAGGTTTCATCCCTACGATGCCGTTAAAAGCTGCTGGTTGGCGGATACTTCCCCCAGTATCACTACCTAAAGAAACTGGAATTTGTCCAGCTGCAACTGCTGCTGCAGAACCACCAGAAGAGCCACCAGGTACTTTTGTTGGGTCCCAAGCATTTTTTGTTTTCTTGAAATAAGAAGTTTCTGTACTTCCACCCATAGCAAATTCATCCATGTTTAGCTTACCAACAGGGATCATATCTGCTTGATAGATTTTATCCATGACCGTTGCATCATAAATTGGTTCAAAATTGTAAAGGATCTTAGATGCAGCGGTTGTCAAGATATCTTTTGTTACGATATTATCCTTGATACCAATTGGAATACCAGCAAGGACGTTGCTTTCATCAATCCCTTTTTCATCTAAAGCTTTTGCCTGTTCCAATGCTTTTTCTTCGTTCAATGTAATGAATGCTTCGACCTCAGGCTCTGTTTCTTTGATTCGTTCAAATGTTGCTTTTGTCAAATCTTGTACAGTGATTTCTTTCGATACAAGCATATGATGCAGTTCTTCTAGAGAACGATTGTGTAATTCTGTCATTATGCGCCAGCCTCCCCATTATCGATGATTGCGGGTACTTTGATAAAGCCGTCTTCTGTTTCCGGCACATTTTTCAATAATTCATCGCGGTTCCATCCAGCTTGCGCCCGATCTTGTCGCATCACGTTTACTGTTTCAACCACATTCGACGTAAATGGAACACCTTCTGTATCTACTTCTTCCAGCATTTCAACCATATCGATGATTTTACCTAATTGGTCGGTAAAACTTGCAAGTTCTTCATCTGCGAACGCAAGTTTTGCTAATTTGGCAACGTGTTTCACTTGTTCTTCACTAATCGCCATACTACCCCTTCTTTCTAAACGAGTTAAAAACTTTGCTCTCTATTTTAACACAAGAGTGCCGTGTCTGAAATTGTTTATTGAAATTTGTCTGAAAAAACTCATTTTTCATTCTTCTACTGAGCGACTTTTAGCCAATGCATCTGCCATTTGATCTTCTGTCCAAACTTCGATTCCTAATTCTTGTGCTTTGGTCAGCTTGCTGCCAGCATCTTCTCCTGCTACCACGATATCCGTTTTTTTCGATACGCTACCAGTCACTTTCCCGCCAAGATTTTCGATCGTCTCTTTTGCTTCTTCACGAGTAAATCGTGTTAGTTTACCAGTAAGGACTACTGTTTTTTCTTTAAAAGGAGACTCGACTTCTTGCAATTGGGCATTTCGAAGCCCTTTGTATTCGAAATTGACGCCTGCTTGTTTTAATTCATTCATCAATTCATGGACTTCTTCGTTACTGAAATAAGTGACTACACTGTCGGCAATGATATCACCGATCGTATCAAGCGCAATAATCGACTCATAGTCACTTTTACTCAATGTTTCTAGATCACCGAAATGTTCTGCTAAAATTTTTGCTGCTTTCGCTCCGACATGTCGGATTCCTAACCCGAAAATCAACCGCTCGACCGAATTATCTTTGCTGTTGTCGATTGCTGTCAAAATATTATTTGCTGATTTTTCTTTTATTTTGTCCAACGTCAATAACTCTTCTTCTGTCAATTTGTAAAGATCAGCAACATCTGCTACTAGTTTTTTATCATACATCTGTTCTAGTACGCGCGGCCCCAACCCATCGATATTCATCGCATTTCTTGAAACAAAGTGGTTCAAACCTTCTTTCATTTGAGCAGGGCATTTAGGATTGATGCACCGTAAGGCTACTTCTTCATCCAAATGGACAAGTTCACTTCCACAAACTGGACAATGTGTAGGCAATTGGTATTCTTCGCTGTCTTTAGGTCGTTTATCTAACACGACTTGCGAAACTTCTGGGATGATGTCTCCCGCTTTATAAATCAGAACTGTATCTTTCAAGCGGATATCCTTCAACTTAATATAATCACCGTTATGCAGGCTGGCACGGCTTACTGTCGTTCCTGCTACTCGGACTGGTGTCATGATAGCTGTTGGCGTTACTACCCCTGTTCGACCGACTGTCCATTCGATGTTTTCGATTAGCGTTTCAACTTCTTCTGGCGGAAACTTGTAAGCTGCTGCCCATCTCGGTGCTTTGACAGTAAAACCAAGTTGATCTTGTAGCGAGAATTCATTCACTTTGATGACGATTCCATCGATTTCATAGGGCAAATCCACACGTTTGTCATGATATTCTTCAATGTATGACCACACTTCATCAATCGAATGACATAGACGTTTTTCCCGATTCGTGTGGAATCCAATTTTTTCTAGCTCTTCTAGCGCATCATACTGGGTTTTTGCTTGCATAGGACCGAAATCAGCTACTGTGTATAAAAAAGTGTCCAGATTTCTTTTCGCTGTGATTTTAGAATCTAACTGACGCAAAGAACCAGCTGCGGCGTTCCGAGGATTCGCAAAGATATCTTTTCCCTCTGCTTCTCTGTCTTGGTTCAATTGGACAAATGACCGTTTTGGCATGAAACATTCGCCTCTTACTTCGATGTTCATTGGTTCTTTTAATTTGATTGGGACCGACCGGACAGTTTTTAGGTTTTCAGTGATGTTTTCTCCTACAGTTCCATCCCCGCGAGTCGCACCTCTCACGAAATTTCCATCTTCATAACGCAAAGAAACGGAAAGTCCATCTATTTTTAGTTCACAGCAATAGTCAACTACACGTCCCACTGCTTTTTGTACACGTTGATCAAAAGCTATCAGCTCTTCTTTGCTGAAAACGTCGTTCAAACTGTAAAGCGGAATATCATGAGTGACTTTTTCAAAACCTTCTAATACTTTTCCGCCTACTCGTTGAGTGGGAGAATCAGACGTGATCAAATCAGGATATTGTTCCTCGATTGCTACTAATTCTGCGTATTCTTTATCATAAACATAGTCTTCCACTGTTGGTTTATCTTCTACGTAGTATTCGCGAGACCATTGGTTCAGTCTTGTACGAAGTTCTTCTGCTCGTTTAGCAGCTTCGTCAATCGTCATTTCATGTTCCATCATTTACCCTCCACTACTAAGCTTTTTCAATTGGCGCAAAGGCAGCCAAAAGACGTTTTACTCCTTGACTTGGGAAAGCCACATCTAGTTCTAGATCCTTCGACGTCCCGCTTACTCGGACGACTGTTCCTAGACCCCATTTTTTGTGTTTGACTTTATCTCCAGGTTTCCAGTTGTTATTTTCCCCTCCAGTAGCACTTTTAGAGGGAACAACCGCTGTCTCTGGCTGTTTATAGCTATATGCTGTTTTTTTAGCGAATACAGGTGTTTTTTTAGGCGTAGGACGCATGCCTTCGATTTCCAGTAACTCCTGATCGATTTCTTCTACAAAACGAGAAGGTCGGTTATATTGCGTCCGTCCATATAATGTTCTGGAGAAAGCATTTGTTAAATACAACGCTTCTTCTGCTCGCGTGATCCCCACATATGCGAGACGGCGTTCTTCTTCCAGTTCGCTTTCTTCCATCAATGCTCGAGATAAAGGAAAAACCCCCTCTTCTAGACCAATCAGGAATACAACTGGGAATTCTAATCCTTTGGCTGCATGCAAAGTCATCAATGTCACTTGGGAAGCATCTTCTTCTAAATTATCAATGTCGGAAACAAGTGCCAGATCATTCAAGAAGACCGTTAGTTTTTCTTCTGGTGCATCAGCGTCTTCTTCATTTTGCTGTTCGAATTGCTTGTCGAATTCTTGTGTGACCGTTAAAAATTCCTCCAAGTTTTCGATGCGTGCTTGTGCTTCTAATGTATTTTGGATTTTTAAGTCTTCTAGATATCCGCTACGATCCAAAACCTCTTTCGTCAATTCTGTCACTGTCAAGTATTGGATCATCTGAGTGACTTCTTGGATCATCTCTCCAAATGCACCTAATTGCTGTCCTGCTTTTCCACCGATATTTG